>NZ_JBHWID010000019.1:39714-93820 GCF_042732175.1 Kitasatospora sp. NPDC059795
TTACCTGGGGGGCGCTTTGGTGGGGTGCCGGCGCTCCGACGCCGCGTGACCGGCCCCCCACAACCCGGCGGGGGGGGGGTGTCCCAACCGGCCCCCCCGCCCCTCGCACGGGTGTTGAGGGCCGCCCCGGAGGGCGTCGCGGCTCAGTGGCCGCCCTGCTCCTCGAGGCGCTTGATCGAGGCGTTGATCTCGGCCTCGGCCTCGGCCCGGCCGACCCAGTCGGCGCCCTGGACGGACTTGCCCGGCTCCAGGTCCTTGTAGACCTCGAAGAAGTGCTGGATCTCCAGGCGGTCGAACTCCGACACGTCCTGCAGGTCCTGCAGGTGCGACCAGCGCGGGTCGGTCGCCGGGACGCACAGCAGCTTGTCGTCGCCGCCGGCCTCGTCGGTCATGTGGAACATGCCGATGGCGCGGCACTTGATCAGGCAGCCGGGGAAGGTCGGCTCGTCCAGGATGACCAGGGCGTCCAGCGGGTCGCCGTCGTCCGCGAGGGTGCCCTCGACGTAGCCGTAGTCGGCCGGGTAGCGGGTCGAGGTGAAGAGCATGCGGTCCAGGCGCAGGCGACCGGACTCATGGTCGACCTCGTACTTGTTGCGCGAGCCCTTCGGGATCTCGATCAGGACGTCGAACTCCAACGGTTCCTCCAAGGTCTGGGACTGACAGAATCCAAGTGTCTCCTACGACGGGGAGTGCTCTTGAAAGGGGCCGGTCGGTGAGATCAGGGACAGGGGTGGGACGCGGGCGCAGAACGGCGCTCGCGGGGGTCCTGGGGGTGGCGCTGGCCGCGGGGGTGCTGACCGTCGCCGACCCGGCGACGGCGCAGCCCTCGCCGAGCGCAGGCCGCTCGGACGGGCACGGCAGACGCCCGGACGACGGGCACCACCAGGACGGGGACCCGCAGGGGCACGGCCGGCAGGACCGGCACGGCGACCGGCGGCGCGCGGTGCCCGTCAAGGGCCCGGTGCTGTCCGCCGGGGACGCCGGGGACAGTCGCGCCCCGAACGGCAACGCGCTGCGCAGCGCGGTCGGCAGCACCGTCCAGGACAAGTCGCTGGGCACCCTGAGCTACGCGGTCGCCGACGCCGCCACCGGTGAGCTGCTGTTAGGCGCCCAGGAGAACACCCCGGCGACGCCCGCCTCCACCACCAAGCTGGCCACCGCCGTCGCCGCGCTGGCCCTGCTGCCGGCCGACCGCCGGATCGCCACCACCGTGGTGCAGGGCGCCCCCGGCGAGATCACCCTGGTCGGCGGCGGCGACCCCACGCTGACGGTGCTGCCCGTCGACCAGGTCCGGATCGGCGGCGCCCCCGTGGACGCGGACAGCGCGCCCGCCTCGCTGGCCGACCTGGCTCACCGCACCGCCGCCGCGCTGAAGGCGGCCGGCGCCACCGGCGTCAAGCTCTCCTACGACGCCTCGCTGTACACCGGCCCGCTGCTGCACAAGGAGCACGACGGGACGAACATCGCCGCGGTCGCCCCGCTGATGATCGACGAGGCCAGGTCCGACCCGCGCTCCCAGGAGGAGGCCCCGCAGCGGGTGTCCGACCCGGCCGGGCAGGCCGTCGAGGCCTTCGCGAACCTGCTGAAGGCCGAAGGCATCACCGTGCAGAACAAGGCCGGACAGGCCACCGCGCCCGCCGGGGCCGCCGAGCTGGCCCGGGTGGAGTCGCCGGAGATCGGACGGCTGGTGGAACGGATGCTCACCACCTCCGACAACCAGCTCGCCGAGGCCGTCGCCCGGCAGGTCGCGCTCGCCGCCGAGCAGCCCGCGAGCTTCGAGGGCGCCGCGAGCGCCGTCACCGCCGAACTCGGCAAGCTCGGCCTGCCGCTGACGGGCGTGGTGCTCACCGACGGCAGCGGCCTGGCCAAGGCCAACCAGCTGCCGCCGACCGTCCTGGTGAAGCTGCTCGCCGAGGCCGCCTCCCCACGGCACCCGGAGCTGCGCCCGGTGATCACCGGCCTGCCGATCGCGGGCTTCACCGGCACCCTGGCCGGCCGGTACGGCGCGAAGTCCGGGGCCGGCGAGGCGGCCGGCATCGTGCGCGCCAAGACCGGCAGCCTGGCGGGCGTCAACACGCTGGCCGGCACGCTGGTCGACGCCGACGGCCGGGTCCTGGTGTTCGCGCTGATGACCCGGACCGGCGCCGACCCGTTCGTGGCCCGCGCCGCGATGGACCGGATCGTCGCGAAGATCGCCGCCTGCGGGTGCTGACGGCCCGTCGGCCCGTCGATCGGCCGCCGCCGTTGTCTCCCCCGGGCGGTGGCGAGCACGTACCGTGAGGGCATGACGAGCGCGAACAGCGGTGCGGAGATGGTCGACTGGGATCTCGCGGTGGCGACCGCGGTGCGCCTCGCCCGGCCCGGGCCCCGGGTCGGCCGGGAGGAGGCCCGCCTGGTGGTCTCCGAGCTGCGCCGGCACGCCGTCGAGGCCGAGCGGCACGTCCGCGAGTTCACCCGGATGGGGATGGGCGAGGAGACTCCCGGCACCCCCGTCCTGGTGGTCGACCGGCCCGGCTGGGTGCGGGCCAACGTGGCGGGCTTCCGCACCGTGGTCCGCCCGCTGACGGACCGCCTGGCGGCCCGCCGCCCGGACGGCCCGGGCGCGGCGGCGGCCGGCTCGGTGGGCGCCAAGGCCACCGGCGTGGAGGTCGGCGCGGTGCTGGCGTTCCTGTCGGGGAAGGTGCTCGGCCAGTACGAGACCTTCGCCCCCGCCGAGCTGCCCACCGCCCCGGACAGCCCCGAGGGCCTGTTCGACCAGCCGCGCCGGGGCCTGGCGACGCCGCCCGGACGGCTGCTGCTGGTGGCCCCGAACATCGTCCAGGTGGAGCGCGAACTCGGCGTCGACCCGCACGACTTCCGGCTCTGGGTGTGCCTGCACGAGGAGACCCACCGCACCCAGTTCACCGCCGTGCCCTGGCTGCGCGACCACATCCAGTCCGAGGTGCAGGAGTTCCTGGCGCAGACCGACGTCGACCCGTCGGCGCTGCTGGACCGGCTGCGCGAGGCCTTCGGCGGCCTGGCCGGCCGCGGCAACGGCTCCACCGCGGGCAGCCTCACCGACCTGGTGCAGACGCCCGCGCAGCGGGAGATCCTGGCCCGGCTGACCGCCGTGATGTCGCTGCTGGAGGGCCACGCCGACGTGGTGATGGACGGCGTCGGCCCGGCCGTGGTGCCCTCGGTGGCCGAGATCCGGGAGAAGTTCCAGCGCCGCCGCGACCGCGGCAACGGCCGGCTCGACCTGGTGCTGCGCCGCCTGCTCGGCATGGACGCCAAGCTGCGCCAGTACCAGGACGGCGCGGTGTTCGTGCGCGGCGTGGTGGAGCGGGCCGGGATGGACGGGTTCAACCGGGTGTGGACCTCGCCGAACACGCTGCCCACCAAGGACGAGATCCACGACCCGGCGTCCTGGGTGGCCCGGGTGGTCGGCTGACGACCGGACCCCTTGGCGGTCACGGCGCGGCCCGGCGTGGACGGTCACGCGGGCGAGTCGTACACCTGGCGGCAGACGTAACGTTTCTCCATTCACCCGTACGTGGGACCGTGGATCCGCCGTTGGCGCGGGTGGCGTGGGCGGAGGCCGGATTCTGCGACCATCTGTGAGCGCCTGGTGACCGAGAGCTGACAGGCGGTCCCGAACCCCCTCCGCCAAGGAGTGCCAACCATGGGCCCACACCCCGCTGTCGCGGCGATACGCCTCGCCGTCCGCCGTACCCTTGCCGACCTCGCCGCCGAGGCCGGCGTCACCCCGGGCGGGCCGGTGCGCGCCCGCAGCGCGCCGCCGGCGCAGACCGCCCCGCTGCCCGCGCTGGCCACCACCGCCACGGTGCCCGGCACGTTGATCGGCAACGCCCGCCGCCACCCCTCCGGCCTGCCCCGCACCCCGGCCGCCCCCGGCTCCCCGCTGGTGCTGGTCGCGGTCTCCGGCGGCGCCGACTCGATGGCGCTGGCCATCGCCACCGCCTTCGAGGCCCCCAAGCTCGGCCTGCGGGTCGGCGCCGTCACCGTCGACCACGGCCTGCAGGACGGCTCCGCCGAACGCGCCGAGCAGGTCGCCGTCCGGCTGCGCGAGCTGGGCCTGGACCCGGTGGAGGCGGTCGCGGTGCACGTCGGCCGCGAGGGCGGCCCGGAGAACGCCGCCCGGGAGGCCCGCTACGCCGCGCTCGACCGCGCCGCGGAACGCCTCGGCGCCCTCGCCGTGCTGCTCGGCCACACCCGCGACGACCAGGCGGAGACGGTGCTGCTGGGCCTGGCCCGCGGCTCCGGCGCCCGCTCGCTGGCCGGCATGCCGGCCCAGAAGGGCCACTACCGCCGCCCGCTGCTGGAGCTGGACCGGGCCGCCACCCGGCAGGCCTGCACCGCGCAGTCCATCCCGGTCTGGGACGACCCGCACAACACCGACCCGGCGTACACCCGCTCCCGGGTCCGCCACGAGGTGCTGCCGGTGCTGGAGAAGCACCTCGGCGGCGGCGTGGTGGAGGCGCTGGCCCGCACCGCCCGGCTGTTCCGCGACGACGCCGACGCGCTGGACCAGTGGGCGGCCCTCGCCGAGCACGACCTGCGGGCCCCCGACGGGGCGCTCGACGTGGGCAAGCTCTCCGAACTGCCCCCCGCGGTGCGCCGCCGGGTGCTGCGTCGCGCCGCCCTGCGCGCGGGCTGCCCGGCCGGCGACCTGTTCGCCAGGCACCTGGAAACCGTGGACTCGCTGGTCACCGGCTGGCGCGGCCAAGGCCCCCTGCACCTACCCGGGGGCGTCGAAGCCGTGCGGCGGTGTGGCACGCTGGTGTTTCGGCGGCAGGGCGACTGAGCACGAACCAGTCGTACTACCGCCGCCGAACCCAGACCCCGAACGTTTGAGGACGTATCCCCGGTGGACCAGAACGACATGGGCGCAGACCTCGCGAAGGTGCTCATCAGCAAGGACGAGATCGACGCCAAGCTGGTGGAGCTGGCCGCGCGGATCGACCAGGACTACGCGGGGAAGGACCTGTTGCTGGTCGGCGTCCTCAAGGGCGCCGTGATGGTGATGGCGGACCTCGCCCGGACCCTGCACAGCCAGGTCACCATGGACTGGATGGCGGTCTCCTCCTACGGCATGGGCACCAAGTCCTCGGGCGTGGTGCGCATCCTGAAGGACCTGGACACCGACATCGCGGGCCGTGACGTGCTGATCGTCGAGGACATCATCGACTCCGGTCTGACGCTGTCCTGGCTGCTCGGCAACCTCGGTTCGCGCGGTCCGGCCTCGCTGAAGGTCTGCGCCCTGCTGCGCAAGCCGGACGCGGCCAAGGTCGAGATCGACGTCGAGTACGTCGGCTTCGACATCCCCAACGAGTTCGTGGTCGGCTACGGCCTGGACTACGCGGAGAAGCTGCGCAACCTGCCGTTCATCGGCACCCTGGCCCCGCACGTCTACGGGGGCTGAACCGTTCGGGCGACCGGTGGGAACAGGGCCCTGTTCCCACCCGTTGTGCGGGGGTAGGAAAATAGACCGCACCGTGGTGTGATCCCGTCGTGAGCGGGGCCCGCTGCGGTACGGTCCAATCAACCGCTCGTCTGACGAGCACATATCGGAAGCGCCGCGGCCCCCAGCCGAGCAGCGCCCGTTGAATGGCAGGAGGGACGGGGCGGTGACGCCCCGCATGGATGGACGTCAAGCGATACTTCCGTGCGCCGATCATGTGGGTCGTGCTGGCCGCCCTCGCCGTGTTCGCGTTGATGGAGCTCGTCTCGGATTCGAGCGGCTACAAGACGGCGGACACCGGTCAGATCATCAGCGCGATCGACAACAACCAGGTGAAGTCGGCGCAGCTCACCACCGGTGACTCGAACCTCATCAAGATCAAGCTGCAGGACGGTCAGAAGCTGAAGCCGGGCGCCAACGGCAAGTCGCCGTCCGGCTCCAACTTCCAGGCTTCCTACACCGGCGACGCCCAGGCAGCCGACCTGGCCAAGAACCTGCAGACCAAGTACGCCGCCGGACAGATCCCGGACGGTTACACCGTCAGCCCCGAGAAGCAGTCGACCTTCGTCAGCCTGCTCTTCTCGATGCTGCCGATCGTGATCATCGTCGTGGTCTTCCTGTTCCTGATGAACCAGATGCAGGGCGGCGGCTCCCGGGTCATGCAGTTCGGCAAGTCCAAGGCCAAGCTGCTGACCAAGGACACCCCGAAGACCACCTTCGCGGACGTCGCGGGCGCCGACGAGGCCGTCGAGGAACTCCACGAGATCAAGGAGTTCCTGCAGGAACCGGCCAAGTTCCAGGCCGTCGGCGCGAAGATCCCCAAGGGCGTGCTGCTGTACGGCCCGCCCGGTACCGGCAAGACCCTGCTGGCCCGCGCCGTCGCGGGCGAGGCGGGCGTGCCGTTCTACTCGATCTCCGGCTCGGACTTCGTCGAGATGTTCGTCGGTGTCGGCGCCAGCCGGGTCCGCGACCTCTTCGAGCAGGCCAAGGCCAACGCCCCGGCGATCATCTTCGTCGACGAGATCGACGCCGTCGGCCGGCACCGCGGTGCGGGTCTCGGCGGCGGTCACGACGAGCGCGAGCAGACCCTCAACCAGCTGCTGGTCGAGATGGACGGCTTCGACGTCAAGGGCGGCGTCATCCTGATCGCCGCCACCAACCGCCCCGACATCCTGGACCCGGCGCTGCTGCGCCCCGGCCGCTTCGACCGGCAGATCGCCGTCGACCGCCCGGACCTCCAGGGCCGCCTGGACATCCTCAAGGTGCACCAGAAGGGCAAGCCGATCGCGCCCGACGTCGACCTCTCGGCCGTCGCCAAGCGCACCCCCGGCTTCACCGGCGCCGACCTGTCGAACGTGCTGAACGAGGCCGCGCTGCTCACTGCGCGCTCGGACCTCAAGCTGATCGACAACAACGTGCTGGACGAGGCGATCGACCGCGTCGTGGCCGGTCCGCAGAAGCGCTCGCGGATCATGTCCGACAAGGAGAAGAAGATCACCGCGTACCACGAGGGCGGTCACGCCCTGGTCGCGGCGGCCTGCAACTACTCCGACCCGGTGCACAAGATCACCATCCTGTCCCGGGGCCGGGCGCTCGGCTACACCATGGTGTTGCCGGAGGAGGACAAGTACTCGACCACGCGCAACGAGATGCTCGACCAGCTCGCCTACATGCTGGGCGGCCGGGCGGCGGAGGAACTGGTCTTCCACGACCCGACCACCGGCGCCTCGAACGACATCGAGAAGGCCACCGCCACGGCGCGGGCCATGGTCACCCAGTACGGCATGAGTGAGCGCCTGGGCGCGATCAAGTTCGGCTCCTCCGACTCCGAGCCCTTCCTGGGCCGCGAGATGGCCCACCAGCGCGACTACTCCGAGGAGATCGCCGGGCTGGTGGACGAGGAGGTCAAGCAGCTGATCGAGGCCGCGCACAACGAGGCCTGGGAGATCCTGGTCGAGAACCGCGACGTGCTCGACAACCTGGTCCTCGAACTGCTGGAGAAGGAGACGCTGAACAAGGAGCAGATCGCCGAGGTCTTCGCTCCGGTCATCAAGCGTCCCCCGCGTCCGGCGTGGACCGGCTCGGCCCGCCGCACCCCGTCCACCCGGCCGCCGGTGCAGTCGCCGAAGGAGCTGGCGCTGACCAACGGCGCCGTCTCCGGCACCGACAGCCCGGTCGACACCGTGAAGCTCCCGCCGGCCGACGGCGGCCAGGTCGACAGCTGATCGACCCGAGCACCTGTTCGGAATGGATGCCGCGTTTCCGGGGTTTGTACCCTGGAGGCGCGGCATTCGTGCTGCACGGAAACTTTTCCCTTTCACGAGCAGCGAGGCACGCATGATCGATCCGGTGACGCTCGACGGTGAGTCCCCCGTCCGCGAGTTCGACCAGAAGCGGGCCGAGAACGCCGTCCGCGAACTGCTCATCGCGGTCGGCGAGGACCCGGACCGCGAGGGCCTGCTGGAGACCCCGGCCCGGGTCGCGCGCGCCTACCGCGAGATATTCGCCGGTCTGTGGCAGCAGCCGGAGGAGGTGCTCACCACCACCTTCGACCTCGGCCACGACGAGATGGTGCTGGTCAAGGACATCGAGGTGTTCTCCACCTGCGAGCACCACCTGGTGCCGTTCCGCGGCGTCGCGCACGTCGGGTACATCCCCGCGACCACCGGCAAGATCACCGGCCTGTCCAAGCTGGCCCGCCTGGTCGACGTGTTCGCCCGCCGCCCGCAGGTGCAGGAGCGGCTCACCAGCCAGGTCGCGGATGCGCTGATGCGGATCCTGGAGCCGCGCGGCGCCATCGTGGTGATCGAGTGCGAGCACATGTGCATGTCGATGCGCGGCATCCGCAAGCCCGGGGCGACCACCGTCACCTCGGCGGTCCGCGGCCAGCTGCGCGACCCCGCCACCCGGGCCGAGGCGATGAGCCTCATCATCGGTCGTTGATCGGGTGCGCCCCCGTCAGGGCCGCGGTTCGCGGTCCTGCGGGGGCGTGAGGTGGTCGCTGAGCCACTCCAGGGTGGCCGGCAGTTCGCGGCGCCAGGTGTCGAAGGAGTGGCCGCCGTCCGGCAACAGCAGTGAGTCCACCAGGAATTCCGGGTGGTCGTCGGAGGCCTGTTTGGCGGCGGTGAGGAACCGCTCGGTCGCCGGGTAGTCGTCCTCGGCGTGGGTGGAGACCACCAGCAGGGCCGCGGACGGCGCGGGCAGGTTCTTCAGCCGCCAGTTCAGGTCGGACTTCTGGGCCGCGTCGGCGTCGCCCCGGAACAGGTCGCCGTCGGTCCAGCGGTCGTTCGGCACCGTGTAGTCCGGGTGCATCCCGGCCGCGTTGCGGTACACGTCGGGGTGACGCATCGCCAGCCGCAGCGCGCAGGACCCGCCGGTGGAGTAGCCGAACACACCCCAGGACTCCGCCGCCCGGCCGACCCGGTACGCGGAGCGCAGCGCGGCCGGCAGGTCCTTCACGAACCAGGTCTCGGTCTTCGGGCCGCCGGCGACGTCCACGCACTCGGTGTCCCGCGGCGGGGCGACGGTGGGGCGGGCCATCACGATCACGGTGGGGGCCATCTGGCCGGTGCGTTGCAGCTCGGCGGCGGTCTGCGGCAGTTGCAGGCTCTCCACCAGGTGCAGGGTCGGACCGGGGTAGCCGGCCAGGGCGAGCAGCACCGGGAAGTGCTCGCGGTTGTAGCGGGGGTTGAAGTACTCCGGTGGCAGATAGACGAACATCTGATCGGACAGGCCGGACTCGGCGCCGGTCACTTTCACCGAATCGACCCGGCCGACCTCTTCGGGTGGACCGGGCGGCAACACGTCCTTGACCGTCTCCAGCCCGCCCTCGGTGGTCGGCTGCACCAGCTTGTCGCTCTCGGGGGCGGCGCCGGGGGCGCGCCCGGAGGTCAGTGCCAACGGGGCTCCTGCGCCGGGGCGCAGCAGGTCGTTCCAGGAGGTGTAGAAGCCGTACGCGTTGTTCACCGACAGCAGCAGCACCGACAGCACCGCCACCTGGGTGACCGCCAGCAGTCCGAGTCGTCCCAGCATCGGCAGCGGCCGCTGCGCGGACAGCCGCGGCCACAGCCAGAGAGTGGCCACCAGGGCCGCCGTTCCCACCGCGATCAGCGCGTACACCAGTGTCCGGCTGGTCAGCTCCATGCCTTCCGGCCCTCCTCGAATCCCGCTCGGTCAACGTTGTCTGACGGTCCGTCTGGTGCGAGTGGGGGTAGTCTGACCGAGCGTCGGAAACCAGTACGACCGGATGACTGCACGAACGGGAACCGTCGCCCTAGAATGCGGCGTCCACGGGTTGGAATCGCGCCGAACCGCCGAGTCGGCGGCCACGGGTGCGGCATCGGTAGTACCCGCCGCGTCCCCCGGTCTGACGAGTGCACCCGTTCGAACCGAGCCCCCGGCGGACCCCCTCATCCGTCCGGTGGACCCCTCTTGACGTGCGGATTGCCAGAAAAAGGAACAGTCATGAAGGTTCATCACAACCCGGGTCCCGGGGTGCGCGAGCAGCGCCCGGGTGCCTCTAGGCTGGGTTCTCATGAGCGCTCCCGTGTCCGCTGAGACGACGTCCGACCAGCCCCGCCGGCGTGGGCTGAAGGCGCTCCGGTCCCAGGCCTCCGCCGTACCGCGGGCATGGGTGCCGGGCGCGGTCGGGTACGCCTGCCTGGCGATCGGACTGATCGACATCGTCGGCGCGGTCTTCCCCCGCTTCCGGGCCACCAGGATGCACAGTTGGGCCGGCCAACTGCCCGGCGGCACCACCACGTTGGCCGCCGCCGGCACCCTGATGGTCGGCATGCTGCTGGTGCTGCTCGCGCACGCCCTGCGCCGCCGCAAGCGCCGCGCCTGGCGCGCCGTCTGCGTGCTGCTGCCGGTCGGCGCCGCGCTGCACATGCTGCGCTGGCACCAGTTCGGCCAGGCCGCGATCTCGCTGGCGCTGTTCGTGCTGATGCTGATCCACCAGCGCGAGTTCTACGCCAAGGCCGACCCGCGCACCCGCTGGCGCGCGGTGGTCAATTTCGTCGTGCTCGGCGCCGTCTCGGCGCTGATCGGCCTCGCCATCGTGTCCGTCCGCTGGAAGGACGAACTCGGCGACCCGACGCTGTTCCAGCGCCTGGAACACGTCGGCTACGGCCTGTTCGGCTTCGAGGGCCCGATCCACTACACCAAGGAGTGGGTCAGCGACCTGGTCGCCTACTCCCTCGGCGGGCTCGGCCTGCTCACCGCCCTCACCACCGCGTACCTGGCGCTCCGCCCCGAGAAGCCCGAACCCGAGCTCACCGCCGAGGACGAGCTCAAGGTCCGCGAGCTGCTCGCCCGGCACGGCAAGCGCGACTCGCTCGGCTACTTCGCCCTGCGCCGCGACAAGAGCGTCCTGTTCTCGCCCACCGGCAAGGCCGCGATCTCCTACCGGGTGGTCTCCGGCGTGATGCTCGCCTCCGGCGACCCGGTCGGCGACGTCGAGGCCTGGCCCGGCGCGATCAAGGTCTTCATGACCACCGCCCGCGAGCACGCCTGGGTGCCCGCCGTCATGGGCTGCTCCGAGGTCGGCGGCGAGGTCTGGACCCGTGAGGCCGACCTCGACGCGCTCGAACTCGGCGACGAGGCCATCGTCGACACCTCCACCTTCTCGCTCTCCGGCCGCGCCATGCGCAACGTCCGCCAGATGGTCAAGCGGATCGAACGCAACGGCTACTCCTGCAAGGTCCGCCGGGTCGGCGACCTCACGCTGGAGGAGAAGCGGCAGATCGCCGACGCGGCGGCCCGCTGGCGCGGCACCGACACCGAGCGCGGCTTCTCGATGGCGCTCGGGCGCTTCGGCGAGGTCGGTGACGACGAGTGCGTCGTCGTCACGGCGCACAAGGCGCCGGAAGGCGACGAGAGCGGCTCCGACGACCTGAAGGCGGTGCTGCACTTCGTCCCCTGGGGCGAGGACGGCATCTCGCTGGAACTGATGCGCCGCGACCGGGAGGCCGACCCCGGCCTCAACGAGCTGCTGATCGTCGCGGCCCTCCAGGAGGTCGGCGCGATGGGCGTCCGGCGGGTCTCGCTGAACTTCGCGATGTTCCGCTCGGCGCTCGCCCGGGGCGAACGGATCGGCGCGGGGCCGGTGCTGCGGGCCTGGCGCGGGCTGCTGGTCTTCCTGTCGCGGTGGTTCCAGATCGAGTCGCTGTACAAGTTCAACGCGAAGTTCCAGCCGACCTGGGAGCCGCGGTTCCTGGTCTACAAGCACACCCGCGACCTCCCGCGGATCGGCTTCGCGGCGATGCAGGCGGAGGCCTTCATCACGCTGGGCATGCCGCGATTCGGGCGCAAGCGGCAGCGGCAGGGCCTCATGCCGGAGGCTCCGGCCGAGCTCGGCAGGGCGGCGTAGCGGGGAGCACCACCAGGGGCGCAAGCGCAGACCCGTCCGTGAGGTCGCGATCGATGGCAAGTCATTGCCGGCGTCGCGACCTTGCGGGCGGGTGCCTTTTCGCACCCGACCCGCTTGCGGGGTTCCCCGGCCGGTCGGGGGTGGCCGGCTGCGTCGATAATGGGTCTTATGAGCGAGAACCTCCCTGGCCTGCCCGTCCTGGACCGTTGTGCGGTGATGGGGGTGGTGAACGTCACGCCGGATTCGTTCTCGGACGGGGGGATGTGGCTGGATCCGGCGAAGGCGATCGCGCACGGGCTGGACCTGGTGGCGCGGGGGGCGGATCTGGTCGATGTGGGTGGGGAGTCGACCCGGCCGGGGGCGGTGCGGGTGACGGAGGAGGAGGAGCTGCGCCGGGTGGTGCCGGTGGTGACGGAGCTGGCCCGGGCGGGGGTGGTGGTGTCGGTGGACACCATGCGGGCGGCGGTGGCGCGGGCCGCGGTGCAGGCGGGTGCGGCGATCGTCAACGACGTGTCCGGAGGACTCGCGGATGCGGAGATGGCGAACGTGGTCGCCGAGACCGGCGCGCCGTTCGTGGTGATGCACTGGCGCGGGCAGTCGGCGGACATGTACGCGCAGGCGGTGTACGACGACGTGGTCGCGGACGTGGTGCGGGAGCTGTCCGACCGGGTGGAGGAGCTGCTCGCGGCGGGGGTGAAGGAGGATCAGCTGATCCTGGACCCGGGCCTGGGGTTTGCCAAGACGAGCGCGCACAACTGGGCGCTGCTGGGTCGGCTGGACGCGCTGACGGCGCTCGGTCGGCCGGTTCTGGTCGCGGCTTCGCGCAAGCGCTTCCTGGGTACGCTGCTCGCCAACCCGGAAACCGGGGAGCTGCGCCCGGCGCGGCAGCGGGACGACGCGACGGCGGCGGTCTCGGTGCTGTCGGCGAAGGCGGGCGCCTGGGCGGTGCGGGTGCATGACGTGTCCGGCACGGCTGACGCCGTACGAGTCGTGGCGGCCTGGGAGCAGGCCGAGCAGAGGGGGTAGACGTGGCGGAGGCAGTGAGCGGCAACGACCGGGCGGCGGCGCTGGAACCGGACGAGGAGGCCGTGCTGGCGGCCAATCAGGCGCTGTACGAGGCTCTGGAGACCGGCGACCTGGACGCCGTCGAGTCGATCTGGCTGGGCCCGGGCGAGGCGGACGACAAGGGCGGGGTGTTCTGTGTGCACCCGGGCTGGCCGGCGCTGGTGGGCCGGGCCCAGGTGACCCGCTCGTACATGTTGATCATGGCGAACACCGAGTACATCCAGTTCTTCCTGACGGATGTGGAGGTGGACGTGCAGGGCGATGTGGCGCTGGTCACCTGTACGGAGAACATTCTGTCCGGCGGCGAGCCCGAAGAGGAGGGCGAGTTGGGGCCGCTGGTGGGCGGGAAGGTCGTGTCGACGAACCTGTTCCGGCGCACTCCGGACGGCTGGAAGCTGTGGTCGCACCATGGTTCGCCGGTGCTCACCAGTGGCGACGACGAGGACGACGAGGACGAGTGATCGCCGCCCGTCAAGGGCCGCGGTGGCCGGTCCGATCGGGTGGGCGGCCGGGGAGGCGGTCCGGGAGGGTCGGCGCTCGAAGGTAGATTCGAGGGGCGGCGGGCGACGATGCCCGCCGGTCCCCGCTTCGGCGGGGCCGTCAGCTGGGAGCAGTGATTCTTGTGCTGGACCGCGTCACCTTGCGTGGGCTCCGTGCCCGCGGCCACCACGGCGTCTTCGAGCGGGAGCGGATCGAGGGGCAGACCTTCGTCGTCGACCTGACGCTGTTCCTGGACACCCGGCCGGCCGCCGCGAGTGACGACCTGACCCGCACCGCGCACTACGGCGTGATCGCGGAGGAGGTCACCGCGGTGATCGCGGGCGATCCGGTCGACCTGATCGAGACGCTGGCCCAGCGGATCGCCGACCAGTGCCTGCGGCACGAGGTGGTCGAGGAGGTCGAGGTCGTCGTGCACAAGCCCGATGCCCCGATCACCGTCCCGTTCGACGACGTCACCATCACGATCCGCCGGGGCCGCGCCTGATGGCGCCCGGTGGAGCCCGAGTGGAGGGAACTCCCATGGCCACCACAGACCCGACCGCCACGCCGACCACGTTCGACCTGCAGGGCAAGGTGGACCGCGTGGAATCCACCATGCACGAGTCGCGGGACGCCGCGATCGCGCTCGGCAGCAACCTGGGCAACCGCCTGGAGACCCTGCAGGGCGCGGTCGACGCGCTGGAGGACACGCCCGGCGTACGGGTGACCGCGCTGTCCGCGGTGTACGAGACGGACGCCGTCGGCGGGCCCGCCGACCAGCCCAGCTACTTCAACGCCGTCGCGCTGCTGCGCACCTCGCTGCCGCCGCAGGACCTGCTGGAGCGGGCCAACGCCGTGGAGGACGCGTTCGGCCGGGTGCGGGCCGTCCGCTGGGGCTCCCGCACGCTGGACGTCGACATCCTCAGCTACGAGGGCGTGCGCAGCGACGACCCGCAGCTGACGCTGCCGCACCCGCGGGCCCACGAGCGGGCGTTCGTGCTGGCGCCGTGGCAGGACGCCGACCCGCAGGCCGAGGTGCCCGGGCACGGGCCGGTCGCGGAGCTGCTGGCGGCGCTCGGCGGGGCCGAGGGCCAGGGCGTGCGGCTGCGCGCCGACCTGCAGCTGCGACTGCCGGAGTGAGCCGTCCGGGAACTTCCGGCCGGCCACGGCCGTAGCTCCCTGCGGGTGCGGCCCGGCCGGTACGGTGGGCTGGTCGCCGCGCCGAACTCCCGGGCCGTGCAGGGCCGGGTCGAACCACTGGAAGGAAGCCCGTCCGCGTGAAGCCGCTCCGTCTCCGCCTGCTGCTCGGCATCACCGCCATCACGGGGCTGCTGTCCTGGGGCGGTGCCCGGCTGTGGGACTCGCTGGGCACGCTGCCCGGAGTGCCCGCGTACGCGCCGTACGTGCTGGCGGCGATCGCCGTGGTGCTGCTGGCCGTGGCGATCTCGCTGCGGTCGCGGCTGAAGGCGATGCGGGAGCGGCAGCCGGGCGCGAAGCGGGTCGATCCGCTGCACGCGGCGCGGGCGCTGGTGCTGGGGCAGGCCAGCGCGCTGGTGTCGGCGGTGGTGACCGGCGTGTACGCGGGCGTCGGGGTGTTCCTGCTCGGCTCGCTGGAGGTCGCCGCCCGTCGGGCGCAGGCCGCCACCGCGCTGTTCGCGGTGCTGGCCGGTGCGGCGGTGATCGCGGTGGCGCTGTGGCTGCAGCACATCTGCCGGCTTCCGGAGGACCACGACGACCCGGAGCACCCGCGCGGCACGGCCGCCTCCTCCCGCTGAGGCCGCTGCTCGCACTGCGTGACGGTTCGGACGCGGCCCGTGTTTCTGTCGGCGTGTCAAGGGCGGAATGGGGGGCGAGGCTGACAGGGCCGCGACTCGCACGCTAGTTTCTAGCCATGCCTCGCGGACGCCACCGTCATTCCTCCGTCCTGGGCCGGTCGTTGCCACCGGTCGCCTCCGGTGTGCTCGTGGTCGCGGCGGTGGCCGCGCTGGTGGCCAGTCCGGACCAGATCGTGGCCCGCTCGGTCGGCGTCGCCGCGGTGGTCGCGGTGGTCGGCCTGGCGCTGGTGCTGCGGCAGCGCGACCGGGCCGCCCGGGCCGCTGTCGAGCTGGCCATGACGCGCCGGCTGCGTGCCGAGGAGCGCTACGAGGAGCAGATCGCCGAGGCCGAGTACGCGGCCGAGGTCGCCGAGGAGCGGGCCACCCGCTTCGGGCGGCGGCTGACCGCGGAGAAGTCCCGGCTGGCGAAGGCGGAGACGGAGATCGCCCGGCTGCTGCGCGAGCGCGCCGTGCTGGTCGCCGAGCAGGCGCTGAAGGAGGCCGAGGCGGCCCGCCGGGCCGTCGAGGAGTCCCGTCCCAAGCACCCGGTCACCCCGGCCGCGTTCGTCCGCGCACAGGCCGCGATGCGGCACCTGGAGCGGCAGGCGGTGTCCGCCGAGGCGCAGCGCGCGGTGTCCGCCGAGGCGCAGCGCGCGGTGGACGAGCGGGCCCAGGTCGAGCTGCGGCCGAAGATGCCGGAGCCGGTGCCGGCCACCGGTTCGGCGGCGCTGCGTCCGGTCGGCCCGGCGCTGCCCGGCCCGCGCCCGCAGGCCGCGGAGCAGGCGGCCCCGCAGCGGCCGCGGGGAGCGGCGTTCAGCTTCTTCGGCCGGCCGGGCAGTGCCCGGGCCGCGCTGCGGGCGGCCGCGCCGGCCCCGGCGGTGGGCGACCTGGCGGACGTGGTGGGCGACGAGGCACTGGCCGACAGCGAGCGCTACGCGGTGCTGGACGCCGCGCCGGTGGACGCCGGGCAGCCCGCGCACCGCGCGGTGGAGCAGCCGCCGAGCCACCAGCACGCGGAGTCCGACACCGAGCCCGTCGAGGTGGTCGACCTGACCCCGCACGACGAGACCGAGCTGCTGGAGCTGCCCGAGCTGCGGGCCGGCCGGCCGTGACCACGCGGAAGGGCCCCCGTTCCTGACGGAGCGGGGGCCCTTCCGGCTGTGCCGGTGCGTCAGACGTTGACGCCGAAGTCCTGGGCGATGCCGGCCAGGCCGGAGGCGTAGCCCTGGCCGATGGCGCGGAACTTCCACTCGGCGCCGTTGCGGTACAGCTCGCCGAAGATCATCGCGGTCTCGGTGGCGGCGTCCTCGGAGAGGTCGTAGCGGGCGAGCTCGGCGCCGCCGGCCTGGTTGAGCACCCGGATGTAGGCGTTGCGGACCTGGCCGAAGCTCTGGCCGCGGCCGTTGCCGTCGTAGATCGACACCGGGAAGGTGATCCGGGTGACGTCGGCGGGCAGTGCGGCCAGGTTGACGTTGACCTGCTCGTCGTCGCCGTCGCCCTCGCCGGTGCGGTTGTCGCCGGTGTGGACGACGGTGCTGTCCGGGGTGCTGGTGTTGTTGAAGAAGACGAAGTGGCGGTCGGAGTAGACCTTGCCCTCGCCGTTCAGCACGATCGCGCTGGCGTCCAGGTCGAACTCGGTGCCGGTGGTGGTGCGCACGTCCCAGCCGAGGCCGACGGTGACCGCCGTCAGGCCGGGGGCCTCCTTCGTCAGCGAGACGTTGCCACCCTTGGTGAGGCTCACGGGCATGGTCTGTGGTGTCCCTTCGGTCGGTTCGGTCGGTTTTGCCCAGAGAACGCGGGACGGGCGGCCTTTGGTTCCACACGGGGTGCGGGGCCGTCCGACGCCGGGTCAGATTCTCGGGTACCGGCCCTGCACGGTCCAGATGTTCGGATTGTCGGCCAGGTCCTCGTGCAGCTCGGTCAGGTCGGCCAGCACGTCCTGGAGGAAGTCCCGGGCCTCCCGGCGCAGCTCGGCGTGCCGGACCACCACCGGCTCGTCGTCCGGACGCCAGGTGGCGGTGATCTCCACCCAGCCGAACCGGCGGGCGAAGCGCAGCAGCTCGGTGTTCTGGGTGAAGTCGAGGTCCTCGGTGCGGACCCGGGCCTCGCGGCTGCCGCGCGGGTCCTCGTCGAGGCGTTCGACGACGTCGCACAGCGCCCAGGCGAAGTCCAGCACCGGCACCCAGCCCCAGAGGGTCTCGACGCCGGTGCCGTCGTCGCTCTCCAGGTAGACGTCCCCCGCGAACAGGTCGTGGCGCAGCGCGCGGACCGGTGCGGTGCGGTAGTCGGTCTGCGGGGGGTCGGGGAAGCGGTTGGAGAGGGAGTAGCCGAGCTCGATCACGCCCGCCATTGTGCCGGGTTAACCAGGTGACGGGCGCCGCGCCCGGGCGGGATGATGGGCGGCATGACTGAGCCCGTGCGCGTACGGGGTTCGGTGGTCGTACCCGACGCCGAGCTCGTCTGGCGCTTCTCCCGTTCCTCCGGCCCCGGCGGCCAGCACGTCAACACTTCCGACAGCAAGGTCGAGCTGCGCTGGGATCTCGCCGCCTCCGACGCGCTGCCGCCGGTGTGGAAGGACCGCGCCCTGGAGCGGCTGGCCTCGCGGCTGGTCGACGGGGTGCTGGTGGTGCGCGCCTCCGAGCACCGCTCGCAGTGGCGCAACCGCGAGGTCGCGGCCGCCCGGCTGGCGTCGCTGCTGGGCGAGGCCACCGCGCCGCCGCCGAAGACCAGGCGGGCCACCAAGCCCACCCGGGGCATGATCGAGCGGCGGCTGGAGAACAAGCGGCACCGCGCCACGCTGAAGCAGGGGCGGGGCCGGGTCAAGCCCGACTAGGGCCTGTCCGGCCCCGGCTGCTTCGGCTCAGCCGAGTTGGCGGTAGCCGGAGCGGAAGTAGACCAGCGGTCGGGCGGCCGGGGCGGGGACTCGCGCGGCCAGGACGCGGCCGAGCACCAGGGTGTGGTCGCCGGCCGGGATGCGCTGTTCGGTGCGGCACTCGACGGTGGCGAGCGCGCCGTCGATCAGCGGGGCGCCGGAGTGCGGGCCGCGCTGCCAGGCGGCGTCGGCGAACAGCAGGCGGTCGCTGAGCCGGCCCTTCATGGCGAACCGGGAGGCCAGTGTGCGGTGCTCCTCGCCGAGCAGCGAGACCGCCCAGGTCTCGGCCCGGGCGAGCAGGTCGTCCATCCGGGAGTCCTCGCGCACCGAGACCAGCACCAGCGGCGGCTCCAGCGACACCGACAGGAACGAGGTGGCGGTCATGCCGACGTCCTCGCCGTCCTCGGGGTCGTGCACGGTCACCAGCGAGACGCCGGCGGCCAGTTGGCCGAGGGCGGCGCGGAACTCCTCGGGAGTGGCGTCGGCGTCGGCAACGGGGGCGGGCGCGGCGGGGGAGGCGGGGGACTGTGGGGAGCTGTACACGTACCGCACGGTAGTCTCCGCGCGGGCGCAGCGGTATCGGGCCCTGGTCGTAGGTCGGATCGGTCGCTGGGCCGAGCGTGGGGGTGGTGTGCCGTCGGAAGTCGCCTGCCGGGCGTCCTGTCGTTCCCTGCCGTTTCCGAATACGATCATCACTTGATCATTATGTGATTTGAGTCACACTGACAGCCTATTGCTGACCGAGCGTGCCTATCGAAGTGCTCGCTGTGATTCAGTTCTTCTGGCAATCGGACGACACCTCTCAAGAACCATCCGAAGCAGCCGGGGAGCCCCCGCATGGAAGCCGAGTCGGAGCCCTACGTCCGCCTCGCGACCCTCCGCACCTTGCACCGGGTCGTGGCGGACCTCAACGCTGCCCGGAGCCTGGCGGGAACCCTCCAGGCGGTCGTCGAGGGAGCGGTCCACGGGCTCGGGTTCGACGCCGCCGCGGTCAGTCTGGTGCGGCCCGACGGGGACCTGGTGATCGCCGCCGTCTGGGAGATCGAGGAGAGCACCTTCGGCGGGCCCTCCGTGCTGCTCGGCCAGGTCGGCTCCCGCGAGTCCTGGGACCGGATGCTCCAGGTCGCCGACCACTGGGGCACCCTGCGCTTCCTCCCGTACGACCGCGGCTGGGCCATCGGCACCGACATCCCCACCTGGACCGGCGACGGCCCGCTGCCCGTCTACGACAACGACTGGCACCCCGCCGACGTCCTGCTCGCGCCCATGTACAGCGCCGGCGGCGACCTGCTCGGCATCCTCTCGGTGGACCGACCGCGCAGCGGCAAGCGGCCCGGCGCGTGGACCCGCGAGGCGCTGGAGATGTTCTCCCTGCAGGCCTCCATAGCCATCGGCAACGCCCGGCTGCGGGCCGAGATGCAGCGCGCCCTGGCCCGCCTGGAGAAGGAGCAGCAGGCCCTGCGGGCCAGCGAGGAATCCTTTCGGCAGGCCTTCGAGTACGCCCCCAGCGGCATGGCCATCACCGAACTGCACGGCGACGGCACCGGGCAGCTCACCCGCGTCAACGACGCGCTGTGCAGGCTGCTCGGCCGCCCCCGGGCCACCCTGCGCCAGCAGCGCTTCGTCGACCTGGTCCACCCCGACGACCTGGCGCTGCTGCTGCGCACCAGCGCCGAGGGCGGACGCGCCGAACTGCGGCTGTCCCGCCGCGACGGCGGCTTCCAGTGGGTGTGCCTGCGCAACTCGGTGGTCGCCGACGCCACCGAGGGCCCCAGCTTCCTGCTCACCCACGTCGAGGACATCGAGGACCGCAAGCGGCACGAGCTCCAGCTCGCCCACCGGGCCAGCCACGACGCCCTCACCGGCCTGCCCAACGGCGCCGAGCTGCGGTCCCGGCTCGCCCGCCGGCTCTGTTCCCGGCCCCAGCTGCCCGCCCCCGGCGGGCCGCCCGACACCGGCCACCCGCCCTCAGGCGCCGTCCAGAACGGCCCGCCGGCGCCCGGCGGCCCCGTCACCCTGGCGCACGGCTACCCGCCCCCCGACGAGGCCCTGGAGCGCGACCGGGAGGCCTTCGCGGCCGGTGAGATGCTCCGCCACGACGCCACCGCCGCGCACCACGTGCACGCCGTCGTCCCCGCCGACCCGTCGGGCGGCGAGCCCTGGCACGGCCACCGCCGCCCCGGCCCGGAGAAGGGCCTCGCCGTCCTCTACTGCGACCTCGACGGCTTCAAGCTGGTCAACGACCGCTACGGCCACAACGCCGGCGACGCCGTGCTGATCGAGATCGCCCGCCGGCTCCAGCAGGTCGTCCGGGAGGGCGACACGGTGGCCCGGATGAGCGGCGACGAGTTCGTCGTGCTGGCCGACGCCATCGGCCGCGAGGAGGCCAAGGAACTCGCCGGGCGACTGCGCAGCGCCATCCTGCCGCCGATGCGGATCGACAACCGGGCCGTCCGGGTCGGCGTCAGCCTCGGCATCGGCTGGGCCGGCTGCGGCATGAGCATCGACGAGGTGCTGCACTCCGCGGACGAGCGGATGTACGACGAGAAGCGCACCCGCGGCGGCACGGCCCGCGGCTCGCGCGGCGAGCGCTCGCACCGCCGGGCGGGCTGAACCGCGCGGCGGGCTGAACCGCGCGGCCGGCTGAACCGCTTGGTCCTGGCCGAAAGGCGACAGGTAGGGTGCCCTGGGTACGAGAGCATCCAGTCCTGGGGAGTTGACCGTGACGACCGCCGGTAACAACGACGGCGCGGGCGAGGACGACCCGTTCGCGTACCTCTACCGTCCCGCCGAGGGCGAGCAGCCCGTGGCCGAGCGGCCCACCGGCTACAGCCGTCCGATGGAGGTCGGCCGCGCCACCTACGGCGAGCGGCCCGCGTACTCGCAGACCCCGCCGCCCGCCGGCCCCGGGCACCCGCAGGCCGGGCCCGGCGCCGCGCCCGGGCAGGAGACCACCGCGCTGCCGCAGCAGTCGCGGTACGCCGAGCGCTCCCGGCCCCGCCCCGGTGAGGACCGGCCGGCCGGCCGCGGCAAGGCCACCGTGATCGGCGCCGTCGCGGTGGTCGCCGCGATCGCCATCGGCGCGGGCGTCGCCCTCTCCACCGGCGACCCGGACGCCGGCGGCAAGGGACAGGCCGCCGGCAACAGCCACAGCCCGTCCGCCCCGGCCGAGCCGAGCTCCCCGGGCCCGTCCAGCCCCGCGCCCAGCCCGAGCGCCGCCAACGAGCCGATCGGCGACGCCTCCACGCTGCAGGCGCAGGGCGCGAACCTCGACGCGGCGGTCAAGGGCGCGTCCTCCGGGGACGGCAAGTACCTGACGCTGCAAGGCGGTTCGTCGGTCACCTGGACGGTCAACTGGGACGCCGCCGGGCGGACCAAGGTCTGGCTGCACTTCAACAACACCGGCGCCGACCAGCCCGCGCAGGTCACGGTGAACGGCAAGGAGCACTCGGGCGGCGTGACCTTCAAGAACTACTCGAAGGGTGGGAACCAGGACCCCGCGCAGTCCTGGTACAGCACCAACATATGGCCGGACCTGCAGGCCGGTTCCAACACCATCACGGTGACCCTGCCGGCCGGTGCGGGCACGGTGCTGCTCGACCAGATCGCGGTGACGCCGTTCTCGGTGGAGAAGTACCCCGCCAAGTGACCATCGCGACGGGGGCGCCGGGGAACACTCCGGCGCCCCCGTCGGCGTGTCAGCGGCCGGCGACCACCCGGGACAGCTGTTCGACGGTGCGGGTCATCGCGTCCCGGGCGGCGGTGAGGTACTTGCGCGGGTCGGTGGCGGCGGGGTGGGCGGCCAGGTGCTCGCGGACGGCGGCGGTGTAGGCCAGGTTGAGCGCCGTGCCGATGTTGATCTTCACCATGCCGGCCGCGACGGCCGCGGTGAGCAGCTCGTCGGGGACGCCGGAGCTGCCGTGCAGGACCAGCGGGACGGGGACGGCGGCGGCCAGGTCGCCGATCAGGTCGAGGTCGAGGGCGGCGGTGCGCGAGGTCATCGCGTGCGAGGAGCCGACGGCGACGGCCAGCGCGTCCACGGCGGTGTCGGCGACGTACCGGGCCGCCTCCGCCGGGTCGGTGCGGGCGCCGGGCGCGTGCGCGGACAGCGGCGGCTCGCCGTCCTTGCCGCCGACCCGGCCCAGTTCGGCCTCCAGGTGCAGGCCGTGCCGGTGCGCCCAGACGGCGGCCTCGGCGGTGGCCTTGACGTTCTCGTCGTGCGGCAGCGCGGAGGCGTCGAACATCGCGGAGGAGAACCCGGCGGCGGGGGCCGCGCGCAGCAGCTCGAAGTCCTCGCAGTGGTCGAGGTGGAGCGAGACGGGGACGCGGGCGGCGGCGGCGATCTCCGCGCAGGCCCGGGCGATCGGCAGCAGGCGGCCGCCGCGGTAGGCGATCGCGTTCTGGCTGAGCTGGAGCACGACGGGCGTCCCCGCGGCTTCGGCGCCGGCGGCGATCGCCTCGGCGTGCTCCAGGGTGATCACGTTGAAGGCGGGCAGTCCGCGCCGGTCGGCGGCGGCGGACGCGAGCAGGTCGGAAGTAGCGGCGAGCGGCAAGGAGGTCTCCGGGTGGGGTGAGCAACGAGGCGCAGGTTCCGCTGCTCACCCCCCGTGCAGAGCCGCCCTCGCGGGCGGTGCCGGGTCAGGCCGGGTTGCCGGCCCCGGTGAAGCGGTCCGCGCCGACGATCCACTCGCCGCGGCGCATCACGGCGGCGAGCTCGTAGGTGTCGGATTCGAGGACGACCAGGTCGGCGTTCTTGCCTGCCTCCAGGGTGCCGAGGGTGTCGGCCAGGCCCATCAGCCGGGCCGGGACGGTGGACAGCGAGGTGACGGCCTGGTTCAGCGACAGGCCGAGCACGGTGACGGCGCGCCGGAAGGCGACGTCCAGGGTGAGGGTGGAGCCGGCGATGGAGCCGCCCTCGACGAGGCGGGCGACGCCGTCCTCGACCCGGACCTGGAGCGGGCCGAGCGGGTACAGGCCGTCGCCCATGCCGGCCGCGCCCATCGCGTCGGTGATCAGCGCGACGCGCTCGGCGCCGGCCGTGCCGTAGGCGAGTTCGAGCACCGAGGGGTGCAGGTGGATGCCGTCGTTGATCAGCTCGACGGTGACCCGCTCGTCCTCCAGCAGCGCCACGATCGGGCCGGGCGCGCGGTGCTGGATGCCCGGCATCGCGTTGAACAGGTGGGTGGCGACGGTGGCTCCGGCGTCGATCGCCTCCAGGGTGATCGTGTAGTCGGAGTCGGTGTGGCCGACGGCGGCGATGATGCCCTGGTCGGCGAGCATCCGGACGGACTCCAGGCCGCCCGGCAGTTCCGGGGCGAGGGTGAACATCTTCGCGTGGCCGCGGGCGGCGTCGGCGAGCTTGCGCACCAGCGCCGGGTCGGGGTCGCGCAGCAGGTCGGGGCGGTGGGCGCCGCACCGGTTGTGCGAGATGAACGGGCCCTCGAAGTGGATGCCGGCCAGGACGCCGTCCTCGACGAGTTCGGAGAGCACGGCCGCCTGGCGGCAGACCTCGTCGATCTCGCCGGTGACGGTGGAGGCCATCGTCGTGGTGGTGCCGTGTTCCAGGTGCGTGCGGGCGGCGGTGAGCGCCTCCTCGGCGATACCGGAGGCGTACGAGGCGCCGCCGCCGCCGTGCACGTGCAGGTCGACGAAGCCGGGGACGACGGTGTACCCGGTCAGGTCGAGGTCACCGGGCAGCGGGTCGCCGCCGAGGTCGGCGATGCGGGTTCCCCCGACCGTGAGCCGGCCGCCTTCGATCACCCCGCCGGGCAGGACCAGTCGGGCTCCGGCCAGTGCAGTTCGGTCCGCGGTCACGCGGTCACCTCCATGGAGAGCAGATCCCAGGCGAGCAAACCTGCGCCCAGGGACGCGGCGGTGTCTTTGAGCATGGCCGGAACGACCTTCGGGGGCATCTGGAAGGTCAGGCGCTCGGTCACCGCGGCGCGCAGCGGCGTGAAGAGGGTGTCACCGGCCTCCGCCAGCCCGCCGCCGACGATCACCGTCGACGGGTCGAGCAGGCTCTGCGCCAGCACGATGCCGTCGGCGAGCGCGTCCACCGCGTTCTGCCAGACCGCCAGGGCCGTCGGGTCGCCGGTCTCGACCGCCAGCGCGCAGTCGGCGGCGTCGGCGGCCGGGTCGCCGACGGCCTCGGCCCAGGCCCGGGACACCGCCGAGG
Source organism: Kitasatospora sp. NPDC059795 (assembly GCF_042732175.1). NCBI lineage: Bacteria > Bacillati > Actinomycetota > Actinomycetes > Kitasatosporales > Streptomycetaceae > Kitasatospora > Kitasatospora sp. NPDC059795. Next base: position 63,952 of record NZ_JBHWID010000019.1, read on the forward strand.
CGGAGGCCAGGGTCTCCAGGCAGCCGCGGGCGCCGCAGCCGCACTGCGGGCCGCCGGGGCGGACCACCACGTGCCCGATCTCGCCGCCGTAGCCGTGGGCGCCGGCCTCGATCGTGCCGCCGATCCCGATCGCGCCGGCGATGCCGGTGCCGAGCGCGACGAACAGGAAACGGTCGACCCCCCGACCGGCGCCGATCCGGCCCTCGGCGAGCCCGCCGGACCGGACGTCGTGGCCGAGAGCGACCGGGATGTTGCCGAGGCGCTCGCCGAGCAGCTTGCGCATCGGCAGGTCCCGCCAGCCGAGGTTGGCGGAGAAGACCGCGATCCCGTTCTTCTCGTCGATCGTTCCCGGCACGGCGACGCCTGCCGCTAGGGGGGCGGCACCGAATCGGGTGCGGCCCTCCTGCGCCAGGTCGGCGGCGAAGTCGAGGATGGTGGCGACGACGGCATCAGTGCCGTGCTCCCGCCCGGTCGGTCGGCGTGCTTCGTACAGCACGGAGCCGTCCTGGGCGACCAGCGCGGCTTTCATGCCGGTGCCGCCTACATCGAGTGCGATGACGTGCTTCACGGGGGACAGTTTCCCTTGGCCAGGTCGAAGAGGTCTAGTCCAGTCGATCGATTGGTCTGGTCCTGAGAGGTGAGCTTTGTCGCTCTTTGCCGACTCCTGGGGGTATTCGGGGCCTTGGCGGGCGGTCAGGCCAGGACGATCGAGCGGGTCAGGTTGCGCGGCTCGTCCGGGTTCAGACCGCGGTGCTCGGCCACCGCGACGGCCAGCTTGTGCACCCGGACCAGGTCGGCCAGCGGGTCCAGGCCGTCCGCGCCGGAGTCGGCCAGCAGCCGGCCGCCGACCGCCGCCACCTCGTCGGCCAGGCCGACCGGCAGCGCGCCGAACGCCCACGCGGCGCGTCCCGGAGCGGTGATCGAGATCGGGCCGTGCCGGTACTCCATCGCCGGGTACGCCTCGGTCCAGGCCAGCGCGGCCTCGCGCATCTTCAGCCCGGCCTCCTGCGCCAGGCCGTTGGTCCAGCCGGTGCCGAGGAAGGAGATCTGCTCCAGCTCGACCAGCTCCTGCGGCACCTGCCAGGCGACGGCGCGCTCGGCGTCCGCGGCGGCCTCGGCGACGGTGGCGACACCCGCCGGGCGGGCCTCCTCCAGCTCCAGGTGGGCGCGGAGCAGGGCCAGCACGGTGGTGGCGAAGCGGGTCTGCACCACCGAGCGCTCGTCGGCGAAGCCCAGGTCGATCAGGTGGCCGGCGTCCGCGGCGACCGGCTGGTCGACGCAGGCGGTGATCGCGGTGCTCGGCAGGTCGGTGTCGGCGAGCAGCCGCAGCACCTCGGTGGTGGTGCCGGAGCGGGTGATCGCCAGCACCCGGTCGTAGCGGCGGCCGTGCGGGAACTCGGAGGCGGCGAAGGCGTCGGTCTCGCCGTGGCCGCCGGACTCGCGCAGCGCGGCGTACGCCTGCGCCATGAACCACGAGGTGCCGCAGCCGACCACGGCCACGCGCTCGCCGCGCTGCGGCAGGCCGGTCGGGCCGCTCGCCGCCAGCGCCGCGGCGGTGCGCCAGTTCTCGGGCTGGGTGGCGATCTCCTCGCCGGTCAGGGACAGGTGCGGCATGGGTGCGGACTCCTTATGACTGCCTGCGGGTGGCTGTACGTGAGGACGTGTGCACCATGGGGGTGCGCAAAGCTGATTGTTTTATAGCCGTTTCGCGCATCACTGCGCAATGCATGGGCCATGACCGGGGTGTGCCAAGCTGTCCCGACCGGCCGCGGGGGCGCGCGTCGGCGGGTGTGGAAGGAGCGGAACGATGTCCAGGTACGAGCGGTGGAACGCACTGCTGGAACTGCTGGCCGAGCACGGCAAATTGGACGTCGAGGAGGCGGCCGGCGCGCTGGACGTCTCGGCCGCGACCATCCGGCGCGACCTCGACCAGCTGGCCCGCCAGCAGATGGTCACCCGCACCCGGGGCGGCGCGGTGGCGCACAGCGTCTCCTACGACCTGCCGCTGCGCTACAAGACCGCCCGGAACGCCGACGCCAAGCAGCGGATCGGCGCCCTGGTGGCCGGCCTGATCGCTCCCGGCGAGGTGGTCGGCCTGAACGGCGGCACCACCACCACCGAAGTGGCCCGCGCCCTCGCCGTCCGCCCCGACCTCGCCGAGCACCCCGAGAACGGCCAGAGCCTCACCGTCGTCACCAACGCCCTCAACATCGCCAACGAACTGACGGTCCGCCCCCAGGTGAAGATCGTCGTCACCGGCGGCGTCGCCCGCCCGCAGTCCTACGAACTGATCGGCCCGCTGGCCGCCCAGGTGCTCGGCGAACTCACCCTGGACACCACGGTGCTCGGCGTGGACGCGATCGACGCCGACCACGGCGCCACCGCCCACCACGAGGGCGAGGCTGCGGTCAACCGACTGCTCGCCGAGAGGGCCCGCCGGGTGGTGGTCGCCGCCGACTCCACCAAGCTCGGCCACCGCGCCTTCGCCCGGATCTGCGGCCTCGACCGGGTGCACACCCTGGTCACCGACAACCAGGTCGACGACCGTCTGGCAGCCGATTTCGCCGACGCCGGGGTCACCGTTCTGAAAGCTTGAATGTCCCATTACCGGACAGTCGCTGACGGTCCGTCATGCTGAGCGCAACAAGATCTGACGCTTCGATAACTTCCGTCAGGACAGGTCTGGACCGCAAACCGGTCACCTGACAGGGTCACGCTGTCACCCTATGAAAGCGGTCCATCTGTGAAGCGATCAGCGCTGCTCCCCCTGCCCATCGTCGGATCCCTGCTGCTCACCGGCTGCGGGGCCCTGGACATGTCGGGGGGTGTCACGCTCAACCTGGTCGCAGCCGACTACGGCGACAACGAGACCAACTCCAGCGCGATCTACTGGAACGACCTGGCCCGCCGCTTCGAGGCCGCCAACTCCGGCATCAAGATCCATGTCGACGTGGTCGGTTGGACCGACATCGACAAGCACCTCGCCGACCTGATCGCCAAGGGCGAGACCCCCGACATCGCCCAGACCGGCGGCTACGCCGACCAGGTCGCCGCCGACCGCCTCTACCCGGCCGGCGAGGTGCTCTCCAACAGCACCCAGGTCAACCTCCTCGACTCCTTCGCCAAGGCCGGCCAGGTGCTCGGCAGCCAGTACGGCATACCGTTCATCTCCTCCAGCCGGGTCTTCTTCTACAACAAGGACTACTTCGACAAGGCCGGCATCACGAACCCGCCCACCACCTGGGACGAACTGCGCCGCGACGCCGAACTGATCAAGTCGAAGGTCCCCGGCGTCGTCCCGTACGCGCTGCCGCTCGGCCCCGAGGAGGCCCAGGGCGAGGCGATGATCTGGACCATGAGCGGCGGCGGCGGACTCTCCGACAACGCCGGCAACTACACCATCGACAGCGCGCAGAACCGTTCCACCTTCAGCTGGCTGCGCACCAACCTCGTCGAGAAGCGCCTCACCTACGACGACCCGGCCAAGGTCGACCGCAAGACCGCGTTCAACGACTTCGCCTCCGGCAAGACCGCCATGCTCAACGGCCACCCCGGACTGGTCAGCAAGGCCGTCGCGGGAAAGATCCGGTACGGCACCGCGGTGATCCCGCGCAAGGACATCGGCGTCAAGCCCTCCACCCTCGGCGTCGCCGACTGGGTCATGGCGTTCAAGGCGAACGGGCACAAGGCCGAGGTCAAGAAGTTCCTCAACTTCGTCTACACGAAGGAGAACACCCTCAAGTTCGACGAGCAGTACAACATGCTGCCCGTCACCCAGGACACCCTTGAGGAGATGTCCGCCAACCCCGCCCACAAGGACCTCACCGAGTTCCTCAACGCGCTGCCCAGCGCCAACTTCTACCCGCTCGGCGACCCCTCCTGGGACAAGGTCTCCAGCATGCTCAAGCAGCGCATCGGCGAGGCCGTGCGGCCGGGCGCCGAGAGTGTCCTCGGCGACCTGCAGGCCGCGGCGGCGGCCGAGTCGTCGCGGGCCCGCAAGGGCTGACGTCCTTCGGCTCTCCGGCGTCCTTTGGTGCTCTGACGGTCGGGATGCTTAGCCTGGACGCATGGCCGAACTGACCGAACGCGACCGGGCGGTACTCGAACTGGAAGCACGCGGGTGGCGGACCGCCGGTGCCAAGGAACAGGCGATCCGGCAGGAACTCGGCATCTCCGCCACCCGCTACTACCAACTGCTCAACGCCCTCCTCGACCGGCCGGAGGCACTCGCCCACCAGCCCGTCCTGGTCAACCGGCTGCGACGGGTGCGGGAGAACCGGCGTGACGCCCGGCAGTGAGAGACGCCCGCCGGCGGCGTGCGCCAGGTAGCGTCTGGGGCATGGGAATTGCTGAGCAGATCACGTCCCAGGCAGGGCGGACCGGACTGGCGGGCCTGCTCGCCGACCCGCGCTCCGCGGTCGTGGGACTCGACTTCGACGGCACGCTCGCCCCGATCGTCCGCGACCCCGGGCAGGCCCGCGCCCACCCCGGCGTCGTCCCCGCCCTCACCGCGCTCGCGCCGCTGGTCGGCTCGGTCGTCGTCGTGACCGGGCGGCCCGCTGCCACCGCCGCCGCGTACGGCGGCTTCGCCGCCAGCCCCGGCCTGGAGCACCTCACCGTCCTCGGGCACTACGGCGCCGAACGCTGGGACGCGCGGACCGGGGCCGTCACCGCCGCCCCGCCGCCGCCCGGGGTGGCGGCCGTGCGGGACGAACTCCCGCTACTGCTGGGCGACTTGAAGGCTGCGGAGGGCGTCTCCGTGGAGGACAAGGAACGGGCGCTGGCGGTGCACACACGGCGGGCGGACGACCCCGACGGCGAGCTCGCCCGGCTGCGCGAGCCGCTGGCCGAACTCGCCGAACGCCACGGCCTGGTGGTGGAGCCCGGGCGGATGGTCCTCGAACTCCGCCCGCCGGGCGTCGACAAGGGCGTCGCGCTCCGGAAGTTCCTGGCGGAACGGGAGGCCGGCCCGGTGCTGTTCGCGGGCGACGACCTCGGGGACATCGCCGCGTACGAGGAGGTCGCCCGGCGGAGGGCGCAGGGGCACCCCGGGCTGCTGGTCTGCAGCGGTCCGGTCACCGGCGAGGCGCCGGTGCGCGAGCTGGCGGACCGGGCGGACCTGGTGGTGGCGGGGCCGGCGGGGGTGGTGGACCTGCTGAACGAGTTGGCGTCGCGGTTGAGGGTGTGACGGCAGGCGGGCGCGAAAACAGGGGCGAGGGGAACTGCGCGACAAGCGCACACCACGTCCGCAAGGTCGCGATCACGTGCAGGTCATTGTCCTGCGTCGCGATCTTGCGGACGGGTGCGTTCCCCTTCGCGCAGTTCCCCGCGCCCCTGGTTGTGCTCTCCCTGGTTTCGCCCCCGGTGTCTACAGCGCGTTCAGCTGGTCGAGGAACCACTGCTGGGGCGGGAGCGCCGTCGCTGCGGCGGCCAGGCGTTTGGTGCGGTCGGCGCGGTCGGTGTGGGGCATGGCGAGGGCCAGCGCCAGCGCGTCCGCGGTGGCGATGACGTCGAAGGGGTTGACGGTGATCGCGTCGTCGGCGAGTTCCGCGTGGGCGCCGGCCTCGCGGGAGAGGACGAGGGCGCAGCCGTTGTCGGAGACGACGGGGACTTCCTTGGCGACCAGGTTCATGCCGTCGCGGACGGGGTTGACCAGGGCGACGTCGGCGAGGCGGTACGCGGCGAGGGAGCGGGGGAAGTCGTCGTTGACGTGCAGGATGAGCGGCTGCCAGCCGGCGGTGCCGAACTCGGCGTTGATCTCCTCGGCGATCCGCTGCACCGCCGCGGTGTAGTCGCGGTACTCGACGAGGTCGGTCCGCGAGGGGTAGGCGAAGGCGATGTGGACGACCCGGTCGCGCCATTCGGGGCGGGTGCGGAGCAGGTGCCGGTAGGCGAGCAGGCCGCGGACGATGTTCTTGCTGAGTTCGGTGCGGTCGACCCGGACGATGGTGCGCCGGTGGCCGACGGCTTCGCGGAGGGCGGCGAGGCGTTCGTCCACGTCGGGCCGGTGGGCGCGTTCGCGCAGGAACTCGCCGTCGGCGCCGAGTCCGTGGACGCCGAGCCGGGTGGTGCGGCCGGCGTACGTGACGGCGAGGACGTCGCGGTCGACGCTCGCGCCGAGGACGGCTTCGCAGCAGTCGGCGAAGGCGAGGGCCCAGCGGCGGGTGAGGAAGGCGGCGCGGTCGGCGCCGAGGATGCCGAGGAGGACGTCGGCGGCGATGTCGTCGGGCAGCAGCCGGTAGTAGTCGGGCGGGGCCCAGGGGGTGTGCGAGAAGTGGCCGATGCGCAGGTCGGGGCGGAGTTCGCGGAGCAGCGCGGGGGCCAGTGAGAGGTGGTAGTCCTGCACCAGGACGGCCGCGCCGGGGGCGGCTTCGGTGGCGAGGGCTTCGGCGAAGGCGGTGTTGTAGGCGCGGTAGGCGGCCCATTCGTCGCGGAAGTCGGCGTCGAAGGCGGGCTTGGTGGGGATGTCGTACAGCAGGTGGTGGACGAACCACAGGGTGGAGTTGGCGACGCCGTTGTAGGCGCGGGCGAAGGTCTCCGGGTCGATGTCGAGCATGCGGACGGCCTGTCCGCCGACGTCGTGGCCGGCCCGGTCGAGGCGGCCGTCGGGGGCCTGCCGGGCGGCGGTGCGGTCGGCGTCGGAGAGGGCGGCGCAGACCCAGACGGCGTTCGGGTCGTCGATCGCGGAGAGCCCGGAGACCAGGCCGCCGCCGCCTCTGCGGAGGCTCAGCGTGCCGTCGTCCTCCGTGCGGAAGGACACCGGGCCGCGGTTGGAGGCCACCAGGATCGGGGCGGCTCCGGACTGCGTGGGGCGTTCGGACGCGTGATCGGCCATACAGCCAACCTTGCCGTGTGATCAGCCGACCAAACCACCCGGCGCGGCCTGCGCCGGGTGAACAGCGGGGGGTCGGCCCGGCCGTGCCCGGCAAGCCGAAGGCGATCGGCGGGCCTCTGCGACCGATCACGGCCCCTCCCCGGGATGTGGGCGGGTGGTCAGCGGTTGCGGTACTCCGGGACGGTGATCATCGGGGGGCGTTCGGTGGCGGCGACGGGGTGGGTGCGGGGGGTGAAGCCTGCGGCGGTGCGGGTGTACTGGGTGAGCAGCGGGCGGACCAGGTCGGCGTCGGCCTTGAGGCGGTGGGTGCGGTCGAGGCGTTCCAGGGCGGTGCGGTAGATGGTGGCGGCCATCCGGCCGAGGGCCTGGCCGTCCTGGTGGCGGTGGTGCCGGACGCCGACGTCGACCTGGGCCAGTGCGTCCAGCCCGACCAGTTCCAACGCGTCCACCAGCAGGCCGAGTTCGACGCCGTAGCCGGTCGGGAAGGGCAGTCGTTCGAGCAGGCTGCGGCGGGCCGCGTACTCGCCGCCGAGCGGCTGGACGAAGCCGGCCAGCTGCGGCCAGTGCAGGTTGAGCAGCGGGCGGGCGACCAGTTCGGTGACCCGGCCGCCGCCGGCCGGGACGATCGCGCCGTCGGTCTCGAACGGGCGGTCGTACATGGCCTTGACCAGGTGCACGGCGGGGTCGGTGAGCAGCGGGCCGACGATGCCGGAGACGAACGCCGGGTCGAATTCGCGCAGGTCGGCGTCGATGTAGCAGACGATCGCGCCGCTGCTGGCGAGCAGCGAGCGCCACAGCACCTCGCCCTTGCCGGCGGCGGCGGGCAGCCGGGGCAGGATGGCGTCCCGGTGGACCACCCGGGCGCCGGCGGCGGCCGCGGCGGCGGCGGTGCCGTCCACCGAGCCGGAGTCGACCACCAGGAGTTCGTCGACCAGCGGGACGCGTTCCATCAGCTCGGTGCGGATCGCGGTGACGATCTCGCCGACGGTGGGCTCCTCGTCGAGGGCGGGCAGCACCACGCTGACGGTGCCCGCCGGGCCGGCGGCGCGCTTGGCGGCGAGCAGCCGGTCGAGCGGTCGGTCGGCGGCCGCCCAGGACCGGCGGCGCAGCCAGTCGGCCACTTCCGGCAGGACCCCGGGCTCGGGCTGCTCGGGCAAGATCTCGCTCCCTGTCTCGGTCCGTCTCGGGTGTCGGACGGTGGGGTTGGACGGCACGGGCCTTCGGTTACAGTCTTCGTACTGCGGTCGGACCTTCGCACGTCGGGGTCGCTCGCAGCGTACGACCACAACTTCACAGAGCTCATCCAGAGGGACTGAGGGAACGGCCCGTCGAAGTCCCGGCAACCCTCCCGCGCGGCCTCGCAGGCCCGGCGGGACAGGTGCCAATTCCGTCCCGGGCGCGACCGCGACCCGGGGAAGATGAGGAGAAAGGGCCTCGCCACCATGGCTGTTGACACCCCCGCACCTGCCGCCGTCGACCTCGGTCCGGCCACCGCGCTGTCCTGTCGCGAGTGCGGCACCCGCTTCCCGCTCGGCCCGAGCTTCGCCTGCCTGGAGTGCTTCGGCCCGCTGGAGATCGCCTACGACTACGCGGGACACGACGCCGAGGAGCTGCGCAAGCGGATCGAGGCCGGCCCGGCGTCGATCTGGCGCTACGCCCCGCTGCTGCCCGTCCCCGCCGACGTCGCGGACAAGCCGAACCTGAACCCGGGCTGGACCCCGCTGGTGAAGGCCGACAACCTGGGCCGCGAGCTGGGCTTCACCGCGCAGCTGCACATCAAGGACGACTCCGGCAACCCCACCCACTCCTTCAAGGACCGGGTGGTGGCCTGCGCGATCGAGGCCGCCCGGGCGTTCGACTTCACCACGCTGTCCTGCTCCTCCACCGGCAACCTGGCGGGCGCGGTCGGCGCCGCCGCGGCCCGGGCCGGCTTCAAGTCCTGCGTGTTCATCCCGCACGACCTGGAGCAGGGCAAGGTCGTGATGGCCGGGGTGTACGGCGGCGAGCTGGTCGGCATCGACGGCAACTACGACGACGTGAACCGGTTCTGCTCGGAGCTGATCGGCGACCCGGCCGGCGAGGGCTGGGGCTTCGTCAACGTCAACCTGCGCCCGTACTACGGCGAGGGCTCCAAGACCCTGGCGTTCGAGATCTGCGAGCAGCTCGGCTGGCGGCTGCCCGAGCAGATCGTCATCCCGATCGCCTCCGGCTCCCAGCTGACCAAGATCGACAAGGGCCTGCAGGAGCTGATCAAGCTCGGCCTGGTCGAGGACCGCCCGTACAAGATCTTCGGCGCCCAGGCCGAGGGCTGCTCCCCGGTCTCCGCCGCCTTCAAGGCCGGCCGCGACGTGATCAAGCCGGTCAAGCCGGACACCATCGCCAAGTCGCTGGCGATCGGCAACCCGGCCGACGGCCCGTACGTGCTCGACATCGCCCGCCGCACCGGCGGCGCCGTCGAGGACGTCACGGACGCCGAGGTGGTCGAGGCGATCCGGCTGCTGGCCCGTACCGAGGGCATCTTCGCGGAGACGGCCGGCGGCGTCACCGTCGGCGTGCTGAAGAAGCTGGTCGAGACCGGGCAGCTCGACCCGAGCAAGGAGACCGTCGCGATCAACACCGGCGACGGCCTGAAGACCCTCGACGCGGTCGCCGACTCCGGCATGACCGCCGTGATCCGCCCGACGCTGGAGTCCTTCCGCGCCGCCGGCCTCGCCTCCGCCTGATCCCCCACGTCTTCCGAGGAGCACCCCCCATGAGCGCCACCGTCCGCATCCCCACCATCCTCCGCACCTACACCGGCGGCGCCGCCGAGGTGACCGCCGAGGGCGCCACCCTGGCCGCCGTCGTCGCGGACCTGGAGGCCAACCACGCGGGCATCGCGGCCCGCCTGCTGGACGACACCGGCAAGCTGCGCCGCTTCGTCAACGTGTACGTCAACGACGACGACGTGCGCTTCGCGGAGGGCCTGGAGACCGAGATCAAGGACGGCGCCTCGGTGTCGATCATTCCGGCGGTGGCCGGCGGCTGCTGACGCCGCCCCGTGCATTCGCCCTGCCGCCGTCAGGCCTCGGAATTCGATTTCCGAGCCGCCTGGCGGCGGCTTCGCGCACTGTGCCCGCCACCTGTTCCCGGATGCGGGCAGCCGTGATTACGGACCGGCGGGTCGCGGGAATTCCCGGACCCCCGGGGGAGTAGAGTGCCGGGGAAGCCGTTCCCCTCCACGGCCCGTTCCAATCCTCGTTTTTCCCCGCACCGCACCTCGCGCCGGCCCCGCCCCGTCCCGCGCTTCGAGACATGCGCCGGACCGTTCACCGCCCCATCTGTAAGGCCGCCGTCAGAATTCTTCCGGCGATTTGCGGTGACACGTCCGTTATGCCCGGTGGCAATTGTCGCGCCGCATACCTTTCGCCCCGTCATATCCCCTGCGGGGCAAGGACTTTCCGCGAAATTAGGGCCTGTTGCAGAGGGCGCATATCCGGATACATTCAGCCGCGACAGAGGCTGCGCCGTACGGGGGGGATCCCCACAAGGCCGGTCTTCCAGACCTCCGGGTCCGCGTCCCGCGGATCTCTGAAGGGCCAGCACAGCACAAGGGGAGTTCGGAATGGCTCAGGGCACCGTCAAGTGGTTCAACGCCGAGAAGGGCTACGGCTTCATCGCGGTCGACGGTGGAGCGGACGTGTTCGTCCACTACAGCGCGATCCAGATGGACGGCTACCGCACCCTGGAAGAGGGCCAGCGGGTCGAGTTCGAGATCTCGCAGGGTCAGAAGGGTCCGCAGGCCGACATGGTCCGCGCCGCCGGCGCCTGACGGCCCCGGCAGACCGCACACACCACAGATCCGACCGGCAGGTCCGGCCCCGGCGCGACGCGTCCGGGGTCGGGCCTGTCGGCGTTCTCCGGCCCGGCCTGCGGGTTTCCCCGAAGGGGTGTCGGAGGGTGCCGAATGGGCTTGCACTCGACACCCCCGAGTGCTAATCATTGGCGTTAGCACTCACAGCGTGAGAGTGACAACGGACCGGGCCGGTGAGGCCCCGGAAGCGGTAGGGGACGAGACCCCCGCTCTCCTGGGCCGTCCGTCGCGGGCACCCCTGGTCCGAGCAGTCGACCGTGTCCCGGAGGACCACTTCTAATGGCCAAGATCATCGCCTTTGACGAGGAAGCCCGCCGCGGCCTTGAGCGTGGCATGAACCAGCTTGCCGACGCCGTGAAGGTCACGCTCGGCCCCAAGGGTCGCAACGTCGTTCTGGAGAAGAAGTGGGGCGCCCCCACCATCACCAACGACGGTGTCTCCATCGCCAAGGAGATCGAGCTCGAGGACCCGTACGAGAAGATCGGCGCGGAGCTCGTCAAGGAGGTCGCCAAGAAGACCGACGACGTCGCGGGTGACGGCACCACCACCGCCACCGTGCTCGCCCAGGCGCTCGTCCGCGAGGGTCTGCGCAACGTCGCCGCCGGCGCCAACCCGATGGCCCTGAAGCGCGGCATCGAGAAGGCCGTCGTCGCCGTCTCCGACCAGCTGCTGGCGCAGGCCAAGGACGTGGAGACCAAGGAGCAGATCGCCTCCACCGCCTCCATCTCCGCCGCCGACACCCAGATCGGCGAGCTCATCGCCGAGGCCATGGACAAGGTCGGCAAGGAAGGCGTCATCACCGTCGAGGAGAGCAACACCTTCGGCCTGGAGCTCGAGCTCACCGAGGGCATGCGCTTCGACAAGGGCTACATCTCCGCCTACTTCGCCACCGACCTGGAGCGCATGGAGGCGAGCTTCGAGGACCCGTACATCCTCATCGCCAACTCCAAGATCTCCTCGGTCAAGGACCTGCTCCCGCTGCTGGAGAAGGTCATGCAGAGCGGCAAGCCGCTCGTCATCATCGCCGAGGACGTCGAGGGCGAGGCCCTGTCGACCCTGGTCGTGAACAAGATCCGCGGCACCTTCAAGTCCGTCGCCGTCAAGGCCCCGGGCTTCGGCGACCGCCGCAAGGCCATGCTCGGCGACATCGCCATCCTGACCGGCGGCACCGTGATCTCCGAGGAGGTCGGCCTCAAGCTCGAGAACGCCGGCGTGGACCTGCTGGGCACCGCCCGCAAGGTCGTCATCACCAAGGACGAGACCACCATCGTCGACGGCGGCGGCGACAGCGACCAGGTTGCCGGTCGCGTCAACCAGATCCGCGCCGAGATCGAGAACTCCGACTCGGACTACGACCGCGAGAAGCTCCAGGAGCGCCTCGCCAAGCTGGCCGGCGGCGTGGCCGTCATCAAGGCCGGCGCGGCCACCGAGGTCGAGCTCAAGGAGCGCAAGCACCGCATCGAGGACGCGGTGCGCAACGCCAAGGCCGCCGTCGAGGAGGGCATCGTCGCCGGTGGCGGCGTCGCCCTGCTGCAGGCCGGTGTCGCGTTCGACAAGCTGGAGCTGGAGGGCGACGAGGCCACTGGTGCCAACATCGTCCGCGTGGCCCTGGAGGCCCCGATCAAGCAGATCGCCACCAACGCCGGCCTTGAGGGCGGCGTCGTGGTCGAGAAGGTCCGCAACCTGCCCGCCGGCCACGGCCTGAACGCCGCGACCAACGAGTACGTCGACCTGATCGCCTCCGGCATCATCGACCCCGCCAAGGTCACCCGCTCCGCCCTGCAGAACGCCGCCTCCATCGCGGCGCTGTTCCTCACCACCGAGGCCGTCATCGCCGACAAGCCGGAGAAGGCCGCTGCGGCCGCCGGCGGCGGCATGCCGGGCGGTGACATGGACTTCTGATCCGGCCCTTCGGACGGATCTGTCGTTCTCACGCTGAGGGCGGTCTCCTTCGGGAGGCCGCCCTTGCGGCGTTCTTTGGGACAATGGGCGGATGGCCAGCCCCCAGATCGAAACCGCCCTGCACAACGCGCGTGCGCTGATCCTCGCCGACCTCACCGCGAGGGACGTCGCCGATGCCGCGATCGTCTCGCTGGTCGAGGACGCCGTCACCCACCGGCGGTGGTGGCTCGAACAGTGGCCGGACGGCTGTGAGTTCGTGCTCGGGCTGATCGCGCAGGACGTGCAGGACGCGCTGCTGGAGTCGTACGGGCGGTGGCCGCTCTGTTCCGCTTGCGCGGCGGAGGACGGCGACCCGCACGCGCTCGGCGTGGAGCCGGAGTTGGGGGCGGATCCGCACTGGGTGTGCGGCAAGAAGGGGTTGGTCGTCGCGGCGGTGGGGGAGCTCGGCTGAGCCCTGGTTGGGCTCTCCCTATGGTGCCAAGTCCCTGAGCTCGGCCTGCATGTTGGCGCGCGCCTGGGCGTCGTAGCGGTCGTGGGCCTCGGGGGTGCGGTAGAGGGCGGGGAGGGCGAGGAGGTGGTGGAGGATCGCGGTGCGGCCCTCGCGGAAGGCGTCCGGGGGGACGAAGGAGTATTCGTCGCGGACGGCGGCGGTGTAGGCCGCGTAGCGGTCGGGGGACGAGCCGAGGACGGCGAGGTCGGCATCGCAGAGGACTTCGCCGTTGCGGTCGCCGGGCGCGGGGTGGTGGGTGGCGGTGAGGCGGACCAGGCGGGCGACCTCGTGGACCACGGGTTCGGGGAGGCCCGCCTCGCGGAGGGCGCGGCAGGCGAGCGCGGCGCTGCGTTCCTCGTTCTCGGAGCGGTCGGGCCGGTAGACGGCGTCGTGGAACCAGGCGGCCAGCCGGACGGCGTCGGGGTGGTCGGCGTGGTCGGCGAGTTCGTCGATCCGGTCGAGGACGGCCCGCAGGTGGTCGGTGGTGTGGTAGCGGCGCTGCGGTTCGGCCCAGCGGGCGAGCAGGTCGCGGGCGTAGGGCTCCGGGTCGACGGTGGCGCCGCAGCGGGTGAGCAGGGCGTGCCAGCGCTCGGGCAGCGATGCGGTCATGACGGTCATTCTGCTCCCTGCCGTCGTCGTGGTGGCGTGGTCCGTCCGCGGATGTGACCCAGACTATATGTAGTTCACCTACTTATGCCGCAGACTTGAGTAGTCGTCGCGCGGAGGCTATACATACTCGGTATGCAAGACGTTCCGCTGTTCCGAGGGGGATCCATGACCGGATCGAGCGCGCAGGCCGTGCTGCGCCTGGAAGGTGTCGGCCGGGTGCACGGCCGGGGCGAGGCCGAGGTGCACGCCCTGCACCCGATCGACCTGGAGGTGCGGGCCGGGGAGTTCCTGGCCGTGATGGGGCCGTCCGGCTCCGGGAAGTCCACGCTGCTGGCGCTGGCCGGCGGCCTGGACCGCCCGTCGGTCGGCCGGGTGCTGGTCGAGGGCACCCCGTTGGAGGGGCTGAGCCGGGCGAAGCTCGCCGATGTGCGGCGTCGCTCGGTCGGCTACGTGTTCCAGTCGTACAACCTGATCCCGGCGCTGACGGCGGCGGAGAACATCGCGCTGCCGAGGGAGTTGGACGGTGTCTCGGCCCGCACCGCGCGGGCGGAGGCGCTCGCCGCGCTGGAGGAGCTGGGGATCGCCCAGCTCGCCGACCGGTTCCCGGAGGACATGTCCGGCGGCCAGCAGCAGCGGGTCGCGATCGGCCGGGCGCTGGCGGGCGAGCGGAGGCTGGTGCTGGCCGACGAGCCGACCGGCGCGCTCGACTCGGCCACCGGCGAGGCCGTCCTGCAGGTGCTGCGTTCGCGGTGCGACGCCGGCGCCGCCGCGGTGATGGTCACCCACGACCCCGCGCACGCGGCGTGGGCGGACCGGGTGGTGTTCCTCCGGGACGGCCGGTTCCTCCGTGAGGCGGCGCAGCGCGCCGGGGCCGAGCGATGAGCGCCTGGCGGGCGGTGCTGCGGATGGCGCGCCGCGACGCCCTGCGGGCCAAGGGCCGCAGCGCCCTGGTGGTCGCGATGATCGCGCTGCCGGTGCTCGGCGCGACCGGCGTGGACGTGGTGCACCGCAGCGGACAGCTCACCGCCGCCGAGCGCTCCGACCGGCTGATGGGCCGGGCGGACGCGCTGATCGGCGCCTACGACCCGGGCCGCAGCATCGAGCAGTCGGTGTTCCCGGCCGACGGCGTCCGCACCCTGCCGCAGCGCCAGGACAGCCTGACGCCCGAGCAGAAGCGCGGCGCGAGCACCGAACCGGTCGTGCTGCTCGGCGAGTTGCTCCCGCAGGGCAGCACCCTGACGCCGGCCCGCACCGGCCCGGTCGCGGCCGTGCAGACCCGCGACGGCCTGGCCCCCGTCGACACCTTCGAGGCCGACCTGAGCGGCGACCTCTGGAAGGGTCGCCTGAACCTGGTCTCCGGCCGCGCCCCCGCCGCCGGCCACGAGGCCGCCGCCACCAAGGCGTTCCTCGCCGGCACCGGCCTGCGGATCGGCGACACCGTCACCGTCCGCGGCCTGGAGTCCACCCCGTTCACGCTGACCGGCACCGTGGAGCACCCCGACGACCTGAACAAGTCCGAACTGGTCGCTCGCCCCGGCGAGTTGTACCAGCAGCTGGACGCCGCCCAGGTCACCGCCGGGCTCGCCCCGCAGAGCCCGAGCGCCGAGCAGGCCGCCGCCAAGAAGGACGCCTGGCTGGTCCAGCTGCCCGCCGGCGCGCAGCTCGGCTGGGACAAGGTCCGCGAACTCAACCGCCACGGCTACACCCTGGCCGGCCGTCAGGTCGCCGCCCACCCGCCGGCCGACGCGCCGGCCGTGGCGGAGGCCATCGGCAGCGAGGACGCCCGTGAGCGCAGGATGATGACGGTCGCCACCACCGCCGCGATGGCGCTGCTGGAGGTCGCCCTGCTGGCCGGCCCGGCCTTCGCGGTCGGCGCCCGGCGGGCCCGCCGCCAACTCGCCCTGCTCGGCGCGGCCGGCGGCCGCCCCGGACACGTCCGGGCCGTGGTGCTCGGCGGCGGCCTGGTGCTCGGCGCGGCCGGCGCGGCCCTCGGCGCGGTGCTGGGCGCCGGCCTGGTCGCCGTGCTGCGCACCCGGATCGAGGAGTGGGGCGGCAGCCGGTTCGGCGAGTTCACCCTGCGTCCGACCGACCTGCTGGCGATTGCCGCCGTCGGCACCGTCACCGCCCTGCTGGCGGCCCTGCTGCCCGCGCTGCAGGCCGGGCGCCGCGAGGTGCTGGACGGCCTGACCGACCGCGACCCGGTGCGCCGCTCCGCCCGCTGGGCGCCGGTGCTCGGCGTGGTGATCGTGCTGGCCGGCGTCGGCCTCGCGCTGTACGGCGCGGTGGCCGCCCCGACCGGCGCGATGCCGGTGCTGGCCGGCCTCACCACCCGCACCCTGTCGGTGCTGGGCGGCGCGATGCTCGCCGAACTCGGCCTGCTGCTGTTCACCCCGGCGCTGCTGGCCCTGCTCGGCCGGCTCGCCCGCCTGCTGCCGGTCGGCCCGCGGCTCGCGCTGCGCGACACCGCCCGGCACCGCTCCCGCACCGGCCCCGCCGTCGCGGCCGTGCTCGCC
This sequence comes from Kitasatospora sp. NPDC059795, assembly GCF_042732175.1. Classification (NCBI taxonomy): domain Bacteria; kingdom Bacillati; phylum Actinomycetota; class Actinomycetes; order Kitasatosporales; family Streptomycetaceae; genus Kitasatospora; species Kitasatospora sp. NPDC059795. The sequence goes on from NZ_JBHWID010000019.1 coordinate 80,154, forward strand.
GCCGTCGCCGGAGCCGTCGCGGTCGGCGTGCACACCGCCGGCGCCGAGGCCCAGGACCGCGCCTCCTACCGGCTGGAGCAGCCCGTCGGCGCCGTCAGGCTCACCCTGCACGGCGACGCCGACACCATGCCCCAGCTGCGCACCGCCATCGTCCAGGACATCCCGGACCTCGGGGAGCGCGCCGACCTCTACGAGGCGCAGTACGTGTTCTGCGAGGGCTGCCTGGACGTGGTGTACGCGGAGGGCGGGCCGCGCTACGGCCAGACCGACGCCAAGCCGGTCGTGGTCGGCGACGCCGCGGCGCTGCACAACCTGCTGGCGCTGCGCGACCGCGACGCCGAGGCCGCGCTGCTCTCCGGGAAGGCCGTGGTCACCGACCCGTCCTACCTGCACGACGGCAAGGCCGTGCTGCGGATGCGGGGCGTCAACATGGAGCCCAAGCAGGTCACCGTCGACGCCGTCCTGGTCGCCCGCCCCGGGGCGCAGCGCTACACGCCGGTGGTGATCGCGCCCGACACGATCCGCGGGCTCGGCCTGAAGGTCGAGCCGACCGGGGCGATCTGGCTGCCCGGCACCCCGGTCGCCGACAAGGCCGAGCAGCGGGCCGCCGCCACCGTCGCCCGGCTCGCCCCGCGCTCCGAGTTCGGGGTGGAGCGAGGCTTCCGGGCCAAGGACAGCGTGGTGCAGGTCGCGCTCAGCGGCTTCGCCGCCCTGGTGGTGCTCGGCGCGGCCGTGGTCTCCACCGCGCTGGCCGCCGCCGACGCCCGCCGCGAACGCGCCCTGCTGTCCGCGATCGGCGCCCGGCCCCGTACCCGGCGCACCGTCGCCGGCCTCCAGGCCGGACTGATCGCGCTGCTCGGCGGCGTGCTCGGCACCGTCGGCGGCTTCGTCCCCGCGTACGCCCTGCTGCGCTCCCGGGTGTCCGGGATGATGGGCGCGCCCACCGTGCTCAACCCCGCCGACGTCCCGTGGACCACCATCGCGCTGCTCGCCCTGGTGCTGCCGGTGGTGGCCGGCCTGCTCGGCGCGCTGCGCCGGGACGACCCCGCAGGATGGCGCGGATAGGCAGGTCGGCGATATATGTAGTCGTATGACTGAACGCGCCATGCAGGAACCCACCCTGCTGCTGCTCACCGCCCTCGCGGACGCCCCCCGGCACGGATACGCGTTGATCCAGGAGATCGACGCGATCTCCGGGGGGCGGGTGAAGCTCCGCACCGGAACCCTGTACGGCGCACTCGACCGGCTGCTCCAGCAGGGCCTGATCGAGGTCGCCGCCGAGGAGATCGTGGACGGCCGGGCCCGCCGCACCTACGCCCTCACCGACACCGGCCGGGGCATCCTGGCCACCGAGGCCGAACGGCTGCGCACCGTCGCCGCCGAGGCGCAGCGCCGCCTCGGCGGCGCCGTCCGTCCCCGGGGAGCGACCGCATGAGCATGGCCCTGCGCACCGCCCTCGCGCTCTACCCCGCCCACTACCGCCGCGACCGGGGCGCCGAACTCGCCGAGGTGTTCGCCGACACCACCGCCGGCTCCGGCCGCCTCGCCACCGCCCGCGAGGCCCTCGACCTCGCCGCGTACGGCCTGCGGCTGCGCACCGGCCTGACCGAGACCGCGCTGGTCGGCCGCCTGCTGGCCGCCGCTGCCCCCCTGCTGGTCGGCGCCCTGCTCGGCCTCGCCGTGCTGCCCGGCGTCGGCGACTGGCGGGAGTACCGGATCGCTCGCGCCGCCCGCTCCGGGACCGACCTGCCGTGGCCCCAACTGGTCGAGAACATCGCCGTCCTGGGCCTCGCCGTCATTCCGCTGCTGCTGGTCGCCGCCGCCGCGCTCGGCGCCTGGAAGGCCGTCCGACTCCTGGGCACCGTGGTGGCGCTGCTCGGCGCCGTTCGGATCGGGTACGCCGCGCTGAGCCTGCCGGCCGACGGGGTGTGGAGCGGCTGGTTCTTCGCCTACGAGACCACCGCCTTGGTGCCCTACCTGCTGGGCGGTCTGATGCTGGCCGTCGCCCCGACCCGCCCGGCCGATTCGCACGGCCGAACGGACCGGCTGCTGATCCTGGCCGGCGCGGCCGTCGGCTTCGCGGTGACCCGCGCCCAGGGCGGCTACGACACCCGCAACCTGATGGACGGCTGGTGGCCGATCGCGTTGCTGCTGCTCCCGCTGCTGCTGGTGCTGTTCGCCGCCCGCGACCGGCTGCTGCCCGCCGCGCTCGGCCTCGCCCTGCTGCCGCTGACCGCCGGCTTCAGCCTGTTCTCGCTCTGGGAGCAGCTCGGCGGCGTGTGGCGGGCCGCCCCCTACGCGTTCGGCACCGCGGCGGGGCTGCTGCTGGCGTACCGGCTGCTCGGATCGGTCCGTCCGACGCGGCGTCAGATGGCGTCCCCGATGGGCTGAACGGGGGGTTGACCGGGCGAACGGGACGCCTGCGGGGAGCGAACGGAGGAGGACGCGGGGCCGAACGGACGAGGGGGGTCGCTCGGGGCGGGTCGATGTGGCAGGCTATCGGATATGTCTAGACCAATGTTCGAAGTGATCGCGCTGACCCCCCAGGACGCCAGGGCCGCCGAGTCGGGCGGCGCGGACCGCCTCGAACTGGTCACCGACATGGCCGCCGACGGGCTCACCCCCACCGTCCAGGGCTTCGCCGCGATCCGCGCCGCCGTCTCGCTGCCGCTGCGGGTCATGCTCCGCATCCGCGACGGCTTCACCCCCGGCGACCTCGACGTGCTGCTGGCCCGCACCGCGGAGCTCCGCGCCGAGGGGGCGGAGGAGTTCGTCTTCGGGTTCCTCACCCCCGACGGCGCGGTCGACCTGGACGCGACCCGCGCGGTCGCCGACGCCGTCTCCGGCTGCCGCTGGACGTTCCACCGGGCCATCGACCACAGCGTCGACCGCTCCGAGGTCCGCGCCGCCGTCACCGACCTGCCCGGGCTCGACACCTTCCTCACCTCCGGCGCGGCGGCCGGCGTGGACGCCGGGCGGGAGGTCCTCCTCGGCGAACTCGCCAAGTCCGGCGAGCCCGGCTACCGCCAGCAGATCCTGGTCGGCGGCGGCCTCCGCGCCGAACACGTCCCCGAGCTGCGGGCGGCGGGCCTCGACGCGTTCCACATCGGCGGGGCGGCGCGCACCGGCGGCTGGGCGGGTGCGGTCGATGCGGCGAAGGTCGCAGAATGGCGAACTCTGATCGGGGGGTGAGCAACTGGGGGCGCGGGGAACTGCGCGACAAGCGCAAGGCCGGTCCGCAAGGTCGCGATCACGTGCAGGTCATTGCCCTGCGTCGCGACCTTGCGGATGGATGTCTTCCGCTTCGCGCAGTTCCCCGCGCCCCTGGTGGTGCTCGCTAGCTCAGCTCTTCCGGCAGCGGGTCCGTGTGGAGCACCGTCAGCCCCGAGACCGCGCGGGTCAGGGAGACGTAGAGGCGGCGCAGGCCGGTGCGGTGGTCGGGTTCGCCGGCGATGATCGCGGTGGGTTCGTCGAGGACGACGTAGTCGTATTCGAGGCCCTTGGCGAGGGAGGCCGGGACGAGGGTGAGCCGGGCGTCGGCGGTGGTCTCGGTGCCGGGCTCCAGGCAGGGCAGCCCCGCGGCTTCGAGCGTCGCGGCGAGCTCGGGGATGCGGGCGTCGGCGGCGATCAGGCCGACGGAGCCCTCGTGGCGGAGCGCGTCGCGGCAGGCGGCGAGGACGGCTTCGTCCCGCCCGGAGGGCACGTGGCGGACGGTGAGCGAGCCGGGCGCGTCGCGGACGGAGGTCGCGGGGGCGAGCCCGGGTGCGATCGCCGGGAGGAGGCGGGAGGCGTAGGCGATGACCTCGCCGGGGACACGGAAGCCCTGGGTGAGTTCCTCGATGTGCGCGCCGTCCTTGCCGAGGTGGTGCAGGGCCTCCTGCCAACTGCCGGTCGCCCACGGGGTGGTGCCCTGGGCGAGGTCGCCGAGGACGGTCGCGGAGCCGGTGGTGCAGCGGCGGCCGACGGCGCGGTACTGCATGGGGGAGAGGTCCTGGGCCTCGTCGACGACCACGTGGCCGAGCGACGGGGTGCGGTGGACCAGGTCGGCGGTCTCGTCGATCAGGACGGCGTCGGCCGCGGACCACGGCGCGGTGCGGGCGGAGCGCGGCGCCTTGGTCCACCGGATCGTGGCCTGTTCCTCGGGCGACAGGATGCCGTCCGCGGCGGCGGCCAGGAACGCGGCGTCGGTGAGCAGGCGGTGCACCAGCTTGGCCGGGTCGACGGCCGGCCAGCTGGCCTTGACGACGGCCTTGACGGCGGTGTTGCGGGCGACCGCGTCCTGCACCCGGTCGTCGGGGGCCTCGCCGCCGTGTTCCATCTTGACCAGGACGGCGTGCGCGATCCGCTGCGGGAGGGCCTCGGCGGCAGCGCCGTAGCGGATGTCACGGTCCATCAACTCGCGGACGATCTCTTCCAGTTCGTACGCCGGGACGCGCCAGCGGCGGGAGCCGCGGACCACCATGCAGGGCTCGGTCGGCACGGTGATCCCGGCCCGGACGGCGTTGCGCAGCACCCGGGCCATCCGGGCGTCGCCCTTGATCCGGGCAGCGTCGGCGGTGTCGGCGCCGCGCACCTCGACGTGGCCGACGAGTTCCTGCACGGTGGCCTGCGCGACGTCCAACTCGCCGAGGGCGGGCAGGACTTGCTCGATGTACTGGAGGAAGGACCGGTTCGGCCCGACCACCAGGGTGCCGGTGCGGGCCAGCCGCTCGCGGTGCGCGTACAGCAGGTAGGCGACACGGTGCAGGCCGACGGCGGTCTTCCCGGTGCCGGGGGCGCCCTGGACGCAGACGGTGCCGGTGATGTCGGCGCGGACGATCTCGTCCTGCTCGGGCTGGATGGTGGCGACGATGTCGCGCATCGGGCCGACGCGGGGCTTCTCGATCTCGGCGGCGAGGAGCGCGGAGCGCGTGTCGCTCTCGTCCGGGTCGGACAGGTTCTCGTCCTCGTAGGCCGTCAACTCGCCGCCGGTGTAACCGAATCGGCGGCGCTTGGCGACGTCCATCGGTTCCGTGCGGCTGGCCCGGTAGAACGGCTGGGAGACCGGCGCACGCCAGTCGATCACCATCGGGTCGCCGCCGGCGTCGTGGACGTGCCGGCGGCCGATGTAGAACTGCTCGCCGCCGCTGCCCTCCGACTCGGCCTCGCTGATCGCGTGCAGGTAGTCCAGCCGGCCGAAGAACAGCGGGGTGTGCGCGAGGTCGGCGAGCGCCTTGATCCGTTCGTCGATCTGCTTCTGCAGCACCAGTGCGGACACCCAGGTGCCGGTGACGTCACGCAGGTCGAGCGCCTCGACGTCCTCCCGCATCGCCTTCAGGGCGGCCCGGGAGGCGGCCAGGTGGGAGCGTTCGCGGCCCAGCGGATCGGTGTCGGCGGCGAACGTGTCGGTAGGGGTGGGGGAGTGCACGGCGGACCTTCCCGGCCGCCCGGCATCCAGGGGCGGCGGACTCGTCTTGGCTCACGGTGAAGGGACACCGGCCGGTTTCCGAGCGGCCGGCACCCTCCCACGGCTGCCGACGCGGCACCACGGTTCGGGAGGGGCAGACGGACGATCCTAGACCCGCCGCCGCCGAGGGGCGAATCCTTTCCCGGGCCTCCCCTGGGGGATCACCCCCCTGGGCGGAGTAGGGGTCGCTACGCCTGCGGGACGACGGGCCGCCCGCCAGGTACGGCCTTTCGGCCGATGCCCGCCGCGGGGGCGCGAACCTACCGTGGAGACATGACGACCGCACCCATGAACCCGCAGTTCAACGGCTCCCACGGCACCTCGGAGCGCCGCCGGAACCCCCTCGCCAACGCCGTCCGCAACGTCGGCATCGTCCTCGACACCGCCGCGCGCGTCCTCTTCCTCGGGCGCGACGGCGTCAAGATGTAGCCCCTCGCCTACAGGTCGTCGGCGTCGACGATCCGGTACGCGTAACCCTGCTCGGCCAGGAAGCGCTGGCGGTGCGCCGCGAAGTCCTGGTCCACGGTGTCCCGGGCGACCACCGAGTAGAAGTGCGCCGCGTGCCCGTCCGCCTTCGGCCGCAGCACCCGGCCCAGCCGCTGCGCCTCCTCCTGACGGGAGCCGAACGTGCCCGACACCTGGATGGCCACCGTGGCCTCCGGCAGGTCGATCGAGAAGTTCGCGACCTTCGAGACCACCAGCACGCCGATCTCCTTCGAGCGGAACGCGTCGAACAGCTTCTCGCGCTGCGCGTTCGACGTCTCGCCCTTGATCACCGGGGCGCCCAGCGCCTCGCCCAACTCGTCCAGCTGGTCGATGTACTGGCCGATGACCAGCGTCTGGTCGCCCTTGTGCTTCTCCACCAGCCGCTCCACCACCCGGCGCTTGGTCGCCGTGGTCGAACAGAACCGGTACTTCTCCTCCGGCTCGGCGGTCGCGTACGTCAGCCGCTCCGAGTCGGAGAGCGTCACCCGGACCTCGCAGCAGTCGGCGGGCGCGATGTAGCCCTGCGCCTCGATCTCCTTCCACGGGGCGTCGAACCGCTTCGGGCCGATCAGCGAGAACACGTCGCCCTCCCGGCCGTCCTCGCGCACCAGCGTCGCCGTCAGGCCGAGCCGGCGGCGGGCCTGCAGGTCGGCGGTGAACTTGAACACCGGCGCCGGCAGCAGGTGCACCTCGTCGTAGACCACCAGGCCCCAGTTGCGGGCGTCGAACAGCTCCAGGTGCGGGTACACGCCCTTCCGCTTGGTGGTCATCACCTGGTAGGTGGCGATGGTCACCGGGCGGATCTCCTTGCGGGTGCCGCTGTACTCGCCGATCTCGTCCTCGGTCAGCGAGGTCCGCTTGATCAGCTCGTGCTTCCACTGCCGGGCCGACACCGTGTTGGTCACCAGGATCAGCGTGGTCGCCTTGGCCTCCGCCATCGCCGCCGCGCCCACCAGCGTCTTGCCCGCGCCGCACGGCAGCACCACGACGCCGGAGCCGCCGTGCCAGAAGCCGTCCACCGCGTGCCGCTGGTACGGGCGCAGCTCCCAGCCGTCCTCCTCCAGGTCGATCGGGTGCGACTCGCCGTCCACGTACCCGGCGTGGTCCTCGGCCGGCCAGCCCAGCTTCAGCAGCACCTGCTTGATCTGCCCGCGCTCCGACGGGTGCACCACCACCGTGTCCGGGTCCACCCGGGCCCCGACCAGCGGCGCGATCTTCTTCGACCGCAGCACCTCCTCCAGCACCGGCCGGTCCGTGGTGGACAGCACCAGCCCGTGCACCGGGTGCTTCTGCAGCTGCAGCCGCCCGTACCGCGCCATGGTGTCCGCGACGTCCACCAGCAGCGCGTGCGGCACCGGGTACCGCGAGTACGTCACCAGGGCGTCCACCACCTGCTCGGCGTCGTGCCCCGCAGCCCGCGCGTTCCACAGCCCCAGCGGCGTCACCCGGTACGTGTGGATGTGCTCCGGCGCGCGCTCCAACTCCGCGAACGGCGCGATCACCCGCCGGCACTCCGCCGCCTGCGGATGGTCGATCTCCAACAGCAGCGTCTTGTCGCTCTGCACGATCAGCGGTCCGTTCACGCCTGTGCATCCCCTTCCGCGCGGGCCAAACCTCCAGTGTGCCGCATCGCGCGACCTGCGCCGTCAGCCGAGGAAGAAGTTGTGGCCGACGTCCGGGGGGATGACCTCCTGGTACGGGGTGGAGCCGGGGCCGGGGAGGTGGGTGCCGGGGACGGGGGTGGTGCCGGTGCGGTGGAGGAGGGTGACGCCGTCCTGGTCGAACAGCTCGGTGTAGCCGTGGGCGAGCAGGAAGGCGCGGTAGGCGGCCTGGTCCGGGTCCTTCTGGAACGGGAAGGCGCGCTGGGTGTAGCGGAGGAGCACGTAGTCCTGGCCGCGCGGGGTGCCGTCGGCCAGCATCACCCGGGTGCGGTTGGTGAGGCGCGGTGCGACCTGGTTGTCGGCCTCCACGGTCGCGCCGTCCGGGATCAGCTCCGCCGCCCGGGCCAGCGCCGCCGTCGAGGCCTTCGGCTGCCACTCGTACGGGAGCGCCAGGTGGTAGAGGCCGAGCGCGCCGGACGCGGCCAGCGACAGGACCGCGGCGGTGGCGCCCAGACGGCGGACCTGACGGAGATGGCCGCGGGACCACAGCACCCCCAGCGTCTCGATCGCCGCGGTCACCAGGATCGGCCACAGGAACGCGTCGTAGTGCCGGGCGATCGACCAGTGGTTCGGATTGTCGGACAGGATCCGCTCCGCGAGCAGCGGCAGCGCGACGAGCGAGGTGGCCGAGCGGAACGGCAGGGCAGCCGTGGTGAGCAGCAGCCAGCCCAGCAGCATCGGCTTCAGCGGGCTGGAGAACGCCGACTCCACCAGCAGCCACGGATTGCCGAGGACGTGCCGCAGCGCCTCGCCGCCGTCCGCCCCCAACTGCCCGTAGTTCCAGTAGTAACCGGGCTCGCCGCCCATCGCCGGTATCGCGTAGGCGATCTCCACCGCGCTCGCCAGCGGCCCGCCCACCAGCAACGACCAGCCGAGCACCTTCGCCCACCGGTCGTCGCCGCCGCGCCCGCGCCACAGCAGCACCGCGCCGAACGCGCCCACCGCCAGGCCGAGATCCTCCTTGGTCGCGCACAGCAGCACCGCCGCGACGGCCACCCCGACCCAGCGCCGCGCCCCCGCCCGTTCGAACAGCAGCAGGAACAGCGGGACGGCGAACCCCACCTCGTGGAACCCGCCGCGCGAGGAGATCAGCAGCGGCCAGCCCAGCCCGTACACCAGCGCCGCGACGTCCAGCACCCGGGTACGGACCCGGGCGTCCGCCCCCGCGAACGCCCGGCTCGCGATCCGGCGCACCAGCGGCACGCCCGCCGCGAACAGCGCCGCCTGCCCGACCAGCAGCATCCGCGGGTCGTCCCACACCCAGTACAGCGGGGCGAGCAGCGCCAGCACCGGCGAGAAGTGGTCGCCCAGCAGCGAGAAGCCCGGCGGGAACTCGTGGTGCACGCTCTTCAACGTCGACACCGGCAGCCCGAAATGCGCGTAGCCGCGCACGCCCTGGTCGAAGATCCCCAGGTCGAAACCGCCCAGCTGGAGCGACGTCCACTGCTGGACGCCCAGCGCCAGACAGACCGCGAAACTCAGCACGGTGAACAGGACGGTCCGGCGTCGACGGGCCGGACGGGCCCCGGCCGTGCGGCCGGTCGCCACCCGGACGAGACGGGTCTGCAGAGCGGGGGAAGTGGTCACGGTTCCGGTCCTGTCGGGGGCCGACGAAGGCCCGGTTCCGGCCGGCCGCCACGCAGTCTAACCGTCGCCCATGTCCCCGGGGGCGGATCGTCGAACGTGACCCCGGGGCGGCCGGATCGTTGGGCAGGCCATGACGATGCGCAACCGAATCCTGGCCGGCCTCGCGCTCTCCGGCGCCGCCCTCGCCACCACCCTCGGAGCGGCCCCCGCGAACGCCGCGACCGCCACCCCGGCCCTCGACCAGGTCGCCGACGTCGGCCAGCCCGGCGGCCTCCTCGGCACCCTCGCCTTCACCGGCACCGGCCTGCTCACCGGCGTCGAGCCGAAGATGCCGGACACCCACGCGATCATGGAAGAGGCGAAGCAGCAGAAGGCGGACGAAGAAGCGAAGAAGCAGCACGCCGGCAAGTAGCGGGAGCGGGCGCGTCACCAGGGGCGCGTGGGGGTACCCCACGCGCCCCTGGTGACGCGCTTGCCCGCCCGCAGGCGCTTTCTAGTCGTCGACCTCGGCCACGCCGGTGATGCGGTGGAGGGCGAAGGTCCGGACCTCGTCGGAGAGGTGGTCGTAGGCGGTGACGAAGCCGCCCTCGACCTTGACGGGGTCGATGACGCGCTGGGAGGAGAGGCCTTCCGCGTTGATGTAGCCGATCCACATGCGTTCGCCGAGCAGGACGGCGGTCTGCAGGGAGGCGAGGGTGTCGGCGGCGGCGGTGCGGGGGACGGCGGCGCTCGCGGGGCCGGCGACGGCGTCCTTGCGGGGGGCGGTCGCGGCGCGGTCGCCGGCCCGGATCGCGCGGACGGCGGCGGTGAGGAGCGCGTCGTCGGGGCGCGCGGGTCCGTCGGGGACGGGGACGGGCGCGGTGCGCGGCGGGGTGCGGCGGCTGTCGGGGCGGGTGATCACGACGTCGCCCTCGGCGGACTCCGCGGCGGGCGCGTAGCCCATGGTGCGCAGCACGGTGAGCAGGGTGTCGGGCGGAGCCTGGGCGGCGAGGACGGTGGGGGCGAGCAGCCGGAGGCGGAGTTCCGCGGCGCGCCGGTCGGCGAGGACTTCGCCGAGCAGCCGGGGGTCGTCGCAGCGCAGGTAGGAGGACGCGGCGCCGACGCGCAGGATGCCGTGCCGGCGGGCGACGTCGTCGATCAGGTAGGCGAGCGGCTGCGGGACGGGCGTCCGGGAGTGCTGCGCGAGGAAACCTTGCAGGTCGGCGGCGGTGCGTCCGGCGTCGAGGGCGCGGCGGACGGAGTCGGGGGTGAAGCGGTAGACGGTCGCGCCGCCCTTGGACTCGATGTCGGCGCAGAGCGCGAGGGCCTGGGCGAGCGGGGTGAGCAGCGGGCCGGGGGCGATCGCGGTGAGGTCGGGCTGCAGGATGACGTGGTCGAGCGGTTCGGGCAGCAGCGGCGCGAGGTCGGCCGTGGGGTCGGAGCCGTCGAGCAGGGTGCGGGCGTGGGCGGCGAGTGCGCCGCGGCCGGTGACGCCGAGCAGTTCGGCCTCGTGCAGGGCCCAGCCGGTGAGCTGGTCGCGCAGGTCGTGGCCGTCGGGGCCGACGGGTCCGCCGCGCAGCGGGCGGTGCCAGCGCAGGGCGGGGAGCAGGGCGGAGGCGCCGGCGGCGGTGCCGGGGGGCAGTTCGGCGAGCCGGGCGAGGGCGGCGCGGCGGACGGACGGGGCGAGGGTGCGGTCGAGTTCGGGACCGAGGGCGGCGCGCGGCCGGCCCTTGCCGTCGGGGGTGCCGGTGAGACGGCCGACCCGGGTGGCGGTGAGCCAGGCGCGGGCGAGCAGGGTCCAGCGTTCGGCGGTGTCCTGCTGCCGCCACTGGTCGTACGCGGGGGTCGGGGCCCACACCTCGTCGATCTCACCGTCGGGGGCCAACAGCCCGGCGGTGTAGGCGAGTTCGAGCCAGAACGCGGCGTCCTGCTCGGAGCTTTCGAGGAGCTGGGCGGCGCGCTTGAGGTCGCGGACGCCGAGGCCGCCGGCCCGCAGGGTGGGCGGCGGGGTGAGACCCCAGGCTTCGAGCAGCTCGTCGAGGACGCGGACGGCGGAGGCGGCCTGCCCGGCCGCGGTGCGGTCGACCTGCGCGGGGTCGCGGGCGACGACGGGGGCGACGGCGGGCGGAGCGGGTTCCACGGTGCGGTGGGTGCGTCCGCCGCGCAGGTGGAGGGCGAGTTCGCGGGGCAGCACCACCGAGGTGGGGCTGGACGGCAGCAGCAGGCCGCGAGCCAGCAGCCATTCGACGGGGCTGTGCGCGTCCTCGGCGACGACCTGCCGGGCGGCGTCCGGGACGGTGCCGGTGGGCGGGCCCCAGACCAGGCGTTCCAGCAGTCCGACGGCGGCGGGCGGGGCCTGGTCGAGCAGTGCGGCGAGGCGCTTGCGGTCGCCGAGCAGGGCGGTGAGCGCGGCGACGGCGGTGACCGGGTCGGGCGTGGGCGGCAGCCCGGCGCCGGTCAGCAGCTGCTGGAGGCGGGCGGGCGACATGCCGACGGTGGCCTCGGCGAAGGTCGGGCCGAGGCCGGTGCGGCCGGGGTTGACGGCACTCGGGGCGAGCGCCTCGCGGACGGCGAGGACCAGCCGCAGCGCCGAGTCCGGCCCCCAGACCAGGGCTTGTTCGCGCAGCCGGGCGAGCGCGCCGGGGAGCGCGGCGGTGACGGCGGCGCGGTCCACCTGGTCCGCGCCGGGGTGCGGCTTGACCCGGGCGGGCCCGGCCAGCAGGTTGCGCACCACGGTGTCGGACGCGCCCTCCGGGGCGGCGGCCAGCGCCTCGGCGGTCTGCAGGGTGAAGCGGTCCAGCCGTTCCAGCGCGCGCAGCACGGACGCCCGGCTGGAGAGCCGGGAGGACAGCTGGGTGAGGTCGGTCGGCACCGGGTTCAGCAGGTCGGGGCGGGCCCCGAGCAGCGCGGCGACAGCGTCGTCCTCCCGGCCGCGGAGTTCCTCGGCCAGCGTGCGGGGGGCGCCTGCGCGGGTGGCGCGCGGAGCGCTCTGCGGTGCGGTCATCCGGTCCAGCCTAGTCAACGCCCCCGACCGAGGCCCAGAACGGGGGAAGAACTCCCGGCGAAACGGGAACGGTCCGGGCCCGACGGGGCTCGCTTCGGGCGGGTGCGGGTGGGTACCGTCTCGGTGCGGCGTGAGGTACTTCGTGAGGGCGGGTGGCGGGGCGATGGCGGGCGGCTCGTGGTGGCGCGAGGACGGGGCGGCGGACGGCCCGGACAGCGGGGAGAGCGTGTACGTTCCGGCGCCCGAACCGGACGTCCCGCCGAAGCCGACCGTCCCGCCGGCGCGGCGCCCCGTCGCGTTCGACAAGCCCGCGCTCGACAGGCTGGTGCCGCCCCCGATCGAGTTCGACCTGCCGCCGGGGCCGTCCCACGAGGACGTGGACCGGGCCGCGCACTGGGCGGAGGGGCGCGGCCGGGCCGACGTCACCTCGGTGTTCCCGGGTTGGACGGAGGTCTACTTCGACCTGCCGGCGGAGGAGCCGGAACCGGAACCCGCGCCGAAGCCCGAACCGGAGCCCGAACCCGAACCCGAGCCGGAGGCCCCGCCGCAGCCGCGCCCGGGCCTCGCGGTGCGCGCCCTGCGCCTCCTGTTCGGCAAGCCGCAGCCCGCGGCGGAGCCCGCCCCGGCCGCCCCGGCCGACGCCCCCGCGGCGGCCGGCGGGGCCCGGCGGCCCGCGCCACTGCTGCTGCTCGGCGCGGCGGTGCTGATCGGCGGCGCGGTGACCGGCTCGCTGCTGGCGATGGTGCTGGGCTGGGGCCTGGCGTACCTGTCGAGCGGGCTGCCCGACCTGCTGAAGAAGTTCGCCGTGCTGGGCATCCCGCTGATCACCGTGACCGGCCTGTCGCTGTGGAACTGGGGCCGCGAGAAGGGCCGCTGGGGCACCGCCCTGGCCCCGGGCACCGACGCCGCCCACGCCACCATGGACGCCGGCGTGGGCGCCCTGCGGACCGCCGCGGTGCTGACGGCGCTGCTCGTGCTGGCCGTCACACTGCGCCGCCGCAAGGCCTAGCGGCAGCCGGGCAGCCGGGCAGTCGGTTCGCCAGGCCGTCGGGCAGGGCGGACAGGCCGAGTCCGAGGGTGCGTTCGGGGGCCCGGGCGTAGTCGGGGGCGGCCGGTCGGTCGAGGCGGGCAGGCAGGCGGGGGTGGTCGCGGGCGGCGTCGGCCGTGAGGGCCATGGTGGCGTCGATGCGAGGCCGGGCGTCCTCGCCGTCGCGGGCGGGGCGGCGCTCCAACGCGGCGGTGGCGGCGGCCGGCAGGGCGTTGCCGGACGGAGGTGAGCACCGCTCCGGCCGGCACGTCGGCGTCGTCGGGGGCGAAGCCCGCCCGCTCGTACAGGGCCAGGGTGCGTTCGGGGGTGCGGGCGTAGTCGGGGGCGGCCGGACGGTCGAGGCGCGCGCAGGCGGGGATGGTCGCGGGCGGCGTCGGCCGTGAGGGCCATGGTGGCGTCGATGCGAGGCCGGGCGTCCTCGCCGTCGCGGGCGGGGCGGCGCTCCAACGCGGCGGT
>NZ_JBHWID010000019.1:93916-119835 GCF_042732175.1 Kitasatospora sp. NPDC059795
CGGTGGCGGCGGCCGGCAGGGCGTTGCCGGACGGAGGTGAACACTGCCCCGGCCGGCACGTCGGCGTCGTCGGGGGGCGAAGCCCGCCCGCTCGTACAGGGCCGGGGTGCGGTCGTCGAAGCGGGCCTTGCCGGAGCCGTGGAGCAGGTACGCACCGAAGGCGGGCACCAGCCAGGGACGGCGGGCGAGCATCGCGTGCAGGTCGGGGCCGCCGCCGGCACCGCCGCCCATGCCGAGCTGCGCCGCCGGGGCGTGCGCACCACGGTGCTCGCCGAGAACGGCATGCGGTTGGACGCGGGCGGCCACGTGACCTGGGCGCCGGTGTCGATCGCCGCGGTGCCGGCCGGCGCGGCCGGGGCCGAGCCGACGGGCACGTCCTGGGCGTCCGCAGCGACCTGGGCGGCGTTGTGCCTGGTGATGGTCGTCAACCTGTTGATCCTCGTCAGCAACCTGACCGCCGTCCGGTCCGTCCGGCCCGTCCGGTCCGTCCGCGTGGCCTTCGCCCGCAGGGGAGACCCGGAGCCGGCGCGGATCGAGGTGCCCGTGCTGCCGGCGGACGCCGAGTCCGCGCTTCCCCGGTGGGTGCGGGTGCTGCCGCGACTCCGGCACGGTGGTGGTGTCCGGCGGAGCCGGGCTCGCGCCGGCCGCCGTGGCGGCGGGCTAACCCGCGCCGAGGATGTGGAGGAGTTCGGCGATCAGGAAGTGCGCGCCGGTATAGCCGATGCCCTGGAACCAGAGTTGGTCGTCCACGGGGAAGGCGCGGTGGGCGCGGACGGCGCCGAGGGAGCGCCAGGCGGGGGAGGCGAGGGCGGCGGTGAGGCCGTTGCGGTCGGGGTGGCCGTAGCCGGAGTAGAGCAGCAGGTCGCCGTCGGCGCCGGTGAGCTGGTCGGGGGTGGTTTCGACGGCGAACTGGTCGGTGTTCTGCGGGTCGGGCCGGGCCAGGCCGAGGTCGGTGAGGACGCTGCCGGGGAAGTTCTCCCGGGCGTACAGGCGGACGGTGGGCGAGCCCTCGACGAACCGGACCAGGCTGATGTGCTGACCGGTGAGGCCGGCCGAGGCGAGGGCGTGGCCGGCCTGGTCGAGGTGGCGCGCGTAGGCGGCGACCACGGCGCCGGCCTGTTCGTGGCGCTCCAGGGCGGTGGCGTGCAGCTGGAAGTTCTCCTTCCAGGGGGCGCCGGTGGTCTGGGTGAGGACGGTCGGGGCGAGGCTGCGCAGGGTGTCCAGGTGGGCGGCGTCGCGGGTGCGGTTGGAGAGGATCAGCTGCGGGCGCAGGCGGGCGATCGCCGCCGGGGAGGGCGGGGCGGCGATGTCGCCGACCAGGGCGATCCGGGCCCGCCAGGAGGCCGGCCAGTACTCGGGCAGGCCGGCGTCGAGCGGGGCCTTGGCGGCGCCGACGGGCGGGATGCCGAGGGTGATCGCGGAGTCGAGTTCGGCGGTGTCCAGCGTGACCACCCGGGTCGCCCCGCCGGGAACGGCCACCGGCCCGTCCGCGCCGTTGACGGTGACGCTGGGCGTCGGGCTCGGGGTGGGCGGCGCGCCGCCGGTGAGCGGCAGCGGCGGCGGCAGGTCGTCCGGGCCGCAGCCGGTGAGCAGGACGGCGCCGAGCCCGGCGAGGGCGGTGCGGCGGGAGAGCGGGGGCGGCGGCACGTGGGACCTCCGGCGGAACGAGAGGGCCTAAGCAGTATGTCCGCATTGCGCCCGTCCGTCCGGCTTTTCCGGTCGAAAGCGGCGCTGGCTAGGCTTGGTGGCATGGCTCTGACCGTCGGCTTCGACCTAGACATGACACTCCTCGACACCCGCCCCGGCATCAAGGACACCTACGACGTGCTGGCTGCCGAGACCGGCGCCTTCATCGACTCCGAGCTCGCGGTGAGCCGGCTCGGGCCACCGCTGCTGCACGAACTGGCGCACTGGTTCCCGGCGGAGCAGGTGGAGACCGTCGCCGACCGGTACCGGGCGCTGTACGCGGAGCACGCGATCGCGGGCTCGCTGGAGCTGCCGGGCGCGCTGGCGGCGGTCGCGGCGGTGCGGGCGGTCGGCGGCCGGGTGCTGGTGATCACCGGCAAGTGGGAGCCGAACGCGCGCCTGCACCTGGACGGCATCGGCCTGGAGGTGGACGTCCTGCTCGGCGACCTGTGGGCGGAGGGCAAGGGCGAGGCGCTGCGCGCGCACGGCGCGGACGTCTACGTCGGCGACCACCTGGGCGACATTCGCGGCGCGCGGGCCGCCGAGGCCGTCGCGGTGGGCGTCGCCACCGGCCCGTACAGCGCCGCCGAACTGGCCGAGGCGGGCGCGGACGTGGTGCTGCGCGACCTCACCGAGTTCCCCGACTGGTTGGCCGGGCACCTGGCCGCCCCCCTGGCCTGACCGCAGGTCAGCTGCTGGTTGCGGCCTCGCGGGCCGCACGCCGCCGGCGGGACTCGGCGCGGGCGGTGGTGAACAGTCCGACCAGCGCCAGCAGCAGGCCCGCCGGCATCAGCATGGACAGGCCGTACGCGATGGACGGCAGCCGCTGGAGGTGGAACAGGAACGGCACGAAGGTCACGACGGTGGCGAGCGTGCCGATGCCGAACACCACTCCGCCGACGCGGACCAGGACCTCACCGGCATCGCGGGACTGACGGGTCACTTCTGCACTCCTTCGCGCGGGCTTTTTGTGCCAGTTTCCCACGTACGCCCCCGCCGAACGGCGGGGGCGCGACGGTACATGCTCCACCTGAACGCTCAGGATTCCCAGGAAGCTCTCAGGCATCCTGAAACCTCCGGGGGGACAGCAGCGGGGAGCGAGGCGCACGGCGATATGGGACTGACCAGTCACAAGGTGCTTGCGCTGTCGGCACTTTTCTCCGTCCTGATGGTCGCGGGCACCGTCTGGCTGTGGCCCCGGCTGGCCCGGCGGAGCTGGCGGGCGGTGCTGGGCCGGCTGGCCACCATCGTCGGCACTCAGCTCGCCGTGATGTGCACGCTGGGCCTGGTCGCCAACAACTACTTCGCCTTCTACAGCAGCTGGGCCGACCTGCTGGGCACCAACGACGACGGCCCGGTGACCATCCAGAACCAGTTGCTCGGCCGTACCAAGGGCGTGGAGCGGATCAGTGCCGAGAACGTCCGCGACACCGGCGCGATGGGCCGCGACCCCTCGCAGGTCGGCCGGCTGGAGAAGGTCCGGCTGCCCGGCGCGGCCACCGGCCTGTCCACCGAGGGCTACGTGTACCTGCCGCCGCAGTACTTCCAGCCCGCCTTCCAGAACAAGCGCTTCCCGGCGGTGATCGCCATCACCGGCTTCCCCGGCGACGCCAAGAACCTGATCACCAAGCTGAACTACCCGGCGGTGCAGCTGAAGCTCTCCACCGAGGGCAAGACCAAGCCGACCGTCCTGGTGCTGATGCGCCCGTCGCCGGCGATGCCCCGCGACACCGAGTGCGAGGACGTGCCGGGCGGCCCGCAGTCCGACCGCTACTTCAGCGCCGACGTGCCGGCCGCGCTGCGCTCCTCGTACCGGATCGCCGAAGGTCCGGGCAGTCTCGGCGTGATCGGCAACTCCACCGGCGGGTACTGCGCGTTGAAGCTCGCGATGCGTCACCCGGGCGTGTTCTCCGCCGCGGTGTCGCTGTCCGGCTACTACAAGGCGGCCGAGGACCCGACCACCGGCGACCTGTTCGGCGGCGACCGGCAGCGCCGCGAACAGGCCGACCTGACCTGGCGGCTGGCGAACCTGCCCGCCCCCGGCACCGCGCTGCTGGTCGGCGGCAGCCGGGAGGGCGACGGCGACTACTACGCCGAGACCGAGCGGTTCCGGGCCGCCGCCAAGGGCACCGCGACCACCGTCTCCGCGATCACCCTGGACACCGGCGGGCACAACTTCAACACCTGGTCCCGGATGCTCCCGGCCTCGCTCGGCTGGCTCGGCGGGCACCTGTCCGACCCCGTCTGACCGGCGCTGCGTCACAGCGCGCAACTCGGTGCGCGCAAAGAGTTTCGACCCGCGTCGGGGCCGGGTATGCAGCCATCGCGCGGGCGGACCAGCGGCTGGTCCACGAGATGCCCGCCCGGAGCCGATGGGGGGTGTGGACCGATGGAAGGCGCGACAGGCGCGAGGCACGGCCACGCCCCGGTCCGGAATCCCGTCGCCGTCCCGGCGCACGCTGAGGGATCATTGCCCCACTGAGTGACCCAGGCCGCCCGTTCCCGGCAGCCGAGCCGCACATCCATCCGCGACCCGACGAGGTCGCTCGCACCCGACACCGAGGACTTTTCGAGATGCCCACCGGCCAGGTCAAGTGGTTCAACGAGACGAAGGGCTACGGCTTCCTGTCGCGCGACGACGGCGGCGAGGTCTTCGTCCACACCAAGGCGCTGCCCGCGGGCGTCACCACCCTGAGGCCGGGGCAGCGCGTCGAGTTCGGCATCGCCGCGGGGCACCGCGGCGACCAGGCGATGAGTGTGACGCTGCTGGACGCGCTGCCGTCGGTGGCCGCGAACCAGCGCAAGACCGCCGACGACATGGCCCCGATCGTGCAGGATCTGATCACCAAGCTGGACAGCGTCCTGCCGGGCCTGCAACGCGGCCGCTACCCCAGCAAGCCGGAGGGCCAGAAGATCGCCATGGTGCTGCGCGCGATCGCCGACCAGTTCGACATCTGATCCCCGGACAGGCTCTAGGGGAAAGCCAGCGCGCCCGGGTCGACGGCGGGGACGAGTCCCTGTTCGGCGGCCCGGGTGAGCAGGCCGCGGACGGCCGCGTAGCCGTCCTCGCCGAGGTCGGCGGTGAACTCGTTGACGTACAGCCCGATGTGCTGCTCGGCGACGGCCGGGTCCATCTCCTGGGCGTGCGCCAGCACGTACTCCCGGGAGGCCGCCGGGTCCGCCCAGGCCTGCCGCACCGAGGAGCGCACGGTGTCGGCGAGTTCGCGCAGCCGCTCGGCGCCCAGCGAGCGCCGGGCCACGATCGCGCCCAGCGGGATCGGCAGCCCGGTCGACGCCTCCCACGCCTCGCCCATGTCGGCCAGGCAGTGCAGCCCGTACTGCTGGTACGTGAACCGGGCCTCGTGGATGACCAGTCCGGCGTCCACCCGGCCGTCCCGCACCGCCGGCATGATCTCGTGGAACGGCAGCACCACGATCTCGCCGAACCCGCCCGGCACCGCCTCGGCCGCCCACAGCCGGAACAGCAGGTACGCGGTCGAACGCTCGCTCGGCACCGCCACCCGGCGACCGGCCAACTCGGCCGCGCCGACCGGCCCCGCGGTCAGCACCAGCGGGCCGCAGCCCCGGCCGAGCGCCCCGCCGCACGGCAGCAGCGCGTACTCGTCCAGCACCCACGGCAGTTGGCCGTAGGAGATCTTCAGGACGTCCAACTCGCCGCGCTCGGCCAGCCCGTTGGTGATGTCGATGTCCGCGAACCGCACCTCGGGCGTTTCCGCGCCCACGACCAGGCCGTGCGCCCAGGCGTGGAAGACGAACGTGTCGTTCGGACAGGGCGAGTAGGCGACACTCAGCGACTCGGCCATCGGTCAGACCTCCTGGAGCAGACGGGACACCGGCAGCGCCGCGAAGGCCCGCTCCAGGGCCGCCAGCGCCTCGCCGATCCGCCACGCCGCGCGGTCGCGCGGCCCGACGGCGTTGGACACGGCCCGCAGCTCCCCCGCCGCGAGCCCGAAACGGGAGGCCGCCTCGGCCACCCCGAACCCCTCCATGGCCTCGGCCAGCGCCCGCGGATGACGCGCCCTCAGCCGCTCGGCACGCTCCGCCGAACCCGTCACCGTGGAGACCGTCAGCACCTCGCCGAGCGCCCCGCCGGTGGCCGCCGCGACCAGCTTCGCGACCCCCTCCGGCACCGCGTGCCGCGCCGTGCCGAAGCCCAACTCGGCGACGTCGGCGAAACCGTCCGGCGTCTCCGCGCCCAGATCGGCCGCCACCAGGGCGTCCGCCACCACCAGCGACCCGATCGGCGCGGCGGGCACGAAACCGCCCGCGATGCCCGCCGACAGCACCAGCCGGAACCGGCCGCGGGCCAGCGCCACCGCCGTGCCCGCCGCCGCGGCGGCCGGGCCGACGCCCGCCGCCAGCACCTCGACCGGCGCGCCCTCGCCCAGCCCCCGGCGGACCGCCTCGGCCTCCGCCCGGACGGCAACGACGACGAGCAGCCCGGCGGCGAGGCCGGACTGCTCGGGACGGCGCTCAGCGGTCATCGACCGGTGCGTCAGCTCTTCTGGTTGTTCAGGGTGAAGAACCAGACCGCGTAGTAGTCGTTGGTGTCCTTGTCGACAGCCGCGACCGTCACCAGGGTCCGCTCGTCACTGGTCATCAGACCGGCGGCCGACACCGAACCCGAGTAGGTCAGGCCGGTCGCACCGGCGATGATCGGCGTGCGGTTCTGGCCCGAGCCCGTGAACGCGTACCAGCCCTTGTCCGCCAGGTCCTTCGGCACACCCACGCCGACCCGGTCGCTGGCGCGCACGTCCAGGCTGGTGAGCTTCTTGTTCTCGGAGTCCTTCGCGGCCTGCTGGGCGCACTTGGTGAGAGCGGCGTCCGAGATCGGCTTGCCGTCGTTGTAGCAGGTCGGCTCGGCGCGGACCGACGAGGTGCCGACGACCAGCGTGGCCTCGTTCTTCGCGGGCTTGCCGTTGTCCACGGCCGAGTAGACGCCGTAACCGACGAGGCCGGCGCCGACGACGGCGGCGGCGGCGAGTCCGGCGGTGACGCTGGTGCTGAGGCTCATGGGCAAGAGGCTACTCGCCTTCCGCGATCACATGACAACGGGGTGCCCGAGTCGCGCGAGGTTACGCCACGCGCGGACGCGCCGCCGCCCGGTGCGGTCCGATCCGCAGCAACGACCGGAGCGTCCACAGCAGCACGGCCGTCGTCACCCCCGCCGCGAGCCACAGTCCCAGCTCCGGGTCCAACGGCAGCGAGATGCCGACCACGCCGCCCAGCACCCAACTCAGTTGCAGCGCCGTCTCCGAGCGGGCGAACGCCGAGGTCCGCACCGCCTCCGGCACGTCCCGCTGGATCAGCGCGTCCAGCGCCAGCTTCGCCAACGACGCCGCCATGCCCGCCGTCGCCGCCACCACCGTCACCGTGACGATGCCGTACCAGAGCGCCGCCGCACCCGCCGCCAGCGTCGCCAGCGCCAGCATCACCGTCACCGTCACCTCGGAACCCCGGGTGCGCAGCCACGAACCCAGCACCGAACCCAGCGCGTTGCCCAGACCCGCCGCCGCCGCGACCACCCCCAGCGCCACCGTCTCCGGCAGGCCGCCCGGCGGGTGCTTGCGGATCAGGAACGCCAGGAACATCACCAGGAACCCGACCAGCCAACGCAGCCCCGCCACCCCGCGCAACGCCATGATCACCGACGGCCCGACCGCCCGCAGCACCCCCTTCGGACGCGGCTCGGACGGCTCCGCCTGCAACTCCGCCCGCTGCTCGCCCTTCGCCGAATCCACCTGGTGCGGCAGGTGAAACGCCATCAGGGTGCCGATCATGAACACCACGAACGCCCCGCGCAACGGCCACGCCGGACCGATCAGATGCAGCAGCCCGCCCACGCCGCCCGCCACCAGCGTCGCCACCAGACCCGCCAGCGTCACCCGCGAATTCGCCTTCACCAGCGACAACTGGGGCGGCAACAGGCGCGGCACCACCACGCTGCGCACCACCCCGTACGCCTTCGACGACACCAGCACGCCCAGCGCCGCCGGATACAGCGCCAGCCCGCCGCCCGGCACCAGGCCCGCCATCACCCACGCCAGCACCGCCCGGGCCAGCATCGCCATCGCCACCGCCGAACGCCGGCCGTTCGGCAGCCGGTCCAGCAGCGGGCCGATCACCGGGGCCAGCAGCGCGAACGGCGCCATCGTGATCACCAGGTAGAGCGCCACCCGGCCGCGGGCCTCGCCGGTCGGCACCGAGAAGAAGATGGTCGACGCCAGCGCCACCGTGATCAACATGTCGCCGAACGAATTCAGCGCGTGCAACTCGATCAGCTTCGCCAGACCCGACTCGCCCGCGCCCTCCGCGGACGTCGCCCGCCGGATCCGCCGACCCGTCCCGTGCACCACCCGGCCGGTGCGCACCCCCGCCGCGGACGCGCCGCGCGCCCACACGCCGCGGGTCTTCACCGTGGGGGGTTCGCCGGCCGGTCCGCCGGACTGTTTCGGGCCCGATTCCGCTTCGTGGGGCGGTACTTCGGCGTCCTGACGGCCCATCGGGCGTGGCTCTTCCGCCTCCGGCTCGCCGGGGGCTGCGGGATGCTGCCGCGGCGCGTCCGACGGCTCCGGCCGGTTCTCGTCCTGCCCGGGTCTCAGTCCGTGCTGCGGCGGGTTCTCCTCCGCCACAAGCCCATCCTGCCCGACGAACACACGCCGTACGAGTGATTGACCGCAGCACGGCGCGCCCACACCCACAGCCCCCGGACTGTGCTCCACCGCCGACCGGCGGGTAGCCTGCACTACGCGCCTGCCCAGTCTGCGCAGGGGGTGGCGGACCGGGGCGGCGCGGCCCGGCCACGGAGCGGTCCCCGGTCGAGCAGAATGGATCGGTCCCGCGTCCGCGGGGGTTGCGCTGGCGACGTGGCAGCGGCAACCGGTGCGAGCCCGCCCAGCGGGGGCCGTCTCGGGACAGACCGCAGGATGACAGGACTGGGAGAGAACCGACGCCGTGAGTGCTGCGATGCGAAGCCGTACCCCTGACCGGCTCTGTGCCGAGGCCGTCGATCTCGCCCGCCAGGCAGTTGTGGAGAGCGTCGGAGAGTCCGTCGTCGGCGCCCACCTGAAGGCCAACGCGGACGCCGACCGTCTGGTCACCCACACCTTCGAGTGCCTCGACCCCGCCTACCGGGGCTGGCACTGGGCGGTCACCGTGGCCCGCGCCCCGCGCGCCAAGAACGTCACCCTCGACGAAGTCGCGCTGCTGCCCGGCGCCGACGCCGTCCTCGCCCCCCAGTGGGTGCCGTGGAGCGAACGCCTGCTGCCCGGCGACCTCGGCCCCGGCGACCTGCTGCCCACCGACGCGGACGACCTGCGCCTGGAACCCGGCTGGACCGGCGAGGACGAACCCGCCCCCAACTCGGCGCTCGTCGAAGCCGCCGAGGACGACCTGGTGATCACCGACGCCGACATCCAGTCGCCGCCGGCCCGCGCCGAGATCGGTGCCGTGGCCGACGAGCTGGGCCTCGGCCGGCCCCGCGTGCTCTCCCGGATGGGCCTGCACCAGGCCGCCGAACGCTGGGAGACCGCGTACGGACCGCAGACGCCGATGGCGCAGTCCGCCCCCGCCTCCTGCAACACCTGCGGCTTCCTCGTCCCGATCGGCGGCTCGCTCGGGCAGGCCTTCGGCGTCTGCGGCAACGAGTTCGGCCCCGCCGACGGCCAGGTCGTCTCGTTCGCCTACGGCTGCGGCGCGCACTCCGAGGCCGCGGTGCTGCCGGCTCCGCCGGTGCCCTCCGAGCTGATCCTCGACGAGACCGTCGTCGAACCGCTCCACATCCACCCGGACCGCACCTCGGGCTCGGTCGAGCCGGACGCGCCGGCGGAGGAGCTCGGGCACTCCTGAGCCTTCGGCAGGGCCGGCTGGGCACCGATCCGCGAGGTCGCGATCAACGGCAAGTCATTGCCCGCGTCGCGATCTCGCGGTGGGGCGCCTTCCGCCCCGCGCAGGTCCCCGCGCCCCCAGTGGCACTCCCGCCGGCTTCGTGGCCGTCCGCCGTCGTGGGGCCCTGGCAGAATGCCGACTCGTACGCAGACCACGCGAAGGGCGGCTCGGCACGTGGAGTCTCGGATCATCGGCAGCACGGCGTCCCCCGAAAACCCGGATGTCTTCGACACGGCCCGGCTGCGGCACACCGTGCTGGCGGCGTGGACGGCTGCACCGGCGAGATTCCGGGAGGACGCCAACGCCGAGGAGGAGCTCGCGCTCGGCGGGTACCGGGACCGGCTGGTCGTCGAGTTGGCGCAGAACGCGGCGGACGCGGCGGCCCGCGAGGGTGTCGCCGGGCGGTTGCGGCTGACGCTGCGGGACGGGGTGCTGGCGGCGGCGAACACCGGTGCGCCGTTGGACGCCGAGGCGGTGGAGTCGCTGTCGACGCTGCGGGCGTCGGCGAAGCGCGGGGACGAGCGGCCGGTGGTCGGCCGTTTCGGCGTGGGGTTCGCCGCGGTGCTGGCCGTCAGCGACGAACCGGCGGTGCTGAGTCGGGCCGGCGGGGTGCGGTGGTCGCTCGTCGAGGCCAGGGCGCTGGTGGAGGAACGGCCGGAGCTGGCCGAGGAGTTGACACGCCGCGAGGGGCATGTGCCGTTGCTGCGGCTGCCGTTCCCGGCGCAGGGCGAGGCCCCCGAGGGCTATGACACGGTGGTGGTGCTGCCGCTGCGCGACAGTGCCGCCGAGGACCTGACGGCCCGGCTGCTGGCGGCGGTCGACGACGCGCTGCTGCTGACCCTGCCGGGCCTGGCCGAGGTGGTCGTGGAGACCGCCGACGGCGTGCGGACGCTGACCCGGGCGGCGAAGACGTCGCGGCCCGAGCAGCTGCCGACCGTCACCGTCACCGACGGGGGGCGCAGCACCACCTGGCAGACCGTCGGCGCGTCCGGCACGGCGGCCGCGGAGCTGCTCGCGGACCGCACCACCGAGGAGCGGGCCCGGCCGCAGTGGACGGTGACGTGGGCCGTGCCGGTGGACGGCAACGGTCGGCCGCAGCGGCCCGGCACGGCGGCCGTGGTGCACGCGCCGACGCCGAGCGACGAGCCGCTCGGGGTGCCCGCGCTGCTGATCGCCTCGTTCCCGCTCGACCCGACGCGCCGGCACGTCGCGCCCGGCCCGCTGACCGACTTCCTGGTCGAGCGCGCCGCCGACGCGTACGCCGAACTGGTGCGCACCCGCGGCGCGGACGCGCACTCGCTGGACCTGGTGCCGTCGCCGCTCGGCGGGGGCGCGCTCGACAACGCGCTGCGCACCGCGATCCTGGACCGGTTGCCCGGCACGCCGTTCCTGCCGCACCCGCGCGGCACCGAGGAGGGCACGCCCGCGCTGCGACCGCAGGACGCGGTGGTGCTGGAGGGCGCGGACCACTCGGTGGTGGAGGCGCTCGCCCCGATCTTCCCCGGCCTGCTGCCGGCCGGCCTGGAACGCCGCACCGAGCTGCGCACGCTCGGGGTGCGCCGGGTGCCGCTGGCCGAGGTGGTCGACCAACTGGGCGGCCTGGAGCGGGAACCCGCGTGGTGGCGGGGCCTGTACGCGGCGCTGGCCGGCGCCGACCCGGAGGCGCTGGGCGCGCTGCCCGTCCCGCTCGCCGACGGCCGGACGGTGACCGGCCCGCGCCGGGTCCTGCTGCCGTCCGACGCCGCCGACTGGGCCGGCTTCGAGGGCTACCCCGAGTCGCTGGCCGAGGCCCTCGACCTGCTCGACCTGCGCCTGGCCCACCCGGAGGCCGCGCACCCGCTGCTGGCCAAGCTCGGCGCCGCCACCGCCACCCCCGCCGGCCTGCTGGAGACGCCCGAACTGCGGGCCGCGGTCGCCCGTTCGCTGGAGCTCGGCGAGGACGACTACGACGCCGCGGTCGACCTCGCGGACGCCGTCCTGGCGGTGGTGAAGGCCGCCGCGCCCGCCCCTGGCGCGTACCCGTGGCTGGCCCGGCTGGCGCTGCCCGACGACGAGGGCGAACTCGCCCGGGCGGGTGAACTGCTGCTCCCCGACAGCCCGTTGGCGAACCTGGCGGGCGAGGACGACGCCGCGTTCGTGGACGAGGACCTGCTGGAGCGCTGGGGCCCGGAGGTGCTGGCCGCGGCCGGCGTGCTCACCGCGTTCACCCTGGTGCACGCCGAGGACGTCGTCCTCGACCCCGACGACCTGGAGCGGCTCGACCCGACCGCGCCCGCCGACCGGGCGGCCGGCGGCACCCCCACCGGACTGATCGACGAGGCCCCCGACGGCCTCGCCGACTGGTGCGAGGACGTGCTGGAGTCCCTGCACGCCGACGACGCGGGGGAGTTGGGCGTTCCGCCGGTGGCCGCCGAGCTGCTGGCCGTCCGTGACCTCGACCTGGTCGCCGACGACGCCTGGCCGGAGGCGCTGGCGCTGCTCGCCCGTCCGCCGTACCGGGACGCCGTGGTGACGCCCGTCCGCACGCTGCTGCCCGACGGCAGCTACACCGACCTGCCGCCGTACACCGCGTGGTGGCTGCGCGACCACCCCGTGCTGGACGGCCGGGAGCCCGCCGGGCTGCGCGCGGCCGGGGCCGACCCGCTGCTGCGCGGCCTGTACGACGAGGCGCGGACCAGCCTGGACCCGGAGTTCCTGCACGCCCTCGGGGTGCGCACCACGCTGGCCGCGCTGCTCGCCGAGCCGCACGGGCCCGAGGAGCTGATCGACCGGCTCACCGACCCGGTGTCCGAGGTCTCGCACCGTCAACTGCACGGCATCTACAGCGCGTTGGCGGCCCTGCCGGCCGAGCGGGTGGAGGCGCTGGACGTGGTGCGGGCGCTGGCCCCGCTGGACGACGGCACCGGCCGACGGGACGACCGCACGGTGATCGTCGACGCCACCGCCGCCGTGGTCGCCGACGCGCCCGACCTGGTCGAGCTGCTGCACGACCACCCGGTGCTGCCCGTCCACCCCGCGCTCGCCCCCGCGCTGGCCGAGCGCCTGCACGTCTCGCTGGCCAGCGAGGTGGCCGGCGGCCGGGTGCTCTCCGAGGGCGCCCTGCACCGCACCCCCGCCGTGGTCCGCGAACTGCTGCCCGGCTGCCCCGCCGTCTACGAGGAGCACGAGGAACTGCTGGTCGTCGGCCCCGACGGCGAGGACGCCCGGGTGGACTGGCGCTGGGACACCGCCGCCACCGCGCCCGAGCTCCCCTACGACCCGGAGGACGCCGACGAGGCGGACGAGAACGACGAGTTCGACGTTCCGCCGGTGCCGGGGCTGCTGCACGCCTCCACCCCGGAGGGGCTGGCGGCAGGCCTCGCCTGGTCGGTCCAGCAGTGGCACCGGCGGTTCGAGATCCTGGCGGCGCTCACCGAGCCGGACCGGGCGTACGAGTTGCTGGCGGCGCGCGACTACGAGTGACGTCGAGGGGGCGGGAGGCCTACGCCGTCGCGTCGGCCTCCTGCTCCTTCCGTTCGACGAACACCCGTGAGGTGATCTCCAGCAGGCACCCGGCGATGCCGGCGATCGCGACGCCGATCAACGGGTCGCGCCAGCCGACCAGTTGGAGCTGGAAGAAGTCGGACAGGAACGGCACCACCAGCACCAGGGCGAACGCGCCCGCCATGACGCCGATCAGCAGGATCCGCCACCAGCTGTAGGGGCGGGCGACGATGGCCAGCACCCAGATCGCGGAGATGAACAGCGTCAGGGTGGCGACCGAGGTGTCCGCCTTCAGCGCGGTCTCGTGGTCGGCGCGGGCCAGGGCGTACGCGACGAAGGTGGCGGTGCCGCAGATGATTCCGCCGGGGACGGCCAGGCGCAGCACCCGGCGGACGAAGCCGGTGCGGGCCCGCTCGTTGTTGGGCGCGAGGGCCAGGAAGAACGCGGGGATGCCGATGGTCAGCGAGGACAGCACCGTCGAGTGACGCGGCAGGAACGGGTACGGGACCTGGGTGAACACCACCAGCAGTGCCAGCAGCACCGAGTAGACCGTCTTCACCAGGAACAGCCCGGCCACCCGCTCGATGTTGCCGATCACCCGGCGGCCCTCGGCGACCACCGAGGGCAGGGTGGAGAAGCGGTCGTCCAGCAGCACGATCTGGGCGACGGCGCGGGTCGCGTCCGAGCCGGTGCCCATGGCCACGCCGATGTCCGCGTCCTTCAGCGCCAGCACGTCGTTGACGCCGTCGCCGGTCATCGCGACCGTGTGGCCCTTCGACTGCAGCGCGCCGACCAGCGCGCGCTTCTGCTGCGGGGTGACGCGGCCGAACACCGCGGTGCGGTCGGCGACCTCGGCCAGCTGCCCGGGGTCGGTGGGCAGGGTGCGGGCGTCGGTGGCGGTGTCCGCGCCGGGCAGGCCCAGGTGGGCGGCGACCGCGCCGACCGAGACCGCGCTGTCGCCGGAGATCACCTTCGCCCGGACGTCCTGCGAGCGGAAGTAGCGCAGGGTGTCGGCGGCGTCCTCGCGCAGCCGCTGCTGGAGCACCAGCAGGGCCAGCGGTTCCAGCTGGGAGGCCGGGTCGGGGGCGTCCAGCGGCAGCGGGCTGCGGCCCAGCAGCAGTACCCGCAGGCCCTTCGCGCCGAGTTCGTCGACCTCGGCGAGCGCCGGGTGGCCGGGCGGCAGCAGCACGTCGGGGGCGCCGAGCAGCCAGCTGCCCTCGGTGCCGCCGGGCTCCAGCAGTTGCACGCCGCTCCACTTGCGGGCGGAGGAGAACGGGATCGCCTCCAGCACCCGCCAGCGGCCCTCCTCGGGCGCCGGGTACGCGTCGATGACGGCCCGCATGCTCGGGTTCGGGCGGCTGTCGGCGGTGCCGATCGCGCCCAGCGCCTCGGCGATCCGGGCCCTCGCGCCGTCCTCGGCGGTCAGCGGGCGCAGGTCGACGAGGTCCATGCCGCCCTCGGTGAGGGTGCCGGTCTTGTCGAGGCAGACGGTGTCGACCCGGGCCAGGCCCTCGATCGCGGGCAGCTCCTGCACCAGGCACTGCTTGCGGCCCAGCCGGATCACGCCGATCGCGAAGGCCACCGAGGTGAGCAGCACCAGGCCCTCCGGGACCATCGGCACGATGCCCGCGACCATCCGCCGGACGGCTTCCTGCCAGTCGTTGCGCTGCACCGCGAGCTGGCTGACGATCAGGCCCAGCGCGGTCGGGATCAGCAGGTAGGTGATGATCCGCAGGATCTGGTCGATGCCGGAGCGCAGCTCCGACTTCACCAGGGTGAACCGGCTGGCCTCCTCGGCGAGCTTGGCGGCGTACGCCTCCTTGCCGACCTTGGTCGCGGTGAACGCGCCCGCGCCGGCCACCACGAAGGAACCCGACATCACGTGGTCGCCGGGGTGCTTGAGCACCGGGTCCGGCTCGCCGGTCAGCAGCGACTCGTCGATCTCCAGGCCGTCCGCCTCGGTGACCGTGCCGTCCACGACGACCTTGTCGCCGATGCCGAGCAGCACCGTGTCGTCCAGCACGATCTCGCCGGTGGCGACCTGCACGGCCGCGCCCTCGCGGCGCACCTGCGGGCGGGCCTCGCCGATCAGCGCCAGGCTGTCCAGGGTCTTCTTGGCGCGCAGTTCCTGGATGATGCCGATCGCCGTGTTGGCGACGATGACCAGGCCGAACAGGCCGTCCTGGAGCGGGCCGACCACCAGGATGATGCCGAACATCACGCCGATGATCGCGTTGAACCGGGTGAACACATTGGCCCGGACGATCTCCCGCACGGACCGGCTGGAGCGCGCCGGCACGTCGTTGACCTGCCCGCGGGCGATCCGCTCCGCGACCTCGGCGCCGCTCAGGCCGGGCTGGTACGCCCCGCCCGCGCCGGAGGGGTGCGCGCCGGGGCTCGCAGGGGCGGTGCCGTCCGCTGGGTGCGTCATGGCACCGACTCTAGGTGGGCGATTTGGGCGGTGCGCCCCGCCTCGGCCGTTTCGTGCCGGACGAGTGGCAGGTCACACTCCGGCTACTGGACGGTGCCGGAGGTCTCCGCGGCCTCGGCGGCACGGGCGCGGCGGATCGCGTCCCGGCGGGCCCGGCAGTACTTGAGGCCGATCAGGCCGAGCAGTCCGCCGGACAGGCAGACCCACGGCCAGCTGCCGTGGTCGTGGTCGGACAGCCAGCCCTGGAACGGCAGCAGCACCACGAAGCCGACGAACCACAGCACCGTGCCGGCGCCGACGATCGCGACGTCGTTGGCTTCGAGCGGCGGGGGAGCGGAGCGCAGGGCGGTCTTGGGCATGCGCCAAGGGTACGGGGCGGGTCCGGGGAGCCGGGAGTGGCGGCCGCTCTTTCGTATTCGACCGATGTTTGATCGTAAGGGCCTCGCTCTACGCGCGAAGATGGCGCGTCCACGACGGGGATCGCCATACTGAAACTCCCCCCACCCTTGCCTCACCCGATCGAGGAC
Source organism: Kitasatospora sp. NPDC059795 (assembly GCF_042732175.1). Taxonomy (NCBI): domain Bacteria; kingdom Bacillati; phylum Actinomycetota; class Actinomycetes; order Kitasatosporales; family Streptomycetaceae; genus Kitasatospora; species Kitasatospora sp. NPDC059795. Next base: position 109,952 of record NZ_JBHWID010000019.1, read on the forward strand.
GCCCGAATGTCTCCGCAGGCCCAGCCGGCCACCGCGTCGCCCGAGCCCCCCCAGCACTCGCCGCAGCCCCCGGCCGGCGCGCTGGACCGTTTCTTCCGGATCTCCGAGCGCGGGTCCACGCTGCCCCGCGAGATCCGCGGTGGCGTCGCCACGTTCTTCACCATGGCTTACATCCTGGTGTTGAATCCGATCATTCTTGCGTCGGCGACGGACATGAACGGCGCCCACCTCAGCAGCGCCCAGCTGGTCACCGCCACCGCGCTCACCGCCGGTCTGACCACCCTGCTGATGGGCGTCATCGGCAACGTCCCGATCGGCCTCGCGGCCGGCCTGGGCGTCAACACCATCGTGGCGCTCCAGCTCGCCCCCAAGATGACCTGGCCGGACGCCATGGGCATGGTGGTGCTCGCCGGTTTCGCGATCATGCTGCTGGTCGCCACCGGCCTGCGCGAGCGCGTCATGAACGCCGTCCCGCTCGGGCTGCGCAAGGCCATCGCCATCGGTATCGGCCTGTTCATCGCGCTGGTCGGCCTGGTCGACTCCGGCTTCGTCACCCGCATCCCGGACGCCGCCCACACCACCGTCCCGCTGCAGCTCGGCGTCGGCGGGCACCTGCACGGCTGGCCGGTCCTGATCTTCATCGTCGGCCTGCTGCTCACCATGGCGCTGGTCGTCCGCAAGGTGCCCGGCGCGATCCTGATCTCGATCGCCGTGATGACCGCCGCCGCGGTGATCATCCAGAACTTCGCGAACCTGGCCCCCGAGAACTGGGGCCTCACCGTCCCGGCGTGGCCCGGCAACCCGGTCGCCAGCCCCGACTTCGGCCTGGTCGGCCAGGTCAGCCTGTTCGGCGGCTTCTCCAAGGTCGGCGTGCTGACCGGCATCCTGTTCGTCTTCACCGTGCTGATGAGCTGCTTCTTCGACGCGATGGGCACCATCCTCGGCGTCGCCGACGAGGCCCACCTGCTCGACGAGAAGGGCGACCTGCCCGGCATCAACAAGGTCCTGATGATCGACGGCATCGCCACCGCGGCCGGCGGCGCGACCTCCTCCTCGGCGAACACCTGCTTCGTCGAGTCCACCGCCGGCGTCGGCGAGGGCGCCCGCACCGGCTTCGCCTCGGTCGTCACCGGCGCGCTCTTCATGGTCGCGCTCTTCCTCACCCCGCTGGCGACCATGGTCCCCGCCCAGGCCGCCACCCCGGCCCTGGTCACCGTCGGTTTCCTGATCCTGGCGAACTCCATCAAGGAGATCGACTGGACCGACTACACCATCGCGATGCCGGCCTTCCTGACCATCGCGATGATGCCGTTCACCTACTCCATCACCAACGGCATCGGCTTCGGCTTCATCGCCTTCTGCCTCCTCCGCGTGGTCGCCGGCCGCGCCCGCACCGTCCCGATCCCGATGTACGGCGTCGCCGCGGTCTTCGCCTTCTACTACCTGATGCCGGCCCTCGGCCTGCTCTGACCCCAGGTCGTCCGACGGCCCTCCTCCGCTTGCGCGGGGGAGGGCCGTTCGTTTGGCCGGTGGGGGTCAGGTGGTGTGGTCGAGGAGGGCGTCGAGGGGCTGGGCGGGGCGGAGGGGTTCGAAGTGGACGGTGCCGGTGGGGTCGGTGGTGGCGCCGTGGACGGGGGGTTCGGGGAGGGAGTTGTAGCTGAAGTGGTGGGAGGAGTAGTAGGCGCCGGTGTCGAGGAGGCAGACCAGGTCGCCGGGGTCGAGGAGCGGGAGCGGGCGGTTGCGGGCGACCAGGTCGCCGGCGAAGCAGCAGGGGCCGGCGATGTCCTGGGGGACGGGGGCGCCGTGCTTGGCCGCGCCGGACGGGTGGTGGGTGCTGATCCGCAGCGGCCAGCTGTCGGGCATGAAGACGGTGCGGGTGGCGACCTGGGCGCCGGCGTGGCCGACGGCGATGGCGCGGCCGCCGGCCTGCTTGGTGTACTCGATGTAGCTGGCGGTGAAGCCGGCCTTGGCGAGGATCGAGCGGCCGAACTCGGTGACCAACCGGTAGTTGCCGTCGAAGAGCGCGGGGGCGTGCCGGCGGAGCTCGTTGACGTAGGCGTCGAAGCCGGGCGCGACGCGGTCGTCGGCGAAGTTGACGGGCAGGCCGCCGCCGAGGTCGATGCCGGTGATCCGGCGGCGGCCGAGCTCGTGGTTGATGCGTTCGGCGAAGTCGACGGTCGCGCCGACGCCGGCCGCCATCCGGGACAGGTCGATGCCCTGCGAGCCGATGTGGCAGTGCAGCCAGGTCAGCCAGGGGCGGGCGCGGAAGGCGTCGATCAGGCGCTCGGCGTTGCCGGGGTCGGCGAGCGGGATGCCGAACTTGGAGGTGGCGGTGGCGGTGCTCATCGCCGCGATGCTGCCGCCGCCGACCTGCGGGTTGACCCGGACGCCGATCCGGGAGGTGGTGGGGCGGTTGGCCAGCAGGTCGTCGACGCGGGCGAGTTCCTGCCAGTTGTCGATGTTGACGGCGACGCCGAGGTCGAGGGCGAGGGCGAGTTCGCGGCGGGTCTTGGCGGGGGAGTCGAGCACGATCCGGTCGGGGGCGAAGCCGGCGGCGAGGGCCTGCGCGAACTCGCCGGGGCTGGCGACCTCGCAGCCCATGCCGAGGCCGCGCAGTCGCCGCAGCACCGGCCCGAGCGGGTTGGCCTTGGCGGCGAAGGCGTGCAGGACGTCGAGGCGGGCGGGGAACGCGGCGTGCAGGGCGGCGACGGTCTCGGTGACGGCGTCCAGGTCGAGGAAGGCGGCGAGCGGGGTGTCCTCCGGGTCGAGCAGGCCGTCCCGGACGGCGGCGCGGAGGAGGAGTTCGCGGCGTTCGGCGCCGATCAGGGGCTGGTGGTCGGTCATGGGGCACGCTCCGCGCGGTGTCGGCAGGAAGGGGACCGGGCCCGAGGCGGTTCCGGGCCGTGGTTCCAGCGTGCGGTCCGGGGCGGTGCCGTGTCTGTGCCCGCCGCGCCGGGTTTCGGCGGGCCCGGCGGGGCGCGCGCACCGCGCGGCGCGGCCGTTCGGGTGGGTGCGGCGCGGGGCGGCGGCGCGGGGCGGTCCGGGCGGGTCCGAGCGGCCGGACGACGGGGGACCGGCCCGAGAAGCGTGCCCGGACACCGGTTCCGGGGCCCGGGGCGGTGTCAGGACGCGGCCGGGCCGTCGTGGTCGAGGAGCCGCAGCTGGAGGTGGGCGAGCAGGCGGGCGTCGGGGTTGCCGACGTTCAGGCGGGAGATCTCCAGGACCTTCTTCTGGAACCGGTTGGCGAAGGTGGTGCGGGGCACGCCCAACGAGTCGGCGGCGCGGCCGAGTTCGCCGGAGTGGTCGAGGTAGGCGCGCAGGGCGTTCAGCAGGCTGCGGTCGCCGCCCTGCTCGGCGTGCGCGACCAGCCGGGACACCGAGGTCCGGACCGGCAGCGGCAGGTCCCGCAGGGTCTCCAGGACGTGCCGCAGGGCCACCGCGTCGGCGACCTGGTCGACGGTGGCGCAGCCGAGCTCGGCGCGGCCGAACAGCAGTCCGCTGAGCGCGAGTTCGGCGGATTCGCGAGAGCGGGAGGCGTGGTCGAGGCGGCCCTGCACCGGGCCGAGGCCGGCCAGCGCGCGGACCTTCAGCCGGGCGGACAGGTCGGCGGCCAGCCGTCGGCCGTAGTCGGCGACCTGGAGCTCGGCGCTGGGCAGGTCGGCGGCGAGCCCGGCCAGCAGGATCAGCACGCCGCGGTCGGACGGGAGCAGCAGGGAGCTGCGCCCGGGGCCGGCCGGGTGCCAGCCGGCGTGCCGGGCCAGCCGGACCCGCAGGTCGTCGTCGAGGGGACCGGCGACGCCGACGGCGAGGACGGCGCAGCGGGTGTCGGCGGGCAGGCCGCTGTGGCGGGCGAGCAGGGCGCCGGAGCCGCGGCCGTCCAGTACCGCGCGGGTGGCCTCGGTGAGCAGTTCGCTGCGGCCGTGGTGGCGGGAGTGGTGGTGCAGCAGGTGGCCGGCGGCCAGCCGGGCGGCGATCCGCAGGGCCTCGACGGCGCTGTCCTGGAGGGTGTGTCCGTTCAGCGCGGCGACCCAGATCGAGCCGAGGCGTTCGCCGCCGGCCTGGACCGCCACCGCCATCCGTTCGGGGATGTCACCGGCGGCGCGGCGGTGCAACACCTGTTCGGTGGACCAGAGTTCCTTGAAGAAGCCGTCCTCGGTCATCGCCCGGCGCCGTTCCTCGGGGACCTGGCCGGTGGAGATGGTGAGGATCCGGATCGGGTCGAGGGCGGCGCTCTCCGCGTAGTGCGCGAGGACGCGGGAGTCCGGGTCCTCGATGGTCACCGCGCCCTGCACCTGGACGGCGATCAGGCGGGCCAGCCCGCCCAGGTCGCCGAGCGGCACGTTGGCGTCGTCCGGGACGGGGCCGATCGCGACGGCGGCCCCCAGGGCGCCGATCAGCCGCGGCCAGTTCATCCACGCGGCGCGGAACAGCAGCGCCGTCCCGGCCTGTTCGGCGAGCGACCGCAGCTCCTGCTTGCGGCCGGGCTCGCGGGCCTCCCGCAGCACCACGCCCGCCGCCTCGGCCTTTCCGGCGGCGCGCAGCAGCTTCTCGGCCTCGATGCCGTGCGAGTCGAGGCCGGCGGCGACCACCAGGTCGCCCCGGGCGATCGGCCGGTCGAACGGGTCGTACACCACCAGCTGCCGGACGGGCGTCTGCGGACGGGGCACGGTCGCCACCTCGATCCGCGACTCGACCAGGTCGATCAGCCCCTCCAGGGTCTGCGGCCGCACCGTCGGCCGGTCCCACGCATCCTCGCCCATCGGACGACCTCCCCAGCTGCGCGCGCGTCATCGTCGGCCTTCAACTCCCCCTGTTTCCGGCCGAGTCGGGCCATCCTACGGTCGGACGGGGGGCCCGGGCAGGTGTCGCGGCGGCGAAAACCGGAGGTGGCGGGAGCGGGTGGGTGGATAGCGTGGGCGCGTCCTCGGGCGGCTGTTTACCGCTCTTCTTGTGGCGCGAACAACGCGTCCGCAACCCAGGGAGTTGCTGAACATGGTGCGTACCCTCGTCGGTGAACTGGCGTCCTCGGTGGACGCGACAGTGACGGTCAAGGGGTGGGTGAACACGCTGCGGCTGCAGAGCAGGATGCAGTTCGTGGTGGTACGGGACCACACCGGCATGGTGCAGGTGACCCACCGGCGCGGGGGTGACGGCGACCGGCTGGACGCGCTGATCCAGGGGCTGACGCCGGAATCGGCGGTGGAGATCACCGGCAAGGTGGTCGCCAACCCGGTGGTGAAGCTCGGCGGGCTGGAGATCGTGCCGGAGCGCGTCGAGGTGGTGTCGGCCGCCGAGCCGGGCCTGCCGATCGACGCCGGGACCGGGCCGGAGCAGCGGCTGAACTGGCGCCACCTGGACCTGCGCCGCCCCGAACGGCGACTGGTGTTCGAGGTGCAGACCACCGTCGAGCGGGCGATGCGCGAGGTCGCGGCCGAGGAGGGCTGCACCGAACTGCACACGCCGAAGCTGATGGGCACGCCCTCCGAGTCGGGCGCCGAGGTGTTCAAGGTCGACTACTTCGACCGGACGGCGTACCTGGCCCAATCGCCGCAGTTCTACAAGCAGATGGCGATCGCCGCCGGCATCGACCGGGTCTTCGAGATCGGCCCGGTGTTCCGCGCCGAACCCTCCTTCACCTCCCGGCACGCCACCGAATTCACCGGCGTGGACGCCGAGTTGGCGTGGATCGACTCCGTCGAGGACGTGATGTCCTTCGAGGAGCGGATGCTGCGCCGGGTGCTGGAGCAGGTCGCCGAACGCCACGGCGAACAGATCGCGCAGCACCGGGGCACCCCCGTGGTGGTGCCCGAACTCCCCTTCCCCCGGCTGACCATGGCCGAGGCCACGGCGAAGCTGCGGGCGGCCGGCTGGGACGCCGAAGGCGTGCGGGAGGACCTCGACCCGGAGGGCGAGCGGATGCTCGGCGCGCTGGTCGCCGAGGAACACGGGCACGAGTTCGTGTTCGTCACCCGCTTCCCGGCCTCGGTGCGGCCGTTCTACCACCTGCGGCCCGCCGACGACCCGACCGTCACCGACTCCTTCGACCTGCTGTGGAAGGGCGTGGAGATCACCACCGGCGCGCAGCGCGAGCACCGGCACGACCGGCTCGTCGCACAGGCCCGGGAGAAGGGCATGGACGCGAGCCCCGAGGGCCCGCTCGGCCGCTACCTGGACTGCTTCCGCTACGGGATGCCCCCGCACGGCGGCTTCGGGCTGGGCCTCGGCCGGGTGCTGATGCTGGCCCTCGGGCTGCCCTCGATCCGGGACGCGGTCTTCCTGTTCCGCGGCCCGAACCGCCTGGAGCCGTAGGTTCCGCCCGGCGGGTCGTCGGCCCGGTTCAGCGCCCGGTGCGCCCCGCGCCGGGCGGCCACACCACGCGCACCGGCACCCCGGCGGCCCGGGCGACGGCGACCAGGTCGGCCGTCCCGCCCGGGCCGTTGCCCGGCCCGCCGTCCCAGACCGCGACCAACTCGTCGGCCAGCGCGAGCAGTTCGTTGTTGGCGGCGACGTAGGCGGCGTCGTCCAGGACGGCGGCCGGCAGCACCACCGTCCGGTGGGCGGCGGCCCGCAGCCGGGAGAAGTCGGCGTCGGCCTGCGGGCCCGGGTGGCCGGGGCCGGGCAGTACGGCGATCAGGCGGGCGCCGCGGGCCAGCACGGCGTCCGCGAACAGCGTGTCCGCGCCCGGGGCGAGACAGGACACGCCCGTCAACTCGCCTGCCGGGTACGGCGTGAGGAGGTCGTCGAGGGCGGCGCGCACCGCGCGGGCGGTGGCCGGGGTGAGGTCCAGGTGCCCGGTCACGGCTATCACGGGCATGGCGGTGCTCCCTCGTACGGGTGGATCGTGCCGAGCCGGATCCTGCCAGGACGGCCTTGCCGGGCAGGCGAATTGACGGGTGATTCGCCGAAAAGAGGCCGGTGGAGGCGCAGTTGGGGACTGCGCCGACCGGCCGTGCGCCGTACGCTGGACAGTCGCGCCCCGGCAGGCCGACAATCGCGCCATGAGCGCACAGGAGTTCGGCACCGAACTGGCCCGCCCCTCACAGGGCGAGCGGGACAGCGCGCTGGAAGTGCTGCGGGACGGCGTCGGCAGCGGCCGGCTCTCCCACGACACCTTCGTCCGCCGGATGGAACTGGTGCTCACCGCCCGCAGCCGCGCCGAACTCGCCGAGGTGATCGGCGACCTGCGCACCTACGGCCCGGTCTCCCGGCTGCTGCTGCGCACCGTCGCCAAGGTCTCCGCGCTGAACGTCCGCCTGCGGCAGACCTGGCACGCCGAACAGCTCACCCGCCTGCGGCTGCCCGACCCCGGCGTCGGCCGCCTGTTGATCGGCCGGATGACCGGCGCAGGCCTGCGCCTCGGCGACGCGACCGTCTCCCGCCGCCACGCCGAACTGCGCTTCGAGGGCGACACCTGGGTCCTCTACGACCTCGGCTCCAGCAACGGCACCTTCGTCAACGACCGCCGGGTCGCCGGCGGCACCGCCGTCCGCCCCGGCGACCGCCTCCGCTTCGGCCGACTGGCCTTCCACCTCAGCGCGGACTGACTTCCGGTCGGGACGGGACGGGGCGGCGCTCGGGCGGGACGGCGCTCGGACGGGGCCGCGCTCGGGCGTGATCGAAATCAATTTTCCTTAGCCTTGGTAATGACGTAGGCTAAGGACATGCCCGAGATGTCCGAGGACGACCTGGTGGCGGTAAGCCAGCTGAGGTCGTCCGCGATGCGTTTGGCCCGGCGGTTGCGACACCAGCGGGTCGAGGAGTCGCTGAGCCCCACCGAGATGGGGGTGCTCGGCACGCTTGCCCGCTGTGGGAAGGCGACGCCCGGTGAGCTGGCGCGCAAGGAGCACGTCCAGCCGCCCTCCATGACCAGGATCATCGCGATGCTGGAGGAGAAGGGCCTGGTGCGGCGCGAGCCGCACCCGGAGGACCGCCGACAGGTGGTGGTCAGCAGCACCGAACAGGCCGAGCAGATCCTCAACGAGTCCCGCCGCCGGCGCAACGCCTGGCTGGCGGAACTCGCAGAGGGCCTCGACGAGGACGAGTGGGAACGGCTGAAGGCAGCCGCGCCCGCGCTCTACAAGCTGGCCCACCTGTAACCGGCCCACCTGTAAACCGCACCCGGACCGTCTCACGGCGAACGAAGGAGAACCGCATCACCGCAGCATCGACCAGCGCCACACACCGCGCCGCGACCGTCCACACGGTCGCGGCGCGTCGAGGGGAGAAACTTGTGACACCGCCGGCCGCCCGCGCCGCCGCGATCCGCACCGCGACCATCCGCACCGACCTCCGCACCGACCCCCGACGCATCACCGCCCGCCCCGCCGGGCAGCGCACCGACGAACCGTTCACCGACGAAACGGCCCCCGCCGCACCCGCGCCCACCGGCGCACCCGCCGCACAGAGCCAGGCACCTGCCCCCACGGGCCTGCCGGGCAGCGGCGACGACGACCCCGAGGAACGCACCGCGGCGGAGATCCCCGCCGCTCAGCCGGGCCGGTTCACCCGCCCGGGAGGGATGTTCTCGTCCCTGCGCATCCGCAACTACCGGTACTACTTCGCCGGCCAGGTCGTCTCCAACACCGGCACCTGGATGCAGCGCATCGCCCAGGACTGGCTGGTCCTCAGCCTCACCGGCAGCCCCTTCGCGGTCGGCATCACCACCGCCATGCAGTTCCTGCCCATGCTGCTGTTCGGCCTGTGGGGCGGCGTCCTCGCCGACCGGCTGCCCAAGCGCCGGCTGCTGATCGCCACCCAGGGCGCGATGGGCCTGCTCGCCGTCGGCCTCGCCGTACTCACCATCACCGGCACCGCCACACCCGTCGCGGTCTACCTGTTCGCGCTGCTGCTCGGCCTGGTCACCGTGGTCGACAACCCGACCCGGCAGGCCTTCGTCAGCGAAATGGTCCCGGCCAAGGACCTCGCCAACGCGGTGAGCCTGAACGCCGCCAACTTCCAGACCGCCCGACTGGTCGGCCCCGCCGTGGCCGGCGCGCTGATCGCCGCGGTCGGCAGCGGCTGGGCGTTCGCCCTCAACGCGCTGTCCTTCGTCGCGGTCATCGGCGGCCTGCTCGCCATGCGCAGCAGCGAACTGCGCCCCGTCGAGCGGATCGCCCGCGAACGCGGACAGCTCCGCGAAGGCCTGCGCTACGTCCGGGAACGCCCCGAACTGCTCTGGCCGATGGTGCTGGCCGGCTTCATCGGCACCTTCGGGTTCAACTTCCCGACCCTGCTCGCCGGCTTCGCGCACGACACCTTCCACGTCGGCGCCGGCGCGTACGGCCTGCTCAACACCGCGATGGCGGTCGGCTCGCTCACCGGCGCACTGCTCGCCGCCCGGCGCGGCGCGCCCCGGCTGCGCCGCCTGGTCTTCGCGGCGCTGGCGTTCGGCGCGCTGGAGATCATGGCCGCGTTCGCGCCCGGCTACTGGACGTTCGCGCTGCTGCTCACCCTGATCGGCGTCTTCGGCCTGACCTTCAACACCTCGGTCAACTCGGCGCTCCAGCTGGGCACCGACCCCGAAATGCGCGGCCGCGTCATGGGTCTGCTCGTCCTGGTCTTCACCGGCGGCACCCCCATCGGCGCCCCGCTGGTCGGTTGGATCACCGCCCAGTACGGCCCCCGCCTCGGCCTGCTCGCCTGCGGACTGGTCTCGGCCGCGGCCGCCGGCGTGGTCGCCCTGGTCCTCGGCCGGATCAGCGGCCTGCGCCTGCGCTTCGACCTGCACCCGGTGCGGGCCCGCGGCCGGGTGTTCTCGGTGGTGCAGAAGGACGACCTGGCGCCGGCCTGCTAGTGTCCTGCGCCTGAGATCCGTTGGCAGAAACGGGCGAGGGATCCCAGGATCTCTTCGGCGGACTTGGTCCATGTGAAGGGCCTGGGATCCT
>NZ_JBHWID010000020.1:0-119784 GCF_042732175.1 Kitasatospora sp. NPDC059795
GGGACGCGCTTCGCGCGGGGTGGTGGGGGTGTTGGGGGTGCGCTTCGCGCGGGGTGGTGGGGGTGTTGGGGGTGCGCTTCGCGCGGGGTGGTGGGGGTGTTGGGGGTGCGCTCCGCGCGGGGTGGTGGGGGTGTTGGGGGTGCGCTCCGCGCGGGGTGGTGGGGGTGTTGGGGGTGCGCTCCGCGCGGGGTGGTGGGGGTGTTGGGGACGCGCTTCGCGCGGGTGGGGTGGTGGTGATGTCGCGCGGGCTGGTCCGCGGCGGTGTCGGCGGGCTTCGGCCGACGGGCGCGCTTTGGGCGGCCCGGTCGTCTTGAGGGTGCGCTCCGTGCGGGGAGTCGTGCGGGGCGGGGGTGGTGTTTCTGGTCGGTTCTGGCTGTGCGCTGCGTGGGGGGTGTCGCTCTGGCCTGCTCCGGGTGGGTGGTGTGGGGGTGGGTGGGGACTGGGGTGGGTGGGTGGGGAGGGGTGGTCGAACTACGCTTCGCGGACAGGGCCCGGTGTGCGGGTCCGGGGCGCTGGGCGACGGGTCGGGAGTGGCGCGGGTGGCGAGGGATGCGGCGGCGGTGGCCGAGGCGGCCGGGGTCTTCGACGCGTTGCCGGGAGGCGCTCGGCCGTTCGGGGGGCGGGCGGCGGAGCTGGCGGCGTTGACGGTGGCGGCGGGGCGGCCGTCGGCGGGGCGGGGGCGGTTGCTGGTGTTGGCGGGGCGGCCGGGTTCGGGCCGCACCGCGTTGGCGGTGCGGTGGGCGCGGAGCGTCGCCGGGGACTACCCGGACGGGCTGCTGTACGCGCGGATGTCGGCGCCGGACGGGACGCGGGTGGGGTCGGGGCGGGCCGCCCGGATGCTGCTGGACCAGTTGGGCGAGCAGCCCGGTCTGGCGTTGCTGCCGGGTGCGGCCGAGGAGGACCCGGCGTGCGAGGCGCTGCGGGACGCGCTGGGGTCGCGGCGGGCGCTGCTGCTGCTGGACGACGTGCGGGACACCGGGCAGGTGTGGCCGCTGCTGGCGGAGAAGACCGGTTCGGTGCTGCTGGCGACCACCTCGGGGCCGCTGACGGGCATCGACGGCATCGACCCGGTGATCCTGGGCGGCCTGGAGCACCGGGTCTCGGTGGATCTGCTGTCGGAGCTGGTCGGCGGCACCCGGATCTCCTGCGACCCGGTGGGTGCGGCCGAGCTCGCCGAGGCGTGCGCGAACCGTCCGGCCGCGCTGCGGCTGGCCGCGGGCTGGCTGCGCGGCGAGCCCCGACTGCCCGTCACGGAGGCCGCGGAGAGGTTGCGGCGTCCGCCGGAGCAGTCGCGGGAGCGCTCCCGCGAGGAGGCGGCGGAGCAGGCGGACACCGTGCCGGTGGTGGAGGGCGACCCGTTGCGGGGGGCGTTCGAGCCCGCGTACCGGCGGCTGCCGGCGGCCCGGGCGCGGCTGTTGCGGCTGTGCACGCTGGCCCCCGGGCAGCAGGTGGACCTGCGGACGGCGTCGGCGCTGGTGGGCTGTCCGGCGCCGGAGGCCGGGGCGGGGCTGGCGGCGCTGGCCGAGCTGGAGTTGCTGGAGCGGGAGCCGCCGGCGGCGGACGGCACCGAGCGTTACCGGGTGCCGGGGCGGCTGTACGGGCGGCTGCTGGAGCTGCGTACCGAGGTCGACCGGCCGTCCGAGCTGGAGCTGGCCCGGGCGCGGCTGCTGGAGCGGCTGGTGCGGCTGGTCGATTCGGCGCGGCTGCTGCTGGACCCGGCGGCCGGTCCGAACCCCGATCCGCTGCCGGGGCCGCTGCGGTTGCGCTCGGCCGCGCACGCCGGGCAGTGGCTGCTGGGGGAGCGCGAACAGCTGCTGGCCGCCGTCGCGGACGCGGTGGGCCAGGGCGACCTGGACGGCACCGCGGGACGCCTGGTGGCGGCGCTGCTGCGGGCGCTGCCGTTGACCGGGGAGGCCGCGCCGGCGGACCTGCACGCCCTGCACGAGTCGGTGCTGAAGGTCGCCGAGCGGCAGGGCTCCCCGCGCCGGGCCGCCGCCGCGCTGCTCAACCTCGGCGATCTCCAGGCGGACGCGGACCGCTGGGAGCAGGCCGCCGAACGCTACCGGCGGGCCGTGGAGCTGTCCCGGGGCGCGGGCGACGAGGCCGGCTGCGCGCGGGCGCTGGAGGCGGTGGGCCACTGCCACCGGGCGCTGGGCGATCCGCTGCGGGCCGCCGACGCGTACGGGCGGGCGCTGGCGCTGCGGCAGGCGGTCGGCGACCAGGTCACCGAGGCCCGGCTGCTGGTGCGGCTGGCGGAGGCGCACATCGCGCTGCGGCGTTTCGAGGAGGCGCTGCGCGAGTACCGGTCGGCGGCGGCGGTGCTGCGCCGGCTCGGCGAGGCGGAGGGCGAGCGGCAGGTTGCGGCGCTGGCCGCGCGGCTGCGTCAGCACCTCGGCCAGGAGGGACTTCGTCCACTTTCGGAGTAGTGTCGTGAGTGGGGTGTTTACCCCGAAAAATGGCCTCAGAACGCGTGCAAGCCTACGAACCTGCCAATGAGTCGAGCTGATTTGTTCGCTTTGGAAGGCTGACACGCCGACTGGGCTTCATTACAATCAAACTCAGTCGCGCATAGATCTATGCACCGGTAGCCCCCGTTGTGCCCTTCGTGTGCGTCTCCCGCCGGTCTTCCCCCGGTAGGAATCCCCCATGGCAAGAGGACGTGTTAGCCGTGAAGGTCGGCATCCCCCGCGAGGTCAAGAACCACGAGTACCGCGTGGCCATCACGCCTGCCGGTGTGCATGAGCTGGTCCGCAACGGACACGAGGTCGTCATCGAGGACAACGCCGGTGTCGGCTCCTCGATCCCCAACGAGGAGTACGTGGCCGCCGGTGCGACCATCCTCCCCACCGCCGACGAGGTGTGGGCCGCGGCCGACATGATCCTCAAGGTGAAGGAGCCCATCGCGTCGGAGTACCACCGACTGCGCAAGGGCCAGACCCTCTTCACCTACCTGCACCTGGCGGCCGACCGCCCGGGCACCGACGCGCTGGTCGCGTCCGGCACCACCGCGATCGCCTACGAGACCGTGCAGCTGCCGAACGGCGCCCTGCCGCTGCTCGCCCCGATGTCCGAGGTCGCGGGCCGGCTGGCCCCGCAGGTCGGCTCGTACCACCTGATGCGTCCGGCCGGCGGCCGCGGCACCCTGCCCGGCGGCGTGCCCGGCACCCACTCGGCGAAGGCCGTCGTCATCGGCGGTGGCGTCTCCGGCTGGCACGCGGCCACCATCGCCATCGGCATGGGCTACGACGTGACCCTGCTGGACCGCGACATCAACAAGCTGCGCGAGGCCGACAAGATCTTCGGCAACAAGATCAAGGCCATCGTCTCCAACTCCTTCGAGCTGGAGAAGGCCGTCGTCGAGGCCGACCTGGTCATCGGCGCCGTGCTGATCCCGGGCGCCAAGGCCCCGAAGCTCGTCACCAACGAGCTGGTCTCCCGCATGAAGCCGGGCTCCGTGCTCGTCGACATCGCCATCGACCAGGGCGGCTGCTTCGAGGACTCGCACGCCACCACGCACGCCGAGCCGACCTTCCAGGTCCACAACTCGGTGTTCTACTGCGTGGCGAACATGCCGGGCGCCGTCCCGAACACCTCCACCTACGCCCTCACCAACGCCACCCTGCCGTACGTGGTGGAGCTGGCGAACCGTGGCTGGAAGGAGGCGCTGCGCCGCGACGCCGCCCTGGCCAAGGGCCTGAACGTCCACGAGGGTCAGATCACCTTCCCGGCCGTCGCCGAGGCCTTCGGCCTGGAGTCGGTCTCGCTGGAGAGCGTCCTCGCCTGACGCCCCGCACCCGCTGTCGCCCCCGGCCGTCCTTCGCTTTCGGTCCGGGGGCTTCGGCATGCCCGAAACGGGGTCGGGGGCGTCGGTCAGGTGTCCGGAGGTGTCCACGGGCGGTCAATTCCGGTGCGGTTTGTCACCCGCTCTGTCGACAAGGACACCTGACGCCCCCTCATGACCCGTCGCCTGCGCGGAAACGTTAGGGTCGTCTCTTGACACGGGGTGGGTGAGTGGCCGACACAACCGGCCCACTACCGTGGATTGTGTTGCTGCGAATGCCCGAAACGGCCTAGAGTCGCAAACCGTTGGCATGCTGCCACGCTGACGAATCGACATAGAGTCCTGGATGTCCAAGGAGGTAAGACGACTTGTGAATGAGTCGACATTTGCTCCCGGGGGTGGTCAGCCAGGACTGGCGGAGCTCTCCGCCGGGCAGCCGAACGAGGAAGCCCGGCACGCCACGGTGGGTGCGCAGGAGGTCGGCTCGGTCGCGGTCCGCACCTTCGAGGCCCGCCAGAGCGCGGCGACGGCCGCCACCGACTACGACGCCGACTTCGCGGCGTACGGGCTGGCCTACAGCGAGCTCGGCTACGGGCCGTACGACGACCCCGACGCCGAGTACGAGCCGGACCCCGAGTACGCCGCCACGCTGGCCCCCGACGCGGCCCGCCAGCGCCGCGAGCGGGTCGGACCGACCGGCCGTCCGCTGCCGTACTTCCCGATCCCCGCGCCGATCGCCGAGCACGGCCCCGCGCAGATCATCGCGATGTGCAACCAGAAGGGCGGAGTCGGCAAGACCACCTCCACCATCAACCTGGGCGCCGCACTCGCCGAGTACGGCCGCCGGGTCCTGCTGGTGGACTTCGACCCGCAGGGCGCGCTCTCCGTCGGCCTCGGCGTCAACCCGATGGAACTCGACGTCACGGTCTACAACCTGCTCATGGAGCGGGGGCTGACGGCCGATGAGGTCCTGCTGAAGACCGCCATCCCCGGCATGGACCTCCTGCCGTCCAACATCGACCTGTCCGCCGCCGAGGTGCAGCTGGTCAGCGAGGTCGCCCGCGAGTCGGCGCTGGCCCGCGCGCTCAAGCCGCTGCTGCCCGACTACGACTACGTCATCATCGACTGCCAGCCCTCGCTGGGCCTGCTGACGGTCAATGCCCTGACGGCCGCTCACAGCGTCATCGTGCCGCTGGAGTGCGAGTTCTTCGCGCTGCGCGGCGTCGCGCTGCTCACCGAGACCATCGAGAAGGTCTGCGAGCGGCTCAACCCCGAACTGCGCCTGGACGGCATCCTCGCCACCATGTACGACTCCCGCACCGTGCACTCGCGCGAGGTGCTGGCCCGGGTCGTCGAGGCGTTCGGCGAGCACGTCTTCCACACCGTCATCGGACGGACCGTCAGGTTCCCGGAGACCACCGTGGCCGGCGAGCCGATCACCACCTACGCCACCAACTCGGTCGGCGCGGCCGCCTACCGTCAGCTCGCCAGGGAGGTGCTCGACCGGTGCCGCCCCGTCGAGTGAGCCTCCCGGGGGCCGACGAACTGTTCCGGGCGACCGGCGGAATGGCCCTGTCGCCCTCGCTCGCACGGAACGGGAACGGAAGCGGTTCCGGCGGCGGGCCCTCGGGGGAGCCCCCGAAGGCGAACGAGGGCGGGGCCGGGGCGGGCCGCACGGCGGACGTCCCGGCGGCCCGGCCGGAGCCCCAGGCTGCCCCTGCGGGGCGCGCGGAGGACCCCGCAGAGGCGGCGCGACGGGCGGCGGCCACCACCACGACAGTGCGCGGGCGCGGACGGGCCCGGCGGCCGTCCGGGCGGGAACGGCACGACGAGAAGATCACCGTGTACGTGTCCGCCGAGGAGCTGATGGACCTGGAGCACGCGCGGCTGGTGCTGCGCGGGGAGCACGGGTTGGCGGTGGACCGCGGGCGGGTGGTGCGCGAGGCGATCTCCGTCGTTCTGGCGGATCTGGAGCAGCGGGGCGAGGCGTCGATCCTCGTTCGGCGACTTCGGGGGCGCTGACGCCGGGGCGCGTCCACGTGCAGGTCATTGCCTGAGCCGCGATCTTGCCGACGTGCGCCTTCCGGCTCGCGCAGTCCCTCGCGCCCCGGTGATCGCTGTCCGTTCTGCCAGAATGGGACGTTATGTTCCAGGTCCGGTTGGAGAACTTCGAGGGGCCGTTCGATCTGCTGCTCGGGCTGATCGCCAAGCACCGGATGGACGTCACCGAGGTGGCGTTGTCGAAGGTCACGGACGAGTTCGTGGCGCACATCCGGGCGATGGGGCCGGAGTGGGACCTGGACGCGGCGACGGAGTTCCTGGTGGTGGCGGCGACGCTGCTGGATCTGAAGGCGGCGCGGCTGCTTCCGGTGGCGGAGGTCGAGGACGAGGAGGATCTCGCGCTGCTGGAGGCGCGGGACCTGCTGTTCGCGCGGCTGTTGCAGTACCGGGCGTACAAGGAAGCGGCCGGGGTGTTCGCCGAGCGGTGGGCCGCGGAGGCGTTGCGGCGGCCGCGGACGGTCGGGCTGGAGCCGCACCACGCGCAGTTGCTGCCCGAGGTGGTGCTGTCGATCGGGCCGGAGCGGTTCGCGCAGCTGGCGGCGAAGGCGTTCGTGCCGAAGCCGAAGCCGGCGGTGTACGTGGACCACATCCACATGCCGCCGGTGAGCGTGCGCGAGCAGGCGTCGGTGCTGGTGGAGCGGCTGAGCGCGCTGGGGGAGGCGACGTTCGGGCGGCTGGTGGCGGACGCGGACAGCGGGCTGGTGGTGGTGGCGCGGTTCCTGGCGCTGCTGGAGCTGTACCGGGAGAAGGTGCTGGCGTTCGAGCAGCCGCAGGCTCTGGAGGAGCTGGTGGTGCGCTGGGTCGCCGAGGGGGACCGGACGGTCGAGGTGACCGACGAGTTCGACCGCCCCGCGGGCGGGGAAGGCGGGACCCGATGACGGAGCAGCGGCCGCGGCGGGCCCTGGGCCTGCCCGGGCAGGCCAGGCCCGGGGAGTGGCAGGAATCGGCGTACCCGGACGGCGAGCGGGTCGAGCCGGTGGAACGCGTCCTCGCGCTGCCGGGGCCCGCGGCCCCGGAGGGGGTGCCGTTGCGGGCGGCGCTGGAGGCGGTGCTGATGGTCGCCGACGAGCCGGTCCCGGGGCAGCGGCTGGCCTCGGTACTGGACGCGTCCGAGGGTGAAGTGGCCGCAGTGCTACGGGAGTTGGCGGCGGAGTACACGGCGCAGGGGCGCGGTTTCGAGCTGCGGCAGGTGGCCGGCGGGTGGCGGTTCTACAGTCGTGCGGAGTGCGCGGCGGCGGTGGACCGGTTCGTGCTGGACGGGCAGCAGGCCCGGCTGACGCAGGCCGCACTGGAGACGTTGGCGGTGGTCGCGTACCGGCAGCCGGTGTCGCGCGGGCGGGTTTCCGCGGTCCGTGGTGTGAACTGCGACGGCGTGATGCGTACCCTGGTACAGCGAGGACTGGTCGAAGAAGCCGGCACCGAGCCCGAGACCGGAGCGATCCTGTATCGGACGACGAACTACTTCCTGGAACGGATGGGGCTGCGCGGCCTGGACGAGCTGCCGGAGCTCGCGCCCTTCCTGCCCGAGGTCGACGACGTGGAAGCGGAGTCCCTGGAGGGCACGATGATCGCGCAGGCGGTCGCCGCCGCACAGGAGGGGCCGAACCAGGCCGACCGGACCCAGACAAATACGACGTACGGACATTTTGATGCGTAGCAGTGGCAACGGCAGGAACAGCGGCGGCGGTCAGGGCCGGGGTGGACAGGGCGGCCGAGGCGGCCAGCAGGGCGGCGGAGGCCGCGGCGGGTCGTCGTACGGCCAGGGCGGCGGCCAGGGCGGTGGCCGGGGCGGCCAGGGCGGTGGCCGGGGCGGGCAGTCCCGCGGCGGCTCGGGCTCGTCGTACGGCTCGGGCTCGGGCTCGGGTTCGTACGGCGGCTCGTCGCAGCGCGGCGGCGGCAGCGGGCGCGAGGAGCGCCGCTACCCGGACCGGCCGCTGCGGCCGGAGGAGCGCAAGTACGACCGCCCCGAGTTCGGCGGCGGCCCGAACGCGACGCCCTCGTACAGCGCCTACGGTTCGCGCAAGCCCGGGGCGGCGCCCCGGCCGCGTCGGGACGGGCAGGGCGCGCCCGGCGACCCGCGGCGTCAGCCGCAGCGCTCGCGCGAGCTCCAGGGCCGCATCGAGGACCGGGTGCTGGCCCGGCACGAGGGCCCCGGCAAGGAGGTCGGCGCGGAGGGCGAGCGGCTGCAGAAGGTGCTGGCGCGGGCCGGCATGGGCAGCCGTCGGGCCTGCGAGGAGCTGATCGAGCAGGGCCGCGTCGAGGTCAACGGCAAGCGCGTGGTCGAGCAGGGCCTGCGGGTCGACCCGATGAACGACGAGATCAAGGTGGACGGCCTGACCGTCGCCACCCAGTCGTACCTGTTCTTCGCGCTGAACAAGCCCGCCGGCGTGGTCTCCACCATGGAGGACCCGGAGGGCCGCCAGTGCCTGGGCGACTACGTGACCAACCGGGAGACCCGGCTGTTCCACGTCGGCCGGCTGGACACCGAGACCGAGGGCCTGATCCTGCTCACCAACCACGGTGAGCTGGCGCACCGCCTGACCCACCCCAAGTACGGCGTCACCAAGACGTACCTGGCGGCCATCCAGGGCCCGATCCCGCGCGACCTGGGCAAGCAGCTCGCCAAGGGCGTGGAGCTGGAGGACGGCTGGGCGCGCGCCGACAGCTTCAAGGTGATCTCGAACGTCGGCAAGAACTACCTGGTCGAGGTGACCCTGCACGAGGGCCGCAAGCACATCGTGCGTCGCCTGCTGGCCGAGGTCGGCTTCCCGGTGGAGAAGCTGGTGCGCACCGCGTTCGGGCCGATCTCGCTCGGCGACCAGAAGTCGGGCTGGCTGCGCCGCCTGACCAACCCCGAGGTCGGTGCGCTGATGAACGAGGTCGGGCTGTAAGGACCGTTCCGGGAGCCCGTCCGCCGCGTGTCGGCGGGCGGGCTTTCGGCGTGTACGGAGAGCTTTGCCCGGTCTTGACCGGTGAGCAGGGCCGTGCGGCCTTGCTATCGTTCGACCCGTTGGCAGAAGATTGCCACCGAAGTTCGCCCCGGCGCGTGGCGGAAGTGCGCCATCGCGTCAGGGGACGGGGCGGCGGGGGAAGGAAGTTCATGCTCGACGCATTCACCGTGCTGGGCCTCGGCCGGCCGGACGGCCAGGTGTACGCCGCGCTGGTCGTCTCGCCGCAGTCGACCGCCCAGGAGTTGGCCGAACAGTGCGGCCTGACGCTGGACCAGTGCCGGCAGGGCCTGGACCGCCTCGCCGAACAGGGCATGGCGACCCGCGCCCCGGTCGACCGGGAGCGCTACCTCGCGGTCGCCCCCGACGTCGCCATCGGCACCCTGATAGGCCACCGCGAGGCCGAACTGCGCTCCGCCCGCGCCGAGATGCACCGGCTGATGGACGCGTTCCGGGAGGCGTCCCGGTACACCGACCCGGCGCACTCGGTGGAGGTGCTCACCGGCGGCGAGGCGATCGCGCAGCGCCTGGAGCACCTGGTGGAGTCCGGCCAGTACCAGATCCGCGGCTTCGACTGCCCGCCGTACGTGCAGGACCCGACCGTGCAGCAGCCCCGGCAGCGGGCCAAGCTCAAGGCCGGGGTGCGGATCCGCACCGTCTTCGACAAGGAGGCGATCGCCTGGCCCGGACGGCTGGAACAGGAGATCCTCACCGGCGTCGAGGACGGCGAGGAGGCCCGGGTGCGGCCGGTGCTGCCGATGAAGATGATGATGGCCGACGACAAGATGGCGATCATCCCGATCAGCGTCGGCGACAGCGTCCTGGACGCCGCGTACGTCATCCACCCGTCGGCCCTGCTGCAGGCCCTGGACGCGCTGTTCGAGGCCGAGTGGGAACGCGCCGTGCCGCTGCAGACGGTGATCGGCGACGGCGACGGCCCCGGGCCGGACTCCGACCACCTGAAGCTGCTCGGGCTGCTCGCCGCCGGCCTCACCGACGAGTCGATCGCCCGCTCGCTCGGCTGGAGCGCCCGCACCACCCAGCGCCGCCTGCAGGGCCTGATGCGCGAACTCGGGGCCACCACCCGGTTCCAGGCCGGGATGGCGGCCCGCGAGCGCGGCTGGCTCTAGGGCTTGCCGATCAGCTCCAGGGGAGCAGCGCGGCCCAGCGGCCGTCCGGGCCGCGCTCCAGCTTCTCCAGGCCCAGCACGGCCGTCCGGTTGAGCCGGCCGTAGACGTGCGGGAACAGCACCCCCGGGGTGCTGCCGGGAGGCGGGCCGCCGGTGGCCGCCTCCCACTTCACCATCGGTTCGACGAGTTTCTCCTCGATCAGCAGCGCCATCAGCGGATCCGGGGCGTCGGGGAAGAACAGGTTGGCGACCGCCAGCACCGTGGTCTCGTCCGGCGAGCAGTGCAGGAAGCCCTCGGTGAGCAGCGAGGCGGCGGTGTACGGCCGGCCCGGGTCGCGCAGCCAGTCGTCCAGCGGGGCGAGATGGTAGATCATGTCTCTTTTGTACCGGAGTTGACGGCCTGTCGGTCGCTCACAGGCCCGCCACCTTCGCGGTCGCCGACACCTCGTACACCAGGGTGACGGTGCGTCGGCCGCCCGGTGGCAGCGGCACCTCCCAGCGGACGACGCCGTCGGCGTCCAGTTCGTCCGGCGGCGGCGAGCAGCGGTCCTTGCGCAGCCGCACCTCGACGGCCTGCACCTCGGAGACCGGGATCCGCTCGCGGACCGTCACCACCTGCTCGGCGTCCTCGCCGGGCGCGGAGAACCGGGACAGGTGCAGGCGCACCGTGCGGGTCAGCAGGGTGCGCCGGTCGCCCAGGCCGGCGCCCTCGCGGCGCTCGTCGGCCTCGCGGACCACCCGCAGGCCGTCCGAGGAACCGAACGACAGGCGCACCGGCGCGCCCGCCGCCGTGAACTCCAGCGTGCCCCGGCCGGTGAACCCGGAGCCGCGCACCAGGTCGACCGGGCCGGCCAGCAGCGCGTGACCCGAGGCGTTGCGGAACGACACCACCTCCGTCACCAGCTCCGACAGCTCCGGCGCCGCCGCGAACTCGCTGCGCGCCGCCGTCTCGAACGCGCTCACCGGCACCCGGTGCGCCCGCCCGTCCGAGGGCACCGAGACCGGCTCGGCGGCCCGCAGCACCCGCACCTCGCCGCCGTCGTCCACCCCCGGCAGGCCCGGCTCCAGCGGGCCCGCGTCGGAGATCACCTGCTCGCGCAGCTCCACCTCGACGGTCTTCTTCTCCTGCGCCGAACGCTCCCGCAGCACCAGCCGGTCCTCGGCCAGCGCCGGCGGCTCGCCCGCCGACGCGGAACGGGCCGTGGACAGCGTCAGCGCGACGCCCGACCAGTCCTCGCCGGTGCGCTGCCACACCACCGCCTCGGTCTCCAACCGCAGGGCGCCGCCGACCAGTTCGGCCCGGTACGCGGGCCGCCACAGCGCGCACGCCGTCAGGTGCCCCACCCGGGCCAGGAACCGGCCGGGCTCGGCGCACTCCACCGACAGCTCCACGAACGCCCGCAGCTCGGCCGGCTCCTGCTCGGCCCGGGCCAGCGCCAGTTCGGCGTTCCCCTGCGCCGCCATCAGCTCCGTCGCGCGCTGCCGCGACGCCCGCAACTGCTCGCCGTACGACTCCCGTTCGGCGTCCACCCGGTCCAACTCGCGCGACCAGCGGGCCTGTTCCAGCTCGCCGACGCCCGCGCCCTCGCCGATCTCCCGCAGCAGGTCCGCCGCCAGCTGGGCGAGCAGCGCCAGGCGCGCCTCCAGCCGGTCCTGGCGGCGCGACTCCGCCGCGTACGCGCGCTCCAGGTCGTGGACGCGGCGGCGCAGCGCCGAATCGTCCGGGCCCGGCGCGAGCGGCGCCGGCGGCTCCCAGGACCGCACCAGGCGGACGTCCAGCACCCGGCCGCGACCGGTCTCCGCGCCGTCCGCGCCGAGCAGCCGGGCATGCAGCGAACGGTCCACCGCGAGCGCCGTCACCGGGCCCAGCCGCAGCCGGTGCACACCCGCCGCCAGCTCGACCTCCGCCGTCCGCTCCACCTGCGCCCGGTCCTCCAGACAGGTGACCGCGGTGACCGGCAGGGGCAAAGTCTCCTCGTACACGCTTCAGCTCCTCCGGTTCCCGCCGACCACGGCCCTACCGGCCGGGATACGGACCACATAGCCGCCCGTCAGCTCCGCCGAACCGCCGACCGGCACCACCACCCGGCGGATCCGCGCCGACGGCGGCACCTGCGCGGTGGGCTCGTCGGGCGGCGACCAGCCCGGACGCTCCTCGATCCGCACCTCCGCCTCGCCCGCCACCGGCACCCGCTCGCGGACCTCCACCGACGCTTCGTGCGGCAGCCGGTTCACCAGCTCGATCCGCACCGAATGCTCCAGCACCGTCGTCGAGTTGAGCACCCCCGACGTCGACTCCCGGACCTCGCTGTGCCGAGCCACCCGCAGCTCCTCCGCCCGGCCGAGGCCCACCTCCCGCACCCCGCCCGGCACCAGCGTCGGCAGGCTCGCCGTCAGCAGGAAGTCGCCGTCCACGGACACCTCCACCGGCCCGGCCAGCAGCGCGTGCGCCGTGCCGTTCGCCAGCTCCAGCACGGCGTACACCGCCTCCTCGACGGACGGCACGCACACGTAACGCGTCGCCACCTCCACCGGCAGCTCCGCCACCGTCACCGTGTGCCACCCGCCGTCCGACGGGATGTCCGCCGGGGCCTGCGCGTCGAAACGGTGGTCGAACGAGCCCGCCGACACCCGCGGCGGCACGCCGAACCGCGGCAGCGGCAGCCGGCCCACCTCCTCCGCGCCGCGCAACGCGCCCGCGCCGGACCGCGGTTCGGGCGGCGGGAACAGGCGGCCGCGGCGGAACGACTCCTCCTGCGGGCCCGCCAGCACCAGGCCCGCGTAGTCGAGCTGGTCCGAGGACGGGCGCGGGTCGGCGGGCTCGGCCGGGGCGGCGGGTGCGGCCAGGTCGGGGGACGGCGCGGACAGGAAGGCCGCGGGCGCCGCCCCGCCGTACGCCATCGGCGCGCCCGGGGCCGACGGCGCGGGCGCGCCCGGCGGGGGCGGCGCGGCCGCCGGCGGGGGCAGGGCCTGAGTCGTGGGGCGCCCGCCGCCCGGCCGGCCCGCGAAGCCCGCGCTGCGGGCCCGCGCCGCCGGAGCGGCCGGCCTGGGGGACCCGGGGGCCGGGCCCGCCGTCGCCGCGCCGATCGCGAGCGGCGCCTCCGGCACCGGCTTCGACGCCTGCGCGACCTCCCAGCCGGCGAACAGTTCGTCGAGCCCGGCCGGCTGCGCCCGCCACCCCGACGGCGCCGGCGCCGGCTGACGGCGGCCGATCCGCAGCGAACTCAGCCGCGGCACCCCGCTCGGCCGGGCCAGGTCCGCCGTCGACAGCGCCAACCGCACCCCCGACCAGTCCTCGCCCGTCCGCTGCGCCACCGACGCCCGCAGCACCAGCCGCGCCGCCCGCTCACCCCGCCGGTGCGCCAACCGGTACGTCGGCAGCCACACCGCGCCCGGCACCGCGTACTCCACCTCCAGCTCCACCGCACCCGCGCCGCGCACCGTCACCAGCGCCTGCGCCGACGACTCCACGCCGCCCGGCCGCTCCGCGCTCGACCGCTGCCGCGCCCGGACCGACGCCACGTCGAAGGCGTGCTCCGCCACCCGGACCTGCTGCTCCAGCTCCACCGCCAGCTCCTGCAGCACCTCCAGGCGCGCGTCCACGAACTCCGCCAGCTCCAGCACCGCGTCCGCCGGGGCCCGCCGCAGCCCCTCGTCGCGGCGGCGCTGCGGCGGCACCGGGCGCAGCGCCGCGACCTCCCGGATCCGCAGCTCCAGCCGCTCCCGACGCGCCAGCAGCCGGTCGCGCTCCGCGCCCAGCTCCGTCAACTCCCGCTCCCAGGACGGCGATTCGTCCTCCTCGCGGACCCGCTCCGCAGGCTCGACGCGGGCCTCCACGACCCGGCCCGAGCCCGACAGCACCCGCACCCGCAGCGAACCCTCCGCCGCGAGCTGCGGCAGCCCCGCCACCCGCACCCGGCCGTCCGCAGGCAGCACCCCCGACGCGCGGCGCCGGCACACCGCGCCCGCCGCGTGCACCACCACCGAGTCCAACCTCGACTCCCACACCGCCTGCTGCCCCGCCACCTCGCCCCCTTCGCCACCGGCCCGAAGCCCGGACCCGGGCGCCCAGTCTGCACCCAACCGCCGCCACCGCACCCGGATTTCCGCTGCGCGTCGGCCGAACCGTGCCGCGCGCCCACCGGTGCGGGAGAATGGCCCGGCCACGACCGTGACCAGGGAGACGAGAACCCGCCATGCGCACTGCCGCCGTCATCGGCACCGGACTGATCGGCACCTCCGCCGCGCTCGCCCTCACCCGCCGGGGCATAAGCGTGTATCTGGAGGACACCGACCAGGACGCCGCCCGCACGGCCGCCTCGCTCGGCGCCGGAACCATCGAACTCCCCGACGGGCCGGTCGACCTGGCGATCATCGCGGTGCCGCCGGCGCTGGTCGGCAAGGTCCTCGCGGACTGCCAGCGGCGGGGCCTCGCCCACTGCTACACGGACGTCGCGAGCGTCAAGGCCGGGCCGCGCGGGGAGATCGCCGCGCTGGGCCTGGACACCGTCCGGTACATCGGCTCGCACCCGATGGCCGGGCGCGAACGTTCCGGGCCGCTCGCCGCCACCGCGGACCTCTTCGAGGGTCGGCCGTGGGTGCTCACGCCCACCGCCGACACCGACACCGAGACGCTCAACGCCGCGCTCGAACTCGTCGCGCTGTGCGGGGCGATGCCCATCGTCATGGACGCCGCCGACCACGACCGGGCCGTGGCGCTGGTCTCGCACGCGCCGCAACTGCTGTCCTCGCTGGTCGCGGCGCGACTGGAACACGCCGAGGAGACCGCGGTGCGGCTCTCCGGGCAGGGCGTGCGGGACGTCACCCGGATCGCGGCCTCGAACCCGGCGATGTGGATCGACATCCTGTCCGCGAACGCCGGGGTCGTGGCCGACGTGCTGGACGACCTCGCGACCGACCTGGCGGAGACCGTCACGGCGCTGCGGGCCCTGCAGGCGGCCGACGAGAACGAACGGCGGGCGGGCGCGGCCGGCATCGAGGCCGTCATGCGGCGCGGCAACACCGGGCAGGCCCGCATCCCGGGCAAGCACGGGGCGCCGCCCACCCGCTACGAGACCGTCACGGTCGTGCTCGGCGACCAGCCCGGCGAACTCGGCCGGCTCTTCGGGGAGGTCGGCTCGCTCGGGGTCAACATCGAGGACGTGACCATCGAGCACTCGACGGGGCAGCAGGTCGGCCACGTGCAGCTCGCTGTCGCGCCGGCGGTGGGGCGGACGCTGGTGGCGGGGCTCCGGGAGCGCGGCTGGGGCGTGCGGGACTGAGGTTCCGCCGCCCCGGGGGTTCCGCCGCCCCGGGAACCCGAGTTGCCGCCCGGCCGATGAGTTCGGCGGGCGAGCACCGTCTGTACGGGTGGGCGCCGCTGGGGCGTCCGGTCCGGTGGACGGAGCGTGATGGTGATGAGCGGGACCGGCGGGCGGCCGGCAGTGGTCGACGCGGCGGCGTGGGAGGCGGCGCGGGTCGAGTTGCTGGCGCGGGAGAAGGCGCACACCCGGGAGGGGGACGCGCTGGCGGCGGCGCGGCGGGCGTTGCCGATGGTGGAGGTGGACGGGGCCGCCGAGGTGGTGGGGGCCGGCGGCGCCGTCCCGTTCCGGGACCTGTTCGAGGGGCGCGACGAGCTGGTCGTATACCAGCACATGTGGTGGGACGGGGCGCCGTTCCAGGGGCAGTGCGAGGGCTGCACGATGGTGGCGTGGCACCTGCGGGACGCCTCGTACCTGAACGCCCGGGGCGTCTCGTTCGCGGTGCTGACCAGCGGCCCGTGGGCGGAGGTCGCCCCGTACGTGGAGTTCATGGGCTACCCGCAGCCGTGGTTCTCGGTGCGTGACGCGCCCGCGCCGATCGGCGGCGACATGGGACGGCTGATGAGCTTCCTGCGGGACGGCGACCGGGTGTTCCTCACCTACACCACGACCGGCCGCGGCACCGAGCGGATCAACGGCTCGCTCGCGCTGCTCGACATGACGCCGTACGGCCGCCGGGAGGGCTGGGAGGCCGTCCCGGAGGGCTGGCCCGAAGCGCCGGACGTCGGGTCGCCGGTGGGCGGGCACGGCGCGCCCATCAGCTGGTTCTGGCGGACGGACGCGGACGGCGCCCCCGCCTGGGGGCCGACCGGGCGGCCCGCGCCGCAGTGGACGCGTCCGGGGGCGTCGCCGGTGGAGACGCTGGGTCGGGGCGGCCACTGCCACTGACCGGGGGCGGGGCCGGGACGGGGCCGGGACGGGGTGGCGCGCGAGTCCATTAACCTTGAGGTGAGTTCGTGTGTCGTGAGAGAGAGGTTCGCCCCGTGGACAGTGTCGACCGAGCGTCGAACAGCCCGGTCGTCGTCGCCATCGACGGGCCTTCGGGTTCCGGCAAGTCGACGGTGTCGCGGGCAGTCGCGGCGCGCCTCGGCCTGAGCTTCCTGGACACCGGCGCGATGTACCGCGCCATGACGTGGTGGATGCTCGCCAACGAGGTGGACGTGGACGACCCGGAGGCGGTGGCGATCGCCTGCGCCAAGCCGGTCATCGTCTCCGGCACCGACGCCGCCGGGCCGACCATAACCGTGGACGGCCAGGACGTGTCCGGCCCGATCCGCGGCCCCGAGGTGACCGCCAAGGTCAGCGCGGTGGCCGCGGTCCCCGCGGTGCGGGCCCGGCTGGTGGAGCTCCAGCGCGGCTGCGCCTCGCACGCCGCGCGCGGCATCGTCGCCGAGGGCCGTGACATGGGCAGCGTGGTGTTCCCGGACGCCACCGTGAAGGTCTTCCTGACCGCGTCCGAGCAGGCCCGTGCCGAGCGCCGGGCCGCCGAGCTGCGCGCCAAGGGCCTGGACGAGGCGACGATCACCGCGATGGCCGCCGACCTGGCCCGCCGGGACGCCGCCGACTCCTCCCGCGAGACCGCCCCGCTGACCCGGGCCGCGGACGCGGAGCTGGTCGACACCAGCGAACTCACCCTCGACCAGGTGATCGGTACGATCACCGCACTGGTCGAGGACCGGGCCGGCCTGACGGCCGCCTGACCCCCGAACCCCCCGAACGATCCGACCGCGCGAGATCCGCGCGGTTCGCGCTGCCCGCCGGGCAGGTACGCACGGTCCGCCCCTGGGAAGGGCCGGGCCGGGAAATGGAAGACGGAACATGAGCAACGACACCACCGCTGTGCACGGCGAGCTCGGCGACGCCGAGTACGCCGAGTTCTTGGCGCTGGCCGCCGAGGAGGGCTTCGACGCCTCCGAGATCGACGCCGACCTGGACGGCCACGGCCCGATGCCGGTTTTGGCGATCGTCGGCCGCCCGAACGTCGGCAAGTCGACCCTGGTCAACCGCATCATCGGCCGCCGCGAGGCGGTCGTCGAGGACCGCCCCGGCGTGACCCGTGACCGGGTCAGCTACGAGGCGATGTGGGCCGGCCGCCGCTTCAAGGTGCTGGACACCGGCGGCTGGGAGATCGACGTCCTCGGCCTCGACGCGATGGTCGCCGCGCAGGCCGAGCTCGGCATCGAGCAGTCCGACGCGGTGCTGTTCGTGGTCGACGCCACCGTCGGCGCCACCGACACCGACGACGCGCTGGTCAAGCTGATCCGCCGCTCCGGCAAGCCCGTCGTGCTGTGCGCCAACAAGGTCGACGGCCCGTCCACCGAGGCCGAGGCCGCGTACCTGTGGTCGCTGGGCCTGGGCGAGCCGTACCCCGTCTCCGCGCTGCACGGCCGCGGCTCCGGCGACCTGCTGGACGCCGTGCTGAAGGTCCTCCCGGAGGCCCCGCCGCAGCTGTTCGGCGACGGCCTGGTCCCCGGCGGCCCGCGCCGCGTCGCGCTGATCGGCCGGCCGAACGTCGGCAAGTCCAGCCTGCTGAACAAGGTCGCCGGCGAGGACCGCGTGGTCGTCAACGAGCTGGCCGGCACCACCCGTGACCCGGTCGACGAGATGATCGAACTCGGCGGCAAGACCTGGAAGTTCATCGACACCGCCGGCATCCGCCGCCGGGTCCACCTGACCTCCGGCGCCGACTTCTACGCCTCGCTGCGGACCTCCGCCGCGCTGGACAAGGCCGAGGTCGCGGTCATCCTGGTCGACGCCAGCGAGACCCTCGCCGAGCAGGACACCCGGATCATCTCGATGGCCGTCGAGGCCGGGCGCGCCGTCGTCATCGCCTACAACAAGTGGGACCAGCTCGACGAGGAACGCCGCTTCTACCTGGAGCGCGAGATCGAGCGCGACCTGGTGCAGGTCCAGTGGGCGCCCCGGGTGAACGTCTCGGCGAAGACCGGCCGCCACATGGAGAAGCTCGTCCCCGCGATCGAGACCGCGCTGGCCGGCTGGGAGACCCGCATCCCCACCGCCCGCCTGAACGCGTTCCTCGGCGAACTCGTCGCCGCGCACCCGCACCCGATCCGCGGCGGCAAGCAGCCGCGCGTCCTGTTCGGCACCCAGGCCGGCACCCGCCCGCCGCGGTTCGTGCTGTTCGCGTCCGGCTTCCTGGAGGCCGGCTACCGCCGCTTCATCGAGCGCCGGCTGCGCGAGGAGTTCGGCTTCGTGGGCACCCCGATCTCGATCTCGGTCCGGGTGCGCGAGAAGCGCAAGAAGAAGTAAGCAGGGAACGGATACGGCTGTGGGCCGCGGGCACCGGGGAGGTGCTTCCGCGGCCCACAGCCGTATCTGCATCTGCGCGCGCCGACGTCCGTGCGTCTGAGCACGGGCGGCGGCGTCCGTGCTCAGGCGTTCGTGCTCAGGCGTCGGTGTTCAGGCGTCGGAGTTCAGGCGTCGCGGCCGGGCGGCAGCGACAGCACCGAGCGGTGCCGACCGCCCGTCGGCCCGGCGGTCGGGGCGGGGGCCGGAGCGGCGGGGGCGGGGGCCTGCGGGGACGGGCCGAGGTAGCCGGTCGCCACCCAGCCCTGGCCGTTCGCCTGCGCGGCCGACCCCGGCACGGGCCCGAACTGCGGCGCGCCCGGGGCCTGCCCCACGTACGTCTCGAAGGACTGGTGCTGCTGCGAGTACGGCGCCGGATCGCGCCGCTCCGCCGCCACCTCGCGCGGCTGCTGGTCGCGGACGTGCGTGTCGCGGAGGTGCTGATCACGTACGTGCTGGTCGCGGCCGTGCGGGTCGCGGAGGTGCTGGTCGCGGAGGTGCTGGTCGCGGCCGACCTGGTCACGGAGGTGCTGCTCGCGGCTGTGCTGGTCGCGGACCGCGAAGCCGGTGAACCTCAGCCCTTCCTCGCCGGAGCGGTCGCCCGGCAGCGCCCGGAACATCCGCCGGTACTCGGAGTACAGCGAGTCGTAGATCGGCGTGGCCGACACCGGGTGCTCCGCGTCGTACGACGGGCGCATGCTCGGGATCGAACGGGCGACGGGGGAGGAGGGGCGGCCGGTGGAGGAGACGTCGTAGCTGTACACGTAGGAGCCAACGAGCGAGACCGGCTTGGGATGCGGGGGCCGCCACCCCCGGTCCTATGGCCGGCCCGCCGCCCCGGGCGTCCTCAACCTCCGCCCGGGCGGCCGGGGTTGACGCGGTGTCGGACGAGCCGGTGGCGGCCGGGTCGTTCACGGGGTCGGTCATCGGTGCGCCCCCGCTCTCAGGTACCGGCCAGCGGGAGCATGCCCGCCGCCAGCACGCCGCGGGCGGCGGCCCGGTCGAGGGCAAGGCGCAGCAGGTCCTCGCGCGGCTGGCGGCCGACCGCGCCGGCCGGCACCGCGAACATGATCACCTCGGACTTGCGGGCCGCCGCGGCCCGCCACGCCGGGGTCACCTGGAGCGCCTGGTGGGCCTGCCACCAGGCGGCCGAGCCGCCGGTCGCCGAGGGCTGGAGGATCGCGTGCAGCTGCCCCATCGCCATCAGCACCGACCAGCCGGCCCGCGGCCGGGCCGGCGCCCGGTTGACGTCCTGGATCAGCTGGAAGCCGTGCTCGGTCAGCAGCGACAGGAACTCGTCCGTGCCGCTCGCGCTGCCCGGCCGGCCGACCGGACCGGTCGGCTCGATCACCAGCGCGGCGTGCTGGGTGTCGCCGCACAGCACGATGCCGCAGGTCACGCCCAGTACGGCGGGCTGCGGCCGGTCGGGCGGCACCGGGGCGATCGGCTCCGGGATGTCCACCGGGATGTCCACCAGGGCGACCGGCTGCGGCGCCGGGGGCTGCGGGGCGGGGGCGGTGCCGCCCTGGCTGATCGAGGCGACGGCGCCGCGCAGCTGCTGCTCGTCCACCGGCACCACCTGGGACGGGACGCAGCGGGCGTGCGCGAACGCCAGCACTGCGGTCTCGTCGCCGACGAACAGCACCGTGCTGGTGGGTTCGCGCAGCGAGTCGCCCGGTAGTCGGCACGAGGTGCAGTCGTACGCGTCCGGAGCATGGGCTCCGGCCAGCAGGCTCTCGGCCTCGTCGTCGCCGATCTCGGCGCGTACGTCCTCGCTCACCTCAAGCATGCGCGGCACAAAGACTCCTCGTTTCGCCCTGGTGTTCTGGGTGCGCCCGGTGGGACTTCCGGGTGCGCGGCGCGGGGCGCGCCGACCGCCATTACCAACGGGAGGTTGTGGCTGGGGTCACGGGTGGCCGGCCGGACGACGGGATTTGCACGGCTTCTGACTGCCCTGTGTGCACGGGGGGTCGCTATCTGTCGACGCTGTGCCCGACCTCACACGGGTCAAACTGTGACCGGGACCATATTCGCAGATCGTTTGATCTTGGGAAAAGCGGACGAAATGGACATCTGCTCTGCGTTTGCTTGATCGATACCCTCGGTAACCCATCAATGACCTGGGACAACGCGAAACTGTTTGGCCGACCGGGCACCGGCTCGTAGGTTCGTGGCCGGTGCATCGAGCACCTCCCGGGTTCACCCCCGACGCAACGGTCCGCCCCGGCTCACCCCGGACCCGGACCATGCGCCACCGGCGCGACGGCAGCCAGCCGCCGCCGGGGATGCGGACAGGTGGCCGGGGCGGCAGCGGCACGTCCGACACGTGCACGGCCGCCCACCGGACTTGGCGAGCGAACACGGCCCTGCACTGGGTCTGGTTCCGCCTGCCCATCCCGGGGATGTCGAGAGGAATCTCATGACCTTCCGTAACGAGACTGCCGCTGCCACCACCACCTCCAAGCGCAACCGCGTTCGCGCGGCTGTCGTCGGCGGCGCCCTGCTCGCCGCTCCGGTGGCCGGCCTCGTCACGGCCAACACGGCCTCCGCCGCCGACGTCGCGACCTGGGACAAGGTCGCGCAGTGCGAGTCCGGCGGCAACTGGTCGATCAACACCGGCAACGGCTTCTACGGTGGCCTGCAGTTCACCTCCTCCACCTGGGCCGCCTTCGGTGGCACCGCCTACGCCTCGCAGGCCAACCTGGCCACCAAGGCGCAGCAGATCGCCGTCGCCGAGAAGGTCCTCGCCTCCCAGGGCCCCGGCGCCTGGCCGGTGTGCTCCGTCAAGGCCGGTCTGACCAAGGGCGGCGCCGCTGCCCAGGTCGACACCTCCGCGGGCTCCTCCTCGTCCTCCTCCTCGTCCTCCTCCTCGAAGTCGACCTCCACCCCGTCGACCTCCACCCCGAAGTCGACCTCGTCGAACTCTTCGACCGCCGCGAAGTCCGACTCCTCGAAGTCGAACACCGCTGCTGCGGACACCTCCGCCAAGGCCTCCCGCTCGGAGTCCCGCGCGCAGGCCCCGAACACCCAGGACGCCCCGAAGCAGACCTGGAAGAACAACTCCGGCGCGGCCGCCAACACGGCCAAGGGCAACGGCTACACCGTCAAGTCCGGTGACACCCTGTCCAAGATCGCCGCCGGCCTGGGCGTCGACTGGCACGACCTGTACAACAAGAACACCGGTGTCGTCGGCGGCAACCCGAACCTGATCTTCCCCGGCCAGGTTCTGTCCGTCTGAGACATCTTCGGAAGCACTGCTGCTTCCTCCGGGATCCGTTGATCCTCTCCTGTCGGCGTGAAGCCGCCACCCTGGTGTTGGGGTGGCGGCTTCCGCCGTTTTCTGTCCGTGGCTGTTCGTGGTTGTTCGTTTCTGTTCGTGGCCGTTCGTCCGGTTGGACCGGGTGGGTGCACTGCGGAGGTGGACGGGTCGGGGCGCTGCCTAGCGTCGGGGGATGCGGACAACTGTCAACGTTCGGGCCGCTGCGCTGCTCGCGTTGGGCCTGCTGTCGGCGGTCGCCGTCCTCGGGCTCGCCCGGCAGCCGACGCCCGACCTGGTGTGGGACCGGATCGCCGACTGCGAGAGCGGCGGCGACTGGCACGCGAACACCGGCAACGGCTACTACGGCGGCCTGCAGATCTGGCTGCCCACCTGGGTGGACGCCGGCGGCCTGCGCTACGCCGACCGGCCGGACCGGGCGGGCCGGGCGCAGCAGGTTGCGGTCGGGGAGGAGATCCTGCGACGGCAGGGGTGGCAGGCATGGGGGAGCTGTGCGCGGCAGCTCGGGCTGTTGGCGTAGGGGGTTCGACCACGGGTGGGGGCTGCGGGCGGGGTTTGCGGGCGGCGTTTGCGGGTGGCGCTTGCGGGTGGGGGCTGTGGGGCGGGGCTCAGCCGGCGGGGCTCATGGGTGGGGCTCATTGGTGGGGCTCATTGGTGGGGCTCAGCCGGTGGGGCTCATGGGTGGGCGAGGGCGGCGCGGACGCCGGGAGCCACGGTGGCGGGCAGGGCGGCGTCCGGGAAGCGGCGCAGCAGCGCGGCCTCGACCTCCTCGGGGGCGACGGGTTTGCCGAGTTCGGTCTCGAAAGCGCGCAGGTAGTCGCCGGTCCAGGCGATCGGGTCGGGGGTGTGGTCGGTCGTGGTGGTGTGGTGGCGGTGGCCCGGGACGGTGAGCTGCGGTTCGAGGGCGGCGATCTCGTCCAGCAGGTCGATCCACGCGGTGCGCTGGGCGGCGTGCGGGGTGTCGGCGAGCCGAGGGTGGACGTTCAGCCACAGCAGCGGGCCGCCGAGCAGCGTCCGGCTGCGGTGCTCCCACACGTAGTGCCGGTCGGGCAGGCCGAGGGACGTGCCGCGCAGCTCCAGCCGGTGGTCCTCCAGCTCCACCGCGTCCTCGTCCAGCGGCTCCAACCCGACCAGCCGGGTGGGGAGTTCCGTCCCCAGTCCGGCCCACGCGGTGCGGACCTCGCGGTGGCTGCGCTCGATCCGGGCCAGCACCGGCGCGGGGGCGAGGAACCGGGCCTCCGGGAACGCGTCGCGGAGGGCCTCCGCCGCGAGCCAGTACTCCGGTGCGGAGTCCGGCACCAGTACGGCGCCCAGCCGCCGCCCCGAGGACGCCACCTCGCGGGCCAGCCGCTGTCCGTCCGCCAGCCGCAGGCCCGTACCGATCAGCACCGCGCGGTGCTGCCCCAGCACCAGTACCGCCGCCTGGTACGACGACTCTTCGGGAAGGTCCACCACCCGGAACTCCAACGGATGCATCGCGCCTCCTCCGCCAACCGGCAACGTCCTTTCCCCAGGGTCCGATGGGACGGGGGTCCGCGCATGTGGGGGCTCGGGTGCGGGCGGGTTGTTCGGGGCGGGGGCCGGTGGCGGGGGCGGGGCGGGGGAGCGGGGGTGCTCCGGTGGGAGCATGGAGGGGTGAGTGGTGGCGGGGTGTTCGCCGGGGAGCTGTTCGGGCGTGAGCGCGAGGAACCGGCGCCCGGGGTGGTGCTGGTGCCCGGGTGGTTGGGGCCGGGGGAGCAGCGGGAGCTGGTCGCGGCGTGCCGGGAGTGGGCGCGGCCGCCGGCGGGGATGCGGACGGTGACGTTGCCGACCGGCGGGGTGATGTCGGTGCGGACGGTGTGCCTGGGCTGGCACTGGTACCCGTACGGGTACGCGCGCACGGTGGTGGACGGTGACGGCGCGCCGGTGAAGGCGTTCCCGTCGCGGCTGGGGGAGCTGGCCCGGCGGGCGGTCGCGGAGGCGTACGACGACCAGGTCGGCGGGATCGCGGGCGCGGCCGGCTTCGCGCCGGACGTCGCGCTGGTCAACCACTACCCGCACGGCGCGAAGATGGGCCTGCACCGGGACCGCGAGGAGCGGGTGGACGCGCCCGTGGTGTCGTTGTCGCTGGGCGACAGCTGTGTCTTCCGGCTCGGCAACACCGAGACCCGGACCCGCCCGTGGACCGACCTGGAGCTGCGCAGCGGCGACCTGCTGGTGTTCGGCGGCCCGATGCGGTTCGCGTACCACGGCGTGGTGCGGACGCTGCCGGGCACGGCCGACCCGGACCTCGGCCTGGTGGGGCGGCTGAACATCACGGTGCGGCAGTCCGGCCTGGAGTAGGCGAGTGGCGGGCGGGGCCGACCCGGTCGGTGGGCGTGGTGGGTGGGGCAGGTGGGACGGGTGGGCGGTGCGGTCGGTGGGTGTACCGGCTTGCCGCCGCGTGCCGGAGGGCGGGAATTCCCGGTGGGCGCGGAGACTTGTGTTGGACGGAACACGGCGTCCGGCGGCACACCCAGCCCCGCCCGGCCGCCAGGAGAGGGAGCGACATACATGGGAACCCCCGTCGACCAGCTCGTCGAACTGCTCGACCTGGAGCAGATCGAGCTGAACATCTTCCGCGGCCGCAGCCCCGAGGAGGCGCTGCAACGCACCTTCGGCGGGCAGGTCGCCGGCCAGGCGCTGGTCGCGGCGGGCCGCACGGTCGACGACGAGCGCCCGGTGCACTCGCTGCACTCCTACTTCCTGCGTCCTGGCATGCCGGGCGTCCCGATCGTCTACCAGGTCGACCGGATCCGGGACGGCCGCTCCTTCACCACCCGCCGGGTGCTGGCCATCCAGGGCGGGCGGTCGATCTTCGCGCTGACCGCGGACTTCCACAAGCCCGAACCCGGCGGCATCGAGCACCAGTTCCCGATGCCGGACGTCCCCGCCCCCGAGGACCTGCCGAGCGCGCTGGACGAGGTCGGCTCCCGGCTCGGCGAACTGCCGCCGTTCATCAGCCGCCGCCAGCCCTTCGACATCCGGTACGTCGACCGGCTCAAGTGGACCCGCGAGGAGCTCGACGGCGTCGAGGCCCGCAGCGGCGTGTGGCTGAAGACCAACGGCGCGCTGCCCGACGACCCGCTGATCCACGTCTGCGCGCTCACCTACGCCAGCGACATGACGCTGCTCGACGCCGTCCGCGCACCCGTCGAACCCCTGTGGGGCGAACGGAACTTCGACATGGCCTCGCTCGACCACGCGATGTGGTTCCACCGCCCGTTCCGGGCCGACGACTGGCTGCTGTACCGGCAGGAGTCGCCGATCGCACACGGCGCGCGCGGCCTGGCCCGCGGTGAAATCTACGACCGGAAGGGGCAGTTGGTGGTGTCCGTGATGCAGGAGGGGCTGTTCCGTCCGCTCGCCGGGCGCTGAGTGGCGCCGTGCGGTGCCGAGCAGCGCTGAGTGGCGCTGAGCCGAACCGGCGGAACCCTGTCCGGTGATGAAGGCCAGCGATGAAGAGCCATCGATGAAGGTCCAGCGATGAAGGTCCAGCGATGAAGCAAGTGTCCGAACCAGAGCCCCACTTGGAGGCAGTCCGATGACCGACACCGCAGCCGAGGCGTGGCAGCACTGGACGGAGTCCCGGAGCGCCGCGGTGAGCGCCGCGCACGGCCCGCTGGCGCTGACCGGCACCCACTGGTTGGAGCCCGAGCCGTCCAAGTTGCCCGGCCTGCCCGGGACTTGGTGGTCCGAGGGCGGCGTCGTGTGCGCCGAACTCGCCACCGGGGACGGCGTCCGGCTCGAAGGCGAGCAGCAGGAGGCGACCGGCCGGGTCGCGCTGCGCCCCGACACCGACCCGGGCGCGCAGATCGCCGTGCTCGACGCGCTGCGCCTGGTCCCGATCGAGCGCGAGGGCGAACTCGCCCTGCGCGTCTTCGACCCCGACGCGCCGCGCCGGGCCTCGTACGCCGGGATCTCGGTCTTCCCGTACGCGCCCGACTGGGCGGTGCCCGCCGTGTTCACCCCGTTCGAGGCCGGCGCGCAGAACCTGATGGTGGAGAACGCCGACGGCCGGGCCCGCCCGCTGACCGTCACCGGCCAGGTCGCGTTCACCCTGGCCGGCCGCCCGCACACGCTGACTGTCAGCGGTTCCGGCGACGGCGGCCCGCTGAGCGGCGTCATCGCGGACGAGACCAGCGGCCGGGAGACCTACCGCTTCCGGTTCATCACGCTGCCCGCGCCGGACGCCGACGGGAACACCGTGCTCGACTTCAACCGGGCGTTCCTGCCGCCGTGCGCCTTCTCCGACCACTTCATCTGCCCGTTCCCGCCGCCGGGCAACCGACTCACCGTCGCCGTCGAGGCCGGTGAACGGCAGGCCGTCACCGTCTGAATCATCTTTCGCACCATGGCAGTTCGACCCCGGCCCACCCGCCGGGGTCGACGTGCGTCTGGGCGCGTTGCCCATCTGAGTTGTCATGGGCATGGCTTGATGTCCGATGTCGGACTGTCCGGTTGGCGACGGTCGAAGAGCCTTCCGGGCGGGCGTTCGAGCGACGAGAGTAGTGCTCGCCGCCAGGGAGCACCGGCCGGGTGGCGGACCCGGGAGGCGACCCCGCGCTGGACCCGCCGATCGGACCAACAGACCTGACAGTGAACGGAATTGGGGGAGGCCGAACGTGATCGACACCTGCTCGGCCGCCACCGGGAGCTCGACGGCCCCACCGGCCGCCCGGGCTGCCCGGGCCGTCCCCCGCCGCCGCTGAGCCGCACCCGCCACCTGCCGGCCGCCTCGCGCCGACCGCTGTTCCTGCAGGACAGCCGTCCTCTGTCGAGGCCTGCCGGATCCCGCACGCCGGGCACGCCGTCCAGCTGTGCCCTTCTCAACTCGCCTACGCCGCTTGGAGATTCGCCATGCCCTCGAACGCCCCGAAGACCTCGAACGCCTCGAAGTTCGCCCGCTTCGCGCTTGCCGCCGCCATCGCGGTCTCCGGTTCGGTCGCCGCGACCGCCGTCACCCTGGTCACCGCGTCCACCGCGCAGGCCGCGTCGTCCGTGGACGGGCAGATCACCCGCAGCGAGGTGATCCAGCGGGCCCAGTACTGGCTGGGCAAGTCGATCCCCTACGACCAGGGCGGCGCGTACGCCGACTCCTCCGGCCGCAGCTACCGCACCGACTGCTCGGGCTACGTCTCGATGGCCTGGCACCTCGGCTCCAGCCTGAGCACCCAGACCCTGCCGGGCGTGGCCACCGAGATCTCCCGGTCCGACCTGAAGCCCGGCGACATCCTCAACAGCTTCTACGACCACGTCATCCTGTTCGAGAAGTGGGACGACTCCGCGCACACCACCTTCTCCTACTACTCCTTCGGCTCTACCCCGGTGAAGCACATCACCGGCCAGTCCATCAACGCCGCCACCTTCGACTCCCACCCCAACGGCGACTACAAGGCGCTGCGTTACAACAAGATCGTCGACGACCCGGCGGCCGTGGCGGCCAACAACGGCAGTGGCGGCCGCGTCGCGACCGGCGTGCACGCCGACGGCCGGGTCGAGGTGTTCGCCGTGACCCCGAGCGGCGGCATCACCAACCGCACCGAGACCAGCGCGAACGGGGCCTGGTCGTCCTGGAACGGTTTCGGTCCGACCGGCACCGTGACGTCCGTCGCGACGGCGCGTCACGCCGACGGTCGGCTGGAGGTCTTCGCCGGCATGAGCGACGGCTCCGTGATGAACGAGGTGGAGACCAGCCCCGGCGGTGCCTGGTCCGGCTGGTACGGCTTCGCCCCGGCCGGAACGGCCAAGAGCGTCACGACCGGTGTGCACGCCGACGGCCGGATCGAGGTGTTCGCGGTCACCCCGAGCGGCGGCATGACCAACCGGGTGGAGACCGCGGCGAACGGCGCCTGGTCGTCGTGGAACGGCTTCGGTCCGTCCGGCACCGTGACCAACGCCGCGACGGCCCGGCACGCCGACGGCCGGCTGGAGGTCTTCACCGTGATGAACGACGGCTCCGTGATGAACGAGGTCGAGACCAGCCCCGGCGGCGCCTGGTCCGCGTGGAACGCCTTCGCGTCCTACGGCACCGCCAAGGGCGACGGTTCCCCCGGTGCGATCGCCACCGGTGTGCACGCCGACGGCCGGATCGAGGTGTTCGCCGTGGCGTCGGGCGGCGGCATGACCAACCGGGTGGAGACCGCGGCGAACGGCGCCTGGTCGTCGTGGAACGGCTTCGGCCCGGCCGGCACCGTCACCGCCGCCGCGACGGCCCGGCACGCCGACGGCCGGCTGGAGGTCTTCACCGTGATGAACGACGGCTCCGTGATGAACGAGGTCGAGACCAGCGCGGGTGGCGCCTGGTCCGCGTGGAACGCCTTCGCCTCCTACGGCACCGCCAAGTCCTGACCCTGACCCGCTGCTCCATACGATCGACACCCGGCCCGGCCCGAAGGCTGCCTCCCGAGATGCGGGGGTGGCCTTCGGGCCGTTTCTCTGCGCCACCCCCTGTGTGCCGCCTCTTCGCGCTGTGGCGCTGTGGCGCTGCGGCGCTGTCCTGCTTACCCGCGCAGGTTCTTGCTCGCGCGAGCAAAGGGCGCTACCTTCTTGCTCGGTCGAGCAATAGTTGGCTCGGACGAGCAGAGAGGGGTGCTCCGTGGGGCGGACGTTCACCGAATCG
This sequence comes from Kitasatospora sp. NPDC059795, assembly GCF_042732175.1. NCBI lineage: Bacteria > Bacillati > Actinomycetota > Actinomycetes > Kitasatosporales > Streptomycetaceae > Kitasatospora > Kitasatospora sp. NPDC059795. The sequence continues at coordinate 28,464 of NZ_JBHWID010000020.1, forward strand.
GCGCGGCGTCGGCAGATCGTCGAGGCAGCCATCGAAGTGATCGCCGATGCGGGGTACACCAAGGCCTCGTTCGCGCGGATCGCGAAGCACGCGGGTCTGAGCAGCACCGGGATGATCTCGTACCACTTCAAGGGCAAGGACGACCTGCTGCGTGAGGTGATCGCGGAGGTGCTGCGGGTCTCCGAGGCGTACATGCGCCCGCGGATCGAGTCGGCGGTCGGCCCGCGGGCGCGCCTGCGGGCGTACATCGAGTCCAACGTCGAGCTGGCGGCCGCGCACCCGCGGGAGTTGGCCGCGCTGGTGGAGATTCTGAACGGCCAGGGCGACGACACGGGCAGCGAGTTCGCGACGGGCCGCCGGGCGGTGATGGACCTTCAGGAGTACGTGGTCCGCGCGGCGCAGGCGGACGGCGCGTACGGCCCGTTCGACGCCAAGGTGCTGGTGACGGCGATCCGGGGGGCGATTGACGCGGTCCTGGTCCGCGTGCTGCGCGAGCCGGCGATGGATGCGGCCACCAGCGCACGGGAGTTGGCCGACCTGTTCGACCGGGCGGTGCGCCCGGCCGAGATCTGCATGGAAGTGCACCGGCTGCCGGGGGAGTACGCATGAACGAACGACGGCCCGCACCGACAGGGCCGGACGGGGCGGCACCGGACACCGGGGCCGCGGACACGAGGGGGACGGGGATGAGGGGGATGGACGTGACGGCGACGGGGGCGGCGATGGGGGCGGCTGTGGCGGGGGCGGGCTTGGCAGAGACGGGCGTTGGGGTGGCGGGCGGCACCGCCTCGGGCGCGGCGGCTTCCGGTGCGGCGGCTTCCGGTGGCGCGGCCTCGGGTGGTGTTTCGGGTGGTGCTTCGAGCGGTGCGGCCTCGGGTGGCGGCGCCGAGCCGCCGCGGACGGCGGACGGGCAGATCGACTGGGCGGCGCTGGCCGGGGACGACTCGACGCCGAAGCAGCGGTCTGCGCGTGGCCTGCGGCGGGCGGGCAAGTCGCTGGTGTTCGAGCTGGCGATCCCGCTGGGCGCCTACTACACGCTGCTCGGGTTCGGCGCCGGCCAGTGGCTGGCGATCACGCTGAGCACCCTGGCCGCCCTGCCGTGGCTGCTGTACGGACTGGTGCGCAACCGCCGGCTGGACGCGATGCCGGTGTTCACCCTGCTGCTGATCGGTGTGGGTGCACTGCTGTCGGCGGTGACGGGCAGCCCCAGGGTGCTGCTGGTGCGCGACAGTTGGGTGTTCGGGGTGATCGGCCTGTGGATCCTGGGCAGCCTGCTGACCCGCCGCCCGTGGGCGCTCGGCGCGGCCCGGACGGTGGTCGCCGCCAAGATCGGTCCGGTGGGCGCGGACGCCTGGACCGGCCAGTGGGACTCCGATCCGACCTTTCGGCACCACATCCGCCTGCTGACGCTGCTCTGGGGCACGGGCTTCACCCTGGACGCCCTGATCCGGGTGGCGTTCGCGATGACCCTGCCGATCGGCGCGGTGCCGCTGGTGAACGCGCTGCAGTGGCTAGTCGTGCTGGGCGCGATGATCGGTCTCCACACCTGGTACGTGAAGCGGAACGGGCTGCTGGTCTGAGGCCGTCCGAGATTGGCCGAGGCCGTCCGAGGCGGGGGATGGGGGATGCGGTGCGGCGGTTCCGGCGGAGGTGGCCGGGGCCGGCCGCGGCCGTGCGTGTCGGTGGGTTCCGGCAGGATCGGCGGCATGATCGCTGTCGAGGACGTCATCGGGCGGGCCCGCCCGGAGGGCGTGCTGCCGCTGCTGACCCTGGCCGAGTTCTTCGCGGACAACACCGTCGAGGACTCGCTGGCCCCGAACCAGTGGGGCTACGGCCGACCGCCACTGGCCGACCTCGCCGCCGACCTGGCCCGGATCGCCGACCGGCCTGACGTCGCCTGGGTGCGGGTCCAACTCCACCCGGAGACATTGGACTTGGAAGAGGTACTGGCCGAGGCCGTCGCCGTCTGCACCAGCGCGGACGCCGCGAACTGCGAGTCCTGGACGGTCGGGTGGGAGTCCAGTGGCGTGGTGATCGGTCTGATCGACGACTACTCGGACGTGCCGCCGGTGCCCGCCGGAATGGCGATCCGGTCGATCGTCTGGGACTGACGAGACCTCAAGTCGGCTACGTGTGTGGCTTGTTGGTACTGCGGTCGAAAATCTGGATGACGGCGGAGGCCGGGCACTCCTAGACTCGGCGAGCCGAAAGAGGCCCGGGCCGGACGGCCGGCCGGGTGCACCGTGATGTGGAGAGGAGGGGCCAGTCGTGCGTAGCGCCGCTGTCGTCCTTCCCTCGTCGCGGTTCGAGGTGATCCTGGTGTCCTCGGCAGACCGGCGCCCGCTGCGCGGCCGGCGCCGGTAAGGCCTGCGAGCCCTCTCCCCTCAACCACCCTGCTGCGAAAGCCCGTTGTCGGCGTCGCTCGGGCACTTCACATCGCATCGCATCGCATCGCGTCGTGTCGTGCCGTGTCGCGTCGCTGTCGAGGGGTGTGTCCGGGTGGTGTGGTGCCGCTCGTGCTGCCGCCGTGAATCGCGCTGCCCATTCCAGGACCGAACCCCGAAAGGCACCGGGCCATGCGCACCGACCTCGCCCTCCCCACCACCGGCACCACCGTCTCCGTCCCCGCCGCTGCCGCCGTCCGCAACCTCGGCATCCTCGCGCACGTGGACGCCGGAAAGACCACCGTTACCGAGCGCATCCTGTTCCTGACCGGGGCGATCCACCGGCGCGGCGAGGTGCACGAGGGCACCACCGTCACCGACTTCGACCCGCAGGAACGCGATCGCGGCATCACCATCTCTGCCGCCGCGGTCAGTTGTGACTGGGACGGCCACCGGCTGAACCTGATCGACACGCCGGGGCACGTGGACTTCGCCGACGAGGTGGAGCGTTCGCTGCGCGTGCTGGACGGCGCGGTGGCGGTGTTCGACGCCGTCGCGGGCGTCGAGCCGCAGAGCGAGTCGGTGTGGCGGCAGGCGGACCGGCACGGCGTGCCGCGGATCGCGTTCGTCAACAAGATGGACCGGCCCGGCGCGGACCTGGACAGGGCGGTCGCCTCGATCCGGGAGCGGCTCCACCCGGTGCCGCTGGCGGTGCAGTTGCCGATCGGCCGGGAGGGTGACTTCGCCGGCGTGATCGACCTGCTCCGGCTGCGCGCGCTCACCTGGCCGGACGGTCCCGGCGGTGTCGAAGGCGTCCAAGTCGTCGACGTGCCGGAGGAGTTGGCATCCGAGGCGGAGCGTCGTCGGCAGGCGCTGGCGGAGGCGGTGGCCGAACTGCACCCGGCGGCGCTGGAGGAGTTCTGCGCCACCGGCACCCTCGGCGCGGACACCCTGGCGGGTGCGCTGCGCCAACTCACCGCCGAGGGACAGGCGGTGGTGGTGCTGTGCGGTTCCGCGTACCGCAACCGCGGCATCGAACCGCTGCTGGACGCGGTCGCGGCGTACCTGCCGTCGCCGCTGGACGTTCCGCCGGTCCGGGGTGACTGGCAGGGCGCCGTCCAGGAACGCCCGGCCGACGCCGAACAGCCGCTGGCAGCACTGGTGTTCAAGGTGAACGCGAGCACCACCGGGCGGCTCAGCAGTCTGCGGATCTACTCCGGCACGCTACGGAAGGGGGACACCGTGCTCGACGCGCGCACCGGGCGCACCGAGCGGATCGGCCGCATCCTGCGGGTGCAGGCCGACCGGCACACCGAGACGGACACGGCGGTGGCCGGCGACATCGTCGCCGTCGTCGGGCCCAAGGCCGCGCGGGCCGGCAGCACGCTGTGTGCGCCCGGCGCACCCCTGGTGCTCGAACCGGCCGTCGCCGCCGACCCGGTGGTGACCGTCGCGGTCGAGGCGCGCCGTTCGGTGGACGCCGACCGGTTGGCGGCGGCGCTGTTCCGGCTCGCCGAGGAGGACCCGTCGCTGGTGGTCGGGACCGACCCGGAGAGCGGGCAGCGGGTGCTGTCCGGCCTCGGTGAACTGCACCTGGAGGTGGCGGTGGAGTCGCTCCGTCGCTCCGGGCTGGAGGTCACCGTCGGCCGGCCGTGGGTCGCCTACCGAGAGACGCTGTCCGGCACGGTCGCCGGGCTCGTCCTGCGGCACGTCAAACAGGACGGCGGCGCAGGGCAGTTCGCGCACATCGTGGTCGACGTCGAACCGCTCGGCGAACCCGGCACGGACGGCTTCGAGTTCCGCTCCACCGTCACCGGCGGGCGGGTCCCGCAGGAGTTCGTGCAGGCCGTCGCGGCGGGCTGCCGCGACGCCCTCGCGGACGGCCCGCTCGGCCACCCGGTCACCGGGGTCCGGGTCACCCTCACCGACGGGGCGACCCACGTCAAGGACTCCTCCGACCTGGCGTTCCGCACCGCCGGACGGCTCGCCCTGCGCGAGGCGCTGCGGCGCGGCGGACCGGTGCTGCTGGAACCCGTGGTGGACGTCACCGCGACCGTCCCGCCGGACAGCGTCGGCGGCGTCCTCGGCGACCTGTCCGCCCGCCGCGGCCGCGTCCACGGCTCCGACCCGCACGGCGCCCTCGGCGCCGTCCTGACCGCCACCGTCCCGCTGGCCGAACTCTTCGGCTACGCAGGCGCGTTGCGCAGCCGCACCCAGGGCCGCGGCACCTTCACCACCCGCCCGGCCGGCTACGCCCCGGCCCCCCGCGGCCAGTAACCGCCACAACGTCCGGCCCCGACCGCAACTCCCGGTCGGGGCCGGCCACGTGGGCACTTTTTCAGGTGGTCAGCAGGCCGGGGTCGGAGAGCGACGGGGTGCCGGTTTCGATGTGGCCGGCGAGGCGGCGGACGAAATCGGGGGTGAGGTTGGAGGTGATGGTGAGGTCGTACCAGCGGCGGCAGGTGGAGAGGTCGGCGGAGAGGGTGGCGGTGGCGCCGCGGCGGACGGTGACGGTCTGCGGGGCGCCCGCGTAGGCGTTGGCGACGGTGAGGACGGCGTCGGCGCCGGCCGGGTTGGTGAAGGTCAGGTCGAGGTTGCCGGTGGCGGCGCTGTGGCGGGCGGTGACCTCGGGGCCCGCGGTCTTGCCGGGATTGCGGAAGCGGCGCAGGAAGCCGTTCGGGCCGAACACGGTGAGGTCGGTGACGCCCTGGGAGTAGGTGGTGTTCCAGGCGTCCGAGATGCTGGTGCCGGCCTCGGCGGTGTACGTCCACGGGCCGTCGGTGCGGTTGGCGGAGGTGACCAGGAACTGGGCGCCGGCCGCCTGCCCGCCGCTGAACGTCAGCGCGTACTTGCCGGTCGAGACGTCCGCCGAACCATCCACGTACGGCGCGTACTTGAGCGGACGGGTGGGCTTCGCGCCGGGCTCCTGCCGGGGCAGTGCGCCGGTGGCGGGCGGGGTCGGCACGTAGTCGGCGTGCCGGTTGCGGTCGGGCGGCAGGTAGCCGGCCGTCGAGGGCAGCGTCGCGGGGGTCGCGTTCGAGGCGGTGAAGTCGAAGGCGGATGTCAGGTCGCCGCAAATGGCGCGCCGCCAGGGGGATATGTGGGGTTCGCGGACGCCGAAGCGCTGCTCCATGAACCGGATGATCGAGGTGTGGTCGAAGGTCTCCGAGCAGGTGAAGCCGCCGGTGCTCCACGGCGAGACCACCAGCATCGGCACCCGCTGCCCGAGCCCGTACGGCCCGGCGGCGTAACTCACGTTCCCCGCGAACAGGTCGGCGCCGGTGGCGACGGTCGACAGGCCCTGGTTCGCGGAGGACGGCGGGAACGGCGGCACCACGTGGTCGAAGAAGCCGTCGTTCTCGTCGTACGTGATGAACAGTGCGGTGCGGGCCCACACGTCCGGGTTGGAGGTGAGCGCGTCCAGCACCTGCGAGACGTACCAAGCGCCGTAGTTGGCGGGCCAGTTGGGGTGCTCGGTGTACGCCTCGGGGGCGGCGATCCAGGAGATCTGCGGCAGCGTCCCGGCCTGCACGTCGCGCCGCAACCGGTCGAACAGGCCGTCGCCCGCCTTGGCGTTCGTCCCGGTGCGGGCCTTCTCGTAGAGTGCGTCGCCGGGCTTGGCGTTGCGGTAATTGTTGAAGTAGAGAAGGGAGTTGTCGCCGTAGTTGCCGCGGTACGGGTCGTTGATCCAGCCCCAGCCGCCGGCCGCGTTCAGACCGTCGCCGATGTCCTGGTAGATCCGCCAGGAGACACCGGCGGCCTCCAGCCGCTCCGGGTAGGTGGTCCAGGAGTATCCGGCCTCCTGGTTGCCGAGCACGGGCCCGCCGCCGGTGGCGTCGTTGCCGGTGTAACCCGTCCACAGGTAGTACCGGTTGGGGTCGGTGGAGCCGATGAACGAGCAGTGGTACGCGTCGCAGAGCGTGAAGGCGTCGGCGAGCGCGTAGTGGAAGGGGATGTCCTGCCGGGTCAGGTACGCCATGGTGGTCGCCGTCTTGGCGGGCACCCACTGGTCGTACTTGCCACCGTTGAAGGCCTGGTGGCCGCCCGCCCAGTCGTGGTTGAGGTCCTGGACGAACTGCATCCCGAGATCGTTCACCTGCGGCCGGAACGGCAGGATCTCCTTCTTCACGCTGTTTGTCTGGTACCAGACCGGCTTCCCGCTGGGCAGCGTCACCGGCCGCGGGTCGCCGAACCCGCGCACCCCCTTCATCGAGCCGAAGTAGTGGTCGAACGACCGGTTCTCCTGCATCAGCACCACGATGTGCTCGACGTCCTGGATCGTGCCGGTGGCGCCCTGCGGCGCGATCGCGGCGGCCCGTGCGATGCTCGGCGCCAACGCGGAGAACGCCAGCCCGGTACCGGCGAGTTGAAGGAAACGACGCCGACTCGGTTCAACCATGGGAAGTCCACCTCTGAGGGTATGAGGGCCCGAAGCACGCACTGCCCCCAGCACACCGTCCCCGCCCCACGATCCGGCGGCCCGCCCGTGTCTGAGTGCTGTACGCCGAGCGAATGCCTTGAGTTGTTCGGACAAGACTGCCCAGGGTGCCCTCAACTTATACAGACAAGCTCATTCCGCCGGCCGGGCAGGGGAGTTACCCGACCCGTCGGTCGGCACCGGGACGTCACGGGCGCTTGCGGCGGCTCCGGACCAGGTCCTGGACGGTGTGGGCGATCTCCTCGGGCGGCTGGTGTTCCCAGAAGCGGAGGACGGTCCAGCCTTCGGCGGCGAGGTGGTCGGTGGTCTCGCGGTCGCGGGAGATGTTGCGGTCGAGCTTGGTGCGCCACCACTCGGCGTTGGCCTTGGGGCTGGTGGCGTGCTCGGGGCAGCCGTGCCAGAAGCAGCCGTCCAGGAACACCGCGACGCGCGGCCCGAGGAACAGGATGTCCACCGTGCGGCGCGGCATGCCGGGGACCCGGGCGTTGACCCGGTAGCGCAGGCCCGAGGCGTACAGCAGGCGTCGCACCGCGAGTTCCTGGGCGGTGTCCCGGGAGGACTGGCGGCTCATCCGGGCGGCGACGGACGGCGAGGACGCGGTGGGCGACATACCGCCAGTATCCGCCGGCCCGCCGACAGCCCGGCCGCGGACGGCCAGGCCGTGGACAGCCCCGGTGGACGCGGGCCGGTGGCGGGGTTCGGGCGGTGGGGTTGGCCGGTTCGGACGGCGAGTTCGGGCGGCGGGAACGGGCGGCGGGTCAGGCGGCCGGGAGTGGGTGGAGCGCCGTGCCGCCGGCCCGGGCTGCGCGGTGGGCGACCAGACGGCGGAGGGCGTGTTCGGTGGCGGCGTCGGCCGGAGTGACGGTGAACAGCAGGTGGTCGGTGGCCGGCCCGGTGGACAGGATGTCGTAGTGCAGTCGGAGCTCGCCGGCCTCGGCGTGGTGGACGCGTTTGCTGCCGGCGGAGCGTTCGAGCACGGTGTGGTCGGTCCACCAGGCATCGAACTCGGCGCTGTGGAAGCGCAGTTCGGCGACCAGCTCGGCCATCCGGGGATCGTTCGGGTGGCGGCCGTGACCGGCCCGGAGGTGGCCGACGGTCTCCCGGGCGACCCGGTGCCAGTCGAGCTGGGCGGCACGCGTGGCCGGGTCGAGGAAGAGCGACCGCGCCGTGTTGTCGGCCGGGCCGGTGCCGAACCCGGCCCCGAACAGGGCCCGCGCCGCCGCGTTGTGGGCCAGCACGTCGAGCCGGTGGTCGGTCAGGTATGCCGGGAACAGCGGTATGCCGTCAAGGAGTTGGCGGAGCGAGGAACGGACCTGGGCGCCGCCCGGGCCGGCCGGGGCGACTGCCGGACGGTCGCCGCGACTCTCCCGGCGGGCCAGCAAATGCAGGTGCCGACTCTCGTCCGGCGTCAGCCGCAGCGCGTCGGCGAGCGCGTCCAGGACGGCCGTGCCCGGCGTGCCGACCCGCCCCTGCTCCAGGCGGACGTACCACTCCACGCTGACGGCGGCCAGCTGGGCGACCTCCTGGCGGCGCAGCCCCGGCGTGCGGCGGTGCGGCCCGCGCGGGAGGCCGACGTCCTCGGGCTGCAGGCGGGCGCGCTTGGCCCGCAGGAAGGCGGCCAATTCGGCCTGCCGGGAGTCGTGTTGGGCTGTGCCGTTCATGGCGTCGATGATGCGGGCGGGCGGCGCGGGGCGTCCAGCGCCGAGCCTGGTACGCCGAATGTCACCATGCGGGGTGTCTCCCCAAGTGCCGGGGCGCGGACGAGGGTTGGGGCAGACCGTACCGACCAGGGGAGACGCCTCGTGCCACGCCTGTCCCGCACCACCGCTCTGCTGCTGAGCGCCGCCGCCGCCCTGACGCTGCTCTGCGCCGCTGACTCCAGCGCCCAAGTCCGGGAAACTGTCCGGGACTTCGGCCGGGTCTCGGTGCGCTCCGGGATCCCCGCCGACGCCGGGCGGTTCACCGTCACCAGCCCCGACCTGGTGAACGGCACATTCCCGCAGGCCAATTGGGCGAACTCCTTCGGCTGCGACGGCGGCAACCGCCCGCTGCGGCTGGAGTGGCGCGGCGCACCCGCCGGTACCCGCAGCTTCGCCGTCACCATGTTCGACCAGGACGCCCCGACCGGCTCCGGCTTCTGGCACTGGCTGAGCTGGGACCTGCCCGCCACCGCCACCGCACTGGGCGAGACGCTGCCGCCCGGCGCGGTGTCCGGAACCGAAGACGCGGGCCTGGCAGGCTACTTGGGCCCCTGCCCGCTCGTCGGCGACCGCCCGCACCGCTACCGGATCACCGTCTACGCACTGGACACCCCGAGCCTGGCACTGCCGGCCGGGACGCCGCCGGCCGTCACCGCGTTCACGATGGGCGGCCACGTGCTGGCGTACGGGCAGACCACGGCGGTGGCGGCGCGGTAGCGGGCCTTCCGCACACAACGTGCCTGGCCCGCACGTGAGTTGCGGGCCGGGCGGTGGTCGATGGGGGGTCGATGGGGGTCAGCTCATCGAGATGAGGTGCAGGCCGCCGTCCGACTCCAGGACGGTGCCGGTGAGGTTGCGGTTGGTCGCGGCCAGGGCGACCGCCTCCGCGACGTCATCCGCGCCGGCGATCCGGCGGACCGGCAACTGGGCTGCGGCGTGGGCGAAGTAGGACTCGCGGGCGTCCTGCGGCATGCCGTCCCACCACGGGGTGGCGACCAGGCCGGGGGAGACCGCGTTGACCCGGCGTGGGGCGAGTTCCACCGCGAGCGGGCGGATCATCGACTCCAGCGCGCCGTTCACCGCTGCCAGCCCGGCCGTGCCCGGCACGGCCGTCCGCGCCGAGACCGCCGTGACCAGGGTGATCGACCCGTCCTCGGTGAGGTGCGGCAACGCGGCCTGGACGGTCGTCAACTGCCCCCAGAACTTGGCCTCGAACGCACGGCGCAGCGCGGCCAGGTCGAGTTCGGCGAACGGACCCGCCCCCTCGGCGCCGCTGAGCGCGACCACCAGCCAGTCCAACGAGCCGACAGTGCGCAGGACTTCGGCGATCTGCTCGCGGTCGCCGCCGTCCGCGCGGTGCCCGACCAGCTCCGGGTCGCTCACCGCGAGGTCCTCCAGACGTTCCTTGCTGCGGCCCACCACGTGCACCGCCGCACCCTGCGCGTGCAGTCGGCGCGCGGTGGCCAGTCCGATGCCCGAGGTGCCGCCGACCACCAGTGCAGTGCGCTTGCTCATCCGTGCCATCTCCCCTGTGCCAGTTGATGAGGGCGGTCGGCTCGGCTTCGGCCGACTGCCCTGCCGAGGCGCCCGGCTCGCCAATTCGAACCGGTGCGTCTCGTCTCGAATTACGGTAGCGTGCTGCCCGTGATCGAGCAAACAGAATCTGCGGTCGGCGGACCGCCCGACGCTTCGTCCGACGCATTGTCAACTTCCGTGCAGGCGAGCCAGGTACGGCCCGGACGGCGGCGCAGCGAAGAGAGCCGGCAGGCGATCCTCGGCGCCGCGTTCGAGCTGCTCGCCGAGGTCGGCTACGCGCGCCTCACCGTCGAGGGCATCGCCGCCCGCGCCGGCACCGGCAAGCAGACCGTCTACCGCTGGTGGCCCGGGAAGGCCGACGTCCTGCTCGAAGCCATCACCGCCCACGCCCGACAGCACATCGCCCTCCCCGGGACCGGCGACCACGCCGCCGACCTGCGGACCTTCCTGGCCGCCACGTTCGCCGCCGCCACCCCGCGCACCGCGGACGCGCTGCGCGCCCTGATGGCCGAGGCCCAGATCGACCCCGCCTTCGGCGAACGCTTCCGCGAAACCCTGCTGCGCCCCCGCCGCGAAGCCCTCGCCACCCTCGTCGACCGCGCCCGCGAGGCCGGCCGGCTCGCCCCCCACCTCACCACCGCCACCGCCGTCGACCTCGCCTTCGGCACCCTCTGGTACCGCCTCCTCGGGACCCGCGAACCGCTCGACGACGAGCTTGCCGAGCTGCTGACGAGGACGTTGCTGCGTTGATGCGTGTGGTGCCGCGGTGATGCGTGTGGTCGCGTGTGGTGCCGCGGCGGGCTCCACCGGGATGACGTGGCTGTCCGGGCCCGGCGGTCGACTCTCCCCCTGTCGGACGACTCGCCTCCCGCCGCACCGGAGACGACCCCCGGCGGCGTGATCGTCGAACGGCTGGCCGAGCATGGCAGGGTGCCCACCGACTCGCCGTCCCGCCCGCCGATACCCGCCGCCGCACCCGCATCCCGGCTGCGCCGCCTCACCCGGGGCGCGTTCGCCGACCTGACTCCGCTGCGCCACAGCCCCGACTACCGCCGGCTGTGGTTCGGCCAGTCGGTGTCCGCCATCGGCCAGCAGATGACCGCCGTCGCCGTCGCCGTCCAGGTCTACGACCTCACCGGATCCACCTTCGCCACCGGCCTGGTCGGACTCTGCTCCCTCGTCCCCCTGATCGTCTTCGGCCTGTACGGCGGCGCCATCGCCGACCGGGTCGACCGCCGCCGCCTCGGCCTGATCGGCTCCGGCGGACTCGCCGTGGTCTCCGCCCTGCTCGCCGTCCAGGCCCTGCTGCACCTCGGCCTCGTCGCCCTGCTCTACGCGGCCGTCGCCCTCCAGGCCGGCTTCTTCGCCATCAGCTCGCCCGCCCGGTCCTCGATGATCCCCAGGCTCGTCCCGCGCGAGCAGCTGACCGCCGCCAACGCCCTCAACACCATCGGCATGAACCTCGGCCAGACCGTCGGCCCCATGCTCGGCGGCGTCGCCATCGCCGCGTACGGCACCCAGGCCGCGTACCTGGCCGACACCGTCGCCTTCACCGCCACCCTCTACGCGATGTGGCGACTGCCCGCGATGCGACCGCAGGCCACGAACGGCAAGCGCGCCACCGTCCTCGACGGCCTGCGCTTCCTGCGCGAACAACCCAACCTGCGGACGTCCTTCCTCGCCGACCTCGCCGCGATGATCTTCGGCCTCCCGCGCGCCCTCTTCCCGGCCATCGCCGTCGCCTTCTACGGCGGCGGACCCGGCACCGTCGGCCTGCTGGTCGCCGCCCCCGCCGTCGGCGCCCTGGCCGGCGGACTCTTCTCCGGCTGGATCGGCCGCATCCACCGCCACGGCCTCGCCGTCCTCGCCTCCGTCGCCGCCTGGGGCCTGGCCATCGCCGCATTCGGACTCGTCCACAACCTGCCGCTCGGCCTGCTGCTGCTCGCCGCGGCCGGCTGCGCCGACACCGTCTCGATGATCTTCCGCAACACGATGATGCAGGTCGCCGCCCCCGACGAGATGCGCGGCCGCCTCCAGGGCATCTTCATCGTCGTGGTGGCCGGCGGCCCCCGCCTCGGCGACTTCGAATCCGGCACCATCGCCACCCTCACCACCCCCACCCTCTCCATCCTCACCGGCGGCCTCGCCTGCCTCGCCGCCGTCCTCCTCCTCGCCGCCCGCCGCCCCGCCTTCCTCCACTACGACGCCCGCCACCCCACCCCCTGACCCGCACCCGGCCACACCCCGAAACCTGGCAGCGAGCACCCCCCGACGTGCTGTATTGTTTTCCACGTCGCCGGAACACACCGGAGACAACAGGTCAGAAAGCCAAGAAGCCCCCGGGCAGCGCGGCAGACGACCACGGGACGTGGCGCAGCTTGGTAGCGCACTTGACTGGGGGTCAAGGGGTCGCAGGTTCAAATCCTGTCGTCCCGACGCGAGTCGGAAAGGCCGTTGGCCGGGTTAACACCCAGGTCAACGGCCTTTTGCATGACGGGGCGTCAGGGACCGCGAAAATCGGTTCGTATGCTGTTTGGGACCATTTTGGGACCAGGGCCCCGGAGGCGGGGGTTGACCCCCTTTGACTGGGCCCGATTTGTCCATTTCGAACGTCACCCTCGGTGACCGATGCGAAATCGTGACAATTGATTTCCGGCCATGTTTTTGGCAGAAATCCCGCTTGCGTGGCGAAAGTTGGCCACGGCTGACGGCCTATCAGATGGCGGCTTGGTGTCAAAGAAGAGACCTCCCGGCTGGGGCCGTCGATCGCCAGGTGATTCCGGAGCCGGAAAGGTGGCTCTGCGTGACGGCCTGCCGGTGCGGCCGCCTCTCGCGCAGCCCGCGCCCCGCGCCGGACCCCCTGGGCAGTAGCGCACTTGACCCGGGCCCAAGTGGCCTTCCGTCCGGTTACGCGCCGGGAAGGCCCAGCCGGTCGAAGGCGGGATCACCGGGGAACGCGACCGACTCGATGCGCGCCGACGGGATCGGGGACATGTAGTGGACGGTGGCGTCGGCGGTTTCGCCGAGCGCTCTGCCCAGGAACACGTGCGCCAGCGAGGGTGCGGTGCTGTGCGGCTGGCCGTCGGCCAGGTCCAGGAGGGCGGTGACGACGGCCGGGCGGCCGAGCGACCGCAGCAGGGCCGTCATCTCCGGGTCGTCCTCCCAGTGCTGGTAGACCGCCTCCCCGCCCCAGAACGCCCGCAGGCGCCAGCCGAGGGTCTGGTTGGGGGCGAGTGCGTCGCCGGACAGCGTCAGGAACACGAAGCCCTTCCGTCCGCCGCCCTTGCGGGTGATGAGATTCGCGTCCTTCAACGCCGTGTACTGCGGGGTGGTGAGGTGGCCGAGGTCGGCGGCGCGGGCGAGGCGGTCGGCGACGCCCCGGCCGTCGGCGAGCAGTAGTCCGTGCTCCCGGATGCTGTCCGCCTCGTGGTCCAGCAGGCGAGTGCAGTGCCGTGCCCGGACCAAGTGCCCGGCCAGCAGCGGGGCCATCGCGTCCAGGTCGGCGTAGTCGCCGATGTCGGTGTCGGTGAAGCAGTCCCGGGGGAGTGCGGCGGCGGCGTGCCGCTGGGCGAACCCGGTCACGAGGTCGGCCAGCTGGGCGGGCCAGGTCACCGGGTCGTCCACGTCGACGACGGGGAGGGCGGAAGTCATGCTGGGCATCCTCCCGTACAGCGGCGGTGCCGGTGCTGCGGATGCCGCTGCTGTGCGGCGTGACGCCGGCTGCTCGCTAGAACCGGTCTTCCGCCGCGTCGATGTATCCGAACGCCTGAGCCATCCGGACCAGTGCGCGGCGCAGCAGGAGCCGCCGTTCCTCTTCGGTCAGTTGAGGATCAGCGGTGACGGTCACGCTCATCTCCGTCAGCGGCGCGCGGTCGCTGTCGCCGAACGGGGTGAGATCGACGAGGAGGTCCAGGGGAGGGGCCGCGGTGCCGTGAGGCGAACCGGCGGCGATCTGGAACAGCACTGTCGGCGGCTGGGACCACTGCCGAGGTGCGCTCGTGTCGACGACAGCGCCCGGCAGGACCCCGGTGGCGGTGCGCCACGCCGCGAGCAGGGTCTCCTCGACCTCCTCCAGCGACAGCCTTCGGCCGGGCCCGGAGGCACGGGACTCGGCGGGGGCGGAAGGTTGCGCCGCAGCGCTTTCGAGGCGCATGTCGGCACAGGAGACGACCGTCGAGTCCATGGCGTTCGGAAGAGCGAGCATCACCGCTGCGGTGAACGCAGCACCGCCTTCGCTGCGGCCGGTGCTGGAGTAGCTGACGGCGTCTGCGGCGTTGCGGTGCGGCCCCGGTACCCACGCCCCTGCTGGCAGGTCGATGCCATGCCGTAGGGAAAGGGTCCTCGCAGCGACAGCGAGAGGGCAGAACGGCAGCGCCTGCAGCAGGGTGCGCCGGCGTTCCGGCGTGACCTCCGGCTCCCTTGCCGCTGCCCAGGGGAGAGTGGCCAGCGCCCGGACGCGGAGTGTCGGAGCGGGGACGTCCGCGGTCCAGTTGCGCGCCGCTCTCGGCAGGTCGAAGCCGATCGTGGGAGTCGGCCGCCAGACCGGCTCCCCGCCGGTGGCGACCGTCAGCCGCCCCGGGCCCCAGGCGCCCCCGACGAGCTCGATCGCCTCTGCGTCCTCCAGCAGCGACGTCGGGGTGCCGCTGGCAGCCGGGGCGGGGAAGCCGACGGCCGCGAGCGCCTGGCCGCCTGGCGCACCGGAGCCGACCGCGAGGAGGTGCTGCCACAGCGGCTCGGCTACGGCGACCACCGGCCGGCCCGGCAGTGCGCACAGCACCCGACCCGCTGCGTCCCCGGCGGTGGCGAAGTGCTGCACGAGACCCGGACCGTCCTCGTAGACCGCGCCGGTCGGCTCGCCGAGCACCGCGCTGCCTCCCAGGCCGTCGTACGCGCGGCGGAACGTCATCTCGTGGCCTGGAGCATCCTGGCCGACGCGGTACCGGGGCTCGGCCTTGTCGCCGGCAGTGAGTTTGTCGACCAGTTCGTGGAGGGTGCGGGAGGGGGCGCCGTTCGCGGCCAGGCCCAGGGCGAGAAGCCGCTGGACCTCCGTCCTCGGCAGCCAGTGCGTCCCGTCGGACTCGCGCACCGGCACGGCGACGGTGAACGGGTTCACTTGTCCGGGCTTGCCGTTGGGCGCGGCCACGACGTACGGGAGATTCCCCGCGGTCTGCGGCGGTACGTCGATGAACGCGATGCCCTGCCCGGGGCCGCCGTGCTCGATCCACTCGATCGAGACGTTGCGCGGCGCGGGAGTGATCCGCTCCCGTAGGAGTTTGCGCATCCGGTCCAGGTCCACGGACGACCGGTCGAACGGCATCAGCCGGTCGAGGATCTCCTGCCCGTTCTCCAGACGGGTGCCGATGCCGAGGACGATCACGCCGCCTCCGGTGGAGTTGGCGAAGGACGCGACGTCCTTGGCCAACTCCTCCACCGCCGAGGGGTTCTTCAACTCGTACGGGGCGCCCTTGGCGTCCAGCCAACGGCATTCCAGGAGGCCCAGCAGGGCCGAAGGGTCGTTGGCGTACAGGGCGGTTCGAGCCTGTTCGAGTCCGGTCTCTGGCACCGGACCAGTATCCCGTGCGCCTCGGCGAGGTCTGCCGAAATCCGACGCAGCGGCTGGCGGGTTTTCGGTACCTGATGCCGTGGGAGCACGGTAGATCCAGGAACGTCGCACCCACCGGCTCCGGCCGGGCGGAGTGTGGGAGCGAAGCGGTTCCATAGCCCAGCGAAGGCTGCGATGGTGCCGTACCGGGATGGTTCGGAGCGACGCGCCGCCTGCGGTGAGGAGGTCACCCGGCTTGTGGCTGCGATGGTGCCGTGTTGGTGGCCAGATCGAACTCCCCAGCTACGGTCGGCTGATGAAGAGCCAGGTGACAGCGGCATCTGGTGACAGTCGGTGATGCACAGCATTCTTTCACTCCTGGAGGGAGGCTGTGCAATGGACATTGTTCAGCCCGCTACTCGGCCCCCGGACCTTGTCTGGGAGTTGCGGACGCAGGACGGGTGGTCAGCATCGCCGAGGCATTGGACGGCGAGACGATCTGGATCAGCCGGATCCGCGTTGATCTGCGCCTACTCCTTGTCAAAGGGAGGGCCTTTGGGCTGACGGCCGGGCACTGCGCGGGCGCGAAGGTGCTTCTGGCGGGCGAGCAACAGAGCGTCCAGATCAGGGTAGAGGGCAGGCCAGTCGGAAGCAGGGGCCAACGCCTCCCTCGGAAGGCTCTCGGTGACAAGCGCGATACGGATGGCGAAGTGGAAGTCACCGACAGTGGCCAGCCATCCTGCACACAGACGCCAGGCGTGAGCGGTACCGGGTTGGTCTCGATGACACGACACGGTCGGGGCCGTGATGGCTGCTTCCGCCCCGGGACGACCGTCAGCTCGCCGCAGCATCTCCATCTCTGCGTCGGAGAAGTCGGCCAGATCGGTGTCCAAGCGCCACGGGCATCGCATACACGGCGAGTTGCGATACTCCCGTGGCTCCCCGGCGGGCACGGTCTCCTCGCGGCGCAGGGGGCCGCCCGGCCCGTAGGGTTCACTGATCACGACGGCTATCATCGCGCAGCGAGGAACTGGAGGTAACCAAGGCGTTCAAGCAGCCGCACTTCCTCCGCCCTGCTGAGGATGGGCACCCGAACTTCGCTGCGCAGCTCTCCTCCTGGAGGCCGTCCTCGCCTCCGTCGATGACGAACCGGGCAGCCTCGCCACAGTTCCTCTGCCGGCCGATGGCCCCAGACTCGATCGTGTCGATATGCGGATGGAGGCGGGCTGACCGCCGCAGGACGGCTGCGCCGGGAGTCGGAGCGGATGCAAAGCAGCCGAGTTGTTCGAGCAGGGAGCCAGGCCCGCGGAGGTGGCCCGGCGCCTGCGGGTGAGTTCGAAGTCGGCCTACCAGTGGCACAAGTTGTGGCGCGAGGGCGGGGGCGAAGCGCTGGCATTGCGCGGCCCGGGCGGGTCGTGGTGCCGCCTGTCACCGCGCTGCCTGGCCGAGCTCGCCGCATACCTGGCCCAGGGCCCGGCCGCCGACACACCCCCAGGTGCAGCCGCCACACCACGCCCCACAGGCAGATCGGGACAGTTCACCCTAACGGGCCGAAGTCAGTAACAGTGCCGCACCGGGATGGTGCGGAGCGACCTGGACACCAAGGAGGAGCGGGCGCGACAGTACGGGCTGCAATGGTGTCGCATCGGGACGGTGCGGAGCGACCGGCCCTTCCTCATACGTCTGGTCGGGGCGGGGGTAGCTGCGATGGTGCCGCACTGGGATGGTGCGGAGCGACATGGACGGCACTGACTTCCCGCCCGTCGTCATGAAGCTGCGATGGTGCCGCACCGGAATGGTGCGGAGCGACGCGGTCGAGCCAGTCGCATGGGTCGGAGGAGGTGCCGCTGCGATGGTGCCGCACCGGGAAGGCGGGGAGCGACGCACCGGCCCGACCACCCACGTCTACAAGGGCACCGTGCTGCGATGGTGCCGCACCGGAATGGTGCGGAGCGACGCCTCGGATCGCGTTGCGCATCATGCGGGCGCCAGCGCTGCGATGGTGCCGCACTGGGCTGGTGCGGAGCGACAAGAGGATGAGTTGGCAGCTGCTGGCCGGGATCGGGCTGCGATGGTGCCGCACCTAGATGGTGCAGAGTGACCTGTCTTGCCGTAGCCGGACTTCCCTAGGAACAGACCGCTGCGATGGTGCCGCACCTGGATGGTGCGGAGCGGCCAGGCCGCCATGACCCTGGCGGAGCCGCCACCGCCGCTGCGATGGTGCCGCGCCGGGATGGTGCGGAGCGACCGGCCGGTGCGGGGAGCTGTAGGTCGGGGTGGACGACGCTGCGATGGTGCCGCACCGGGATGGTGCGGAGCGACCCCGCTTCCTGGTCACCGCACAGACCACCGGCACCCAGCTGCGATGGTGCCGCACCGGGATGGTGCGGAGCGACCGCGTCGTAGATGATGCGGCTCTTGACCGCGCCGGTGCTGCGATGGTGCCGCACCGAGATGGTGCGGAGCGACCAGCTCCTCGCCCAGCAGCAGGCGGCGGCCGTCCATGCTGCGATGGTGCCGCACCGGGATGGTGTGGAGCGACGTCCGGGAGGACTGCGGGTCCCGGACGGGCTTCGCGCTGCGATGGTGCCGCACCGGGACGGTGCGGAGCGACCTGGACCGCGACGGCAACATGGTCGTGCGGTTCGAGCTGCGATGGTGCCGCACCGAGACGGTGCGGAGTGACGTTTTCCCCGTCCTGTACAGCCTGGACGTCGAGGAGCTGCGATGGTGCCGCACCGGGACGGTGCGGAGCGACCCGAGACGTTGATGACGTTCGAGGCACCGTTGGCCGTGCTGCGATGGTGCCGCATCAGGAAGGTGCGGAGCGATCTACGTCTGTGACGGCATCGCCGACGAGGTGGAAATGCTGCGATGGTGCCGCACGGGATGGTGCGGAGCGACCAGGTGGGCGAGCGGTTCGCCGCGATGGACGCGGGAGTGCTGCGATGGTGCCGCACCGGGATGGTGCGGAGCGACCCGGACGACCAGGCGTGCGCCGGGCTGGCTGTCGAGGAGGCTGCGATGGTGCCGCACCAGGATGGTGCGGAGCGACTCCCCGCATCCCCGTCACCTGCCGTCGCTACCTGGAGCTGTGATAGTGCCGCACCGGTACGGTGCGGAGCGACTGGAGCAGCGGCACGCCTCCAGCGGGCAGGTCAATATCCTGCGATGGTGCCGCACCGGGATGGTGCGGAGAGACCCCACAGCCGAGCAGTCACCAAACTGCGGGACGCCATCCTGCGATGGTGCCGCACCGGGACGGTGCGGAGCGACGCTTGACCCGGGTGTGCGGCTCTACCTGGCCAACGGGCTGCGATGGTGCCGCACGGGGACAGCGCGGAGCAACCCGGATCTCCCGGGCCTTTCCGTCGGGGCGCATTCCGCTGCGATGGTGCCGCACCGGAATGGCGCGGAGCGACCCTGGCGGGACGGAGGTAT
This sequence comes from Kitasatospora sp. NPDC059795, assembly GCF_042732175.1. Classification (NCBI taxonomy): domain Bacteria; kingdom Bacillati; phylum Actinomycetota; class Actinomycetes; order Kitasatosporales; family Streptomycetaceae; genus Kitasatospora; species Kitasatospora sp. NPDC059795. Next base: position 47,505 of record NZ_JBHWID010000020.1, read on the forward strand.
CGGCTACGCCGGAAGGGGCTGCGATGGCGTCGCTGGGTGCCGCGATGGTCCCGCACCGGGACGGTGCGGAGCGACGCAGGTGGAGCACACCGAGCCCCTGGCCCCCACGAATCTGCGATGGTGCCGCATCGGGATGGAGCGGAGCGACATGGGTGCGTCGGTCAGGGCCGACTACGACAAGCTGCTGCGATGGTGCCGCACCGGGACGGTGCGGAGCGACCCGGTTCCGCAGCGGCGGAAGATCGGCCGCATGCTGCTGCGATGGTGCCGCATCGGGATGGTGCGGAGCGACGCGGTACTGGAGCGTGTGGTAGCCGGAGTTGCCGTTCCTGCGATGGTGCCGCACCGGGAGGGTGCGGAGCGACGGCGTCTGAGCTGCTGGCTTGATGGTCCGAGGAGTCGGTTGCCACGCCTGCCTGGGTGACTTTTAAGGAAATTCGGACTTGTTACTTCGGCGCGGTGGGGTGTTTCCGTGTCCGCTTGTGGTTCCGAAGTCGTGTCCGGCCGGGAGGCCGTTTTCTGTGTTGGCGTTGTGGAGTTGTCAAGGGTCGGGGGTCGGTGGGGTGGCCGGAGGGTGGGGTTCAGGGCCAGAGGTGGCGGCTTGCGGCGAGGGGGCCGTTGGATTGTTTCAGGCCGGTTCGGGGTGCGGTGTAGAGGGCGGTGACGCCGAGGTCGGTGAGCATCGCGGTGTTGTGGTTCGTGCCGGGTTCGGTGGCGCGGACGGCGGGGTGTTCGAGGAGGACGGTGACCGCGGTGGAGGTGAGGGGTGATGTCCAGGCGGGCCATCGTAGGGCGCCGCGGCGGTTGGTGGTGTCCCAGCTGGTGGCGGTCTGGGTGCGGCTGGTGGCGGTGAGGCGGAAGGTGGCGAGGGCGTGGAGGGCGAGCCAGGTGGGGCCGGGGGCTCCGCGTTGGTAGGGCTTTCCTTCGGAGTTGGTGTGGGCGTCGCCGAGGGAGCGGTGGTCGAAGTTGGCGGAGGCGTAGTCGGGGACGCGGTGCCAGCCGTCCAGGGCCGAGCGGATCTGCCGGGGGTCGTTGTGGCAGCCGAGGACGGCTCTCTGGGCCAGGCCGGTGATGGTCATCTGGCCGGCGGCGGCGATCAGCGGTGTGACGGGCGTGCGCCGAACTGTGGTGGGCGTTGACCCTTCCGCGGGTTCCGGGTCGTTCTTGCCGGTTTTGGGTGTGTGGTCCTCGAAGCACATGACGTTGGTCAGGGAGGCGAACCAGCGGGCCTGGCGGTCGGCCGTCTCGCGTTCGGCATGGGCGAGTTCGCGCAGTGTGTGGTGTGCGGTGTCGACTCGTAAGCGCAGGGCTTCGTTGGGGGCGGTGGTGTCCTCGCGGGTGCGGGTGAGGAGTCCGGGGACGTGCGGGAAGGGGTCCCAGCCTTCGTCCCTCGTGCTGGCCGTGTCGGTGTCTTCGTCGTCCTGGTCCTCGGCGCTGGTCGTGTTGTCTGGTTGCCCGGCTGTGGGGGCGGGCTTGGGCGGGAGGTGGGTGGTGAGGAGGTCGGTGAGGGTGTCGAGGGTGAGGGGCTGGTCGGTGGTGAGGACGGCGGGGCCGGCGGGGCCGTTCCAGTGGAGGCGGGGTTTGGTGGTCAGGGTGGCGGTGGTGAGTTCGAGGATGCCGAGGGCGGCGAGGAAGCCGAGTGGGTCGTCGGCGTGCAGGGCGGGGAGTTCGAGTTGGTGCACGGTCAGTTGCCTTCTTCGGAGCAGGCGATGTCGGCGAGGCGGACGATGGATTCCAGGAGGGCCAGGCCCCAGGGGCCGTAGTGGTGGTTGAGCGTGTCGAAGCGGTCGGGGCCGTTCCAGTCGGTGCCGATCGTCGTGCTGGAGACGGTGACGGTGGTGTCGTCGGGCATGGTGCACTCGACGAGGACGGGCTCGGGGTCGGCGAACGCGGGCAGCATCGGGCGGGCGTGGCCGTGGTGGGCGGCGACGAGGTGTGTGACGAGGTCGTGGTCGACGCCTTGGGCGGCGGCGGGGCCGGTGGAGAGCCAGGTGTGGACGGCGGCGGCGCTGAGGGCTTCGTGGCGCAGGTCCTTGGACCAGTTGGCCAGGCGGGTGGCGCGCCTGCGGGTAGCGCGGTCGGCGGGGTCCATGCCGGACTTGGCGAGGGGGTCGGGCAGGGACTCGGCGAGCAGGCGGTCACCGGAGCAGAGCATGCACTGGAATCGCGGGTGGTGTTTCCCGCAGTCGTGGGCCTGGGCGGCCAGCACGACGGCGTCGACCAGGTCGTCGGGCAGTCCGACGGCCCGGGCGAAGGCACGGGCGCGTTCTCCGACCGTCCGGTGGTGATGTTGAAGGGTGACGGTGCGGGTGAGGCTACTGCTGTCCGGATCTCCGTCGTCCACGGAGATCCGGTAGCGGCTGGCGTCGGCGAGCCGCGGTGGGAGGAGGACGATCCGTCCCTGACCGTCGCGGTCGACCAGCACCGCCCCGGCCGCAGCCGACCGTCCGGTGCGCCACTCGGCGACCTCCAACAAGCTCTGCAGGCGCCGGCGCAGTGCCGGGGTGTGCCGGGTGGGGCCGTGGGGTGCGGTGTCGGTGGGCAGTGCGGTGAGCAGGCTGGTGATCGCGGTGCGGATGGCGTCGGTCGTGCTCACGGCCTCCGGGTCGTCGGGATCGGTGGTCAGGTCGGTGATGGCCTGTTTGACGATCGGGGCGAACTGCTCGGGGGCGGTGCCGGTGGTGCTGGCCAGGACGGCCGGGTCCAGGCGTAGCGGGGTGCGGGTGTGGTCGGCGGGGTGGTCGCCGAGGTCGGGGACGGGGGTGTTGGGGTCGGCGGTCCAGCCGTAGGCGTCGTGGCCGCCGGCGGTGGTGGGCAGGACGAGGGTGGCGCCGGGTTTCAGGTCGTCGGCCGTGCGCGGGGTGGTCCAGGTGCCGTCGGCTTCGCGTTGGAGGACGGTGGCGCGCAGGCGGGTGGGTGGGTTGCGGGGTTCGGGTGTGGTGTCGGCGTCGGGGCCTTCGAGGTCGCTGGTGTCGGGGGTGCGGCGGGGGTCGGTGAGGAAGCGTCGCACCGCCGCGAGGGGCAGGGAGAGGGTTTCGGCGGTGTGGACGGGGGTGGTGCGGATGTGTTCGGCAAGGGCGTCGGGGTCGGTGGTGTCGGTGGTGAGGTCGGCGCGCCACAGGAGTTGGACTTCGGGCTGGCCGGTGTCGAGGCCGTGGAGGAAGGGGGCGGGGGATTCGTCGGGGACGGGGATGGGGCTGGTGCGGGCGAAGGCGTCCACGCGCACTTGGTGGACGGGTGGGATGTGTTCGCCGGCGCGGGTGAGCGGTGCGGTGTCGGTGCCGTCGAGGAGGCCGGGCAGGGTGGCGGGGTTGAGGACCAGGCCGTCGAGGAGGTGGGGGGTCAGTTCGGCGGGATCCTGGGTGTCGTGGGCGGGGGTGTGGTGGGTGAGCCACTGCCAGGTGTGGGCGGCGGCCGGGCCGTAGACGGGGATGCGGTCGGGGTCCTCGGGGTTGTGGGTGCGTACGAGGACCGCGGGCACGGGGCCGAGTTCGCCGCGGCGGTCGAGGCGCCCGAGGCGCTGCAGCGCGGAGGCCCAGTCGCCGCATTCGCTGACCATGGCTCCGAAGGTGCAGTCGATTCCCACTTCGAGGGTCTGGGTGCTGATCACGACGAGGGTGCGTTCGCGGTCGGGGTCGATGCCGGTGAGGAGTTCGGCCAGCGGGCCGGTGACGAGCAGGTCGCGCTCCGCGGGCCGGCAGCGGCCGGTCAGCAGCAGCACGTCGACGTCGGTGCGCCGGGAGAGTGCTTCGTGGGCGGCGCGGGCGTGGGTGATGGTGTTGGCGATCACCGCGACCGCAGGCAGCTTCAGGAGGGGAAGGACGGCGTCCAGGCCGGTTTCGGCGGCGAGGGCGAACGCCTCGGCGGGCTTCTTCGACCAGCTGCTGGCGTCCAGCAGCGTCACGTGGCGCTCGGCGGCGATCCGCCGCCCGGCGATCGGGTGGGCGCGGTCGGCGTCGCCGATGCCCAGGCGGGGCCGCCCTCCGGTGGCGCTGGTCGCCGACAGGCTCACCACCCTAAGCGCCCGTAGCGCCAACTCCGCTCGTGCCGCTGTCTGCTGGTAGAGAGCGGTGTCGGCGGCGGTCGCGAGCAGGGCCTTCGACAGGTGGGCCTCGTCCAGGGCGAGCAGGGCGTCGTACCCGGTCAGGGCGGCGTCGATCGGAGCGCGCTGCGGGGAGGTGTGGTAGCCGCGGAACAGCAGGCGGCTGCCGTACTGGTCCACGGTCGAGGTCACCACCAGTGGCTGGGCCGGGCTGCGGACCCAGTTCGATTCCCACCTGGTGCCGCCGCGCATCCGCACCACCTCCAGGGGCGACGCTCCGCTGCCGAGGTCGCGCAGCGATGCGGCGACCTTCGCCCGCACGGAACCGGCCGGCGCACCGGCGAGGGCAGCGGCCAGCTCGACGGAGTGCTGGTGGGCCTGGTCGACCACCAGGCGCCGGTCGACGCAGAAGAACAGCCGCAGCGGCACCGTCCGGTGCTTCCGGCCCGCCCCGCGGGCGTGTTCCCAGGCGAGGAGGAAGATCCAGATGTCGATGAACGTCGTCTTGCCCAGCGCGGTGGGCACGTCGAGGTCGGGCCACCTCGCGCCGTCGGCCACGGCGTCCAAGTAGGCGCTCTGCCATGGGAACGGCGCCCAGCCCTCGCACGCGTCGCACACCACAGTGGCGGGCCCGTCCGGGCAGTGGGTGTGGTGGTGGACCTCCCGGAAGAAGTCGGGGAACTCGGCCGCCTCGATCCTCGGCGGCCGCTCGGTGCCCGTCACTGGTCGTCCTCCTGGAAGTCGGGCTCCGGACGGCACAGGCCCAGGCCGAAGTTCTTCTTGCTGCCCAGCACCACCGGTCCCGTCACCGGCACCGGGAAGGTCAGGCGTACGTGGCAGCTCGGCAGCGGCCGCTCCCTGTCCTTGCGCCGTAGCGGGAAGCCGTCCGCGTGGCGTGCGCCAGCGACCATGGCGTGGTGCTGGCTCACCCGTACCCGTACCGGTTCGGGCAGCCCGGCCGCCACGCAGCTGGCAGTGACCGACTCCGCCCAGTACGGGTCGCCGTTCTTGGGGAAGCGGTCTAGGACCATCGGCAGCACCGTGGCCCACACCGTGGAAGGCTTCTGCCACGTCCCCGGCTGGACGGTCTGCGGCCACGAGTCCTGGTCGGCGGGGCTGACCTGTACCAGGTCCAGCGGTTCGCCGTCCGCAAAGCGAATCCGGCGCAGGCCCCCGTCGTGGCGGAGGAGGGCGGCGAGCAGTGCCTTGCGGTCCTGCCTGGGGATCTCGAGGGGCAGGGCGATGCCCAGGCCGCGCAGCATCCCGTCGGCGTGGTGGTGGCCGGTGAACGGCAGCGCGAGGTAGGCGACCGGGCGCGGGTCGTCCGGGCTGTTCTTGTGGCCGTGGACCGTGGTCATCGCCTCGACGTCGTGGCCCATCGCCTCCAGGGTGCCCATCACCGTGCTTCGCAGCCGGCCGGTCAGCTCCAGCGTCCACCGGGGATCCAGCGCCACACCCGGGGCGAAGGAGAACGTCAGCAGGTCACCGAACGGACCATCCACGACCGGCGTTTCGGGCCGGTCGTCGTGGTCGGGGTCGAGGTAGTGGTGGGTGAGCGACTGGCTCCAGGCCGGCCCCTGTTCCTCGAACGCCTCCTCCAGCCAGGCGAGATAGCCGCGGTAGGGGACACGGATCGGCCGCGAGCCTCTCGGGTACTGCCCGGCGGGTGCGGGCCTCCAGTGCTGCCGCCACCCGGTCTCGTCACCGGGCTCGTCGGGGCCGCACCAGGCATCCAGCAGCCCCGTCCCGGTCGAGCGCCCGAAGTACGGCACCCGGTGGGCCAGTTCCTTCAGCACGGGGGTGAGTTCCTCTCCCGGCTCCGCGGCCCAGCTGAACACCATCCGTGTACCGGACAGCGTCTTCTGTGCCCACGCTCGTGGCACGCCGCCGGCGGTGCGTCCCGGCAGCAGGCCGTGGGTGACCTTCTTCGGATCCACGGTGTTGGTGACCACCCATGCCGCGCGCGGGTGTTCCGCCTCCATCGGCCTGGCCGGCACGGTGACCACCGGCGGCTCCTGGGCCTCCAGCCAGGTCAGCGCCATCCGGTGCGCGGCGTCGTCGAGGTCGGCGTGCGCGACCAGCGCGCAGAACAGGCGGGCCGGATGGGGCGGCCACTCGGCCCGCTCACCGTCCATCGCGGTCGCCTGGTAGAGCGGCTCCAGCAGCTCCACCGAGATGTGGAAAGGCATGACGCTCTACTCGCCTTCCGCCTCGCCGATGCCCTCCAGACGGAAGGAGCGCTCGATCGCCTGCTGCACCTGCGCGTTCGGCCGCAGCCGCACCGGCTCCTTCGACCACACAAGGCCCGCCTCCTCGGCCCGCGAACGCGCGAACTCGAACAGCTCCAGAGCCTGCCCTGCCGTCTCCAGCTCCAGCGGCTCCGTCACCGCCACGCCCTCACGCCCACGCCCGACCCACTCGATCCGCTCCGACACCAGCAGCAGGTCGCAGCCCGACCGCAGCCGCACCGCCGGCACCGCGAACGCCAACCGGTCCCCCAACAGCGCCAGCGCCGCCAACAGGGCCCTCGCCGCCCGCACATACTCCTTCGATGCGTCACCGAAGCGCAGCGCCCTCAGACCCGCCAAGGCGAGTGACGCGTTCCGCTCGATCGCCCGCACCGTCACCCCGCCCATCCCGGCGACCGGCGGAATCATGCCGTGCCCGACCGCCGACGCCTTGAGCGACTTCCCCTTGCCGCTCTTCTTGCCCGTGCCGTCGACCGGCCGCCAGCCGTCAGCGGTCAACTCCACGTTGTCACCAGGGAAGTTCCACTTGTCGAAGCGCCCCGCCGCCCGCTTCCCGGACAGCGGCTCCAGACCCACCATCTCCGAGGTGTAGGCGCGCGGCACCTTCAACTGCACGCGGCGCTTGCGGTGTGAATCCCACAGCCCGAACACCAGGTCCGACGGCGCCCACTCCATAAAGGCGCGCACATCACCGGTTCCCGTGTCTCGCAGCGCCCGCCCCACAACCGTGTCGTCGAACTTCACACCGGACTCGTCCAGCGCGTCACGGAAGTAGGCGTCACGGGAACGGTGCGGGGCGTCCAGGTTCGTCATCCGCAGTTCCCGGCCCTCCGCGCTCACGTGCAGCGCCAGATGCGGCAGCAGCACATCGCCCTGGTCGACCGCTTCCAACAGAGCCGTCTCGCACCGGTTCGCCTGTGATTGCCGCTGGTCCAGCAGCACCACCCCCGCGGACTCCTGCCCGACCCATCGGTCCTCGAACAACTGGCCCGGCCCGTCGACGTCCCTCTCCTTGCCCGTTGCCAGATCTCGGACGGTCCGGGCGACCTTCACGGTCGGCGGCGACACCGGCGTTCCCACACCCGCCACAGGCTCATACCGGGCCGTCACCCGGATCGCACCGTCCACCGCAAGGCCGCTCGCTGCCTCGGCCAGCCGCTCGTACAACGCCTCCATGGAACCCTCCTTGTGCAGGAATCTCTCGGACAGTTCGCATCGAAGCAGCCCCCACCGACAGCCCTCACCCATTCAGGTGATGATCCATCAGAAACATTTCTAGAGGCGGTAGTTGCCTTAAAATTGCCCACTCTTCGAGTCGGGGCGCGCTGGCGGGCCGTTGGTTCTCCGATTCGGTCCCGTGCAGGTCCGTGCCCGCCGTAAGCGACGGGGCGGGAGAAGCGAACTGCATCCCCGCGCCTGACTCCGAGAACTCGCACGACTCGCTTTGCAGCGTTTTTGCATGCCACGCTCCGCGCCGACGGGTGCCTACCGCGAACTCATGGACCTGACAGCCGCTGACGGGAACCCCGTCAGCCACGCCCAGCTCGAACGCTGGCGGCGCGAGAAGCTGCTGCCAGCCCCCGACAGGGTGTACCTGGGCGGGCAGGCCGGCACCTGCACCTCCTACCCGCAGGAGGTGAAAGACCTTGCCCGCGCGCTGGCACGTCGGCACCGGCCCGGCCGCTGGCTGGACGACACCGTCCTGCTCGCCTTCTTCTGCGACAGCGCCCGAATCCCGGAGGTCCCATTGAAGTTGGCGCTCATCAGGACGTACTTCCCCGACCGGGAGCGCCACCGCGACGCGGCGGCCAAGATCGTGGACGCCGTCCCCGTCGACCCCGGCTCCGAACGGGACATCTACTACGACTGGGCGGAGGCCGAAGCCATCCTCGAAGTCAAGGAGGGCGGGATGGTCATCCGGAAGATGCGCGCGAACCTGCGGCGACGGCCCGATCTCGCCCACGCCTCGCGGGAAGAGATCGACGGCCGCCTGCTCGGCGTGCTGACCCACCTCAACTCGCCCCACCTGCCCGAGGACGACCTCGATCTCATGCGCGACCTGGAGGCCGCGATCGACCTGCACTCTGATGAATCCAGCGTCGCCCGCCTCGCCGTCTGGGAGTACGCCGCCACGGCCCACGCATGCCAGATGGCCCGTTTCGGGGAGACGAACACCGAGGAGCGCTTCGACACGCTCCGCCACACCCCGCTGAAGGAACTCCACCGTCTGCGAGACGAAGTGGTTGCCGCCCTGCAGGAGACCTGGCGGCGCGCCACCGGCGGGCGCCTAGGCACCCTGGCTCCCGACACCGTGTCGATGAGCAAGAGCGCCGCCCGCGCGCTCGCCGAATGGACCACGGCCCGAAAAGCCCACCCCGAAGGCTCCTCGTACGCCGACGTCCACTTCACCGACAGCCTCCTCGACCTGGCCCGCGCTACCGCCCTTGCGTGGCTGCTGAACCACGCCGGCCGCGAACGGGCCGCGATGCCGCCCGTCGACAAGGCGGGAGAAGGGCGTGGGGCGTTCATCGCCCGCACGACCGGAGCCACCGGCCGGCGGCGCCGTATCCGCTGACCCCTGCCAGAGCGATGACGGGCTCCGCAGAGTACCCGCGATCCGCAGGAGCGGGAGGGGCGTTCTCCATCTTCGCGGTCGCGTTGGCTGACGGGAGCGGCTGCTGGCGCGACGAGAAGGTCGCCGTCGAGCAGTTGGCCGCGGCAAGCTCTCGGCGGGCAGCTTGTCCAGACCGGAGGCGAGGCTTCGCGCAACCAGGCGCCCTGAACCTGGCCGCTATCGCACGAACGTCCTTCCAGCCGCAGCTCCGAGCAGCCGGGCATCGGCGGGCCGACCGTCGGTGCCATGAGCAACTTTCAAGGTCTCGAACTGCGTTGTAGCGGGGAGGAATTGGCCTCCCTGCTGATTCCGGGGGCGTTGCCGGGCGGCCGGCGTCAGGACCTACCAGCGCCGAAGGGCACGGATTCGCAGCACTCGCCGGATCTTCTGATAGCCCCAGCTGCCGAGCGGCGTCGGAGTTCCACGGCGCACCGCGCCATCGCGTGAGCGGCGCAGGGCTGTAGCGGCGGGTGCTGGGTTTCCCCGAAGTGGTGGAATCCGGCACCCGCCGTCGGCCGTCAGGGTCAGGCAGTGATAGCGAGTTGGCGGATCTGTTCGACCTCGACCTTGGGGCCGGGCAGGCCGCGAGTGGCGTTGATGTGCGCCATCAACTGGTCGCCGGCGCGCTGGATCGAGCGCAGGTTGGGGTGCAGGTAGCGCTGGGTCGTGGTGAGCTGGCCGTGGCCGGCGATGCGCATCAGGATGTGCGGTGGGACGCCGGCGTCGGCGAACCACGTCAGCGCGGTGTGGCGCAGGTCGTGGCGGCGCAGGTACTCGTAGCCGAGAGCCGTGACGACGTCGTCCCAGTGGGTGGCGTCGCGCAGGATCGCGGTGGTGACCCGGCCTCCGCGTGGTCCGGTGAACAGGCGGGCGTCCGGACGGCCGCCGACCCGGGCTATCCGCCAGGCGATGTTGGGCCGCAGCTCCGGGATGATTGGGACGAATCGGCTGCGCTTGCCCTTCGTGCCCTTGTCGAGCAGGCCGCCGGGGGCGGTGGTGGTCTGACGGCAGCACCGCCACAGCCACTTGTCGGTGTCGATGTCGCCGGCGCGGACGCCGGAGACTTCGCCGATGCGGGCGCCGGTGCCGCCGGCGAAGCGCACGATGTCGCCCCAGCCCTCGTACTCGTTGTAGGAGGCGGCCACCAGGGCGCAGGCGAGGCGGTCGAGGGTGTCCCAGTCGCGCAGCGCCAGGCCGCGCGGGTCGCTCTCCTCGTCCTCCGCGGTCTTGAACAGCTTCTGCCAGCCGTACAGGCGGGCGGGGTTGATCTCGATGATGCCGTCGCGGATGGCCTGCTCCATCACCCGGACCAGCACGGCGATGGTGCACTTGAGGGTGGAGATGCCTGCACCGTCGGCGATCCAGGCGTTGAGGGCGCGGTCGGCGATGCCGGCGGTGATGCTGACAACTTGGAGGTGGCCGACGGTGGGTTTGACGCGCAGGTGCCAGCCGGCCTTGTACGGGGCGTGGGTGTTGAGTTCGAGGCCGCGCATCGCCAGGTCCATGACGGAGTCGCCGTATTCGCTGAGCGACGCGGTGGCGACGTTGACGCTGACACCACGGCTGGCTGCCTTGGCGACGCGGTCGAGCCAGTTTTGCGCCTCGTCCACGGTGGAGTACATGGTGGAGCGAGAGGGGCGGTCCTTGGTGACCGGATCGACCCAGCGGACGCGGGCGCGGTAAGGGTTGGGGTTGCCGGGCCGGTACTCGATGTCGGTGGAGATTTTGACGCCGATGGGTGCGGTGATCTTGGCGGGTTCCAGGTTCACGCGGCGGCCACGATGGTGGTGCGGTGTGAGTTCAGGTAGTCCAGGACATCCTCGCGGCGGTAGCCGATCCGCCCTTCGATTCGAACGTATGCAAGGCCTCGGCGAGGTTGGAGCGAACGCCAGCGCCGCAGCGTGGACGTGCTGACGTTGAGGATCTTGGCTGTCTCTTTAGTGGTGTAGACGACAGGCAGTGGCACCGAGGAGGGGCAATGGGATATGTGGCCGGTAGGTTCGGCTATCTCTTCCATGCGGCTTGTGGGGCGATCGGTTCTGGTCAGGGTCGTCCTTCCGTTATCACCTGCTGCAGGTGAATTCGCGCTGTAGATCTCGTGGCGGTGATTATTAATATCCAGGCAGTGGCGCGCTAAATCGGACCGTTGCGGTCGGGTGGTGTCGAGCCATGAGCCTTGACCTCGCCGCAGGGGAGCTGGACCGGGTTTCCTTTCCTCGAAGGTGTCGACGGATGTACACAGTTACTCGTGTGCTGCGTCGTGTCCAGGAAATTCCGCAATGTTCTCTCACGGAGAACGAGGTCAAAGAATTTCGCCGATCAGGCCTGGAATCAGCCCGGGCTCTTCCCGTGATCCATCGATGTGCGTGCGGATGGGATCGGGTGATGCTGGATTAGCGGGCGGTGGTGGGCGCCCAATTCTGAGAGTCACTCCTGCCTCGGTGAGTCGTTGGCAGTGCAGGCCCTGGAAGATGTCACCCAAGTCGAGGGGTGGGGTGCATCGCCAGGTTGTTGCTTCATCGTTTCGGTCGGTGTCCGCCGATGAGTGAACGCATGGCTGTGGATGGGGCGGTTGGGTGCGTGGTTGCTGGGCGAGATGCTTGCCGGGCAGGGTATATGCGTCCTCCCGCGCGGTTCGCGGGGAATTGTGGGTGTCAATGCACTGGCGGCGGCGTTGTCGGCCATTCCCGCGGGGGTGAAGTGAGATATCAGCAACACGGCCTGGTATGTCCAGGTTGATGGATATAGGTTGGCCGGTCCAGCCGCCGGATCGGTTCGGCGGGAAGGTCTGAGGGGGACCGGCGTGGTGCTGCGGGTGTTTCGCAGGAGCGGTGATTCGGCGATGGAGCTGGCGGGTTCGACCGTCCCGCTGGAGCGGGATCTCCAGATGTTCGTCGAGCGGAACATGACGACCTTGCTGGGCGTCCGCTTCCTCGACACCGAGGTTCGCACCGGTCCGCTGCACGGCGGCCGGATCGACTCGCTCGGCCTGGACGAGGACGGCAGTCCGGTGATCGTGGAGTACAAACGGGGCCGCGACGAGAACGTGATCAACCAGGCGCTGTTCTACCTGGCGTGGCTCCGCGACCACCAGGACGCCTTCGAGGCATTGGTGGCGCGCAGGCTCGGTCCGGACGCGGTCGCCGAGGTCGACTGGAGCAGCCCTCGGATCATCTGCGTGGCCGCCGACTACTCCCGCTACGACGTGCACGCGATCGGGGAGATGAACCGGCGCATCGACCTGGTCCGATACCGGCAGTTCGGCGACGACCTGCTGACGCTGGAACTGGTGGCCTCGGTCGCCGGCGGCACGGCCCGCCGCGGAAGCGGCGGCCTGGTCGTGGCGCGGCCCACGGCCGAGCAGCGGCTCGCCGGTGCTTCGGAGGCCGTCCGGGCACTGTACGACGACATCGACGGCCGACTGCTCGACTTCGGCGACGTGCACAGCGTCCAGTTGAAGCAGTACGTGGCGTACCGCCGGGGCCCGAACTTCGCGTCGGTGAAGGTGCAGGCACGTTCGCTGCTGGTCTACCTGCGCCTGGACCCGGCCGCCGTCGAGCTGGTGGAGGGCTTCACCCGGGACGTGCGCGGGATCGGTCACCACGGCACCGGCGACCTGGAGGTGCGGATCACCTCGCCGACGGGTCTCGACCGGGCGGAGCCTCTCCTGCAGTCGGCCTACGAGGCGGCGGCGTAAGCGGGCGGGGCCGCCGACGCGTGCTGACGGGCCAACAGCGCGCAGGGGACGGCGGGTAAGAGGAGCGCTCCTGTCCGCCGGCCTTACGGCTGTTCGGACCGTTGGACGTCGGCGCGCGGCCCGGTCAGCGGCTCCGAGCCCGGGGCGGGGCGGAGCCGTCGGCGCGCGCTGGCGCGCTGCTGGAGAAGGCCGGCCGTGCCGCGCGGCTGAGTGTGGCGACCAGTGTGCTGTTTCGCCGCGGTGCCTGTTCGGTTGGTGGTTCGGTGAAGATCGCCAGGTGCTGGGCGATGGCTTCGCGTAGAGGGCCGGGGTTGAGTTCCTGGGCCTGGTGCATCTGGTCGAGGTCGCTGAGGAAGTGGACGTAGGTGCGGCGCGGGACCGTCTTGTGCTCGTCGAAGGTGAACAGGTTCCGTGCCAGCTCGGCGCCGGTGGTCAGCTGGACGGCTCTGACGAGGACTCCGTTGTAGGTGTCGCTGCGCTGTCCGGCGTGGGCGAGTTCGGCGGTGATCAGGGCGGTGCCCCGGCGTGCGACGTACTGCTGTCCGGTTGCGGTGCCGTCGGGCAGCGGGGCGAGGGTGGTCAGGACGGAGGCGTGCGTGGGAGCGGGTGGCAGTGTTCCTCGGTTCGGGTTCGGGGACCACGGGCGTGGGGCGGGTCAGCGGTGGCGGGGCGGCGCTGGCGGTGTGCCGGTCGGGTTCGGAGGGTTGGTTGACGGAGCGGGCGGACGGGGGGAGCTCGGAGGCGGTTCGGTTGTGCGGGCCCGGGCTGCTCGGACGCGCGTCCGGTCGTGCTCGGACGCGTGGTTGAGGGAGGGGGCCGTCTGAGTCGGCAGTGGGGCGACGGTGAGAGCGGCGGCCTGGTGAGCGGCGGCGAGGACCAGTTCGGTGGGGGTACGGGAGTCGAACGTCGCCTGCCACCGTTCCTGCTGCTGATCACCGGTGGTCCGCCCGGTCAGCTTCCACTGCCGCGGTAGCGCCGGAATGCCGGCAGGGCCGGGAGCGATCGGAGGGAACGAGGCGAGCACGGTGGCGCCCGTGGGGGCGCAGCTGATCCGTCCTGGTCCGTAGAGGCCTTGGTCGTCTGCGCGCCACCCGGCAAGTCGCAGGCGGGTGTGGGCGAGGTGCGCGTCGAGGGAGCCTTCGACCGGGTCAGTTCGGTGGCCGTGTGGGGTGGTGACGTTCGGGTCCGGGCCGCGGAGCCGGTCGTGGTGCAGCGCGGTGGAGTCCTGGCGGGCGACGGTGGCGGCGAGCTGGGTGGTGAACGCGGAGACGACGGCAAGGGGAGTGCCGGGTCCGAAGGCGGCCTCCCAGCCGTCCCCGCCGTCTCCCATCGCGTGCACGACCCATGGCGGGTCGGCGTGTTCGTAGCCGGGGCGAGGTTCGGGCACGTGGTGGACGGCGATTCGCTCGCACACGCTGTACAGCGACAGGGTGCCGACCTCGTGGCTGCTGGCCTTCCAGCCCTTGGCCACAAGGGGTGCCAGGGCGTCATGCGGCTCTGCCGCGGCGGCCGTTGGAGCTGGGGGCGGTGGGGCGGTGGGGGCGACGGCCGCGCGGTGCGGCACGGGGATGTCCTGGTGGAGGCGGTGAACGGGGGTCGGGTCGAGGACAGCGCCCAGGACCGCGAGGGCGATGGTGTCGGGCACCCGGTTGGACATCCCGACGCTGAACCCGCAGCTCGCGGAGTTGTCGTCTCCTTGGTGGCCGGCCGTGATGGTCAGCGTCGCCGCGTCCGCGTCCGGGGCCGATGCCCAGGGCTCGTGCAGGACTTCGACGGCGAGCGGTCCGAGGTCGGGCGACACCATCACTCCGGGCATGTCCGTGTCCGCCCAGCCCGCGTTGTGCAGTGTGCTGAGCACTGGCAGCGCCGGGTAGCGGCCCTGCAGGGCCCGCAGCCCGTTTCGGGCGAGGGCGTCGTCGAGGTGTACGGCGACGGCCGCCACGATCTCGACGGGGGTGCCGGCGGCGAAGGCGATCGACCAGACGGGGCCGTGGCCCGCGTGCTCGGCGGCGCGCAGCTGCCAGTTGCCGGTGCGGTCTTCAGTAGGGACGGCGGCGAGCTGTAGACGTCGGCACGAGGAGGTGAGCAGGACGTCCGGCGAGGTGCCGGCGCGCCAGCCGCGCTGGGCCAGCACCGGCCGGAGCGTCTCCGGCTGGCCGGGGCCGGCCAGTCGGCGCGGTGCCACCGGGAGTCGGTCGTCGGCCGGGTGAGGGGTGGTGATGGGCGACTCCTGATTACGGGGTGGGCCTCAGCGCGGCAGGCGCCGTGAGGTCAGCGGGCAGGGCGGCCCGTTGACGGGGACGGGGCTCCTGCGGCGGGTCCTGCGCCGCCGGCCGTGGCGGGGGAACGGGTCGGCATCGTGGTGCGGGAGCCGGCAGCGGCCACCCGCTGCGCGATGGTGGTGGCAGCGGGCCGCGGCGCGGAGCGGTGGACGGGCTGTTGGAGGGCTTTCGGCGGACTGATCCGGGCCAGATCGGTGAGGAGGCGTTCGTCCATCCACCGCTTGTCCCGGGTGACCGGGTTCGAAGTGGTGAGGGCTCGGGCGAGTGCGTCGGTGATGACGGTGGGCGCGCCGGCGGTCACCATGGCCTGCCAGTAGGGCGGCTGCCCGCCGGAGCCGCGGGGGCCGACCTCGACGTGGATGTGGGGATCGTCCGTGAGGTCGAGCGGGTCGCCGGGCGGATCGACGCGGACCCGCACCCGGGCGAGCCGGTCGGGCGCTTCGACGTCGAGGGCGCCGGCGCGGTAGACGCTGCGCCAGCCCGCGTCGGTCAGGATGCGCAGCAGGGAACGGCGGTCGCTGGGAGAGCGGAGGGCGGGGTGTTCTACGTCGGACCGGGCGGTGGTGGAGGGGCCGGGGAGGGCGACTTCGTTCGCGAGGGCGATGACGACCTCCGGCGGGGTTCGCCAGGAGAGGCGGGCCATCCACGCGGTGGGGCCGAGCGGCTCGCGGACGGCGGCGATGCGCCACCAGGTGCCGGAGCCGGTCGTTTCGCCGAACCAGAACCGGTGGTCGGGGCTCCAAGTCAGGTATGAGCCCAGTGCCCAGCTGTCGCTGAGGCTCCAGGCACACTCGCTGGTGAGCCGCTCGAAGGGCTGGAAATCGTAGTTGGGGCCGGCCAGATAGGCGGGATTCACGTCGATGATGACGGGCCGGTCGTCGGAAGCGGTCAGGTTGTCGGGGATGGGGGAGTCCGTTCGTGGTCGGGCGGACGGCTCGTTGCAGTAGGTCAGCGCTGGCGGCCCCGGTGCGGGGGGCGGTGCTGGTCGGGCCTGCGAGTGACGTCGCTCGCGACCGCGTCGACGTCCACGGAGCGGTGGCGGGCGGCTGCGGCTCGGTCGGTTCCTGTGGCGGCTGCTGTTCGCTGCTTCAGGGGGGCGATGTCCATGTACACCCGGTGTTCGGGTGGGATCTGCCGGGCGAGTCGGGCCACGGGCTCGGTGCTGGTGAGCGCGGCAGCGACCGCGGTGAGCAGCGGACGGGGTGCTCGGTCGGCCATCTCGATGTACCAGCCCTGGCCTCCGGGCTGGAGGTCGCCGCCGCAGACCACCCAGTGGGGACTCGCGCCCTCGGCGAGCGCGGACGCGCTGATGGTGCGGCTGACCGAGGCCATCTCGTCGGGTGCGATCCAGATGATGTGACCAGGCACGCTGTCCATGTACCAGTCGGCTTCGGCCAAGGGCTCCAGACCACCGGACACTGCGGGGTAGCGCAGGTCAGCCGGCGAGGTGGCCTGGGCGGCGGCCATCGCCTCGTGCACTGCCGCTGTGATCTCGGCGGGGGTCCGGTCGTCGGCGGTGAAGTGCCACAGCCGGTCGCCGGTCGACTGGTCGGTGTAGACCGTGCTCCAGCTCACGCCGCCCGCCGAGTAGCTGGTGGTGGTGGTGCGGATCCGGCCGCAGGGGCTGAGGTAGATGTCGCCGAACGGGGCGTCGACGAAGTTCCACCCGGCGGCCAGCAGCGGGGATGCGGGGGTGTTCGCTGCGGTGTGGCCGGGCCCGGCGAGGTAGGCGGGAGAGGCGGCGACCAGCGCCGGGGGCCGCGGCATTCCCGGCGCGAAGAGATCGGCCGCCGAGTCGTGGGCTGCGGTGAACCGGCGGCAGATCTCGTCGTAGGCGGGCTGTGCGACATCGTCGGGCTGCTGGTCCCAGAACCGCGTGGGGGTCGCTTCGTCGGCCCGGCTGCTGATCGGCTTTCCGTAGAACCCTTTCAGGATCCCGGAGGGGTCGTCGGTGGTGGCGATCATGTGGGCGGCGATGGTGCCGGCTGCGGCGTGCAGGTCTTCGTTGGTGAAGCGCAGGTCCGCGATGGGTACGGCCGGCGTCCTCCCGCTGGTGAGGTTCTGCCACTCCTGGCCGGTGACGTGGTCGTCCAGGCCGAGCAGCCGGTGGCTGTACCTGGCGGAGTCCATGACGAGGTCGAGGGTGAGCATCGCGGCCAGCCGCTGCTGTTCCGGCGGGAGCTGGCCCCAGGTGGTGACCGGGCCGGGCCCGGGGCGGGTACTGGGCAGTGGCTGGCCTGCGAGTTCGGACAGGACCTCGTCGATCTCCAGGTGTCCGTCCGCGGCGGCGAGGAGGGTGGTCAGCGACTGCGCGGCAGCGCGGGTGAGGTCCTCGTCGGTGTAGGCCGGAATCATCGGTACGAGGCCGTCCTCGGTCAGGGTGTAGCCGAGGTGGGCGAGCAGGTGCTCGTCCATCAACTCTCCGTCGCGCCGCAGCGGTGCCGAGTCGGTGAGTGAGTGGACGAACGCGCTGGTGACCAGCGCGGGTGTGTCTGCGGTGAACAGCGCCTGCCAGTACGGGTCGCCGGATTCTTCGGGGCCGGCGTACACGGCCAGCGCGCAGTTGCCCATGAGGTCGAGAGGACCGGCGCCTCGGCGCAGTTCGGCGCGGGCGAGGTAGTCGGGCGACTCGACGCGTCGGATGCCGTGGGGTTCGCCGAGGTTGCGCCAGCCTGCGGCGACGAGGGCGTCGAGGGCGGCGTCGCCGTCGAAGGTCCCTTCCTGGAGTGCCGGGTGGGCCTCGCCGGTCCAGTCGGTCCGGGGCAGCGGGACGTGGAGTGCCTCGGTGACGGCGGCGACCAGTTCTTCCGGAGTGTCCTTGGAGAAGGCGGCCATCCACTGCGGCGGTCCCAGGGGCTCGCGGGCGGCAGTGATCCGCCACCAGGCACCGGGGTCGAGCTGGCCCATCCCGATGCGGAAGCGGTGGTCGGGGCTGCTGACAAAGGTCTGGTCGAGGGCGTCGTTGTAGTCGTGCCGCCAGCCGTAGGCGAGAACCGCGCGGGCGACCGGGACGGTCGTCACCTCGGCGCCGGCGAGGTGGCGGGCGGTGACGTCGAGGTGGGTGGTCGGGTCGGGGTTGGTGGTGATCGGAAGAAATGTCCTTTCAGGGTTCAGCGGCGACGGCGTTCACCGCTGATCGGTGCGGCGCGAGGTGTAGACGGCGAAGGTCCAGCGGGGCTGCTCGTCCTCGGCCTCGTGGTCCAGCTCGATCCGGGCGGCTAGCCGTTCGTGGACGGCGATGGTGGTGTCGTCGTACGGGCGGTGGCGCTGCCAGGTGTCGTTGGTGTCGACGAACTCGTTGAAGGCGGCGTCGCCGGGGCCGGCCAGGTGTCCGGGAGTGACGGTGACGGGGGTGCCAGGGGTCAGGTGGGGCTCCGTGCAGCGGGGGCGGGCCGGACAGTTGCGGGATCAGGCTGAGCGGTCGCCGCCGGAGCCGTTGCCGGGTGCTGGTCGGCGCCGCGTTGTTCAGCGGCGGTGCGGCCGCCGGTTCGTCTCCGGAGGGGAAGGGGTGGCTTCAGCGGCGGGCTGGGCTGTTCCGGCAGGCCTGCTGTCGAGGCGGGCGGCTTCGGACCGGGTCGGGGCGGGCTGCGGCAGGGGCTTGGCGCCACGGATCCACTCGGCTGCGGCTTCGCGAGTGGGAAAGTGCGCGGCGCGCAGGCGCGAAGGGGCTTCGCCGGTACGGGAACTGACGAAGGCTGCGACGGGTCGGTCGGGGTCGGGCGGTGTGCGGTCGGTGGCGACGGCGTAGGTCTGGAAGTGGTCGCCGTCCTGGGTGGATCGGCTGTCGACGACGTCGAACCGGTGGCCCGATTCCCGCAGCAGGGACTCGACTTCGGTGGACTCGGGGTCGCCGAGGGGGAGGAAGACATCATCGGCGAGTCGCCGCAGCCTGCCTCGGTCGGCGCCTCGGCTGGCCAGCCAGTTCTCGGCCAGCTCAGGCATCGGCTGGTCCTGCATCTCGGCGCGCAGCGAGGTGCGGTTGGGGTCGATGTGCAGATGGACGCCGAAGAACGCTGCCCTGCCCTCGTGTTGGCGGCCGTGGTCGTACGCCAGGTAATAGTGGTCGCCCGTGCCGCTGTCCGGCGGGCCGTAGCCGTAGAGGACCACGCGGTCGCGTTCGTAGTCGGCGAGCCAGTCCAGGACCTGCACGGTGCGGAGGTCGGCGGCCTCCAGGCCGTCGAGTTCGAGGTCTTCGGTGAGGTCGCTGACCTCGGGGTAGTACGGCAGTGGCGTGTTCTTTCGGCGTATGGCAGCGCTCGGCGGCTGCGGGTGGTCGGGGCGATCGACTTCCGGATCGGCCTCGGCGCTAGCGTGTCGGCTGGACGAGGCGCCGCGAGGCGGAGTGCCCTGCGAGGCGACGGAAGTGTTCGGGCGGTGGGCTCGCCGGGTCGGCGGGGGCGGGGCGTCCGCGGGCAGCGGTCATCCGGAGGCGGGACGTACGGCCGGGTATGGGATGTGGCACGACGGGTGGGACGAGTTCGCTGCTGATGGCGGCTACCAGGTGCATCGGGGTGTCGCGGCTGAAGTCAGCGCTCCATCTCTCGGGGCTGTCAGGGGCCCCGCACCAGAGGGCGACCGTGTCCTCGAACTGGTCGAGAGGATCGTCCTGCCACGGTTCGGGATGGCGTTGGACGGACAGGCCGGCGAGCCCGGGCTGCGGATCGGGCGAGGTCACGAGGGTGTGGGTGCCGGTGTGCTCGGTCTTCCACCCGGCCCGGACGAGGACCGCAGTGGCCTCGGCGGCGTCGAGGGTGGTGCCGGTGAGGCGGTCGGGATCGGTCTCCAGGGTCCGTGCCACGATGTCGAGGATCGCGGAGACGACCACGGGGGGCGTCTGCGGGGAGAACTCGGCCCGCCACCGGGGGAGTTGCATCGGGCTGTCGGCGACGTTGAGCTTCCACGGCCAGAAGTGGTCGGGCAGGTGGCCGACGTGCACCAGGCCGCACGGGCTGCTGACGAAGCTGTTCTCTGTCTCGGGGTCGTAGTGCTGCGGCCAACCGCGCGCACCGGTGAGGATGTGCAGGGCCTGCCGGGCCTCGGCGTGACTGCCCGGGCCGGCCAGGCAGTGCCGGGCGACGGCCACGGGCTGCCCAGTCGGCGGCGTGGCGGTCAACGTCCCTTCCTGTGCTGGAAGTTCACGGTGCTGCGCCTGTTCATCGGGTGCTCTCTTGGGCGGAGTAGGTTACGGGGATCGGGCTGGGCGTCGGACGTCCCGGGTGGCCCTTCGGACGACCTGCGGAGGGCCACCCGGGCGGAGGTTCTACAGGCGGTCGGCCTGTTCGGCCTTGGTGAGGCTCTGCCGGGCTTCGGCCAGGCGTCGTTCGGCGATGTCCGCGTAGTGGTCGGTCAGCTCGATGCCGAGGAAGGAGCGGCCCTGCTGGAGGGCCGCGACGCCGGTGGAGCCGGATCCGGCGGTGAAGTCGAGGACGGTGCCGCCGGGCGGGCAGATCTGCACCAGGTCCCGCATCATGGCGAGCGGCTTCTGCGTGATGTGCTCGCGGCTGGAGCCCTTGGGCTGGCTGCCCTCCAGGAGGCCCTTGAGATAGACGGGGTTGCGGTCGCCGTCCAGCGCCCCCTTCGAGCCCCAGGCCACGAACTCGCAGTGCTGAGTGAAACGCCCCTTCTGCGGGCGCGCGGCTGGCTTGTACCAGGGCACGATGCCGCGCCACAGCCAGCCGCCGGCCTGCAGTGCGTCGGTCGTGGTCGGCAGCTGCCTCCAGTCCGCGAAGACGGCCACGGTGCCGCCGTCGCGGGTGGCGCGGAACGCCTCGGCGAGCAGCTGGGACAGCCAGAAGCCGTAGCTGCGCTGGTCCTTGTTCTCGCCGGGGAAGTCCGGCAGCACCACCTTGGTGCCGCTCGTGTACTTCTCGCGGGCGCTGCGGCCGGTGCGTTCCTGGGTGGTGCGGCCGCCGCTGTTGTACGGGGGGTCGCAGATGACGCAGTCGACGGTGCTGTTGGGCAGTTCGGTCAGCCGGGTCAGGGCGTCGCCCCGCAGGAGCGTGTAATCAGGTCCGGTCAAGTGGTCATGTCCTCGCAAGGGGTGGGAAGCCGCCGGTCGGCGGGGCGCGGACCGGGCGGAGGCCCGAGAGGCGGAGCGGACGGGATGAGCCCGCCGCGTATCTCTGCCGCTGGGCCTGAAAGGACAGTAGGAGGCCGGATATCTCCCCGACAAGGAATTCGAGAGTGCTCGCGGAAATCCGCGGATTCCTTGCTCGGGAGATATCCGGCCTCCTAACGTCTTGCATGTCGCCAGGAGCACCGACCCGCTGAGATGCGCCGATGGAAGCTGTAACTTCCGTAGGCAGCAGGCGAGTTGGGAGCCCGGTCGATTCCTTCGCACCCTTCGGTGGCGCACGCATGCCCTTGGACGAGTCTGCTAGCGCCGCCGCTCACACAATCGGAGACGCCCGTGTCGGGAATTCCCCTGCTTGCTTTCCGGACCGCCCGTGACCCGGGCCCGCGCCGAGGAGGACCGCCCCGCCGGCGGCGCCGGTGAAGAAGCTTGCCGCCGCCGTCGGAGGCGGAATCCTGCTCGCCCCGTTCATCGTGGTCCTGCCCTTTGCTGCGCTGGCCGGGAACGCCGCAGCCTGTCCGGCCGCTGATTCGCAGGCCGTCGACACCGCCGCCGTCGAAGCGGCGGTGAAGCTGATCATCGACGGCGGCTCCGGCCCCACCGCCCCGGTGGAGGGGCTGGACCTGCCCACCACGCAGATCCCGATGGCCAAGGCCATCGTCGCCACCGGCATCGCGCTGCAGGTCCCGGCCCGCGGTCAGATCATCGCCCTGGCCACCGCGATGCAGGAGTCACGCCTGCGCAACCTGTCCTACGGCGACCGCGACAGCCTGGGCCTCTTCCAGCAGCGACCGTCCCAAGGCTGGGGAACACCAGAGCAGTTGACCGATCCGGTGTACGCCTCCACCGCCTTCTACAAGGAGCTGCTCAACGTGTCCGGCTGGCAGGATCTGCCGCTCACGGTCGCCGCGCAGGCGGTTCAGCGCAGCGGCTATCCGGACGCGTACGCGCAGTGGGAGCCGCTCGCGACCGCGCTCCAGCAGGCGATCGTCAAGACGCTCGGCCCGTCGTCGGGTGCCACCTCGCCTGCGGCGACCTCGCCCGGCTCGTGCACGCCGCCGGGCTCGGACACCGACTGGGGCGTCATCCCGGCCGGGGCCCTTCCGGCCGGCTACCAGGTGCCGACCGACGTCCCGCCGGCCGTCCAGTCCGCTATCCGCTGGGCTCTCGGCCAGCTCAACACCCCCTACCAGTGGGGCGGTTCCTGTACCAACAGCCACGGGCCGGATCCGATGGGCCGCTGCGACTGCAGCAGCCTGATGCAGCAGGCGTACAAGGCCGGCGGCGTCGCCACCCTCGACCGCGTCACCTACGACCAGGTCAGGCAGGGAAGCGCCGTCCAGGTCGCCGACGTACGCGCCGGCGACCTGCTGTTCACGACGCCAGGCCCGAGCGGGCCGGAGCACGTCGGCATGTACATCGGCTCCGGACTCGTGGTGCACGCCCCGCACACCGGCGACGTCGTGCGCATCGCCCAGTTCAGCTCGTGGAAATCGGGCGTGACCGCCATCCGCCGCATCGTCCCCTGAGCCTCCCTCCTCTTCTCCCCCTTCACCTTCACGCCGCAGCGGCGCCCCCGCGCGCCCCGGCATGCCCAAATCCCCCTGGAGATACGTTTGTCCTTGATCCTTGCCGAGGCGGTCAACCAGCTCGCCTACGACCCGGGCGTCTCCCCGGCCGAAGGCGGCCTGCCGGGCCTGTCCGTCCTCAAGCAGGTCGTCTCCTCGATCAACCTCTTCGCCGTCATCGCCACCGTCGGCGCCCTGTGCGTGGCCGGCATCGTCTGGGCATGGGGCCACCACACCGGAAGCCACGGCGCCGAGGCGAAGGGCAAGCAGGGCGCGCTTGTCGCCGCCGGTGTCGCCCTGCTCCTGGGTGCCGCGAACGGCCTCGTGAGCTTCTTCTCGACGCTCGGAACACAGGTCAAGTAAGTGCCCAAGTCCCGTCTGAACAGTGGTCGTTCGGTCTTCGGCCGGAGGATGCTGATCGGGCTGGGCGTGTTGCTGGCCGCCGCCCTGCTGGCCGGGCTCGCCGCCCTGCTGGCAGGCGGCCGCCACGGCGACCGACCCGCCGCAGCCGCGCCCACCGCCCCCGCCCGCCCCGCCCCCGCGCCAACCGCCTCTGCCGAACCGTCGGGCCACGCCGCCTCGGGCGTCGCCCGCCCGCCGCACACCAACTCCCCGACCGAGTACGCCACCGCGTTCGCCCGCACCCTGTGGTCCTACGACACCCGCGCCGTCGACCAGCCGGCGTTCGTCGGCGGCCTGCGGCTGTGGCTCACCCCGGAGAGCCAGTACGCCGACGGCGCCTCCGTCGCGGCCCAGGTCCCCGACCCGGTGCTGTGGTCGCGGATGCGCGACACCGGACAGAGCTCCACTGCCCGCGACTTGGAGGCGCACCTGCCGGACGCCTTCCGGCAGGCCGTCGCCCAGGACCCCGGCGCGCTGAGCCGCGCGTACGTCTACGCGGTCACCGTCACCGGCACCGTCGACGTCGCCTGGAACGGCGGAGGACGCGGCGGCGAGTCCCGGGCGATCACCCTCGCCGTGCAGTGCCGCCCGCAGCAGGACTGCGCGCTGGCCGCCATCGCCCCCACCGTCCACCCATGAGCCGACCGCTTCCCCCTTCTATCGACAGGAGCTGATCCCCTATCGGGTTCTGCGACCTTCCCCTGGCCGGCGCGCTGTGCGACGTCACCCCCGGCGGTGTCGCCAGCAGCATCACCGGCAGCATCGGCAACTGGATCGCCCAGAGCTGCGGCGACCTCGCCAAGTCGGCAGTCGACATGGCCTCCCGCGCGGTCGATACGACCACCGCCGTCGACCTGTCCGCGGACTGGTTCCGCGCCAACTACGCGCTGATCCTGCCCATCGCGCTCACGATGATCGTGATGACGTTCACCCTGCAGCTCGTGCGGGCCGCGTGGCGCAGGGACGGACAAGCCCTCGGCCAGGCCGTCACCGGCACCGTCTCCTCCATCTTCTTCGCGATGTGCGCGATCACCTTCACGTCCGTCGCCATCGCGGTCGTCGAGGCCCTGAGCAGGGGCCTGTTCACCATCGCCAACAGTTCCATGGACGACGCCGTGCGCCGCCTGGTCAAGGTCTCGATGATCACCGCGACCACCCCGCTGGGCTGGGCGATCCCCGCCCTGACGGCCCTGGGCTGCGCGGTCGGCGCGATCCTCTACTGGGGCATGATGATCTTCCGCAAGGTGTCGATCCTCATCCTGGTCGTCCTGGCGCCGCTCGCCGCGGCAGGCGGCCCCTGGGAGCCGACGCGCGACTGGCGGCGACGCTGGGTGGAGGCCACCGCCACCGTCGTCGTCTCCAAACTGGTCATGACGATCATCATGCTGGTGGGCGTCACCGCGATCGGCGAGAGCGACACGAAGGACGGCCTGACCGCGCTCAGCGACATCATCGCCGGCCTGGTCGTGATGGCCCTCGTCCTGTGCTGCCCGTTCATGGTCTACAAGTTCGTCCACTGGGCGGGCGACGGACAGGCCCACGACCTTCACCGCTCCACCGCCGCAGGTCTGCAGACCGCCACCGCCGCCGCCAAGCGCGGCGGGCAGATGGCGGCGACCGCCGGCACCGGAGGCGCGGGCGCCGCCGCAGGCGGTGCCGACGCGGGAAGCGCCGCTGCGGGCGGCGCCGCCAGCCCGCAGGGCCCCTCCCAGATCCCCGGCATGTCCTCCGGCACTCAGAGCGGCGGATCAGGACCTTCGGCCGACAGCACTCTCGCCAAGGCGGCCCCGACCAGCTTCACCTACGGGGCGCCCGTGCGCTCCGGGCCGGGCGACGGCGGAGTCCCGCTGCTCACCCGCTCCGACTCGGAGCGCCCGGACGGCGACCAGGGCAGGCCCCTGCTGTCCCACGCGAGCTCCCCCGCCGCCGCTTCCGCCTCGGCGGGCAGCGCTTCGGCGGCCTCTCCCGCCACGAAGGCAGCCGGCTCTGCCCGGATCTCCACGCCCGGCTCCACCAGCGGGCCTTCCGCAGCCGGGCCCTCCCCGGCCGTGTCCACCGGCAGTGCCGCTTCGCCCGGGTCCGGTGCCCCGGCTTTCAGCCCGGTCATCGCGCCCCCTGCGGGCCGGGCGTCCACTCCGGTTCCGGCCGGGCAGCGCTTCCGGTTCCCCGAGCGCCCGCCGTCCTCCTGACGCCTGGCACCTTCCCCTCCGCGTCCCCCCTCCGCGCCCGCCCTCCCGGACCGCCGCCGTCCGGGAGGGCCCGGGACCGGTCCTTCCGCCCCCGCACCCCAGGTAGAGAACAGCCCTGACCAGCGAACACCCTGACACGATCCGATTTCCCACCCGCTCACGCCGAGGCATCCTCCTCGGCCTCACCCTCCCGCAGCTCGCCATCGCCGGCACCGGCGGCCTGCTGCTGCTCGCCGTGCTGATGACCACGGGCGTCCCCGCCGCCCTCGCTCTCAGCCCCCTGTGGGCCCTGCTCGCCGCCGCCGTCGTCTTCCGAGTCCGGGGCCGCTCCATCGCCGAGTGGGTGCCGATCGCCCTGCGCTACCAGCTGCGCCGCACCCGCGGCCAACTCCTGTGGCTGGCGCGGCCGTCCACCCGCCCCCGCCGCGAAGGACTGCTGCACCTGCCCGGCACCGCAGCCTCCCTGCGTGCCGTCACCAGCCCCGACGGCAAGCTCGGAGCCGTCCACGACCAGCAGCAGAACACCCTCACCGCCGTCACCCGCGTCTCCTCCCGCGCGTTCGCGCTGCTCGACCCCGCCACGCAGAACAGCAACGTCACCGGGTGGGGGAGGGCGCTGGCCGCGCTGTCGCGCTCCGGGCAGATCGCCCGCGTCCAGGTCATCGAGCGCACCGTCCCCGACTCCGGCGACACCCTGCAGCGCTACTGGCTGGAGCACGGCCGCCCCTCCACCGCCGTCGCCGGCCCGATCTACGAAGACCTCCTTGCCGCCGCAGGGCCTTCCGCCGCCCCGCACGAGGCGTACATCGCCATCGCCCTCGACCTGCGCGAAGCCCGCCGCCTGATCAACCAGGCCGGCGGCGGCCTGGCCGGCGCGTTCGCCGTCCTTCACCAGCTGACAGCCTCCCTCGACCAGTCCGTGCGCGGCGCGGGCCTGACACCGGGCGGCTGGCTGACCGCCGCCGAGATCGCCGCAGTGGTCCGCACCGCCTACGACCCGGCCGTGCTCGGCGACCTGGAACGCTGGAGCGAATCCGGCCGCCCGGAAGCCGACATCGCCGCCGCCGGACCGGTCGTCCTGGTCGAGGAGGCCGAGTCGATCCGCACGGACTCCGCCTGCCACACCGTCTACTGGATCGAGCAGTGGCCCCGCACCGAAACTTCGGCCGGCTTCCTCCACCAGCTGCTGTACTCCTCGGGCGTGCGCCGCACCCTGTCGCTGACCTATGCCCCCCAGCAGCTCGACGCCGCTCTCAAGGACGTCCAGCGCAAGAAGGCGACGATCATCGCCGACGCCGCCGAGCGCGTGCGCCGCGGCCAGGTCGACTCCGAGACCGACACCGTCGAGTACGCCGACGTCAAGGCCCGCGAACTCCAGCTGATCGCCGGCCACGCCGACGTCGCCATGACCGGCCTGCTCGTCGTCTCCGCCGACGACCCGGAACAGCTCAGCGCCGCCTGTGCCCAGGTCGAGACCGCCGCCGTCGCCGCCCTGATCGACCTGCGCCGCCTGACGATGCAGCAGGCCGAGGCGTTCACCTCCGCGGCCCTGCCCCTCGCCCGACTCTGACCACCGAAGGGCGCCCCCGCTCCTTGTCCCACGACCTCTCCGACCGCAGTGACCTGCTGCGTTTTGCCTCCGCCGCCGTCGACGTCCACCACCACACCCGCCTCGCCGAGAGCGAGCCCCTCTCCCGCAGTGAACTCGACGATCTCCACGCCCATGCCGTCGCGCTGCTCGACCTCCTCGACACCGCCACCGCCCGCACCCGCCCCCACGCCCCCGCCGCCGGCGACCACCTCCACAACGCCCGCCTGCGCCTGTGGCAGGTCGGCGACCACCTCCACGGCGCGTACCACGCCACGCCCCGACCCGACGGCACCAGGCCGACCCGCGACGCCTGCGCCTCGCGGCTGCCCGACGGCGCGCCAGACCTGACGATCTGCCAGCGCCACTCCGTCGCCGCCGCCCGACTGCGCCGGATCACCACCCCCACCGACCTGCACGCCCCCGCCCCCGGCCTCCTCCGCCGCTGAGCCCGGCGCCTGCAAGAGAGGAGACCGGTTGCGTACCCGCACCAGCACCAGCGCCAGCCCCCTGTTCACCCCCGCCAAGGGGGACCGCACCGAGCGCCGCCGGGCCCGCCGCGACCTGGCCGAAGCGCGCCGCCAGGCCCGCCTCGCCGACCGGCCGCCCCGCCGAGCCGCCGGAGAGGTCGACGAACTCGACGAACGCCCCCTCTACCCGGCCTCCGGCCGCCCCGGCCCGGCCTCCGCCCGCGGCGGCAAGCTCAAACTCCCCCCGCACCGCATGACCACCGCCGTGGCCGCCGGCGCCTTCCCGTTCCTCGCCGAAGGCGGCCTCGGAGCCGGCGGCGTGTACATCGGCCGAGACGTCCACTCCGAAGCGTCCTACCTGTTCGACCCGTTCGCCCTCTACGGCAAGGTCGAAGGCTTCACCAACCCGTCCGTGCTGCTGGCCGGCGTGATCGGCATGGGCAAGTCGGCGCTCGCCAAGTCCATCGCGCTGCGCTCGATCGCCCACGGCTACAAGGTCTACGTCCCCTGCGACCCGAAGGGCGAATGGACCTCGGTGGCGCAGGAGTTGGGCGGACGGACCATCTCGCTCGGCCCCGGCATGAGCGGCCGCCTCAACCCGCTGGACGCCCCGGCCGCGCCGCCGGGCGTCGACGAGGGCGACTGGGCGGCCGAGGTCCGAAAGCGACGCCTGCTGCTGCTCGCCGCCCTTGCCCGCACCGTCCTGCACCGCGACCTGCTGCCAATGGAGCACACGGCGCTCGACGTCGCCCTCGACGAGGTCGTCGCCGAAGCCTCCCGCACCGGCCGCGTCCCGCTGCTCGGCCACATCGCCGCCGTGCTTGGCGACGCCGCCCGCCTCGACGACGCGCTCGGCGACCCGGCCCGCCGCCTGGGCGCCGCCGCCGAAGACCTCGCCCATGCCCTGCGCCGTCTCGTCCAGGGCGACCTCGCCAACATGTTCGACGCACCCTCCACCGTCGAGTTCGACCCGCGGGCCCCGATGCTCACCATCGACCTGTCCGCCCTGGGCTCGGCGGGCGACGACACAGGACTGATCCTGGCGATGACCTGCGCATCCGCCTGGATGGAGGCCGCGCTCTCGGACCCGGCCGGCGGCCGCCGCTGGGTCGTCTACGACGAGGCGTGGCGCCTGATGCGACACCTGCCGCTGCTGGAACGCATGCAGGCCCAGCTCAAGCTCGCCCGCGGCCTGGGCATCGCCAACCTCATCGTCATCCACCGCCTGTCCGACCTGCTGTCGGCCGGCGACGCCGGATCGCGCGGCCGCGCCCTCGCGGAGGGCCTGCTCTCCGACTGCGCGACCCGCATCATCTACCGCCAGGAGCCCGACCAACTTGCCGCCACCGCAAGTTTGTTGGGCCTGACCGGAGTGGAGACCGAGGCCATCGCCAACTGCGGCCGGGGCCGCGGACTCCACAAGCTCGCCGGCCGATCCTTCGTCGTCCAGCACGTCCTGCACCCGGCCGAACGCGACCTGTTCGACACCGACGCCCGGATGGGCGAGAAGACCGTCGGGTTCACGAATCCCGACGCACTGCGCGCTGCGTGATCCACTCCCGCCTCCCCGCCGCCCGCCCTCCCGGCGGCGGGCCCTCGGCACCGACCCCACCGAAGCCAGGAGAACCCCCCCATCGAGTTCCACCCCATCGCCACCTACTTCCCCATGCTCGACGACGAGGAGCTGCAGGCCCTCGCCGACAGCATCACCGAGCACGGCCTGCAGCACCCGATCGTCCTCGACGTGAACGGCCGACTCCTCGACGGCCGAAACCGCCTCGCGGCATGCGAACTCGCCGGAGTGGAACCCGAGTTCACCACCTACGAGGGCGACGCCGACGCCTACGCCTTCTTCGTCAATGCGCGCTGCCGCCACATCACCAAGGGCCAGCTGGCCATGGTCGCCGCGAAGGCCAGCCTTCACGGGGTAAATCTTCACGGCGTTACCGGAGAAGACCCCGCCGGTTTTACCGGGTCAACCACCGGACGGGCGCTGGGCGAGCAGGCCGGAGTGTCGGGTTCTCGGATCAGCCAGGCCCTGACCGTGCTGCGCCACGCCCCGGACCTCGCCGAGTCGGTCATCAGCGGCGCCATCGGCCTCAACGAGGCGTACAAGACCGCCCGGGAAGCCAAGGCGCAGTCCGACTCCGCCGAGTCCCAGCTCGCCCGGCTGCGGGCGGAGGACCCGGAACTGGCCGACAAGGTAGTCGACGGGGAGCTCACGCTGCCCGGAGCGTGGGCGGAGCGCAAGGAGAGGGCCGAGGAGGAAGTCCGGCGGCGCAAGGTCGCCACGACTTTCCTGTGCGAGGCCGTTCCACCACTCGCCCAGGCCCGCGGCACCGACACCGCACTGCTCTACGACCCGCAGTTCATGCTCACCGGCCGGCCGGTCACTGCCGAGGTCATCGACCACGCCATCGAGGCCCTGACCGAGATGGCCCGGACGTGGCGGGAGCGTGAGGCCGCGTGAGCGACACCGCCGACTTGCGGCTGTGGCAGATCGTCGAGGACGCCGCCGCCCACGTCACCGACCAGACCGGCCGCTTCCGCCGCAGCGACCTGGAGGTGGAGCTGCGCGAGCGGCTGGCCGGTGAGGACCTGGATGTCCACGTGCGCTCGGCCGCCGTCGGCAAGCTCGCCGGCTCCCTCGTCAGGGGTTTCGGTGACCGCCGCAGCCCCAAGCCCCGCCGACGGGCCGGGATGTTCCACCCGCAGGGCATCTTGAAGCTGGGCGGCGGCGTGTGGGTGTGGATGGAGCGTGCCACCCCCACCGACCTTCTCGAATGGGGCCGGCTGCCCACCAAGAACCTGGCCAAGGTCGCCGTCGCCGAGGCAGACCGCCAGGAGTACGTCGCCGAACGGCTGAACGGCTTCCGCCTCCACACCAGCCTCACCCACCTCGGTGAACTGGAACGCGCGGTCTACGGCTACACCGGCCCCGACCCCGCCGAGGACGCCGACTCCGGCGACGAGGAGCAGGAGCCGTGACGCACGTGAGCGTCGCCTACGACGCAGCCCTGGGCACCCACACTGCCCTCGCGCCCAACGCGGTCTGCGCCGCGCAACTGGTCGAGGCCGGCTTCGTGCAGCACGGCGACGATGTCCTGTACCGCCTGCCCGAGAAGCCGCAGATCTCCGCCGAGTGGATGATCCGCGACGCCGCCCGACTCCTGGCCGCACACGGCTACGGGCTGCTGCGCCTGTATTCCGTTGACGAGCAGCGCCAGCAGGCCGCGCAGGCCATCGGCCCGGCGGGCGAGGCCCGCCCAGCGCAGACCACTGGCCCGGGGACGGTCTTCCACCACCACGTGAGTGCGGACGTCGCCGCAGGCCATCTCGTGTTCGTAGCCCGCTTCGACGGCCCGTACGGCGAGAGCGAGCTGTTGGGCACCTACCCGGCCACCGGCCGGGCGGCGACCTTCTACACCGAGCAGGGCAGCAGCTGGTGGGGCGTCGTCCCCTACCCCGACCTTATCGCCGCTGAGGAGGGGTTCGGACGGCCGCTGTCCTTCCCCGCGGCAGGAGTGTTGCCCACCGCCGGCGCCCGCGTCGCTGCCGCCCACACCACCACGCGCAACGCCGACCGTTTTCACCCCGCCCAGCCCCATCCCCCCGCGCCCGCGGTGCCCACCCCCGCGAAGGCCCCCGGTCTGGCTTTCTGACCCGTCCCTTCCCCGTCCCACGGAGGTACCCATGTCCGCCCTGTCCGCACCGCTCACCCGCTTCGACTCCCAGGTCGAGGCGGCCACCAGCCTCAGCATCGCCGCCCTGCACGCCGCCCAGGACGGCATCGGCGACACGGCCGCCCGTCTGCGCGACGCCCACCGGCGCCTGGCCCAGGCCGAGACCCAGACCGCCTTCGAGCTCGTCCGGCTGCGGCTCGCCACCGACCGCCAGCGCCGGGTCGACGACCGGCTTCTGGACGACATCAGCACCCAGCTGGAGGTCCTGGAGGACATCGCGACCGCACGTGACGAGGCCGAGCGGGACCTGATGGACCTCCTGGCCCGGGCCGATCAGCAGAGCACCGCTGCCACGGCCGCTGCCGCGGTTCCGGTCGTTGTGCGGAGCAGGTGACCACCATGCCTCGGGGGCGCCGGTGGCTTTAGCGCGAGCCCGACCACTTCCCCGGCCTGGTGCATATCCCGAGCGATGGCGGTCTCACCATCACCGACGACTATGCCCGTTGGTGCGCCAGCCAGGCCCGGCGCGACTTCCGCGTCCACACCCTGCGCGAGACCCGGTGGCCCAAGTCCGCCCGCTCCCGCGTGCAGGAGCCCGCCGCACCCGCCTTGGCGCAGCTGCCCGCCCGACTGGCGGAGCGCCTCGTCCACCCCGCCGTCGCGGCGCTCGACGCCCGACGCCGCTGACAGCTTCCTCCCGTCCCTTCTCCGACCAGCGAGATCACCACATGCCCGCAGACATCTCCTTCATGCCCGGTCCGGACGGTGCGATCACCGTCCGGATAGGCCCCGACCTGTCGGACAGCGTCCGGCTGCTCCTCGAACAGCACGATGCCGCCCGGACCGGCGAGGCCGGCAGCTACGTCTTCAACGGCTCCGACGCTGTCGCCCGCGCCGCCCGGGCCGCCTTCCTCCTGAACGTGGGAGGGCTGCGCGTCGACACCTTCAGCGGTCCATTGGAGCCTGACCGCGCCCTCGTCCCGGACGGGGCGGACGTCGTCTTCGCCAGCCACCCCACCGAGGGGATCGTCGCGGCGACCGCCGCGGACTCCACCGAGGGACTGGTCCCGGAAGTTCTGGCGCGCTTCGGGTTCACCTACGACAGCGCCGGCCGGGACATCTACCTCCAGCCGGCCGACATGGGGGAGCGCCAGGCCCTGGTGGCCGCCGCCCGCGCGAGCATGGTCCTGCAGACCCTCGACGTCCAGGTCGCCACCCGTGGGCTCGCCACCCCGCCGGCCAGCGCCGGGCGACTCGCCGAGGCCGTCGAGGACCTCGCCGTCGAGCGCGTCAACATCCGCAGCCTGACCGACAACCGCGACATCGCCGACCTGCTCGACGCGGCCGTCGACCAGCGCACCGGCGCGCTCCCGCAGCTGACCGGCCTGCTCGACGACATCGGCCAGTGGGCCTGTCACCTGCCCGCCGGCCAGGACCAGCAGATCGGCGGCCGGATCGACGGGGTCCGAATCGCCACCGAGACCCTGCTCTCGAACCTCACCGGCCTGCAGCGCGAACTGGCCGAACTCAACACGGTGCTCGACACCCCCGTGGCCCCGACGCTCTCCGCCCGTTCGGCCCGCTCCAGCGCCGCCACCGCCTCCACCGCAGCTGCCGCCCATGCCCTGACCGGCGGACCGATCCTGCAGGCCGCCGCCCCGGCACCCGTCGCTGCCCCGCAGGCCGTCCACACCGCCTCTCTCTAGGAGACCCGCATCACCGACCCCACCATCCAGTTCGTCCGAGACCCGGTGCACGGCGTCGCGGTGACGGGACTCGACCGAGCGACCTACCAGCACCGCCGCCTGCTGGCCGACTACGGCTTCACCCCGCTCGCGGGCAGCGACCGCCTCGTTCTGACCGCCCGCACCGACAACGTCTTCCTTCACGCCCGGCAGGCCGTCGCCGCCCTGCGCTTCACCCATGCCACCGTCGCGGCCGACCCCGCCTTCGACTACGCCGACCACCCGGGCTACGCCAGCCCGGCCACCGTCGCCGCAGCAGCGGTGAACGCCGCGATCATCACCCCCGGCACCACCGGGCCGGCCGACGACGTAGTGATCGGCTCCAGCCCGGAGCACGGCATCGTCGCCACCGACCGCTCCAACAACCCGACCGTCGCGCAGCTCCTCGCCCAGCACGGCTTCTACCGCACCCCCGGCCAGCCGCACCTGTTCGCGCTGACCCGGCCGGACGCCGACGGCACCCGACGCGCCGCCGACACCGTCGCCGCCCTGCGCGCCGCCGGACTGCACGTCACCACCGACCTGTCCTACGAACCCGGCCCCGTCGGCGAGGACCCGTTCGCAACCCGCATCGCCAAGACCGACGAACAGAAGCGGAAGCCGCCCACGCACGCCGGGCCCGCCGACCCGTTCCTGACCAAGGCCGTCCCCGCCGAGCCGCCGAAGCAGAACAGCCGGCCCGACCGGGCGCCGACGAACACCCCGGCGGCCGACCCGTTCAACACCCGGCTGAACCCCGCCCCAGAGACGCGGCACACGCCCGACGCCCGGATGGCCGCCCTGGTGACCAACCGCCAGAAGACGCTCGCCACGATCGACGAGATCCTCGCCGGACTGTCCCAGCAGCTGTCCGACGACCCGCAGTCCCTCGATCCCGTCGCCGTGTCCGCCACCCTGGCCGATGCCCAGACCATGCTCGGCGGCGTCCGCCGGGATCTGGAGGCCGTCACCGCTGCCCCTACCTCCCGCCCCCGCGCCAACCGACCCGGCCGAGCCGACCGCCCGGCGGCCACCCCCGCACTGAGCGCCCGCGCCCACGCCGCCCGCACCACCAGCCTGCAGCTGGGACGGGTCAGCGCCCCCCAGCCCGCCGAGGCCGCGCGTCGCCCCGAGGACCCGCGCCTCGCCTACAGCATCCACACCCGCTGACCTGGAGACTTCCCCCCTTTGCCCGTGAAGACCGTCTGGGCCGTGGAGCACTCCTGCGGCCACACCGCCGACCATGACCTTTCCGCCCGTCCGGCCGACCGGCGCGCCGGCTACGCGCGCTGGCTCTCGGGGCGTGACTGCACCGACTGCTGGCGCGCCCAGCGCGACGGCGACGACGCCGGCCGCGCCGCCTGGCTGGAGGGCAAGCGCGCCGAAGAGCAGCAGGCCGCCACCCAGTGGGCCGCCGAGTTCCGAATGCCGCCGCTGACGGGCCCCGACAAGGCCCTGGCCTGGGGCGAGCGCTCCCGCCACCAGCTGATGACCACCGCCTACCGCGTGCTGGTCGCCGAGGGAAGCCTCGACGAAGACGCCTGGGAGGAGATCGAGGAGCAGGCCCGCACCCTCGACCGGGCCGGATGGTGGATCGACCAGCGCGACGCCGCTCCCAACGACCTGCCAGAACTGCTGGCGGCCGCCACCGACGCCGACCGCTCCACCGAGAACCCCCACTACTGACCCAGCCCGGAGACGCTCACCCCTTGCCGCCCCTGACCACCACTTCCCGGCCCACCGGCGCAGAACACCTACCGGAGACCGACTTGACCACACCCGGGCAGGTCGCCCAGCTCGTCTCCGGGCTCCTGGACCACGAAGGCGTCCTCTCCCTGACAGCCCGCCTGACCCGGCAGGGATCCCGTGCTCTGGATCCGCTCGGATCCGAGCCGGAGTCCAATCCGTCCGCCTACCGGGTCCGCCGATACCTCGCCGACGTCGCCGACGCGATCGAGGGCGCGCTTGCCGCCGCCGAGGACGACACCGTGGACCTCACACGGGGTCTTGGAGCCTGGGCCTCGACCAGCCCCGCCGAGATCACCGCAGCCCACGGCACCACGGGCCCGCGCCCGGATGCCGGCGAGCGATTGCACCTCTTCTGGGTCGAAGGCGCCTACGACCGCGCCCCCTACCTCGGCCTGGTCGGACCCGACCACACCGACGGCAACAACGCCCACCCCTACTGCACCGCCGGGTTCACCCGCGAGGTGGCCGAACGCATCACCGCCGACCTCGCCGCCGACAGCTGCGGTCTCACCGCGCGCTGGGGGAGCGGGGGCGACGTGCGCTTCAGCTGGACGGCCGAGCACGCCGGCATCAGCGGCAGCGAGGACATCGAACCCGACGACCGCGGCCTCTACCGCGTCGGCGGCCTGTGGCCATGGCACTCGTTCGAGATCCCGCCCCACCAGTTGAAGGCCGACCCCACCCCGCCGCAGCGCACACAGGCAACCGACGCTGCGGCTCCCGATCCCGCCGCCGCAGTGCGGCAGCTGACCGCCCGGCTCGCGGAGACGACCGACCCCGCCGAGGCGGCCCGCCTCGTCGAGCAGGCCGAGCAGCACCTTGACGAGCTGTCCGACTTCTTCGCCACGGCGGCGCGCTGGAGCGGCGCCCGCGAGGGCACCGCCCACCTGCAGCTCGACCTCGGCCGCACCAGCCAGGACGTGTACGAGGCGGGTGTCGACCTCGCCGGCGTGGCCACCGGTCTGCGCGCCGCCGCACCCCGCCCCGCCCGCATCCGCTCAACGGCCGGCCCGGTGACCGCGGCAGCGCCGCCCGCAACCCCGGTCACCTCCCCACCGTCACTCCGGCGCTGAGGAAACGTTCCTCCTTGATTCCGAGCATCACCCGCTACGCCAGCACCCGGGACCTGCTCGTCGCCGCCCAGCACCAGGCCCGCTATCGCCACGGCCATCCCCGGGCCCGGATCATCGCCGCCTGGCGATCGGTGCCGGACCTGCCGGAACCCGGCACCGCCGAATTCGACGCGCTCGCCGCCGACCTGGACGCGGACCTCGTCCGCCTGCGCCCGTCCCGCGAGCGCCGGCCGGGGCGCGAGCGGGACGTGTGGCACTGCACGCTGCGCGCCCACCCCGACGCGCCACCGCTCCCCGACGCCTGCTGGGCCGACACCGCCCACCGGGTGCTGGCCGCCACCGGCATCGCCCCCGCAGGCGATCCGCTGGCTTGCCGGTGGATCGCCCTGCGCGTGGACAGCCACGAAGTCCGGATCATCGCACCCCTCGCCCGCCAGGACGGCCGTCTCCCATACCTGGACCGCGATCTGTCCCGCGCCCACGCGGTCTGCCAACTGGTGGACTTCGAGTCCCGCCGCGCACCTGTGGCGGCGAGCCACAGCCCCCACGCTCATCCCGTCCGCAGCCCCCGACCACCGGCCTGGGCCCCCGCCCCGGCGCCGACCGGGCACCGATCCCGCTGAACGAAAGGCCGACCCTGCCCGAACCCCACTCCCGCACGCCCGCCGCACGCGTCCACGACGCCACCGTCCGCATGTCCCGCGCCATCGCCGACCTGGACGACTGCATCGAGGCGCTTGATCCGGACGAAGCCGCCGAGATGCTCCACGGCCTGTTCCTGCCGCCCGGTCCGGTCCAGGCGCTGGCCACCCTCCTCACGCGCCTCGGCACCCACGTGGCCGACGCCTGGAGCGAACCCGGCGTCCACGAGCCGCTCTTCCGCCAAGGCACCGAACTCGCGGTCGGCGCCTACCGGGTGGCCGCCGTCGCCGACCAGCTCGGACACCTCGACATGGCCGCCACCCGCCAGCGGTACTCGGCCGCCCGCAGCATCTCGCCCGCCGCCCAGACAGCCGGACCGGGCGCCCGCATCCACCAAGCCGCTGCCGCCGAGGCCGCCCGCAACGCCGCCCCGCACCCGCAGATCGCCGAGCCGCCCGCGCGCTGACCGCGCCCCGCCGCCCGCCCGGAAGGGCAACAGCAACCTTCTCGCCAACTGTGCTGCCTCGGGCCGCAGTTCGGCTTCCCCACGCCGACCGCGCTGCTTCCCCGCGCGCTCCGGCTTCCCCACGCCGACCGCGCTGCTTCCCCGCGCGCTCCGGCTTCCCCACGCCGACCGCGTGCCCCTCCCGCGGTCCGGCTTCCCGCAAGGACCCCCACTGCCCTCCTCCTCACCTTCCTCTCCATCCGCTTCCCCGGGCACCGACGCCCTCCTCTACACCCTGATCGGCGCCGGCCTGGCGCTGATCGCCTACGGCTCCCTCGCCTGGGCCTGCGGCAACACCACCAATGCCCTTCTCGGAAGCGGCGGTTGGTCGCCGTTCCAGCCGGTCACCGCCGCCCTGCACCCGAAGCAGACCTGGCCCGCTCTGAGCGTTGTCGCGCTCCTGATCGGCGCCCGCATCGTCCCCGGCCTCCTCGCCGCCGGCGCCGCCGGACTCGGTCTGCGGCTGTGGCTGCGCCACCGCCGCTCCACGTCCGCCGGGCTCGCCACCAGCCGCGACATCGCGGTCCTGCTGCCCAAGGAGATCACCGCGAAGGCCAAGAGCCTGCGCCCCAGCCTCGCCTCCGCGAAGCCCGGCAGCATCCGCCCCCAGGACACCGGCATCCTGCTCGGCACCCTGGGCGAGAGCGGTCCGGAGGTCCGCGCGTCCTGGGAGGACGTCGCGGTCGCGATCATGGCCCCGCGCTCCGGCAAGACCACCTCGCTCGCCGTCCCGTCCATCCTGGCTGCCCCCGGCCCGGTCCTGCTCACCAGTAACAAGGCCGCTGGCGACGCGTTCACCGCGACCACCGACGCCCGCTCGGCCGTCGGCCGGGTCTGGGCGATGGACCCGCAGCAGATCGCCCATACCGAACAGGCCATGTGGTGGGATCCGCTGCACGATGCCCGCGACCTGCCCGGTGCCAGAAGGCTCGCCGGGCACTTCGTCACCGCCTCGGTCGACGCCTCCAGCGCCACCGACTTCTGGTCCACTGCCGCCGCCAACACCCTCACCGCCCTGTTCCTCGCGGCGGGTGCCGACGGCCGACCGATCACCGACGTCCTCGGATGGCTCGCCCAGCCCTCCGACCGCACCCCCATCGACATCCTCAAGGCGAACCGGCTCACCGCCGTCGCCGCCCAGCTGCAGGGCACCGTCTCGGGCGCCGTCGAGACGCGTGACGGCATCTACGAGACGGCCCGTCAGTACGCGGCCTGCCTGCTGGACCCCAGCATCGCGGTCTGGGTCACCCCGTCCGACACCCTGCCGGAGTTCAAGCCGGCCGAGTTCGCCACCAGCCGGGACACGCTGTTCCTGCTGTCCAAGGACGGCGGCGGCTCCGCGAGCGCGCTGATCGCGGCGGCGGCCGACTCGGTGATGCGCACCGCCGTGCAGCAGGCCGAGCGCGACGGCGGCCGGCTCGATCCACCCCTGCTGGCGATCCTCGACGAGGCCGCCAACGTGTGCAAGATCCAGGATCTCCCGGACCTGTACTCGCACTTGGGCTCGCGCGGGGTCATCCCGATCACGATCCTCCAGTCCTACCGCCAGGGCCAGAAGTGCTGGGGCGAGGCAGGTATGGACGCCATGTGGTCCGCCGCGACGGTCAAGGTGATCGGCTCGGGCATCGACGACGCGGACTTCGCCGACAAGCTGAGCCGCCTGGTGGGCGAGCACGACGTCGAGAGCGTCTCCCACTCCACTTCGGAGTCCGGCCGCTCGACCTCCACCTCGATGCGGCAGGAGCGGATCCTGCCGCCCGATCAGATCCGCGCCCTGCCCAAGGGCAAGGCCCTGCTGCTGGCCACCGGGATCAAGCCCGCGATGCTCCAACTGCGGCCCTGGTACAAGGAACCCGGCGCCGGAGCGATCGGCAAGGCGTCCGCCGAGCAGACCGCCGCGATCACCGAGCGCGCCCGCGCCAAGGCAGGGGCCGCCGCATGAGCCGCCACCCCGCACCCGCGGCGGCACCGCCCGCCGAGCCGACCGTGCGCACGCTTTCTCTAGGCGCCGGCGTGCAGTCGACCACCCTGCTGCTGCTCTCCGCCCTCGGGGAACTCCCGAAACTGGACTACGCGATCTTCGCCGACACCGGCTGGGAGCCGAAGCGCGTCTACGAGCACCTCGACCGCGTCGAGCGCGAGATCGCCGCCCCGGCCGGCATCCCCGTCCTGCGAGTCTCCTCCGGCAACATCCGCGCCGATGCCCTCGACCCCGGCCACCGCTTCGCGAGCATGCCGCTCTACGTCCTCAACCAGGACGGCACACCCGGGATGACGCGGCGCCAGTGCACCGGCGAGTACAAGATCAAGCCGATCAAGAAGCAGGTCAGGGAGATCCTCGGATACCCCTACCCGGCCCGAATACCGCCGGAGGTCTTCGCCGAGCAGTGGATCGGCATCAGCACGGACGAGTTCCACCGGGCCAAGGACGCCGACGTCCGCTACACCCGAAACCGGTTCCCGTTGCTGGAGTTGGGCCTGTCGCGCGGCGACTGCCTCGGCCTGCTCGCCGAGCACGGACTGGAGAGCACCCCGAAGTCCAGCTGCCTGGGGTGCCCGTTCCACGGCAACGCCCAGTGGAGGTCGATCCGCGACGGCGACCCCGAGGAGTGGGCCGACGTCGTCGACTTCGACGCCGCGATCCGTGCGGGCAACGCACGGGCGAACGCGGACGGCCGGCCGCTGCTCGGCCAGGCGTACCTACACCGCTCCCGCGTACCGCTGGACCAGGCACCCATCGACCACCGCACCCGCCGCGAACGCCTCGGCACGCAGGAGCGCATCGCCTTCGACCGCGAGGAGTTCGGGCCCGAGGACGGCTGCTCCCCGTACTCGTGCAGGTCAGGTGAGTCGGTGTGAGCTTCCCCGGCATGATCGACAACCTGTACCGGGAGTGGAAGGCCGCCGACCCGGCCAGCGCCAGGCTCCTGCGCGACCTGTGGTTCGACGCCGAGCACTACACGGTGGCCGCGGCCGACCAGAACTTCGACAGCACCGAGCACTTCATCGTCGCCGGCTGCGACCTGTACGCGGGTGAACCGTGGGTGGAGGAACGCGCGGCGGCCATCCACCTCCGGCTCGACCCGGACGAACGGACCTGCCACGCCCGGATGGCCCACACCCTCACCTACGGATGGGCCGGCCACTGGCTCGTGCGGCGCGGCGCGGACCCGGATGCGCTCGGCCGGTACCGGCCTCTTCCTGCCGACCCGTACCGGCTGGGCGTCGGCGTCTACGACTACCAGGCCGAGGGCCTGCAGACGGCCGGTGACTACTGGTGCACCCGGCCCGGTGACGCTCGAACGCGGACGATCGAGGATCGCATCCGCCGCTCCGGCGACCGCTACCAGATCCTCGCCCAGCGGACGGCCTACCCCGAGCACGTGACAGAGGGCCAGCGCGAAGCCCACTACGTGCTGCTGCAGGACAGCCACCCCCGTGCCGCAGAGCGCCGGTTCGTCGTGCAGCTGGAGACGGTGGATCGCCTACGGGCCCTCTACACCCTCGACGAAGGCGGGTTCCGGTCCGAGCGGGAAGCGCAGGAGTGGGCCGACCGGATCAACCCGCGCCGCATCGCCCCTCTGCCGGCCACCGACCCCTCCACCGGGCTGCCCGCCGTTCCGCGGCACCCCGCGTCCAGCACGGCGCCCGCAGCCTTCCGGCCGCCGCCCACCGCCGGGAGGTTCACGAGGTGAGCGCCCACCACAAGCAGCAGGCCGCCACGCAGTGGGCCGCCGAGCCACGGTGACTCCGCAGGCTGAGGCAGAACAGGCTCTCCTCGGCGCGCTCCTCCTCTCACCTGCCCAACTGGCCTCCGTGGCCAGCTGGTTGCAGCCTGGGCACTTCTACCGGCCGACCCATGCGGCGCTGTACGAAGTGCTGCTCGCCCAGCAGAAAGCCGGCCATCCGGCCCTTGAGGACGACGAGCCCGAAAAGCGGTGGGCGTGGGCGCTGGAGGCGATGGAGACAGCCGCGACCTCCTGCCCGTCCTTCACCCCCTCCTACGGGCACACCCTGATCTCGGCCTGCCCGACCGCCGACCACGCCCTCGCCTACGGCCGGATGGTGCTGGAGACCGCGGTGCGGCGGGAGATCCACGAGCACGCCCACCGGCTGCTGGCCGCCACCCGCGACGCCGACACCAACGCGGTGCTGCGGCTGACCGCAGAGCTGCACACCACGATCGACCGCCTCGGCGACGCCTGGGGATCGTCCGACGGGCGTCCCGTGGCCGCGCCGGGCCAGTGGCCGCTCGAACTCTCCGAGGACGCCGCGCGGAGCACCCTGCACCAGGAGGAGGCGCTGCTCGCCTCGCTGAGCGCCGCACCCGCCGAACTCGCCGAGCTGGTCCGCTGGTTGCGCCCGGACGACCTCCTCGATCCCGGGCACCAGGCGGTGTACCGCGCGCTGGCGGCTCTCGGCCACCGCGGCGAGCCGATCGACCCGCTGACCGTGCTGTGGGAGGTCCAGCACCGCGGAGCCCTCACCACCGGCACCCTCACCGCCGACCGCGTCCGCACGGTCACCCGCGCCGGATACCGCGGCGAGTCGGGCTACTGGGCCGAGCAGGTCCTGCGCGCCGCCCTGCTGCGCACGACTGCCGCCCGCGCCGGAGCGGTGCGCCTCCTGGCCCTGGACGCCTCCGTTCCCGCCGCCCGCCTGCTCGACTCTGCCCTGCACGTCCTGCGCGACGCCGAATCGGTCCAAGGCCGATGGCGTACCGCGACCGGGCTCGGGCCTCCCGCACGCGGTGACCCCGCCCCGGCGCGCCACAGCGCAGCCCGTACCCGCACCCGCACCCCGGCACCCGCCACTTTCCCGGCCTCCGCGCCCTCGCCCGCCCAGCTGGCGGCGCCGCCCCGAGCCCCTGTCAGGAGCACGTACTGAACAACGCACAGAACCCCCTGCCACCGCGGGAGAGCGCGCGGCCGCCCACCCCCGCCGCCACCCGGCTGCGGGCCCACGCCGACGCGGTCGACGACCTGATCTCCTCCCTCCCCGGCGCCTACCGCGAGCAGGGCCCGCCGTCGATCAACGAACTCCTCCACCACGCCGAACGGATCGGCGAGCGCCACCAGGTCATCCTGCGCACCGCCGCCGCCCTGGCGGGAGCGCCGCTGGCCACCAGCGGCCAGCGCGCCGCAGCAAGGGCGCTGGCCGACGCCGGAGCCCAGATCGGCCAGGCCCTGTCGACCGTCAGCCGGGCCGGCGCCATGGCCGCCCGCCTCCACGAGGCCGACGGTCTCGAAGGCCCGCGCGCCGAAGACGTGCGCGAGCGGGCGGGCCGCGAACTGAACCTGTCGCTGTCGCGGACCCGCCTCGCCCTCGCCGACGCCAGCGACGGCCTGCGCCGGCAGGCCCGCGCAGGCCGCACCGAAACGCTCCCGGCAAGCCGCCGCCGTGCCGCCGTAGCCCGCAGCACCTCCGCCCGGCAGGTGCCCGCCCTCGCCTCCGGCCCGTCCACCGTCCCCGCCCTCCCCGCCGCCGCGGCCGCCGCACCGCGCCGGTAACCACCCGCCCATCGGAGACCTCCCATTCCCACCGCCACCCCCGCCGACGTCACCACCGAGATCACCGAACTGCGCGACGCCTTCTTCCACCTGGCCCAGACACTCAACGCGCATCCCTCCATGCCCGGCCATCCCGCCGTGCCCACCTCCGCATCCCTGGCCGAGGCTGCCGAGCACGTCATGACCGTGCTGCAGCACTGCAACATCCGCCTCGGCGAACTCGGCGACGCCGCCGACCCGGCCCGGAAGACTGCCGTTCAGGGCTTCAGGGCCGGCCGCCGGTACGCCACGCTCGCCAACCGCCACCTGGCCGAGGCGCTGGAGGCAGCCGTCGCCCTCGAAGCCGACCCGGACACCGCCGGCCCTGCGCACAGCGCCGCCGAGCGCACGGAGCAGGACAAGCTGAGCCCTCGGATCCTCGCGTCGGCGGCCATCGCCTACAACTCACTGGTCGCCGGCTGGCGGGAGGTCGCCGAGATCCGGGAGGGCTTCCCGCCCCTCGGAGCACCCCATCCCCCCACCGCGACCGCCCGGCATGCCCGCCCGGCGCCCGCGGCAGCCGCCGTGCAGAGCCCGGTGGTGCAGACCGGCGGGCGGCACCGATGACGGACATTGCCGTCGAGGACGTCCAGCGCCTCGCGGACCTGGCCGATCGGCTGGCCGAGATTCGGCGCAATGTGCGGCACACCGCCCGGCGCCCGCCGGCCAAGGTCCCCGATCTGCTCGCCCGGAACATCGCCGATCTCACGGGCTACATCGCCACAGCCGCCGCCCTGCGGGCCGAGTTGTCGCACCGCCCCGGGCCGCGGGTCGCCAACTCGGGCGAGAGCTGGGGCCCCGCCTTCGCCGCCACCCGGGCAACCGACGCCCTGCAGCGGATGACGGTGCTGCTGAACCGCGCGTGCGACCTCTCCAACCAGACCCGCCCGCGCAGCACGGTCGGCTTCCACTTCTACTCGCCCGGCCTGGAGCAGCGGGTTGCGGCGGGATTCGCAGAGATCGACGACATGCTCTCCCACACCATCCGCACGATCCGTGACACCCGCAGCGGCCTCGCCCGTGTGCGCAAGCGCGAACTCGAACGCGAGCAGGAGGCGCTGGCCGAGCCGAGCGGCAAAGCCGCCCGCCACCTGGCGGAGCCGCACGGGCCTGCGGCCGAGGTCGCCGTAGCCGCCAAGGCCGCCGGCCGTCGCGGTGCCACCCTGATCGTCTCCTCGCCGCCTGCCGCCGGCCCGGCCAGCAGCACCACTCAGGCCGCCCCGGCCGCGCGCCGCTGACCGGAGAGGAGGACACCCTGTCCGACAGCGACCCGCAGGCGCTGCTGCGCAGCACGGCCTACCGGCTGGAGTCCGTGCGCAGAACCCTGATCCCGGCGCTCTCCTCCGGCCACCTGGCCGAGGCTGCCTGGCCCATGACCCACCTGACCTCGGTGATAGCCGACTTCAGCGACGAGTACCTCTTCAAGGTCTCGGACCCCGCCACGGATCGCGGCCTCCTGGCCGCGCTGACCGCCGCGACCGGGCACAGCGCCCGCGCTCTCGCCGCCATCGCCGGCACCGCGACCGTGCTGCTCGCCCCGGACGACCGGCGGTTCGAGACCCGAGAGGCCCTCGCCCGCGCCGACGAAGCCGTGGCCGACGCCGCCCGCGTACTGCGCGACGCCGCCGACCGGCTCACGCCCGCCCCGCAGCCCGCGGCCGTCACCGACCTGACCCGCCGCGGCGGAACCCGGAGCGCCGCCCTGGCCCGATCCACGATCGTCAGCGCCCAGCCCGCCACCACAGCCCTCCGCAGCGCCGCTGCACCCGGTGCCACCGTCATCCCCCTGCGCCGGGGCCACTGACACACAGACCGTCTGGAGCGCCATTGCCCGAACCTACCGACCGCCAGAAGGAGTTGCTCGCCCTCGCCTCGAAGTTGGAGGCGGCCGCCGAGAGCTGGCCGTTCTCCCGGACCATGGAGCCGTTCGCTCTGCCCTCCACCGTCCTGGTCGCCGAACAGCTGGCCGTGCTGAGCCACCTGCACACGGAGGCCGTCGGTGCCGCCGCCCGGCCCCTCGAACCGCTCACCACACCGGACGAGGCCGCCGGTCGCGAGGCCGAGGCCCGCGCCGCCGGCCACGTGGCGATCGGCATACAGGACCTGACCGCGGTCCTCGGACTCGCCGTCGCCGCCGAGAACCGGAACGAGGCGCCGAAAGCCGCCCACCTCCATCGCGCCGGCGGGCACTATCTGGCGGCGAGCGCCCGCCTCCACGGCGCCGCCCAGGACCTGCGCCTGCACGCCGAACACGTCCCGGGCCACTCGCCCGCTCCTCGTCGCCGGCCCGGCGCCGTCCGCCGCGCCGCGGCGAGGCTGCGGTCCGCTGTGCGCCCGAACACCGCCGCAGGAATCCTGCCCGCCCCGCCGGCCGCCCCGCCGAACGTGTCCCCGCCGTCGCGCACCCGCTGACCCGCAGACAACTTCCCGGGGGAACCGACCAGTTCACCCTGTCTGCGGCGAAGACCTCCTGCGACCCC
This sequence comes from Kitasatospora sp. NPDC059795, assembly GCF_042732175.1. NCBI lineage: Bacteria > Bacillati > Actinomycetota > Actinomycetes > Kitasatosporales > Streptomycetaceae > Kitasatospora > Kitasatospora sp. NPDC059795. The sequence continues at coordinate 92,084 of NZ_JBHWID010000020.1, forward strand.
GCCCTTGCACCGGAGCACGTCCTGCCCCACCTCACCGACCGCCAACAGCAACTGCTCGCACTCGCCGAACGCACGGCCGCCGCCCTCGCCGCCTGGCCGTCCCGTCCCGGACAGCCCTTCCGCATGCCGTCCCCCGAGCTGGCCGTCGAGCAACTGGCCACCCTACAAGCCCTGCACATGAGGGCTGTCGCCGTCGCCGCCCAGCCCGTCGACCCGTTCACCGCCCCGGACACGGCGGAGGCCGCCCGCCGCGAGTCCAAGGCCGCCGCCCGCGCTGCCAGCCTCGTCGCCCTCAGCTCCCACCACCTGAGCGAAGTCCTCGAACTCGTCCTCGACACGGCTGGCCAGGGCCGTCCGCCGACCAGCCTTGAGCTGCAGTACGCCGAGCAGGGGTACCGATCCGCCAGTGACAGCCTGGGCGAGGCCGCCCGGCGCCTGCACCTGCACACCGACCACCTCGCCGGCCGGCCGGACGGCCCGCGCAACCAGTTCGGTGCCGTCCGCCGAGCCGCCGCCCGGCTGCGCTCCGCGATGGGCCCGGCGGCCGCCGCTGCCCCGGCCAGCTCAACGGATCCCGCGGTGCCCACTCCCGCGATGTTCAAGCCGTCCCCCCGCCGTTGACCGTCGTCCGCGGTGTTCCCCGCCCCGCCAGGCTGCCAACTCGCCTGGTTTCTGGAGCACTTCACAGCCCGCTGTCGCCGACCGCCCGCGGCCGGGCTCTCCCATTCCCCGGAGCCACTCCTGTACCTCCCCCTCCACATCCAGGCCGACATCCTGGCCACCACCGCTCTCATGCTGCGCGACCACGGCAAGCGGATCACGCAGCTCGCCCAGCATCCTGACATCCCCCCGCCCAGCGTCGTCAGCAGCCATCTGGCCGGCTTCGTCCAGTTGCACGACCACCTGACCGGCGAGACCGAAGTGCCGCAGCTGGACGCGGGCCGGGACTCCCTCGACGCCGTCGCCCACCATCGAGCCAGCGTCGCCTACGCCTGGGCCGGAGTACTGACCGCCCGCGCGCACCTGTTCGCCGCGCCGGCTCTGGTCGCCGCCGTCCAGGTCGAAGGCCGCCAACAGGCCGCCACCGCAGACGAACTGGCGACCTTCCGCACCGCGCTGATCGACGCCCACACCGTCATCGAGGAGGCCGCCAGCGCGGTGTTCCGCGTCTCGCGCAACCTGTCGGGTTTCGAGCCGGACGTGCTGCGTACCCTCAACTCCCGCCCGGCCGGGGCGAAGGCCACCAGCGCGGCCCGCGCCAAGGCCAAGCCGTCGAGGATGGTCCTGTCGGCGGGCAGCGTGCCGCAGGCTCCCGCCGCAGGGCGGTCCCGATGAGCGCCGACCCGTCGGGCCTGCGGATCGGCTCCCTGTGCTCCGGCTACGGCGGTCTGGACCTGGGCGTCCAGGCCGTCCTCGGCGGCACCCTCGCGTGGCATGCCGACCCCGCCCCGGCCGCTGCCGCGATTCTCGAACACCACTGGCCCGGTGTGCCGAACCTGGGCGACGTCACCACTGTGGACTTCACGAAGGTCGAGCCGGTGTGCGTGCTGGTCGCCGGCTTCCCCTGCACCGACGTCTCCGTGGCCGGAGCCAGGCGCGGGCTTGCCGAGGGCACCCGTTCCGGGCTCTGGCACACCATCGCCCGCGCGATATCAACTCTCCGACCCTGTCTGGTGGTTCTTGAAAACGTCCGAGGTCTCCTCTCCACTTCCGCCGCCACCGCGTCAGCCGATGGCGACGTGGAATTCTGCCCGTGGTGTCTGGGAGAAGCCGGAGATGAGCATCCTCTGCGGGCACTCGGTGCCGTACTCGGAGACTTGGCCTCCCTCGGGTTCGATGCGCGCTGGCAGGTGCTACCCGCCAGCGCCGTCGGGGCACCCCATAGGCGAGAGCGGGTCTTCATCACCGCCTGGCCCCGGACTGCCGACGCCGACAGCGCGCAGCTTCAGGGGGCCGGACCACGGGCGGGAGGACCTGGGCCATGTCGTCACGCTGCTGCTCACCCCGACGTCGAACCTCGGCAGCATCGGGGGATCCCAGCACCCGGACCTGCGCAAGGCAGGCGGGCACGGCCCGAACCTGAGCGACCTGGTGGAACACCTGCTGCCGACGCCGAGGGCCAGCGATGGGACGAAGGGCGGGCCGAACCAGCGCGGCAGCCGGGGCGATCTGACGATGTCGAGTGCCGCGGCACGGTTGCTGCCGACGCCGAAGGCGTCCGACACGGGGACGCCCGGACGGCGCTCCGGCGCGGGCTTTCGCCCGCCGCTGTCGCAGGTGGTGCTCCCGTTGTGGGCCCCGCCGCCGAGGGAGGGGGCCGGTGGGGCGAGTACGCCGCCGCCATCACCCGCTGGGAGCGCGTGACCCGCCCCGCCCCCGCGCCCGTGGATTCCCGAGGCCGCCTCGCGCCAGCGTTCGTGGAATGGGTGATGGGCCTCGAAAAGGGATGGGTGACGCAGGTCACAGGAATTTCCAGATCGGCTCAGCTGACCGCGCTCGGCAACGGTGTCGTCCCCCAACAGGCCGCGTACGCAATGGAGTTGCTGGCCTCCGGAATTCACCTGTGCGGGGATCATCGAATTCCTTGACAGGGAGATTCGGGCTTCCATAACCCATGGGATATCTCCCGCTCAAGGAGATGGGTTTCGGGGAGAGTCGGGACGTCACCCCGCCTCCCCGAATTCCGGAGCAGCTCTTTGTCCACCTCATTTCCCGACGACCCGCCGGAGCGCGGACAGGTCACCGCGGAGACTCTCGCCGAGTGGCGCGCCACCCTCGCCGCGCTCCAGGCGGAACGGGACTCGCTGGCGATCGTGGCGGACCGCCTCGCCCAGGACTACGACGACGATTCCGACGACCTCCTGGAGCTGGACCTCGGCTCCGGCTTCGAGGTCGCCGCCGAGCCCGACGGCGAGTCCGTTCCGCTGACCATCCTGGCCTTCGACGACGCGGCCCTCGCCGAGGAGGTGCGCACGATGACCCCGTGGGTGGACCACATCCTGCTGTCCGCCTACGGGGCGGAGATCGCCTCGGGCCGGCCGTGGTGCACCCGGTGGCCGGAGCACGACGAGGCCCTCGCCCGGATCCATCACTGCTGGCTGGCCTGGCAGGAGTTGACCGACTCGCGTTCGGGCGCGACCGGCCCGAGCGTCTGGCAGCGCGACCACCTGGAGCCGCTGCTGCTCAAACTCCGCTCGCCGGACGGCCCGTTCGGCGCCTGCACGACCAACCCCGACCATCCGCACCACCGGCTGCTGCCGACCCCGCCGCGGACAGACCCGGCCTCGCTGCCCGTCGCCGGTGAGCCCCGCACCAGCGTCTGACCGCCCGCCCGCGCGATCTCCGCCGACGCGCCGCCCGCCCGGACCCGAGCCCCCTCCTCTCTGATCCAGCCCCGCGAAGGACCTCACCATGTCTACCCCTGTGACCACCCCTGTCGTGCGCGACCTCACCCAGGCCTCCCGCGTGCAGCAGGCCATCAGCGTGCTCGGCGCGCCGAACACGATCACGGTGCTGCGGACCCTGGACCGCAACGGCGGCCAGCTGCCGACCTACGGGTTCGGGGACGCGATGCCGTGGATGGGCTCCAAGCTGGGTGCGCGGCTGGCGGCGATGGAGGAGGGCGGCCTTGTGTCGCGCTCACGTTCCGGCCGGGCCAGCGTGGTGTCCCTGACCGAGGCCGGCCGCGACGCTCTGCGGATCCAGGTGCCGGTCACCCGCTGGGCCTCCGTCCACCAAAGCGTCCCGTCGACCGGCACCGGCCCCGGCGCCTACACCGCGCAGGCGCTGGCGACCCTCAACCGCGTTCACACCGTCGCCACCCTGTGGGCGATCGCCTCCGAGGGCGAGCCGGTGTACCCGTCGGAAATCCAGGACCTGGTCCTGGCCGCCGACGGCCCGCACCCTTCTTCCCTCTACCAGCGTCTGGCCCAACTGCAGGACGCCGGCCTGGTGGTGCGCTCGGGCGAGCACCGCTCTTACATGTACGACCTCACGGAGGCCGGCCGGGAACTGCTGGAGCCGCTGGAGGCCGTCGCCCAGTGGGCCGAGCGCCACATCCCCGACCCGGCCCCGGCCCCGGCCGCCCCGGCCCTGAAGCCGGTGCAGGCCATCGCCCGCCCCGTCGCGCCGTCGCCGGTCAGCGCGCCCGCCGCCACCGCGCCCTCGCCCGCTGCCAAGGCCGCCGCCCGCGCAAACGCCGCCGCCATCCGCTCCACCACCGCGCTCGCCTTCAGCCACGAACCCGCGCCGCAGCCGGCCCCGTTGACGACCGGCCCCGCCGCCGCGCACCGGCGCTGACGGAAAGGAGACCCATCATGGAAGCGATCGCCGTCGTCCCCAACAAGCGGTTTGTTCCGATGCACCGAGGCGGCTTTCCGCAGAATGACCTGCCCGCCCGGTACGCCGATGCCGTGGTCGAGGTCCGTCCCGCCTACCTTGCGCCGCCCACGCCCCGCTCCACCGCATCGGCCGCGCGCGCCCTGCGGGCCGCGCGGTGGCGGGCGACCGGGGCATCCCCCGACCGAGAGTTCCACCACCCGGAGAGCGAAAGCACGGTCGTCGTCGCCGCGTTCAGCAGCGAGCGTTCGCAGGACGCCCTGGTCGCCAGCGGCCCGGGCTGGCAGGCGACGTTCAGCGCCCGGGTCCCCGACGAAGTCCTTGCGCACGCGGTTGCCGCGCTCGTCGACCACGCCGAGCACGGATCGGCCGGCGCCGACACGGAGGCCGCGCTGGCCGGCCTGGTCGAGGCCGGATGGAGCGGTGCGCACCGCCGCGCGGGCACGGTCGAGGCCATCGCCCCCGGCTCGCTGGCCGAAGTGCTCTGGGGCCCCGACGAGGACACCGGGCAGCCGACCATGCGGATCCTCGCGGGCAGCCCCCACGGCTTCCCCTGGTACGCCGAACTGCGCGGTACAGCCTGCCCGGCGCTGCTCACCGAAGCCGTCCTTGCCGCCCTGGCCAGTCCCGCCCCGGCCCGCCGCCGCCTGCGCGACATCCCCGCCGGCCAGCTCCAGGACCTCGACATCGCACCCGCCAACCCCCGCACCACCGCGGCCACCGCCACCACCCCGGGCATGTCGGCCGCCGCCCGCGCAGCGACGCCCGGGACACCGATCCTCAGCTCGCCCGCGCCGCCGGCGACCAGCCCCACCCGGAGAACCCGTTGACGTCCCCTGCCCTCCCCGACAGCCCCGCGGCCGGACTGGCCGCCGACCTGGCGGAGGAGAGCGAGCAACTCCAGATCCTCGCCCGGTCCCTCGACCTGCCGCCGGTCGGCGCCGACCCCGCCCTGGCGCTCAGCCGGCACCTGCTGACCGCCCTCGTCCACGTGGCCACCACCACCGCGACAGCAGCCGCCGTCGTCGACCTCTCCGACACCCCCACCCCGACGCACCTGCGCTCCCTGGCCAGCATCACCTCCGGCCTGTCCTGCACGCTCGCCGCGACCTCGGCGATGGCCAACACCTTGTACCGCCTCGCCACCGACGCCGACCCCGCAGAGCTCCTGCGAGGCAGCCGCACGCGGGCAGCCGCCCTGCTCACCAGCGCCTCGGCCCACCTGGGCACCGCAGCCGCCCAGTTGCGTCCACCGCAGCGTGCGACCGACCCCGCTGCATAGTCCCCCGCCGCAGCCGCGCCCCGCCCACCGACCCGCCCACTCGGAGCCCGTGACCACCCCCGCCCCGCACCCGCCCGGCCTGCGCGCAGTCCTCGCCGCCCCGCACGTGGCGCCCCTGCTCGCCGGCACTCTCATTGGCCGCCTGCCCACCGCGATGGCGCCCGTCGCCCTGCTGCTCGCCGTCCGCGCCGAGCACGGCCCCGTGTTCTTGGGCGCGGCCCTCGCCGCCCTCTACGCCCTGGCGAGCGCGATCGGCCAGCCATTGCTCGGCAGGGCCGTCGACCGTACCCGCCTCGCCCCCGTCGCCGCCGCCACCGCTGCGCTCTCCACCACCGCCTTCGCGTTGCTCGCCGTCTTGGGCTGCACCCCGCACCCGGCCACTGCCGCAGCCCTGGCCGCCCTGGCTGGAGCCGCGACCCCGCCGTTGGAGGCCGGACTGCGGGCCATGTGGCCGCGCCTGCTGTCCCGGTCCGACGAACAGCACGCCGCGTTCACCCTCGACAGCGTCAGCCAGGAGCTGATCTTCGTCGTCGGCCCGGTCGCAGCGACCGCCCTCGCCCAACTCGCCTCACCCGCAACCGCGCTGGCAGTCTGCGCCGCCGCCACGGCTGCGGGCACGCGGGCCGTCGCCGTGCAGGAACCTGCCCGCCGACGACCGACGGCCCGGTGGGCCGGGCACTGGACGGGACCCCTGCGCTCACGCGGTCTGCTGCTCCTGCTGGCCGGGATGTTCTTCCTCGGCGTCAACCTTGGCGCGTTCACTGTGTTCGCGCTCGCTCTTGGGGATCTGAACCACAGTGCCTGGCTGGCCGGGCTGCTGCCCGCGGCCGTGTCGGTCGGCAGCCTGATCGGCGGGATCGCCTTCGCCCGGTCCCCGTGGCCGCACCCGCCCAGCCGCCAACTCCTCTACGCCGCCACCGGATTCGCCCTCTGCGGCCTTCCGCTGGCGCTCATCACCTCCCCGCCGTTCGCCCTCGTCGTCAGCGTCTGCCCCGGCCTCTACCTCGCCCCGCTGGTCGCCACCGCGTTCGTCCTCGCCGACCGGCTCGCCCCGAGCGGCACCGCGACCGAGGCCGCCGCCTGGCTGATCGCCGTGATCGGCCTCGGCCAGGCCGCCGGCTCCGCCGCTGCCGGCCGCCTCGCCTCCCTCGGCGTCGGCGCCGTCGCGTCCGTCCCGATCCTGGCCGCCGTGCTTGCCGCCGCGATCCTCGCTGCCCGCCACGACCTCCTCACCCCCAACGCCCCTACGGAGAAGCCCGCTTGACCCACCGCACCACCACCGATCCCGCCGGGACGACGCCCGAGATCCACCTCGTGTGGGACTGGAACGGCACCGTCCGCGACGACCTCGACGACCACGTCGCAGCACTCAACGCCACGCTCCACCGCATCGGCGGCCCCCAGGTCGACGTGGCGACCTACCGTGCGCTGCACACCGTGCCGATCCGGGCCTTCTACGACACACTCGTCGGCCGGACGATCACCGACGAGGAGTGGAGCCGCAGCAACGCCGAGTTCCTCGCCGACCTCCACCAGCGGCCGGTGCGCCTGCGCGCCGGGGTCCGCCAGCTCATGCTGAGCCTGCGGGCAGCGGGCCTGCGTCAGAGCCTGCTCTCCCTAGCCCCGCACGAGCGGCTACTGCAGGAGGTCGCCAAGACCGGCATCGGCGGGCTGATGGAGCGCATCGACGGCCGCGTCGGCGAGCCCCCGCACTCCAAGGCCCCGGCCCTGTCCGCCCACCTGGCCGCCCTCGGTGTCGAACCCGGCCGTGCCTTGGTGATCGGCGACAGCCTCGACGACGCCGTCGCCGCCCACGAGGTCGGCGCCGTCGCCGTCCTGCACACCGGCGGGCTGCACAGCGCCGAGCGCCTGGCCGCCGCCGGCGTCCCCCTCGCCGACAGCCTGGATAGTGCTGTCGAGACCGGCCTGTCCATCATCAACTCCGCACACCGGGTGGGCCGGTGAGCCCCGAGCCTCGCGAGGGACGGCCCGTCCAGCCGTGGAAACCACGGCAGGCGGGGAACATCGACCTGGGCACCCGCCTGGTATGCACCCGCTTGCAGGTCGAACACCCGAGCCGGCTGCCCGGCTACAACACCGCCACCGCCCACGGTGCCCTCGCCGACCAAATCGCCTCCCAGGCTCGCCGCCTGGACCACGTCCAGACCCGCATTGTGCAGCTGGCCACGGCTCTGCAGAAGGACCTGCAGCGCATCGTCGACGGCCGCGACGCCGACGAGCCGACCATCAACGGCATCCTCCACCGAACCGCCCCGGGCGTTGACCTTGACCTGCTGGCCGCCCGTCGCACCGAACTCCACCGCTCCCTGACCTCCCTGATCGAGGTCTACGAGACCCTCCCGCCGTTCACCGCCGCAGACCGGGCCAAGCGAGCTGCCACAGCCGTGCAGACCCGCTCCACCGCCATCGCTGCCCGCACCGAGAGCCGCGCCGCAGCGGCGGCAACACCCAGCGTGCCGCCCGGCACCGCGACGGCGGCACCACCGCCCATTGCCCAATCCCACCCGCCCCGCTGATCGAAGCCAACGCACCGAGGAGCAACACTCTTGGGAACCTGGGGCACAGGCCCGTTCGACAGCGACCACGCCGGAGAGTTTGGGCACGAGGTCCAACTCGCCCGATCGGAGCGCCGATTCGCGGTCATCGAGGAGCGGCTGACGCGCTTCATCGCCGAAGCCGAACCCGACTGCCTTCTCCAGGGCGAGGCCGTCGCGGCCGCGGCCCTGGTCGCCTCTCAGTGCGCCGGCGGTCCGTCCAGCACCGCTCCGTACTGGCCCCGGAAGAAGATCCCGGAACTGCCGGCCCATCTGCGCCCGCTGGCCGCCACCGCTCTCGACAAGGTGCTGGCCGACGTGCAGGCCGCCATGGACGCCTGGTGCGAGCGCGGCCTCGGCGAGGAGTGGCTGGAGGGGGTCGAGGCCCTCCGCGTGGTCCTCGACCCGGACACCCCGTACACGGTGGGCTACACGCCTCCGCCGCCGCTGCCCACCGAGGTCGGCACCCGCATGGTTCACCTGACGCTCGGTGTCGACCGAATCCGCGCGTTGCCCGGCGGTGGCAGTACCGGGCCGCTGGGCCTGCTCGTCCGACAGATCAACCGGGCCGCTGTCCGGCTGGACGAGGCCCAGAAGGACGTCCAGAACGCCGAGGAGTACTCGCTGAAGGAAGTGGACGTCTTCCGGCAGCGGCTCCGGAACGTTCCCGAGGACGGCAGGAGCGAGTTCCGCCTGGGCGACGTCCCGGCCATCACCGCCCCCGGCACGCTGGGGCCGGCCCTGGCTGTACGGGCTGAGCGCCATGCCCACCTGCAGGGCCTGATCGACCTCTACCAGTTGCTGTCCGTGCCGCCGCCCATCCATGTTCGTGCCGCAGCCGCGCAGACCCGCATCACCACCCTCGCCTCCCGCGCCGCGGGCAGTCCTACGGCGGCGACTGCGCCGCGGAGCACGCCGCCCGGAACCACCCGGCGGCGCTGATCGAGGCCCGGCACAGCACGTACTTCCCCGGACGGACGCCGCCTCCGCCCGCGGCCGCGACTGCGCTGACACGGTGCCGCCCGCCCCGACCCTTCCATCACCGCCGCCCGAGTACCGCCCTCACCTCGATCACCCGACCTGACCGGAGTCCCGCCCATTCGCCCCGTCCCCTCTTTCGTCCCCGTCTTCGACTTCCGCGTCGACGACCTCGAACCGGGCACCGCCGCCAGCGCGCACGCCGACGCCAAGCTCGGTGCCATGGACCTCGACGCGATGTCGGAGCAGCACCGCGCCGACGGTGACTTGAGCAGCTCTTACTACGTCCTCTACAACTGCGCGCACATGCACAACGACGTGCCGGGCCTGCCCGCCATGGTCGCCGTCCGTGTGGAGCGCGACCGCGCGGCAGGCACGTTCGAGGTGGACAGCGCCTGGCATCCCCTGGCCGCCCTGTCCGAGGGCTGGCTGGTCCAGCGCGGTGCCGATCCGGCGGCCTTCGCCCGCCACGGCGCGATCCTGCCCGCGGACCAGGAGACCGAGCGCATCGAGGCGCTGCTGCGGAACTCCGGGGACAAGCGGTTCACCCTCCACGACGACTACAGCTTCGACAGCGAGCCCTACGACATCTGGGTCATCGCCTCGGACGTCTCCGCCGCCGACCCCGCGCGGCCGGTGCGGGTCTTCCACGACCGCCGCCAGATCGATGCCGACACCTACACCCTGCGCGAGGGGCACTTCGCCAGCGTCGAGGACGCCCGGGCGTGGACGACCGACCTCGACACCCCGCTCCCGCCGGCCGCCCCCTCGCCCTCCGCTCGTGCGGCGGCTGCCCTGTTCGGCACCTCCGCCGCAGCCGCCGGGTGGGCCCGCGCTGTCAGCAACCCGCCCCCCGGCGCATGGCCGCCGAGCACCGGACGGGCCCCGGCCCGCTGACCTCCCCGCGCCCACCCGCGCTCGGACCGCCGGCGACCGGCCTCGCTCCCCGCCCAACCGGAGAGGAACCCTCGACCATCACCACGGCCCTCCATGCCCGACCGCTCCACCTGGCCGGCCCCGTCCGCCCGAATCCGGTGCTCCCACTCGCCCTGCCGTCATCCGTACCGGCGGCAATCACAGCGGGGAGCCGCCGACGGTGACCGGCACCACTTCCACGATCAGCCCCGACGAGCGGGCCCGGACGCTGCTGCAGTTCTGCCAGGACCTTGCCGCCCGCCTGCCGGGCACCTGGTCCGCAGGCACCACCGACATCGGCACCGGCACCGCCAGGTCCGATCTGCACGAGAAGCTGTGGGACACCGCCGTCGCCTATGCGGCGCTCATAGAAGTCGCCTACCAGCACGCGGGCATCGTCAAGGACAACGGACTGCGGGCACTGGTCGTCCTACCCCGCCCGCGCCCCCACGCCGGCCAGTACGCCATCGCGCCCCTGGTGCCCGCCGCCCTCGGCACCGCCTACGACTTCGAGGACCTCAGCCTGCACGGCATCACTGTCGGAGCCGACCCCGTCCGGGCCGCCTCCGCCGTCCGCATCCGGCTGCTGCCCCGCTACGGCGACGCCCTGCGCACCGTGCTGTCGAGGGAGATCGCCCCGAGCACGCCCAGAGGGGCCGAGACGGCCGACGGCGCCGCTGCTCCCGAAACCGACCCGGAGCCCGCGTACCTTGCCGACGGCCGCCACTGGCAGAGCGAACCGCGCGACGCCCAGGTGCTGCGCGACGCCGTCCGTGCCCTGCTGCTCGCCGCCGAGTCGCGCTTCGACGAGGAGTTGACGGGCGCCTCGGACGTCCTGGCGGGCGGCGGCGAGTACATCTGCGACCGCGACGGCCTCGACGCGGACCTCGCGCCGATCATCGAGTCCGCCGCACTCACCATGGTGCTGGATGTCGCCGGACTGCGCGTGCGCTCGCTCCTGGACCCGGCACTGCCCGGCCGACTGGAGCAGTTGGAGTCCTGGCCGGAGCAGCAGCAGCGCGCCGTGTTCCATGGCGCTGCCCAGCTCCTCGTCCCCCGCCCCGCCGACCGGCCCGGTGCCGCGCGCATCCGTTCCACCGCCTCCCCGGCGGCAGTGATCCGCTTCTCCACCGGACCGCGGCTGTCCGCCGCCGCCCCGCCGGCCGCCCACCTGCCGGCCCGACAGACCCTGTGAAGGAACCCGCTCTGCCCACCGCCCCACACCTGCTCGTCCGACCGCTGCACCTCGCCGGCCCCGGCCCCGGCAGCGAGGACATCGTCTCCGACCTCGTCGACCACTTCGGCTGGAGTCGGCCCCGGAACACCTACGACGGCCCGATACTTGTCTGCCCCAGGCGGATGGCGCGGCTGGCACGGCGCTTCGACTCGTCCGGTTGGGCAGCCGACATCTCGGACCCGACCGGGACACGCGACCTCTGGTCGGTCAGCTTCGACGACGCCGCCCCCGGCGAGATCACCGCCACCGTCCTGTCCGCCCTCGCACACCGGCTGGAGTACGCGCCCTGGGACGCCTACTACCCGGCGCCCGGTTGGGACGGTGCCCTCGCGGCGTTGCGCGAAGGCGAGTGGACGCTCGGCCAGCGCGACGGCCACGACGTCCTGCTCGCCCCCGACCGCCTGACCGCCTTCACCCGCTCCCTGCACGACGAGAGCGCCCCCACCGTGCTCACCGGCGCCGCCGCCCACGGCACCTGGGCCGTCACCTTCAGCCCGCACACCCCAGCCTTCCTGCTGCACAGCGCCGCGGCCGCCCTGCTGCGCCCGGCGGTGCGCTCGGCGGCCGAGGTGCCCGATGCCCACCGGGAGAGGATGTCCGTCGAACCGCTCCCGCCTCTGCCGAGGCCCCGCGCCCTGGTTTCTCCCCGCTACCTGGCCGGCCCCGCGGCCCGAGGGCCGCTGCCTCCGCGCCCCTCGGACCTGTGGCGCTTCACCGAGCCCGGCCAGGTGGAGAGCTCCTGCGGGCGGGCACGCGTGGTGGGAAGCCCGGAGGACGGCCTGCGGGTGATCGCGAGACCGAATCGCCTCGATTTCAACTCGGAGTGGACCGCACGCTTCACCCCGAACATGCCCTCCGAGATCACCGACGCCTGGCTGGAGCACCTGACCGACTCGGTGGCCGCCGACATCGACCTTGGTACCGAGTACACGTTCACCTCGGACGAGGGCATGACTCTGGGCGAGGCCGTCGAACCGCTCACCTCGGCCGGATGGAGCGCGCACTCCGACGCCACCGTCCTGCGCCTGGTCGCGCCCGGCGGCTACGCGAGCGCAAGCATCCCGCACGGCCAGGACTTCCCGCGGACCACGACCGCCGACGCGCTCGCCGGCCGCCTCCGATGGGGCGCGGACTTCCACGCCACGAGCGCCCCCGGGCACTGGAACGCCCACCTCTCCAGCCGCACCCCGCCGCACCTCGTCCGCGCCCTGGCCCTGGTGCTCACCGACCCGGCCCCGGTCCCTCGCGACGGCGACCGGATCCCGAGGCAGCTCCTCGGCTCCGTACGCCTCGCGACCGCCGCCCCGGAGCTGTCCCCGGCCGCCGCGGCTTCGCGCATCCGCGGCCTGACAGCCACGTCGGCATCCAACCCCACCCCGGCCGACTCCAGCCGGCCACCGAAGTCCGCCGACCGGCTCGCGCCCGCCGCCCGCACCCGGTGATCCCTCCTCCTGCCACCCACCACTGGAGAACCCCTCTGCCCACCAGCTTCCGCGACCTGATCGAGCGCCAGGACTGGGCCGAGCCGTCCAAGGCGGTGACCGTCGGCCCCCGTCACTTCATCAGCGCGGTCCCGGACAGCGAACGCCTCGTCGCCGAGTTCCTCACCGACCGCGGTTGGCAGCGGCCCCGCGACGACCGGCTCACCCGGCCCTGCGGCCGCCTCGGCGTCCACCTGCCACGAGGCCCCAACCCCGAGTGGACCGTGTGGGGAGCCCAGCACCGCGGCGCCCAGGTCGCCTGGACCCTCACCGTTCAACCGTGGCTCCCCACCGAGCTGTTGGCCGCCACCATCACCGAGGCGGAAGCCGTTCTGGAGGAGGCCCCGCCGCAGGAACGCGAACCCTTCGTCCGCGGCGTGCTGGCCCTCGGGCTGATCCCCCTGGCCCGGGCCGGCTGGACGGACGACGTCCACCCGCGCGGATCCGTCTCCTTCCGTCCCCCCGGCGGCTTCGCAAACGCCGTCGTCGCGGTTCCCTCCAGCCTGCGCGAGCTACGCGGAAAGCCTGCCGCGACCGTCTCCTCCTACGGCCCCAACAGCTACTGGGACGCCAAGTTCAGCGCCGGCACCCCCTCGCGCGTCCTTGCCGCGTTCAGCCGCGAACTCGCCGACCCCGAGCCCCTGCTGCGCAACGCCGACCACATCCGGCAGCTGTCGCCCACGCACAAGCACATCACCATCCGCTCCCTCACCGACAAGGACGAGGAGAGCCTGTCGCCCGCGGCGCTGGCGGCCCGCAGCAGAAGCAACGCCCCCACCCCGGCCTCCGCTCCGGCTCCCCCCACCCCGCCCGCCGACCCGGCACCCGCCACCCCCTCGCCCACCGCCAGCCGGTAGACCACCCGAGACACACCCCGCGAACGGACCCCCATGCCCGACCCCACCGACCCCGTCGAAGCCGTCGCCACCGCCGCCCGCGGGATCAAGCAGGCCATCGACGACTGGGACGCGGTCAACGACTCCTACGTCGACGACAACGGCACCGTCGTGGACACCCGCGGATACGAAACAGGCATCGTCGAACGCGATCTCGCCGCCTGGAAGCACTTCAGCACCGTCCTGGAACACGGAGCCCCCTTTCTGCTCCTGACCAAGGACACGCCCCGCGTCAAGCACGCCCACACCACCCTCGTCAAAACCCTCTCCACCGCCTACAGCACCCTCCACAAGATGATCGACTCCCCGCAGACCGGCGACCACCCACTACGGGAGGAAGCCGCAGCCGAGATCTGGCACGAGATGTCCAGCTGGGCCGAGCACGCGCCCACCGTCATCGACGCCCACCGGAGCGCCGAAGCGGACCACACAGCGGTCGCGCCGCCGAGACCCACACGACCGGACCGGTCCCGACCCGTGCGCGCCGCCGTCGAACAGCTCCCCACCACCGCGCACGACGCCGTCCTCGCCGCCGCGTCCCAGCCCGATCACCTCTTCGAGAAGCGCCCGCACCCGCGCACCCTCGACCTGCTGACCGACCGCGGGATGGCCTGGGTCCGCCCGCTCCCCGACGGCCACCAGGTCACCCGCGACCACCAGTTCGCGCTCGCCGTCCACCTCACCGAAGCCGGCCGCCAGTACGCGCTGCGCCACGGCGTCCACGCGCCCCGCCGCCGGGCGGTCATCGTCTCCTGCGGCTCCCGCAAGGCCACCCCCGCGCCCGATGCCACCACCGTCCCGGCGGGAGACCTCTACACCGGCACCTACCACCAGGCCCTTCGCCGCACCGCCGAAGCCCTCACCGGCGACTGGGGAACTGTCTACATCCTCTCCGCCCAAGCAGGGCTCGTCCGCACCGACCGCCTCCTCACCCCGTACAACCTCCGCATCACCGACGCGACCGCCGTCACCAGCGAGCAACTGCGCACGGACGCAGCCTCGTTCGACCTCGACCACGCCGACGTCATCTTCCTCGGCGGCGCCAAGTACGCCCAGGCCCTGCGCCCGGCCGTCCCACACTTCACGCTGCCCCTCGCCGGCACCCGCGGCATCGGCGAGCAGCTGCAGCTGCTCGCGGCCCTTCGCGATCCCGAGACAGGGCAGGACCGAAGAACCGCCTGCTGGGCACAGGCCGAACGCCGGCGGGCGGGCGAGACCGAACGGACGCCGCCGACCGCCGGCTGCGCCACCCCGACCGCCCCGAGCACGCCGAACCGGCGTTCCCGCTGACCTCTTCCTGGTCCATCTCTTCGCCGGCCGCCCAAGCCCCCACCCCTCGGACCGAACAACACGGAGAAATCCTGACCTCGAATCCTCTCGACTCCGTTGCCATCGTCAAGGCCGGCGCCGCGCCACTGCACGAACTCGCCGACCGCCTCACCACCGCCGACACCGATCAGCTCGACGAGGAGGCGGCGCCAGCAGAACCCACCGTCCAGCCGTTCGTGAGGATCCGGCACACCAACACCGGCGAGATCACCACCACCGGCTACAACATCGCCGCCCGGCGGATCCTGCTCCAGACCGGCTTCGACGAGACTCCTGGCTGCGCCTGCCCAGCGGCGGAAACCAGCACGGACCGGAGGCACGAGCCTGTTCGGCAGCCAGCGAGCTGCCCGCCAGCCATCCCGTGCGCCTGGACCGAGCCCTCGGCCGACTGATGAGCGTCGACGGCACGCCCCTGCCGGGCACACCCGTACAGACCAGCGACAAGACCCCCCACATCGAGGCCGCCCGCACCGCCCGGCCCAACAGAGCGCCCGGAGCTGGACGAACCGGCCCAGGCAGGCCCATGAGCGGGCCGACCTCGCCCCCGGTCCCGCTGATCCTCCCGCCCCTGTACCTCCGACGGCCGTCTCTGCCCGCTTCGGTGACCGGCAGGAGCACCCTGGGCCGGTTCGAACCCGCCAGCAGCCTCACCGTGACCCCGCTGGTCGCCGACCGCCCGTTGGAACTCGCCAGCGCCGGTACTCCACCCGTACGCGGCGACCACCTCGTCACCGCGTACGGGTGGCAGCGCGACCCGGCCAGCACCCGAGGCAGCCCCGCTCGTCAACCACAGTCCACGGTTCGCCCCGAGAGCGGCCTGCCGTCCCCGCGCCGTGCCATCCCCGCCCCCCGCCACCCCGTTGGAGGAACTTCGCATTGACCACACCCGGACCGCCCGTCAAACCAGACCCCGCCAGGCCCGGCGAGCTGCGGGCCAAGATCGCCTGCCTGCTGGCCGACCGGCCGGCGGACGCGCTCACCACCGGGGAGATATCCAAGGCGCTCGGCCACTCCAGCGGCGCCGTCGTGCAAGCGGTCGAGACCCTGGTGAAACGCGGCGAGGCCGACCGGGTAGGCGCCGGGAAGCAGTTCCGCGCGAACTCGCTGACCGCCGCAGCCGGGCGGACCCCGGTGATCAGTCCGCCGGGCACCCACTCTCCCCGCGCCGCCGCGGCCACGGCCCGCACGACCGCCCCCGCCCCCGCCCCGAGCACGCCCAACCCGGGCGGCCCGATCCGCCGCGCGGGTGGCCAGCTCTACCACCCCCGGGAGCTGGCCGACCTGCCCGACGTCGAGGCGCTGAATCGTCTACGGGACGCCGACGTGCCGGTGCTGCTCTACGGCCCCCCGGGCACCGGCAAGACCTCGCTGGTGGAGGCCGCGTTCCCCGACCTGCTCACGGTCGCGGGCGACGGCGACACCACGGTCGGCGACCTGATCGGCGAGTACACGCAGGACGACGCGGGAGCCTACGTCTTCCAGTACGGTCCGCTGGTCACCGCGATGACCGAGGGCCGCGCCCTGCTGATCGACGACGCCACCCTGATCTCGCCCAAAGTGTTGGCCGCGCTCTACCCGGCCATGGACGGGCGCCGCCAGATCCAGGTCAAGGCCCACAAGGGCGAGACGATCAAGGCCGAGAAGGGCTTCTTCGTGCTGGCGGGCCACAATCCCGGCGTGCACGGCGCGGTTCTGACGGAGGCGCTGTCGTCCCGATTCAGCGTGCAGATCCAGGTCGGCACGGACTACGACCTGGCCCTGGCGCTGCGGATCGATGCCCGGGTGGTCCGGATCGCCCGAAACCTGGCCCGCCAGGTCGAACTCGGCGAACTGGGCTGGGCCCCCCAGCTGCGGGAGCTGATCAGCTACCAGAAGATCGAGGCCGTCCTCGGTACCCGGGCCGCGCTCGCGAACCTGGTCGGCGTCGCGCCCATCGAGGACCGCGACGCCGTCGCCGACGCCGTCAGCAAGATCACCGGTGTCAGGCAGGTCGCGCCCCTCACCCTCGGCAAGCAGCTCTCCGCCGCGACCGCGTCGGCCGCCCGGCCGCCCCTGGGCAGCACCAGTTCCGCGCACCGGGGCCGCCAGCGGTGAGCGCCCACCACCACGTCCAGCCCTCCGCCACCACGCCCGACGACGACGCCGACCTCGCACGCTGGGACGACGACGGCGCCCCGCCCGCACCGCCCCGTTCCTCCCCGGCCGCGTGGCTGCGGGTGGGAGCCGAACTCGGCGATCGGTTGGTCGCCCTGTCCGGCCGTCAGGACCTGCTCGTCACCTGCCGCCCCGGCACTCGCAGCGGCGCACCGGCCGTCTTCTACCCCGCTCTGGCGGAGATCGAGTTCGACTCCGGCCTGTTCGCCCCCCTCCAACCCCACGAGATCCACCCGCGGATCGTGGGCGACGAGGACCGTTATCCCGCCGCCTGGGGAGCGCTCGTCCACGAGGCCGCCCACGCGGCCCACTCCGTATGGACGGAGCCGGCCGACGCAGACCCCCGTGTCGTCCAGGCCGCGCTCCTGCTTGAGGAGAGTCGCGCCGAGGGCGCCCACCTGACCAGGCGACCCACCGATCGCACATACCTGCGCAGCACTGTCCGGACCCTGGTCATGCCCGACATCGCCAACCCCCAGGTCCAGGGCATCGAGCACGCCGCCGGCCTCGCGGCCCTGATCCTCGGCCGCCGGGACGCCGGCATCCTGGACGCCGGCGAGACCAAAGCCGTCGCCGACCTGTGCGAAAAGGTCCTGAGCACCGACCTGCTGGCCACCCTCACCAGCATCTGGACCGCGGCCCACCAGTGCGCCGACCACGACGCCACCACCATGCTCGCGCACGCTCAGGACTGGTGCGACGCCCTGGGAACCGCGGCCCCTGCCCGATCCGTGCCGGAGGACCTCACCGATCTGCTGTCCGCCGCCGCAGGGGCCGTCATGGACAGCATGGACGCCAACGACGCCGCCGACCTCGCGGCACAAGCCGCCGCGAACAACGCCGGCGCCGCGCGGTCCAGGGCACAGGCCCAGGACCGCGCCCAGCAGGCCGACCAGCGCCGCAAAGCCGCCGCCACCGCCAAGTCGGTCTTCAACCCCCGCAGTACCACCGTCAGCCCCAACGGCACACCAAGGCCCTCCAGCAACCCCGTCACCGGCGCCCGCCGACCCACCGCCGACGAGCAGACCGCCGCCGCACGCCTGAGCCGCGCCCTTCGCGCCGCCGCCTACCGCGAACGCACCGAAGAACGGACCACCAGCCCCACCCCGCCCGGCCGCCTCAACATGCGCCAGGCCCTCGCCCGCGACGCCCAGCGCGCCGCCGGATCGACACCCACAGCGGAACCGTTCACCCACACCCGCCGCCGCAACTCCCCCACCCCGCCACTGCGAGTCGGCATCGCCGTCGACGTCTCCAGCTCCATGAGCGCCGCCTGCAAACCCGTCGCATCCGCCGCCTGGATCGTGGCCCGCGCAGCAGCCCTGACCGACCCCGACTCCCGCACCGCCACCATCGCCTACGACATGAACCTGACCGCACTGACCCGCCCCACCCACCGGGCACCGGACCGCGTGACGACGTTCCAAGCCAACGGCGGAAGCCACAACCTCGGCCACGCCATCGACGCACTCGACCACGGCCTCGAACTCAGCCGCCCCGGCACCGGCCGCCTCCTCGTGATCGTCACCGACGCCCGTTACACCAACGACGAAACCGCCAACGCCATCACCCGCATCAAACGCCTCACCACCGCCGGCTGCGCCGTACTCCAGCTCACCCTCACCGAGGGATCCCGCCACCTGCCGGGGACCACCCTGCTCCACCTGCCCCGGCCCTCCAGCGCTCCCGCAGCCATCGCCAAGGCCGCCACCGACGCCATCCGCAGGACACTCTGAGGCGCCGACGGAGGCGTTGGGCTTGGGTGCGGCAGACCTCGTCACCAGGTGCGCCGGTCTCCCTCCCCGGATGGAGGCTAGCCAGCCCGCGGTCCCCTTCCCCAGCCAGGCCGGCAACCCTCCGCCTTGCCGCCCCGCTGGCACAACCCTGTGTCTCAGACGAACTACCAGTTCTCCGAAGGGAAAAGGCAGTTCGCCTTCGGCAGACAGACCCACCCGCTCCACCACTACGCAATCCCGGACACACCGAGCAAACATGGACCCCTTCCCGCCCATCGACGAAGGGATCCACCCATCACCTCCCCACGCACCCGCTCCACCCTCCGAACCCTGCTCCGCCGTATCGAGATCGCAGGATGGCTGGTCGGCTTCGCCGCGATCGTCCTTGCGAATCAGGCCGTGCTGCTGTGGAACTCCCACGCCCTGCTGGCCGTGAGCGCCGCCCTCGAATCCGCCCAACTCGCGATCATTTGTGGGCTGTTGTGGTCGATGCCTCCGCTGGTCGCGGAAATCTCCGCTCCCCGTATCCCGCAGCAGCGGCGCCCATCGGTGTGACCCGGCCGCCGGGTCCACCACCCGGAACTCGTCACGGCAGGACCGGCAGTCCTTCGCTGTTCGGCACGCGCCGTCCGGCGCCGCACCGAAGCCCGAGCGGTACCCGTGCCGACTGCCGGTCCTGCCCCAGGCCGACACATCCGCCCGACCGTGCCCGCGAAGGGAACTCCCTTGGCCAAGATCTCCGAAGACCGGCTTCTCCTGCGTGCCGCAGCAGTCGCCACGTTCCCCGCGACGGCGCTCGGCAACGCGGACGCCATCTACGCCGTTCTCACACACCAAAACGCCAGAGTCGCAGTCGACTTCATCCTCGTCACGGTAGCGGTGTGCTGCCTGCGCTCCGTCTCCCTCGTCCTCGACACCGACGCCGACCGAGCGGTACTTCGCCAACTCGCCCACACCGGCGAGAACGACCTCGACGGGATCGCCTCCGACACCGGACTGCGGCCGGCGACCGTGAAGCTCGCCCTCGCCCGCCTCTGCTCCGCCGGCGAAGTCATCGACAGCGGAACTCCGGACCGCCCGATCTACCGCACTGTCGGCTGGGCACGCGCCGCAGAGTGACGGCCGGCGCCCGCCCCCGCCGTCGGTGGCGCCGAAACGCGTAGGGCCCGCAGCGCTCGCGGTGCGGGCCCTACGCGTTTGTCGCCTTTGAGGTGGTGTCGACGCACGGTCCGCCGGTGGAACCCGGACCGCCCGTCGGCGTTCGGCGGGCAGCAGCTGCTTCGGGAGCTGCTGCCCGAACTCCCGCTACCCGAAGTAGGTGTAGGCGAAGAGTCCGTCGAAGCCGAGGCCGCGGTACATCTCCTCCATGCTGGCCCATTCCCTGTCGGGGCCCGGCTGGCGGGTGTCGGCGACCTCCTCGGTGCCCAGGTCGGGCTCCTGCCACTCGTAGGTGCAGCGGCAGCGGACGAAGACGATCGGGGCGATCTGGATCAGGAGCCAGTCGCGCTCGGCAGCGCAGGACTGGCAGGTGATCAGGGTTCCGCGTGGGGTGAGCGGCGTGG
The DNA here is from genome assembly GCF_042732175.1 of Kitasatospora sp. NPDC059795. Taxonomy (NCBI): domain Bacteria; kingdom Bacillati; phylum Actinomycetota; class Actinomycetes; order Kitasatosporales; family Streptomycetaceae; genus Kitasatospora; species Kitasatospora sp. NPDC059795. Next base: position 112,547 of record NZ_JBHWID010000020.1, read on the forward strand.
GGTGAGGGACGGCCAGGACGACGTTTGGCTCCGGCTCCGGCATGGGCTCGGGAGCCTGTCCGAAGCGGAAGTTGGTGAATCGGGAAGTCTGGGGGTCGCGGCCATCAGGAGTGTTCAAGGAGCCCCTCTCGCATGGTGTACGAGACTAAATGCCCAAATATGGGCAGTTAGTTCCTTGATGTCAGAATCTCTTGGTGTGGGGTGGATCACGCCCCCTCATCAGCACGTGCGCCGAAACCCACCCACCCCGGCCCGGGCCGACCGCTCGGCCGCAAGGACCAGCGACCCGCCGCCCGCTACGAGGTCGGAGAGTCCTGGCCACCGGCGAGGCGTACGCCTGGCCCGCCCACCACAAGAAGGGCACCAAACCCCGACGAACCGCTACTGTGCTGCCGCTGCGGCAAACAAGCTCCATGACAGTGTCGGGCCCATTGGTAGTCAACTGGCGGAATTTGACGTGCAGTTGTCACCACGCCAGTACGGTTGGTGACCAGCGAGCCGTTTGTATGCCAGGCTGATGTTCCGGACACTGGCGTGCTGCGGCATGGGTGTCGGGGGGACACGTGGACGCGGATCAGGGGACCGGTAGCGCGACTGGCGCTGCGGATTCCGGGCAAGTACAGCTTGGACGTCGCAGGGCCTGGCGGCGCGGTGCGCGGCTGCTCCGCTCCCGGCGTGGGCTCCTGGCTGTTCTCGCACTGGTCCTGGTGCTGCTTGGCGGGCTGATGACCGCTCTTGTCTGGCCACAGCAACCGCAGACACCTCGCCAGATGGCCGCCGCAGCAGCGAAGAGTCTGCGCAGCTGGCCAGGCGTCAACTACTCAGGGACGGTCGTCGACGGTGGCGGTGTGGTCACGCGCGTGCGCGTTACGGTGACCAGGGATGGTACGGCGTACGGGACGCTGAGCCGCGAATTCGGTGCACTGGCGGAGATCGCCGTGGCTCCCGGGCGCACGCTGCTGCGTGGAAACAGGCAGTGGTGGCTCGGCGAGCGGCCGGGTAGCGCTGACTCGCTGGCGGACCTGTGGATCGCAGATCCGCCGCAGGGTGTGATGGGCATGGCCCCCGTGTCACAGCTCACCCCCGCCGCAGTGGCCGACGTCACCTTCCCGGCCAGCGCGGACGCATGGGCGCAAGCCGGAGTCGCGCCGGTGAACGGCCGCCCGGCGTTGGCGCTGACCAACGGGACGCAGCAAATCCTGGTGAGCGCCTCGGCTCCGCACCGACTGCTGTCGATCGGTGTGCCTCTTGGCGCACTGCCAAGCCCTGGCCTCACCGGCACCACCACGTCGTCCGCGCCCGGCACCACGCCGGCGCTCGCATCGCTCACGTCATTCGGCGCCGGGCATCCGAGCATCGCCTTGGCGGTGACGGCCGGACCGGGCGGCACCGAGGTGCCTGCCGCCGTGTCGGCCGCCGTCAGCGAGGCCACCGACGCGCAGGTCCAGGACACGGGCGATGCGGTGAAGCAACTCGGAGAGGCGCAGGTCGGACCCGCAAAGCTGGCCGACATCGCCAAGGCCCAGCCGGCCGTCACCCTTCGCCTCTCGGATCTCTCCGGAAACCCGTGCACCACGCCGACATGCTCGGTGATGGTGACGGCCGACAACGCCGGACCTGGTACAGCCAAGGGCCGGTTGCTGGTGACCGTCGCAGGCCAGACTCCGCTGGACACAGCCGTCTCGGTAGGGGCCGGCTCCAGCCTTCCGTACGTGGCGACCGCGACCAACACCGCGCCGGCCGACACCACGATCTACGAGACGTGGCTTGCGGTCCTGTACGACGCCGCGATCATGGGCGATGATCCGGAGCTCGTCAAGCGCGTTGCCGACCGCGGGTTCAGCGTCAACACTCCAGCCGTGGCGGACCAGCCCAACGGCAAGGCTGTGCTGCAGGTGCTGGAAGCCATGACCCCTGACATCGGCCCGAGCACCAGTGCGCAGAGCCGGGCCGAACGCGTCAAGGACGTCACCAGCATCGTGTCCAGCCTCATCCAGCACCGGGCCTTCGCGCCGTTCTACGAAATGGCCATCGGAACTGACAACCTGTCGGTCGCGGCTCCGACCGGTATCCGTGAAATGAGAGACACCGCAGCCCAGCTGTCGTCCCCTGGGCAACTCCGGGTGCTGCAGCATGCGGCGAACCTCACGACCGCCGGCCACAAGATCACATGGAATACCACCTACCACCCGCCCGGCTCGGCCAAGGGCTACAAGGCGAACATCCTGGACCTGACGACTCAGCAGGCCATCCAGGAAGTGACAGTCGACGGCGGCACGAACGAGGTGCAGGATCGGTTCAGGGCGCTGGTGAAGGAGTTCCAGAACAAAAGCACCACTGTTGCCCCACCTGACTTCGCCAAGGTCGCCTGGCTCAACGTCGCGCCGAATGCGACCACCCCGATGGTGGGGATGCCCCGCGATGCCCTCCTGAACGAGCTGCGCAAGCTGGACCTCCACCGGCTCTGCGCTCCCGATGGGGGGCCGGTCGTCGACCATGTGGTGATCACCAACTACCCGCCCGACCAGGCAGGTGCTCCTGAGCCGACGACGAACGTGTTCACGTGCGCGGATCTGCAGCTCGGGGCTGCCAACGACCTGCGGAAGCAGATCCTCAACGAGCAGACCTGGAAAGCGGAGAACGACCCGGGCTGGCTCAACAAGTACTACGAGTCCGACGGCACCCGGAGAAGCGTCAATAACACCGAGCACGGCTTCCCGCTGCCTGTCATGAGCGTGAGTAACCGGAACACCTTCACGCCCAAGAGCGCACTCCCGGCCGGGCCTGCTCCGGTTCGGGTCAATCCCCTACCTTATGACCGGACCACGGCCAACCCTGAGCAGCTCACCCGCCTCGACCAGGCCGCTTTGAACCGCAACCGGTCCGTGGCCCTCACGAACGCCGCCGCCGCCTACGAGTTGGACCGGAGCGTGGAGAATCTGCGGGCGCTCACCACGGCGCAGAAGGAGTACCGCGCCGTTCTCGGTGACCAGTCCAACAACACGGGGATTGCGGCGCAGTTCGGCGAGGACGCAGCGAGGTACCACGTCATTCCACGGGCGTTTCCGGACTTCAAGTGGACCGAGCTGCCGAAGACACCCAACAACGCCAACATGTTCGACCAGTTGTACGAGCGGGCGGACGGCAGCTTCGTCATCGTCGAGGCGAAGGCCCCCAACGGCAAGCTGTCGCCACGCCTGGGTGCCGGTGAGGCACTGGGTCTGGAGGTCCAGCAGGGCACCAAGGGGTATGTTCAGACGATCATCGCCTTGATGGCGGAGCGCGCGAAGCTCGTTCCCGAGGATGGCCGGCTGGCGGGACTCCTGGCCAAGGCCCTCGAAGACGGGAAGCTCGAGTACGTCCTGGTCACCGCACACGAGAACCCGGGGCGCTATGAAGGGGCCACGTTGGAGCACTTCAAGATCTGACCTTGGCTCAGCCGTTGGGCAGATCCACCATGCGGTGGTACTCCGGCTCGAACCGAACCACCGCTGTTCCCGCCTTCGGCCAGCCCTTGGCGGCGATCAGGTCGACCTCGGCACCGCGCTCCGGAGCGGTGCCCGCGATGTTCGGCCGGTGAACGAGGATCACCGCGCCCGCGCGGGCGGCCAGGCCGGCCTTGAAGTGACTCCCGGAAGCGTGACAGTTCAGCGAACGGCTCGCACTTGACACCCTGCTCCACCAAACTCACCAGCACGGCCTTCGCGTTGAGTCCTACATCTCTTGGTCGAGTGCCAGGATCACGCGAAGGCCGTACCGCCGTCCCGGAAACACCCGGACCAGTGATCACCGGGCTCACCTGTTCGAGGCCGGACGTTAAACGACAAGCTCAGTCCCAGCTGGCGAGGGAGGCGGGCACCTTGCCCTGCAGCCAACCCTTGAGGTCTGGACCGTCCAGCAAGGTGATAGCCGCCTTCTCCGCGTAGTCCCACGCGGGTTCTGTGAAGCCTGTGAGGGCGACTACCAACACGTCATCGGCTCCGTGGAGTTGCCGAGCCGTCCCGCCGACCTTGGTCACCTCCGAGAAGCTCACCTTGCTCGTCCAGTGCTTGCACTGCACGACGAGCCTTCGACCGGCGGCAGTCACCGCGATCACGTCCGCACCGCGGTCATTGGCCTTGCCGTTCTCCTGCACGATGCTGCAGCCTGACAGGTGCAGCAGATCCGCGATCAGGTGCTCGAACTGGGTGTGGTGGAGACTGCGGACGTCCGCGAACGATCTGATGGTCAGCGGGAGGAAAGCACGGGGCGTGGCCGGGCGGGCCTGCAACCACAGGTCGTCGGCGCGGCACAGGGTCGCATCGTTGGCTTCGGTGACGACCGCGTAGTCGGAGTCAGAGGCTGAGTGCAGTTCGCGCAACGACAGCGGCCCCAATACGCCGACCGCTCGGACCGTCCGCCAGCTTGCATCCGGCCGGAAAACAAGTTCGCCCCGCCGCAGGTTGCGGGTGGGTATGAGCTGCTCTTCAACTCGCACGAAACCCCAGGTGCAGCGGGCAGCAACGTTGTGGACCGTGCCTGTCCAGCCGCCAGCAAGTCTGTGTTGGGAACCATCAGCACTGCTGCCGGTCAGCCTCACCGGCCTGCCGCAATACAGGCATTGGTCCCAATCCTGGCTGTTTCCCACGAATCTGTCCCCTGGCTGCTGAGACATGGATGCTACTGGGCACCGCTGACAAGCGGGCCTGGCTACAGCTGGGGAGCCGATACGGCTCGCTCCCTGGCGGGGCGGGTGTGGGCCACCCCTCAGCCCGGCGTGAGTGGGAGCGCGGGCCGGGCTGTCACGGCAGTCAGCGCCGAACAGCGCCTGGCGGGAGGCGGTCGTGCGGACGGTGTAGCTGGATCACGTTCGTCGGTGGTGGCCTCCCTGGTCTCCTGCTGGGCCGAGATGACAGAGTCCCTCGGAACAAAGTGTTCCGAGGGGCTGGAGATCAGCCGGTGGCGTCGGCTCGGGCGTGTGCTGGGTGGTCGTGTCAGCGATGACGCGATGTGCCGGTGTCGGCGGTCTGGGCGGGTAGTGCGGCGGTTGGGGGAGGAGTGCGAGTTCGGCCGGGCGAGGTGTCGCGTGTGCGTGTTGTTGGGACAGTTGGTGGTTCGGTGGACAGGTGTCGTACGCGCCAGACCATGACGGCGGTGACGGAGTCGGCGGTGCCCAGCTCCCGCCAGGCGCGGGCTCGCTCCAGCAGGGCTTGCGGGTCGTGTCCGGCCGCTTCGGCGTCGGCCAGGGCTGCGGCGAGCGCGTCGAACTCCGGTTCGGCCAGCAGCCGTTCGGCGTCGCCGGGGGCAGCTCGGCGGAGGGCCTGTTCCTGGCGCTCGCGCACCGCCTTCGGGAGTTGCCGGCCTCGCTGGCGAAGCGTGGCGAGCGGCCGGGCGGCGGCTTGGCGGTAGGCAGCGCGAAGGTGGTCGGCGGTGGCGCGGGCGGCGGCGGCTTGCTGGCGGTGTCCGTGCTCGGCGTGCCAGCGGCTGCCAGCGATCACCAGCAGCAGGAGTGCTGCGAGCAGAGTGGCTGCCGCGGTGGCGTCCGGGGCCCTGTTGGTGGTGTAGCCGCCGGCCAGGATCCTGCGGGCAGCCGAGCGGACCTCAAAGTTCTCTCCGTGGGCGGCCCGGATATGCGAGCGGGATGCTCTCTCGTACGCCCGGGCTGCCGCGAGCAGTTGGGCCTTCTGCGCGGGCAGCGCGGTGCCGGCGAGGGCGTCCAGCACCTCGCCGGTGTCGGCGATCACCGCGGAGGCGGCCTCGTCGTCCTCCCCGTCCAACAGGTCGATCGCGGAGTCGACCGCCACGGAGGCGGCGTAGCGCGCCCGGGCCGGGGCGGAGTGGCGCTCACCAGCACGACCGGCGACTGGGCGCTGGAGGTCGTCGTCGGTGCGTGCGTCCAGCGGAACGGCCAGCCGTTGGCGGATCTTCGGCAAGGTCAGGTCCGGTGCCAGCCGGTATCCAGCGAAGTACACCGGTTGGCCATTGGAGTCGCGCTCGCCCAGGATGGCGACGCCGTAGCCGAGGGTGTCGCCGGACGGGCCGATCTTCCGGCTGACCAGCACACCGGCCTTCTCCAGACGGGCGAAGAACTCAGCTTCGTCCGCCGCGCCCGCCAGGGCCTGGCGGACGGTGTCGCGCAGCAGCTGGCGGCTGGTGTCCCGGCCGAGCCGGGCGGCCTTGTGCTTCTCCCGGTTGGTCGGCTGCGGCGCCGCGGTGCCGTCGCCCGGGTTGAGTTGGCGAAGCCCCCACTCCTTCTCGATCTTGCGGCACTCCGTCTGGGCGCCCAAGTAGTCGTTCTCGATGTCGGCCTTCCGCAGGTCGCCGCGCACGATGGTCGCGACGATGTGGATGTGGTCCTGGGCGTGTCGCACCGCCACCCAGCGGCAACTGTCCGGATCGCCGTCGGTCGCGATGCCGACTGCGGCAACGACCCTGCGTGCGGCCTCGGACCACTCCTCGGTGCTCAGCGGCCGGTCTTCGGGGGAGGTTCGCAGCGAGCAGTGCCAGACATGCTTCTTAAGAGCGCGACGGGAGCCGCGCTGGTCGACGCGCATGTCCAAGGCGGACTGCAACTGTTTGATGCTTGAAGCGGGATCGCGGCCCGGGTCGGGGGCGAAGCCGTCCCAGGACGCGATCAGGTGCGGGTCGGTGTGCTCGTCGCGGCGGCCCGGACCGTAGAGGTAGGCGAGCAATCCGTATGTCCGCGAGCCTCGCACGATGTTCGGCACCACGGTCTACTTCTCCTTCGCGATCTCCGCCGAGGCGACGTCGATCGCGGCGATGGTGCTGCGGACCGCAGCCAGGGTGGCGACCAGGTCGGCGGGGTTCGGCAGGCCACCGCTGTTGAGCTCTCGGGCAATCTGGTTCAAGTTGTTGCCGCAGCGGGCGACTTGGTGGCGGGCGACGGCGAGTTCGTCGAGCGCGCGGTCGCGGCGGTCTTCGGAGTCTGCGACGGTGAGGTTGCGGGCGGAGTTGAGGCTGCTCGTCGCGATGAAGCGCGCGACAGTCAACGCGTGCTCGGCGGCTGCGCGTTGGATCTCAGCTTCTTCGTCGGCGCTGAATCGCACGGTGAGCTTGCGCTGGCGCTGCTCGGGCTCGTGGTAGCGGCGGCGCGGGCGGCGTACGACGCTCTCGGCGTCGGCGTTCATCGGTGCTCTTCCTGTCAGTTCCTGCCTCCGGAGCCCCCTGCCTCCGGAGCCCCCTGCCTCCGGAGCCCCCTGGCTCCGGAGGTGCGGATTCGGGACCGAGCGCCCCCGCTC
>NZ_JBHWID010000021.1:0-89588 GCF_042732175.1 Kitasatospora sp. NPDC059795
GGTTACATTCCGAACCCGGAAGCTAAGCCTCACAGCGCCGATGGTACTGCAGGGGGGACCCTGTGGGAGAGTAGGACGCCGCCGAACAATCTTTCTGGAGAAGCCCCCTGACGGGATGTCAGGGGGCTTTTCTGTTGTAAGGTCAATCCGCACACTTGTCGTTGGTACCACAGGAGGCTCCCCACCGTGGAGGTTCAGGAGACGCGCGTCCAGACCGACCGGGTCCTTACGATTCCCAATCTGCTGAGCATGGCTCGGCTGGTGGGCGTGCCGATCTTTCTGTGGTTGGTGTTGTGGCCGGTCTTCGGGGGGCCGAAGAACGACGGGTGGGCGATTGTCATCCTGATGCTGAGTGGCGTCAGTGACTATCTGGACGGGAAGCTGGCGCGGCGGTGGGGGCAGGTCAGCCGGCTGGGGCAGTTGCTGGATCCGGCGGCGGACCGGCTGTACATCGTGTCGACGCTGGTGGGGCTGACGTGGCGGGAGATCCTGCCGTGGTGGCTGACGGCGTTGCTGGTGGCCCGGGAGGCGTTCGTCGGGGTGGTGCTGCTGCGGCTGAACCGGGCCGGATACGGGCCGTTGAACGTGAGTTTTGTGGGGAAGGCGGCCACGTTCAATCTGATGTACGCGTTTCCGCTGTTGCTGCTGGGGGTCGGTGACGGATGGGTGCACCGGGTTGCGGAAGTGGTGAGTTGGGCGTTCATCTGGTGGGGGACGACGCTGTACTGGTGGGCCGGCGCGATGTATGCCGTTCAGGCTCGGCAGATGCTGCAGGCGGAGCGTACGGCTGCTGTTTGAGATCGGGCTGAGACGTTTCACACGGCCTCCACGGTGAGTCGGATCATTTCTTCCGGGTAGACATGCGTCGGACCGGTTTGATGGACCCGCAGGGGTTCACCACCGCGAAGGAGGACGCACCCGTAATGAAAGCCGTTGTGATGGCGGGCGGGGAGGGCACTCGACTCCGCCCGATGACTTCCAGCATGCCCAAGCCACTGTTGCCGGTCGCCAATCGGCCGATCATGGAGCACGTGCTGCGGTTGCTGAAGCGGCACGGCCTCACTGACACCGTGGTGACTGTGCAGTTCCTGGCGTCGCTGGTGAAGAACTACTTCGGCGACGGTGAGGAACTGGGGATTCACCTCACCTATGCCAACGAGGAAACACCGCTGGGGACGGCCGGCAGCGTCAAGAACGCGGAGGACGCGCTGCGGGACGATTCGTTTTTGGTGATCTCCGGTGACGCGCTGACGGATTTTGATCTTTCCGAGCTGATTGCTTTTCACCGGGAGAAGGGCGCACTGGTCACGGTGTGCCTGACCCGGGTGCCGAACCCGTTGGAATTCGGTATCACGATCACCGATGACGAGGGCAAGGTCGAACGCTTCCTGGAGAAGCCCACCTGGGGGCAGGTGTTCTCGGACACCGTGAACACCGGTATCTACGTGATGGAGCCGGAGGTGTTCGACTACGTGGCCGCGGGGGAGTCGGTCGACTGGTCGAGCGACGTGTTCCCGCAGTTGCTCAAGGAGGGCAAGCCGGTGTTCGGCTATGTCGCCGAGGGCTACTGGGAGGACGTGGGCACCCACGAGAGCTACCTGAAGGCCCAGGCGGACGTGCTGGAGGGGAAGGTCCAGGTCGAGCTGGACGGCTTCGAGATCTCACCCGGGGTGTGGGTGGCCGAGGGCGCCGAGGTGGACCCGGAGGCGGTGCTGCGCGGGCCGCTGTACATCGGCGACTACGCCAAGGTCGAGGCCGGCGTGGAGCTGCGCGAGCACACCGTGCTGGGGTCGAACGTGGTCGTGAAGCGCGGCGCGTTCCTGCACAAGGCGGTGGTGCACGACAACGTGTACGTGGGGCCGCAGTCGAATCTGCGCGGGTGCGTGGTCGGGAAGAACACCGACGTGATGCAGGCCGCGCGGATCGACGAAGGGGCGGTGATCGGCGACGAGTGCCTGATCGGCGAGGAGTCGATCATCGCGGGCAACGTCCGGGTGTACCCGTTCAAGACGATCGAGGCCGGCGCGTTCGTCAACACGTCGGTGATCTGGGAGTCCCGCGGCCAGGAGCACCTGTTCGGGGTGCGCGGTGTGTCGGGCATCCTGAACGTGGAGATCACGCCGGAGCTGGCGGTGCGGCTGGCGGGGGCGTACGCGACGACGTTGAAGAAGGGCGCCACCGTCACCATCGCGCGTGACCACTCGCGTGGTGCGCGGGCGTTGAAGCGGGCGATGATCTCGTCGCTGCAGACCAGTGCGATCGACGTGCGCGACCTGGAGAACGTGCCGATGCCGGTGGCCCGGCAGGCGACGGCGCGGGGGAGTGCGGGCGGGATCTTCCTGCGGACCACGCCGGGGGTGCCGGACTCGCTGGACATCCTGTTCTTCGACGAGCGCGGTGCGGACCTGTCGCAGGCCGGGCAGCGGAAGCTGGACCGGGTGTACGCGCGGCAGGAGTTCCGGCGGGCGTTCCCGGGCGAGATCGGCGACCTGCTGCACCCGGCGAGCGTCTTCGACTCGTACGCGACGAACCTGCTGCGGGCGGTGGACACCACCGGGGTGCGGGAGGCCGGGCTGAAGGTGGTGGTGGACGCCGCGCACGGCAGTGCGGGGCTGGTGCTGCCGAGCATCCTGGGCCGACTCGGGGTGGAGACGCTGACGGTGGCCGGCGGTCTGGACGAGGCGCGGCCGACCGAGGGCGCGGACGAGCGGCGGGCGGCGCTGGCCAGGCTGGGTGAGCTGGTGGCGTCCTCGCGGGCCGCGTTCGGGGTGCGGTTCGACCCGGTCGGCGAGCGGGTGTCCTTCGTGGACGAGCAGGGCCGGGTGATCGAGGACGACCGGGCGCTGCTGGTGCTGCTGGACCTGGTCGCGGCCGAGCGCCGGGCCGGGCAGGTGGCGCTGCCGGTGACGACGACCCGGATCGCCGAGCAGGTGGCGGCGTACCACGGCACCCAGGTGATCTGGACGACGACCTCGCCGGACGACCTGGCGAAGGCCGCGGCGGCGGACGGCACGATCTTCGGTGGCGACGGGCGCGGCGGTTTCGTGGTGCCGGAGTTCTCCGGGGTGCTGGACGGCGCGGCGGCGTTCGTCCGGCTGGTGGGCCTGGTGGCGCGGACGCAGCTGACGTTGAGTCAGATCGACGCGCGGATCCCGCAGGCGCACATCCAGAAGCGGGACATCGCGACGCCGTGGGCCGCGAAGGGCATGGTGATGCGTTCGGTGGTGGAGGCGGCGGGCAACCGCAAGCTGGACACCACGGACGGGGTGCGGGTGGTCGAGGCCGACGGCCGGTGGACGCTGGTGCTGCCGGACCCGGCGGAGGCCGTCACGCACCTGTGGGCGGAGGGCCCGGACGACGAGGCGACGGAGCGGCTGCTCGACGAATGGGCCGCAGTCGTGGACGGCGCCGGGAGGTAGTGCGGAGAAGTTCTGGTGGGGGCGGGCCTGCGGGTCCGTCCCCTCCGGGCGTTTGTCACGATCGTGTGCCGAATAGGCCTTGCGGGCCCGGGGGCTGGTCGTGGGCCGCCGCGCGGTCGTGAAACGATGTGGCGCATGCCAGCAACGTCGACGCCGAATGACCCGGACGGGCGATTCCGCCGTCCGGACGCATCGATGTCCCTGCTGACCACGGTGATGGACCACTCGCTGGACGACGGGTACGCGGAAGCGGCCCGGGCGCGCGGGGCGGAGGGCCGGTCGCGGTTGCCGACGACGGCGAAGGGGCGGCTGGTGCTGGCGCTGGGGCTGGCGTTGGCGACGACGGTGGTGACGGTCGGGGCGGTGAACACGCAGGAGGCGGCGCCCGTCCTGGCGCAGGAGCGGGACGCCCTGGTGAGCCGGGTCAACGACGCGAACAAGGCGGCGGACGCGCTGCAGCGGCAGGTCGAGGAGGACCGCGACAAGGTCGCGGACGCCCAGGCGCAGGCGCTGCAGTCCGGTGACGACGGCGGGCTGGCGCGGCTGGCGGCGCAGACCGGCACGGGGGAGATCGCCGGGCCGGGCGTCAAGCTGGTGATCGAGGACGCGGCGGGTACGGGCACCGGCGGCAATGTGAGCAACCCGCGGAACGCGGACGGCTTCGGCAACAAGGGCCGGGTGCAGGACCACGACCTCCAGTACGCGGTGAACGGCCTGTGGCTGGCGGGCGCGGAGGCGGTGTCGGTGAACGGGCAGCGATTGACCGCGCTGTCGGCGATCCGGGCCGCGGGCGACGCGATCCTGGTGGACAACCGGCCGCTTGTGCCGCCGTACACGCTGCTGGCGATCGGGGACGGGCCGCGGCTGGCGCAGGCGTTCCAGGAGAACGAGGGCGGCCACTACCTGAAGGTCATCCAGGACAGTTACGGGATCCGTTCGACGGTGTCCGCGCAGAAGTCGGTGACGCTGCCGGCCGCGCTGGGCGTGACGCTGCGGGTGGCCGGGCCGGAGTCGCCGGAGCCGTCGCCCGGGCCGTCGCAGTCGCCGTCGCCGCAGTCCTCGTCGCCCGCACCGCAGTCGTCGGCGCCCGCGAAGCCGAAGTCGCCGACGCCGTCGAAGTCCACGCGTTCGAGTGCGAAGTCCACTCCCACCGGAACAGGAGCAGCTACACCGTGATTGCCGTACTTGGTCTCGTGATCGGCGTGGTCGTCGGCATCTTCGTGCAGCCGGAGGTGCCGAACGCGGTGGTGCCGTACCTGCCGATCGCGGTGGTGGCGGCGCTGGACGCGGTGTTCGGCGGTGTCCGGGCGATGCTGGACGGGATCTTCGACGACAAGGTCTTCGTGGTGTCGTTCCTGTCGAACGTGGTGGTGGCCGCGCTGATCGTGTTCCTGGGCGACCAGCTGGGCGTGGGCTCGCAGCTGTCCACCGGCGTGGTGGTGGTGCTGGGCATCCGGATCTTCTCGAACGCGGCGGCGATCCGTCGGCATGTGTTCAGGGCCTAGGGGGCGGTTGTGAGCGAGGAGAAGAAGCCGCAGGAGCAGGGCCAGGAGCAGCCGGCCGAGGCGAAGGAGCCGGAGCAGCCGGAGCAGTCGAAGGAGCCGGAGACGGCGGAGCCCCGGGTCGAGCCCGAGGTCGAGCCCGAGCCCGGGACGGTGGCGGAGAAGGCCGAGGAGCCGGTGGCGGCGCGTCAGGCCGCACCGGTGCCGGTGGCGTTGCCGTCGGACGGCCGGGAGCAGCTGAAGGCGGCGCTGTGGCCGCCGCGGGTGTCGCGCGGTCAGTTGGTGGTGGCGCTGCTGCTGTTCGCGCTGGGGCTGGCGCTGGCGATCCAGGTGCGGTCGACGAACGACCACAGCCAGCTGCGCGGGGCGCGGCAGGAGGACCTGGTGCGGATCCTGGACGAACTGGACGGCCGGCAGCAGCGTCTCCAGTTCGAGAAGACGCAGCTGGAGCAGAACCTGGCGCAGTTGGAGAACTCGTCCAACCAGGCCAAGGAGGCGCAGGAGCAGACCCGGAAGCGGGCGTCCGAGCTGGGGGTGCTGGCGGGGACGGAGAAGGCGACCGGTCCGGGGATCGTGCTGACGATCGATGATCCCCAAGGGCAGGTGAAGGCGGATATGCTGCTGGACACCCTGCAGGAACTCCGAGCGGCGGGGGCGGAGGCGATTCAGATCAACGACGTGCGCGTGGTGGCCGGGACGTATTTCACCGACAACGCTTCGGGCAGCGGTGTGCGGATCGACGGGAAGAGCGTGTCGCAGCCGTTCCGCTTCACCGTGGTGGGCAACCCGCAGGATCTGACTCCGGCGCTGAACATTCCCGGTGGTGTGGTGCGCAGCTTGGAGAAGCAGCAGGCGCGGGCGACCATCGTCCAGCAGCAGAAGGTGGTGGTGGACGTGTTGGCCACCCCGCGGCCGTTGCAGTACGGCAAGCCGGCGGCGAAGTGACGGGGCGCGCTCCGTACGGTTCGTCAGCTGCGGGAAGCCCCCGGTGGTGGGCGCCCGCAGGGAGTCGGCGACACTGGGTCTTGTCGATCGTCAGTTTCCGGCCGGATGCCGGGCTTACCGCCACATCGAGCCCTGAACCCTGCCCCGCGGGCGGTTCTGTCACACGCAAGGGGATTCGCCCGTGAGTTTTTTCTCGAAGCTTTTCGGCCGTAACAAGAAGGCGGCGGCGGAGGCGCCGACCGCCCGGTACCGCCAGGACGACGCCGGGGTGCCGGCGGCGCGTCCGGCGCCGGACGGGCAGCGTCCGATGTACCGGGAGGACGTGACCCAGGGGGCCGGCGTGCCGACCGGGCAGATCGACGCGGGTTACGGCGCGTCGGTTGATTCGTCGGGCGCGCCGCGCATAGGTTTCCCGTCAGGACCCTCAACCTCCGGTGGAGGGTTTGCCCCGGACACCTACGCCGGGCACCCCCAGTCGGGTGTGCCGCGCCAGGAGGCTGTGAACATGGCTGGCACCAGCCCGTGCCCGCGGTGCGGGAACCAGAACCCGGCGCAGGCCCGGTTCTGCTCGAACTGCGGTACTCAGCTGCGTGGCGGCGGTTTCCCGGAGGGCGCGGCGGAGACCACGTCGACCATTTCGATCTCCGGCATCGAGTCGTACGACCCGACCGCGACGTCAACGGGCGCCACTCCGACGCTGTCGGCCGAGGTGATGGCGGCGATCGACGCGCTGCCGCCGGGTTCGGCGCTGCTGATCGTGCAGCGCGGCCCGAACTCGGGGAGCCGGTTCCTGCTCGACTCGGACGTCACCACGGCGGGCCGTCACCCGCAGGGGGACATCTTCCTGGACGACGTGACGGTGTCGCGTCGGCACGTGGAGTTCCGCCGGCAGCCCGACGGTGGCTTCTCGGTCGCGGACGTGGGCAGCCTGAACGGCACCTACGTCAACCGGGAGCGGATCGACGAGGTGCTGCTGAGCAACGGCGACGAGGTGCAGATCGGTAAGTACCGGCTGGTGTTCTTCGCCAGTCACCACCGGGGGTACTGACCACTTCTCCGTTTGGAGCCCGAGTGACCCCACAGACTCCGACCCCGTCCCTCGGGTCCTCGCCCGTGCCGGCTTCGCGCCGCGCGGGCGAGGCGCGCCGACGGGGTGACGAACTGCTGTCCATCGGCGCGGTGCTGGCCTTCCTGCGGGACGACTTCCCGGAGGTGACGATCTCGAAGATCCGCTTCCTGGAGGCGGAGGGCCTGGTCGAGCCGCAGCGCACCCCGTCCGGCTACCGGAAGTTCTCGGCGGCGGACGTGGAGCGGCTGGCGTACGTGCTGCGGATGCAGCGCGACCACTATCTGCCGTTGCGGGTGATCCGCGAGCACTTGGACGCGATCGAGCGCGGCGAGCAGCCGCCGGCGCTGCCGGGGCCGGACGCGCGTCCGGGGCCGGTGGAGGAGGCGGACCGGGAACTGGCCGGGTCGTCGTCGGTGGGCGGGGTGCGGCTGGGCCGGGCCGAGCTGATCGCGGCGGCGGAGGCGCAGGAGCGGGAACTCGTCGAGTGGGAGGCGTACGGACTGGTGCAGCCCGGGCCGGACGGCGGGTACGACGGCGAGGCGCTGCAGATCGCGCGGCTGGTGGCGGAGCTGGGCCGGTTCGGTCTGGAGCCGCGGCACCTGCGGGCGATGAAGGCGGCCGCGGACCGCGAGGTCTCGCTGGTGGAGCAGGTGGTGGCGCCGTTGCGGCGGCACCGCAACCCGCAGACCCGGGCGCACGCGGAGGCGACGGCGCGGGAGCTGGCGACGCTGTCGGTGCGGTTGCACGCGGCGATGGTCCAGGCGGGGCTGCGGGCGCGGACATGAGCGGCCGACGGGCGGGCGGCGTCCGGATCGCGGCGGCCGGTGCCTGCTGCGCTTTCCTATCGGGGGCGCGCGCCATAGGGTTGCTGGTGTGAATGAGCTCGATGTTGTGGGTGTCCGGGTGGAGATGCCCTCCAACCAGCCGATCGTGCTGCTGCGGGAGGTCGGCGGGGACCGCTACCTGCCGATCTGGATCGGGCCGGGGGAAGCCACCGCGATCGCTTTCGCCCAGCAGGGCATGACTCCGGTGCGGCCGCTGACGCACGACCTGTTCAAGGACGTGCTGGAGGCGACCGGCCAGCAGCTGACCGAGGTGCGGATCAACGACCTTCGGGACGGGGTGTTCTACGCGAACCTGGTGTTCTCCGGCGGTGTGGAGGTCAGCGCGCGTCCGTCCGACGCGATAGCGCTGGCGCTGCGCACCGGTACGCCGATCTTCGGGAGCGAGGAGGTGCTGGCGGAGGCCGGCATCTCGATCCCGGACGAGCAGGAGGACGAGGTCGAGAAGTTCCGGGAGTTCCTGGACCAGGTCTCGCCGGAGGACTTCGGCGGCGGCCCGCAGTAGCCGCCGGTTCGGCCCGCAGCGGCCGACCGTTCCCGCGGCGGGGCGACCACCGGTGACCGGTGCTGGACGCTCTGCTAGCGGGGCAGGCCACGGCCCGCAACTCGGCTGTGGTAGAAATCCATTCCGCTACCCGCACATGGGGCACGAATAACCACTCGATGGGGTGAAGTTTGTGCGAGGCCCCGGCGTGGCGATCGTTGACGGTGCTCGGGCCACTGCCTACCGTCAGGTGATGGCCCGCCGGACGGGCCGCCCGCAGCCTGGGCCCTTCGGGTCCGTGCGGTGCCACAGGGGCCTTGAGGCGGAATGGACGGAGGTTGGCGATGAGCGGCACCGGCGACGAGACGCGTTCCGGAGCCCTGTGCGCGGTGCACGTGCCGCGCGCCGGCCGCGGTCCGATCGGGCGGCCCTGGCGGCCCGAACCGGACGGTGACGACCTGCCCCGACTCGGCCGTTTCCCGGCCGTCCAGCCCGGGCAGCCCGCGATCGAACGGCTCACCCCCACCTCCGCCCTGGTCGGCTACCGCGGCCCCACGGCCTGCGCGGCCGCCGGCATCACCTACCGGCAGCTCGACTACTGGGCGCGCACCGGCCTGCTGGAGCCCTCGGTGCGCACCGGCCACCCGGCCGGCGCACAGCGGCTGTACAGCTTCCGGGACATCCTGCTGCTGAAGATCGTCAAGCGGCTGCTGGACGCCGGGGTCTCGCTCCAGAACATCCGGGTGGCCGTCACCCACCTGCAGTCCGCGGACCAGGCCGGGCTGGCGGGCCTGACCCTGATGTGCGACGGCGCGACGGTGTACGAGTGCACCTCCCCGCAGCAGGTCGTCGATCTGCTGAACGGCGGCCAGGGCGTGTTCGGCATCGCGGTCGGCGCGGTCCGGCAGGAGCTGGAGGCCACCCTCGGCCGACTGCACGGCGAGCGCACCGACACCGGCGAGACGCTGCTCGGGCACGACCCGGCCGACGAGCTGGCGCAGCGCCGCAACCGCGCGGTCTGACCGGCCGGCCACGGCCTCGGGAACCGGTCGGGTGGGCGGTTCGTCCACTCCCGTGTGCAGACGATCATGCAGGGGCTCGGGCGGCGCGGACGGTGGCTGCTGACGTGGCGGCCGTCCGGTTGGGGCAGCAGGCGCGGGCAGCGGCGCCGGTTCCAGGCGCTGGTGGTGTGCGCGGTGCTGGGCGTCACGCCGAACGCCTGGCTCTTCGTGACGCAGAACCACAAGATCGGCACCGTGCAGAGCGTGCCGGCCGCACCGGTCGCGGTGGTGTTCGGCGCCGGCCTGATGGAGGGCAGGCCCTCCCCGTACCTGGCGCACCGGCTGGACGCCGCCCTGGAGCTGTACCGGGCGGACAAGGTGCAGGCGATCCTGGTGACCGGCGACAACGGCACCCGCGAGTACGACGAGACCGACGCGATGCGCGCCTACCTGATCGAACGCGGCGTGCCCGAGGTACGGGTGGTCGGCGACTACGCGGGCTTCGACACCTGGGACTCCTGCACCCGCGCGCACCGCATATTCGGGGTGAACAAGGCGGTGCTGATCAGTCAGACCTTCCATGTGCGGCGGGCGTTGGCGCTGTGCCGGGCCGCCGGGATCGACTCGTCCGGCGTCGGCGTGGAGGAGTGGCACGACACCACCTGGCGCTACGGCGAGGTGCGGGAGATCGGCAGCGCGGCGAAGGCGTTCCTGAACGTGGTGGTGCGGCCCGATCCGGCGCTGCTGGGGCGGCACGAGGACGGGGTGGCGCGGGCGTTGGCGGACGCGGCGCGAGGGTAGAGCTCCGGCGGGGAGGGGACGGTCGGGGGGCTGTCGGGCTGCGTGGGGCCGGGCGCGGGCCGGGTGGGGGCCGGGTGGGGGCTCGGTTCGGTGGTTCGGTTCGGTGGTTCGGGCGGGGGATTGCCCGGGGATTGTCGGTGGGGCGCGGGATGATCGGGCGGTGCGGTCCGTGCCGAGCATCATCCACCTCGACATGGACGCCTTCTTCGCGGCGGTGGAGCAGGCGTCCAAGCCGAGCCTGCGCGGAAAGCCGGTGGTCGTGGGCGGTCTTGGCGGGCGGGGCGTGGTGGCCACTGCCTCGTACGAGGCGCGGAAGTTCGGCGTGCACTCGGCGATGCCGACGGCGCAGGCGCGGCGGCTGTGCCCGAACGCGGCGTTCCTGACCGGCCGGTTCGAGGCGTACCGGGCCAACAGCGAGATCGTCATGGGCCTGCTGCGGGAGCGCTCCCCGCTGGTCGAACCGCTCAGCCTGGACGAGGCGTTCGTCGACCTGGAGGCCGGGCCGTACGGGCCGGCGCTGGCCGCCGCGACGCCCGCCGAGGGCGCGCAGCTGGTGCTGGCGCTGGCGGAGGACCTGCGGGCGGACATCGTGGAGCGGACCGGGCTGACGGCCTCGGTCGGGGCCGCCGCGTCCAAGCTGATGGCGAAGATCGCCTCCGAGCAGGCCAAACCGGACGGGCTGGTGCTGATCGAACCCGGCTCGGAGCAGTCGGTGCTCGCGCCGATGCCGGTGCGGGCGCTGCCGGGCATCGGGCCGGCCACCGAGCAGGCGCTGCGGCGGGCCGGGCTGACGAGCGTCGCGGATCTGGCGGAGGCCGGGTTCGAGGATCTGGTCGGGCTGCTGGGGAAGGCGCACGGGGCGGGCGTCTTCCAGATGGCGCTGGGGTGGGACGAGCGGCCGGTGGTGCCGGACCGGGACGCGAAGTCGGTCTCGGTGGAGGACACGTTCGAGGTCGACCTGGCCGATCGGGACCGCATTCTGCGCGAGATCGACCAGTTGTCCGCGCGGTGCGTGCGACGGCTGCGGGCGGCCGGGCGGTCCGGGCGGACGGTGGTGCTGAAGGTGCGGCGGTTCGACTTCTCGACGCTGACCCGGTCGGAGACGCTGCGCGGGCCGACGGACGATCCCGAGGTGATCGGCGCGACGGCGCGGCGCCTGGCGATGCAGGTGGACATCACGGGAGGTGTGCGGCTGCTGGGGGTGGGCGTGACGCAGCTCGCGGACTACACGCAGGAGGATCTGTTCGCGCAGTTGGAGCGGGAGGAGAGGGGAGAGAGGGAGAAGGAAGGGGAGGGGGAGGGGGATGGGGCGGAGGTCGGTGAGGTGGAGGAGGTGCCGGCCGAGCCCGTGGTCCGGCGGTGGTGGCCGGGGCAGGACGTGACGCACCGGGAGTACGGGCCGGGGTGGGTGCAGGGGAGCGGGGTCGGGCGGGTGACGGTGCGGTTCGAGACGCCGTACTCGGAGCGGCCGGGGCGGGTGCGGACGTTTTCGGTGGATGACGAGGGGTTGGAGGCTTCGGGGGCGCTTCCGCTCAGGCCTCCGGCGGTTGAGGGGTAGGGCGGGGGCGGGCGGGGCGGGGTTTTGGGGTGGGGCAGCAGCTCGGGGCGCCTTGGGGTGTGGGGCACCAGGTAGGGGAGGCGAGTTGGGGGAGGGGGGTGGCTGGGCGCGCAGTTCCTCGCGCCCCTGGTTTCGCACCCTCTCGCGCCTTCGGGGCGTGGGGGCGGGTTGGGGAGGCGAGTTGGGGGAGGGGGGTGGCTGGGCGCGCAGTTCCTCGCGCCCCTGGATTCGCGTCCGGTGGTGCAAGACGGACACCCCCCGCCGATGCCCTGGGCGGGGGGTGTCCGTGTGACTCGCGTGTGTCCAGTACGCGAGGGGGACGCCGTCAGGCGTCGGTCTTGGCGAGGGCCGGGGTGGGCTGCTCGGTGGGGGTGGAGGCGGGCTTGGTGGCGCGGATGGCGAAGGGGACGATCGCGGCGACCAGGCACATGGCTCCGGCGATCCAGAACGCGTTCTGGTAGGCGTTCAGGGTGGGGAGGTGGACCGGGATGGGGAGCTTGAGGGTGTCGCCGGTGAGGATCGCGGCCATCACGGCGGTGCCGATGGCGCCGCCGACGGTGCGCAGGACGGCGTTCATGCCGTTGGCGATGCCGGACTGCTCGGCGGGGACGGCGCCGTTGATGTAGGCGGGCATGGCGGCGTAGGCCAGGCCGACGCCGAGGCCGAAGACGGCGGAGGAGAAGTAGATGTCGAACTCGGCGTCGTGGCGCAGCGCCAGGTAGGCCATGGCGACGGCGCCGAGCAGGCCGCCGAGGACCAGCGGGAGGCGGGGGCCGCGGCGGGCGATGAGCAGGGCGCCGACGGGGGCGGCGACCATGGAGCCGATCGCGGAGGGCAGCAGCATGATGCCGGCGTGCAGGACGGTGGCGGTGAAGCCGTAGTGGGTGAGCTTCTCCGGGGTCTGCGCGAAGTTGCTGATCACCATGAACGAGCCGTACATGCCGAAGCCGATGAGCAGGCCGGAGATGTTGGTGAAGGCGACGGCGGGGCGGGCCATCATCTTCAGGTCGACCAGCGGGTGGGCGACCTTGGCCTCGACCAGCAGCCACAGCAGGGCGACGACGGCGGCGACGGCGAACAGGCCGAGGGTGCGAGTGGAGCCCCAGCCCCATTCGTTGCCGCGGCTGACGGCGATCAGCAGGGCGGACAGCCAGCCGGCCAGGGTGAGCGCGCCGAGCGGGTCGGCGCCGCCGTTCTTGTCGACGACCGGGTCGCTGGGCACCCGCAGGATCACCAGCGCGACGGCGGCCAGACCGAAGACCAGGCCCATCCAGAAGATCGACTTGTAGTCCCAGTGCTCCAGCAGCAGGCCGGTGGCGACCAGACCGAGGCCGGAGCCGACGCCCATCGAGGCGGAGATGGCGGCGACGCCGGCGGTGACCTTCTGCTTCGGCAGTTCGTCACGGACGATGGCGATCGCCAGCGGCAGCACGCCGCCGCCCGCGCCCTGGAGCACCCGGGCGACGACCAGCAGGCCGAAGGAGTGGGTGCAGACCGCGAGGCCGGAGCCGAGCACCAGGCCGGCCAGCGAGATCAGCAGTACGGGCTTGCGGCCGCGCAGGTCGCCGAAGCGGCCCAGCAGCGGGGTGAGGACCGCTGCGGAGAGCAGGTTGGCCGTCATCAGCCAGGTGATGTCGGAGCCCGACACCTTCAGCTCGGCGGCCAGGCTCGGAAGGATCGGGACGACTGCGGTCTGGACCACGCTGTAGGCCAGCATGGCGAGGATCAGCGCGGGCAGGACCTTGGCGCTGGTGGGTTTGGCGGCCGCGGCGGTGGGCTGTGGTGCCTCACTCACGGGAATCCTCCGGGTTGCTTCATACGGCGATAGTGCAGGGACTGAAGTAACGATCCAGGGAGATGCTTCAATCTGTCAAATATCTAATGGTTAAACTTTGGCAAAGTCGAAGCCCCGGCCCGCCGAGGCGGACCGGGGCCGGGAGTTGGCGATCCGTCAGACCGGAGAGGTCGCCGGAGACTGCGGCTGCGCGTTCCACGGCTGGTGCTGCCGGGCGGAGGCGTCGCCGTCCGCGGCGGTGGTCGGGCCGTGCACCTCGACCTGCTCGCGGCGCAGCTCCTCGCGGACCACCTCCTCCTCGGTGTACCGCTCCACCACCAGCCGCACCCGTTCCACCGGCGCCAGGTACTTGCGGATCACCGGGCGCTCCTCGCGCAGGGTGACCTCCTCGACGGCCTCGGCGATCTCCTGGTCGCTCAGTGCCGCGCGCTCCGCCTCCGACACCGGGATGCGCTCCACCCGCACCCGCTCGCGCACCAGCGGCACCCGGCGCTCCACCGCCTCGGTGGTCACGTACTTGCGCAGCCGGGTGGTGCCGACGGTGTGCCACTCGGTGGTGATGTCCAGGCGCTCCTCGCGGCAGGTGATCTCCACCGGCGCGTTCTGCTTGCGGGGGTGGTCGGTCCGGGCGGCCGGCTCGGCGGGGCGGGCCGGCTGCTCCGGCGCGGCCTTCGGCTTCGGCGGGGCGTAGCCCGGCGGCGCCGGGGCCGGGCCCTGGACCGGGCCGGGCGAGGCGGAGGCGAGGTCGCCGAAGTCGCGGTCGGCGAAGTCGCGGTCGGCGACCTTCTCCGAGTACTCCTTCGGGCCGGCCGGGGGCGCCGCGGCGAACCGGGCGGGCTGCCGGCCGCCCGCCGTGTCCAGGCCGTAGTAGCGGTACAGCTCCAACTCCTGCTCCGGCGAGAGGTGCTGGCCCACCCCGAAGTCCGGGGACTCTTTGATCAGCGACTTGTCGTACGGGACGTGCAGCTCGTCGCCGGAGAACTCGCTGGTGGTCAGCGGGACGAAGGCGTCCCGGCCGAAGATCCCGGTGCGGACGGCCGCCCACTCCGGCTCCCCGGTCGCGTCGTCCAGGTACACCTCGTCGACCGTGCCGATCTTGTCACCGTTCCGGTCGACCGCCTTGTGTCCGATCAGGTCGCGCGGATCGATATCGGTCTGCACGCTGTCCTCCGGTTGCTGCTCCTGGGAGACCCGTCGGGGGAGCGGTCGGAGGAGCGTGCCGGACCGCTATTCCACACCAAAAGGTACGTAACGGACGGTGTCGCTCCGAGCGCCGCCGTACGGGGCGGTTCGCAGGGCCGTACCGGTGATCGTCCAGGTCGGCGCTGGTACCCTGGGCGGCGACCGCCGAGCCCGCTCGGGAGAGTCCCGGCCCCCTGATTCGAGAGGGTTGCGGGACGCCGAAGGAGCAACCCCTCCCCGGAATCTCTCAGGCATCCGTACCGAGTGGGACCAGGTCACTCTGGAAAGCAGGGCAGGACCGTCGGCACCGAAGCCATCGGACGCTGCTCTCGCCGACGGTGCAAGCCGACCGGGCCACCACCCGGGCGCGCGAAGCTCTCAGGTACCGATGACAGAGGGGGAGGCTGACGGGTTCGTGCGCCCCGACGCTCCCACAGCGGCCGGCCGGCGTGCGTACCACCGCCGGTCCGCGACCAGGAGGCCCGACCCCCATGAACGCCCAGCCGACGCTCACCGAGCTTGAGCAGGCCAGCCCCTTCGAGCACCGCCACATCGGCCCCGACAGCGACGCCCAGCAGAAGATGCTGGCCCAGGTCGGCTACACCTCGCTGGACGAACTGTCCGACGCGGCCGTGCCGGACGCCATCCGCAGCCTCACCGCGCTCGGCCTGCCCGCCGGCCGCAGCGAGGCCCAGGTCCTCGCCGAGCTCCGCGAGCTCGCCGGCCGCAACCAGGTCCTCACCTCGATGATCGGCCTCGGCTACTACGGCACCTTCACCCCGCCGGTCATCCTGCGCAACGTCCTCGAGAACCCCGCCTGGTACACCGCCTACACCCCGTACCAGCCGGAGATCTCCCAGGGCCGCCTGGAGGCCCTGCTCAACTTCCAGACCGCGGTCTCCGACCTGACCGGCATGGCCACCTCCGGCTCCTCGCTGCTCGACGAGGGCACCGCCGCCGCCGAGGCGATGGCCCTGGCCCGGCGCGTCACCAAGGTCAAGGGCGGCGTCTTCCTGGTCGACGCCGACACCCTGCCGCAGACCCTCGCCGTGATCGAGACCCGCGCCGAACCGACCGGCGTCGAGGTCGTCACCGCCGACCTGTCCGACGGCATCCCGGCCGAGATCGCCGAACGCGGCGTCTTCGGCGTGCTGCTCCAGTACCCCGGCGCGTCCGGCGCCGTGCGCGAGATCAAGCCCGTCATCGAGCAGGCCCACCAGCTCGGCGCGGTCGTCGCCGTCGCCGCCGACCTGCTCGCCCTCACCCTGCTGCGCTCGCCCGGCGAGCTCGGCGCCGACATCGCCTGCGGCACCTCGCAGCGCTTCGGCGTCCCGATGGGCTTCGGCGGCCCGCACGCCGGCTACCTCGCCGTGCGCGCCGAGTACGCCCGCAACCTGCCCGGCCGCCTGGTCGGCGTCTCCGTCGACGCCGACGGCAACCGCGCCTACCGCCTCGCCCTGCAGACCCGCGAGCAGCACATCCGCCGCGAGAAGGCCACCTCCAACATCTGCACCGCGCAGGTGCTGCTCGCCGTGATGGCCTCCATGTACGCCGTCTACCACGGCCCCGACGGCCTCGCCGACATCGCCCGCCGCACCCACCGCTACGCCGCCGCACTCGCCTCCGGCCTGCGCGCGGGCGGCGTCGAGCTCGCCCACGAGGCGTTCTTCGACACCGTCACCGCGATCGTGCCCGGCAAGGCCGACGAGGTCGTCGCCGCGGCGCTGGCCGGTGGCGTGAACGTGTACAAGGTCGACGGCGACCGCGTGTCGGTCTCGTGCGACGAGACGACGACGCGTGAGCACCTGGCGGCCGTGTTCGCCGCGTTCGGGGTCTCCGGGGAGATCGCCGAGGACGCGGACGCGCTGCCGGCCGCGCTGCTGCGCGAGGACGAGTACCTGACGCACCCGGTGTTCCACAGCCACCGCTCCGAGACGGCGATGCTGCGCTACCTGCGCCGCCTGTCGGACCGTGACTACGCGCTCGACCGCGGCATGATCCCGCTGGGCTCCTGCACCATGAAGCTCAACGCGACCACCGAGATGGAGCCGATCACCTGGCCCGAGTTCGGTCAGCTGCACCCGTTCGCGCCGGTCGACCAGGCGGCGGGCTTCCTGACGCTGATCCGCGGGCTGGAGCAGCAGCTGGTGGAGGTCACCGGGTACGACGCCGTGTCGATCCAGCCGAACGCGGGCTCGCAGGGCGAGCTGGCCGGTCTGCTGGCCGTCCGGGCCTACCACCGGGCGAACGGCGACACCCAGCGCGACGTCTGCCTGATCCCGTCCTCGGCGCACGGCACCAACGCGGCCTCGGCGGCGATGGCCGGCATGCGGGTCGTCGTGGTCAAGACGCTGGCCGACGGCGACGTCGACGTCGAGGACCTGAAGGCCAAGATCGAGCAGCACCGTGAGCAGCTCGCCGTGCTGATGGTCACCTACCCGTCCACCCACGGCGTGTTCGAGACCCAGATCACCGAGATCTGCGCGCTCGTCCACGAGGCCGGCGGCCAGGTGTACGTCGACGGCGCCAACCTGAACGCGCTGGTCGGCCTCGCCAAGCCCGGCAAGTTCGGCGCGGACGTCTCGCACCTGAACCTGCACAAGACCTTCTGCATCCCGCACGGCGGCGGCGGCCCCGGCGTCGGCCCGGTCGCGGTGCGCGAGCACCTCGCGCCGTACCTGCCCAACCACCCGCTTCAGGCCGAGGCCGGCCCCGCGACCGGTGTCGGCCCGATCTCGGCCGCGCCGTGGGGCTCCGCGGCGATCCTGCCGATCTCCTGGTCGTACGTGCGACTGATGGGCGGCGAGGGCCTCAAGCGCGCCACCCAGGTGGCCGTGCTGAACGCCAACTACATCGCCAAGCGGCTCGCCCCGCACTTCCCGGTGCTGTACACCGGCCCCGGCGGGCTGGTCGCGCACGAGTGCATCATCGACCTGCGGCCGCTCAGCAAGGAGACGGGCGTCAGCGTCGACGACATCGCGAAGCGCCTGATCGACTACGGCTTCCACGCGCCGACGATGTCGTTCCCGGTGGCCGGCACGCTGATGATCGAGCCGACGGAGTCCGAGGACCTGTACGAGATCGACCGGTTCTGCGAGGCGATGATCGCTATCCGCGGGGAGATCGAGAAGGTCGGCTCGGGCGAGTGGGCGGCGGACGACAACCCGCTGGGCAACGCGCCGCACACCGCGGCGATGCTGGCGGGGGAGTGGACGCACTCCTACACCCGCGAGGAGGCGGTCTTCCCGGCGGGTGTGAACCCGGCGGACAAGTACTGGCCGGCGGTGCGACGCATCGACGGCGCGTACGGCGACCGGAACCTGGTGTGCTCGTGCCCGCCGCTCAGTGAGTACGACGCCTGAGTGGTGACCGCATAGAGCCGGAGCCGCCCGTCGAGGGATCTTTCCTCGGCGGGCGGCTCCGGCGTTGGGGTCAGAAGGCGCCTGCGGCGGGACAGGGACGCATAGCGAAAGCCGCCCGTCGGGGGAGTTCCCTCGGCGGGCGGCTCTGGCGTTGGGTCTTCCGCTGCGCGCAGCGCCCCTGGCGGGGCGGAAGGCGAAGGCGCCTGCGGCGGGGCCCTGCGGGGCTGGGGGCGGGAGGCGCCTTCGGCGGGGGGTGGGGGGGGTCAGGAGTAGACGGGGCCCGTGAACTTTTCGCCGGGGCCGGTGCCGGGGGCGTCGGGGATGAGGGAGGCTTCGCGGAAGGCGAGCTGGAGGGAGCGGAGGCCGTCGCGGAGGGGGGCGGCGTGGAAGTTGGAGATCTCGGGGGCTCCGGCGGTGACCAGGCCGGCGAGGGCGGTGATCAGCTTGCGGGCCTCGTCGAGGTCCTTGTCGGCCTCGCCGCCCTCGGCCAGGCCGCACTTGACGGCGGCGGCGCTCATCAGGTGGACGGCGACGGTGGTGATCACCTCGACGGCGGGGACCTCTGCGATGTCGCGGGTCAGGTCGTCGAAACCGAGGGCCTGGTCGGACTCGGGCGAGTGGTCGGGCTGGCTGGTCAAGGTGTCACTCCGGGATGCTGGTGCGAAAGCGCAGTACAAAGGGAGGGTACAAGGCGGGCGGAGGCGGACCGGAATACCGGTCGGCCCCGGAACGCTGGTATGCTTCGAGACTGACCGGCCAGGAACCCGATTCGGGAGCCAGGCCAGCAAGTGGAGGCTCCACTTCAGGAGGCCCGAGAGGGCAACCGCGACAGTCTCCCACCCGAGCGGCCGAAGGGTCGACGGGTCCGGTCCGTGGCGAGCGCCGCAAGGAATGCTTGCTGCCAGTGGTGTCCGTCAGGGCATCCCGGAACGTGTGGAGCCCCGCCTGTACCGTGCGGGGCTTTTTTCGTGCGTTCGGTGCTTCTGCCAGACGGCGGAGGGGCAGCGAAGCATGAATGAAGCCCCGCCCAGTGGTCGAAACCACTACGTGCGACCGCCGTCCGACGGCCGCATCGAAGAAGGTGCAACCGAGGAGGCCCCATCAGCACCGAGCCCCGCATCAACGACCGGATTCGCGTCCCCGAGGTGCGACTCGTCGGTCCCAGCGGCGAGCAGGTCGGCATCGTCCCGCTCGCGAAGGCGCTGGAGCTTGCCCAGGAGTACGACCTGGACCTGGTCGAGGTCGCCGCCACGGCGCGCCCGCCGGTGTGCAAGCTCATGGACTACGGCAAGTTCAAGTACGAGTCGGCCATGAAGGCCCGTGAGGCGCGCAAGAACCAGGCGCACACGGTCATCAAGGAGATGAAGCTCCGGCCGAAGATCGACCCGCACGACTATGACACCAAGAAGGGTCACGTCGTCCGGTTCCTCAAGCAGGGCGACAAGGTCAAGATCACGATCATGTTCCGCGGTCGTGAGCAGTCTCGCCCCGAGCTGGGCTTCCGACTGCTGCAGCGGCTCGCGGAGGACGTCCAGGAGCTCGGCTTCGTGGAGTCCGCGGCCAAGCAGGACGGCCGAAACATGATCATGGTTCTCGGCCCGCACAAGAAGAAGACCGAGGCGATGGCCGAGGCCCGCGCCGCCGCCGACGCCCGCAAGGCGGAGCGGCTGGGTCGCGGCCCGGCCGCGGATCAGGCGGACGAGGCCGACGAGGTGGATCAGGTCGAGGAGACCGAGACCGCCGAGGTGGACCAGGTCGAGGAGACCGAGACCGCCGAGGTCGAGCCCGTTGCCGAGACCGCCGAGGTCGAGCAGCCCGCCGAGACCGCCCAGGACGCCTGAGCCTTCGGGTTCAGAATCCGGGCGGGATCGGCACCGGTTCCGGGGCATCCGTCCCGGAGACGAGATCCATCCAGTTCCGGCCCGCACCCCCGGGGTGCGGGCCGCGAACGGACCGACGAGGAGATACGGCGACATGCCGAAGCAGAAGACGCACAGCGGCGCCAGCAAGCGCTTCAAGATCACTGGCTCCGGGAAGGTGCTGCGCGAGCGTGCCGGCCGTCGCCACCTGCTTGAGCACAAGCCCTCGACGCTGACCCGCAAGCTGGCCGGCAACGCCGAGATGGCCCCCGGCGACGCCAAGAAGATCAAGAAGCTTCTCGGCAAGTGATCGCCCGCCCGCGGCCACGCTGCGGGCACAGCTGATCCTTTCCGACCGAATCGAATAACGGACCGGCGGCACGAACCCGGGGTCCGGAACCAAGGAGTAATGAAGTGGCACGCGTCAAGCGGGCAGTGAACGCCCACAAGAAGCGCCGGGTCATCCTGGAGCGCGCCTCCGGCTACCGTGGCCAGCGCTCGCGCCTGTACCGCAAGGCCAAGGAGCAGGTCACCCACTCGCTCGTTTACAACTTCAACGACCGCAAGAAGCGCAAGGGCGACTTCCGTCAGCTGTGGATCCAGCGCATCAACGCCGCTGCCCGCGCCAACGGCATGACCTACAACCGCTTCGTGCAGGGCCTGAAGGCCGCGGGCGTCGAGATCGACCGCAAGATGCTCGCCGAGCTCGCGGTCAACGACACCGTCGCGTTCCGCGCGCTGGTCGAGGTTGCCCAGAAGGCGCTGCCGGAGGACGTCAACGCCCCCAAGGTCGCCGCCTGATCCAGGCCGTGCCCTGACTGCTTTCCCGGACCCGCAGGCCGCCCGGCCTGCGGGTCCGTGCGTTGTTCCCTCTTGTCCTCCCGCCCCTCCGTGACGAAGAACGTGAGCATGAGCATCGAGACCCCCCTGCTGACCTCCCTGCGCTCCCCGCGCGTCGTCGCCGCCCGCCGTCTGGCCAAGCGCAACCAGCGGAGCAAGGAGCGGCGTTTCCTGGCCGAGGGCCCGCAGGCCGTGCGGGAGGCGGTGGCGTTCGGGCGGCTGCCCGGCGGGGAGCACGCCGTGGTGGAGGTCTACCTGACCCGGGAGGCCGCCGAGCGGCACGCCGAGATCGTGGAGGCGGCGCGGGCCGAGGGGCTGCCGGTGCTGACCGCGACCGAAGAGGTGATCGCGGAGATCTGCGACACCGTCACCCCGCAGGGCATCGTCGCGCTGTGCCGGTTCATCGACACGCCGTTCGAGCAGGTGCTGGCGGCCCGGCCGAAGCTGGTCGCGGTGCTCGCGCACGTGCGCGACCCCGGGAACGCGGGCACGGTGCTGCGGACGGCGGACGCGGCGGGCGCGGACGCGGTGGTGCTGACCGACGCCTCGGTCGACCCGTACAACCCGAAGGCGGTGCGGGCGTCGGTGGGCAGCCTGTTCCACCTGCCGGTCGCCACCGGGGTGCCGGTGGAGGAGGCGGTGGCGCGGCTGCGGGAGGCCGGGGTGCGGGTGCTGGCCGCGGACGGCGCCGGGCAGCGCGACCTGGACCAGGAGCTCGACGAGGGCACCCTTGAGGGCTCGTGCGCGTGGGTGTTCGGCAACGAGGCGTGGGGCCTGCCGGAGGAGACCCGGGCGCTGGCGGACGAGGTGGTGCGCGTCCCCATTCACGGGCACGCGGAGAGCTTGAACCTCGCCACGGCCGCCGCCGTGTGCCTGTACGCCTCCGCGCGCGCCCAGCGCTCCCCCGGCGGGTGTCGCGGCACGGCCTGAGCGCGCTAGGGTCGGTCCTCAAAGCCGGTGCGGGCGGGGGAGGACACCCATGGGCGGCGACGACGGCTTGGCGACCCTGGAACCGGACGACCTGCCGGACGGGCTGGTGGTCGCGGACGCACAGGGCCGGGTGGTGGTGTTCAACCGGGCCGCGGAACGCATCACCGGCCGCTCCGCGCACTGCGCGATCGGCGTCGGACTGGAGCAGGCGTTGCCGCTGGAGGACCTGGACGGGCGGCGCTGGTGGCCGCTGACCGACCCGTACGGCGGGCTGGCGGTGCGCAGCGGGCAGCCCGAGCGGAACCTGCTGCTGCCCGGCGGCCGCGAGGTGCTGGTGTGCGCCCGCTACGTGCGGGAGCGGCCGGGCGGGCCGGTGCGGCGGGTGGTGGTGACGCTGCGCGGCACCGAGGCGCGGCGGCGCACCGAGCGCAGCCACGCCGAGCTGATCGCGACCGTCGCGCACGAGCTGCGGTCGCCGCTGACCAGCGTGAAGGGCTTCACGGCGACGCTGCTGGCGAAGTGGGAGCGCTTCAACGACGGCCAGAAGCGGGTGATGCTGGAGACCGTCGACGCGGACGCGGACCGGGTGACCCGGCTGATCGCGGAGCTGCTGGACATCTCGCGGATCGACGCGGGCCGGCTGGAGATTCGCCGCCAGCGCCTGGACCTGGCGGCGGCGGTGCGCCGGCACGTGGAGGGGAAGGTCGCGGCGGGCATCCCCGAGGAGCGGTTCGACATCCGGGTCGCGGGGCCGCTGGGCGAGCAGTGGGGCGACCCCGACAAGATCGACCAGGTGCTGGCGAACCTGCTGGAGAACGCGGTCCGGCACGGCGAGGGCACCGTGACGATCGAACTCGGGCCGGCCAACGACGTGGTGGAGGCCGCCGGTTCGCCGCCGCGGACGATCGAGGGCACCGCCGTCACCGTCAGCGACCAGGGCACGGGCATCGCGGAGGAGGCGATGCCGCGGGTGTTCACCCGGTTCTGGCGGGGCTCCAAGCGCGGCGGGACGGGCCTCGGGCTGTACATCGTGAAGGGCATCGTGGAGGCGCACGGCGGGGTGATCCGGATCAGTCGGGCCGAGGGCGGCGGGGCCCGGTTCCGGTTCGTGCTGCCCGCCGGCATCCCGGACTTCATGCTCTGATCGTCTCCCGCCCGGTGGTCGCCCCACGTGGCCGGTCGCGGCCTGCGACTACACTCGACCCCTGGCGTTCTCGCGGACGCCCGGCGAGGCAGCAGACCTGATCACGAGCAGGAGCACGGGAAGCATAGAGATGTCGGCACCCAACAAGTCGTACGACCCGGTCGAGGTCGAGGCCCTCAAGCCCGAGGTGGTGGAACAGGCCCGGGACGAGGCGATCTCCGCCTTCGCCGCCGCCGCCGACCTCGACGAGCTCAAGCAGGCGAAGGTCGCGCACACCGGCGACCGCTCCCCGCTCTCGCTCGCCAACCGTGAGATCGGCGCGCTGCCCCCGCAGGCCAAGGCCGCCGCGGGCAAGCTGATCGGCCAGGCCCGCGGAGCGGTCAACCAGGCCCTCGCCAAGCGGCAGACCGAGCTGGAGGCGGAGCGCGACGCCCGGGTGCTGGTCGAGGAGGCGGTGGACGTCACGCTGCCCTACGGCCGTGTCCCGCGCGGTGCCCGGCACCCGCTGACCACGCTCGCCGAGCGCATCGAGGACACCTTCGTCGCGATGGGCTACCAGGTGGCGTCCGGCCCCGAGGTCGAGGCGGAGTGGCTGAACTTCGACGCCCTGAACCTGCACGCCGACCACCCGGCCCGCTCGATGCAGGACACCTTCTTCGTCGAGGCCCCCGACGGCACCGCCGACTCCGGCATCGTGCTGCGCACCCAGACCTCGCCGGTGCAGATCCGCGCGATGCTGGCCGGCGAGCCGCCGCTGTACGCGGTCTCCCCGGGCCGGGTGTACCGGACCGACGAGCTCGACGCGACGCACACCCCGGTGTTCCGCCAGGTCGAGGCGATCGCGGTGGACGAGGGCCTGACCTTCGGCCACCTGAAGGGCACCATCGAGGTGCTGGTGGAGAAGCTGATCGGCGGCGGCCTGGAGCTGCGCTGGCGGCCCTCGTACTTCCCGTTCACCGAGCCGAGCGCCGAGATCGACCTGCAGTGCTTCGTGTGCCGCGGCGCCTCGGTGGGCAACCCCGACCGTCCGTGCCGGACCTGCTCCTCCGAGGGCTGGATCGAGCTGGGCGGCTGCGGCGTGGTCAACCCCCGCGTGCTGGTCGCCGCGGGCATCGACCCGAACCGCTACAGCGGATTCGCGTTCGGCCTGGGCCTGGAGCGGATCCTGATGAACCGTCACAACGTCGCCGACATGCGCGACATGGTCGAGGGTGACGTCCGCTTCACCCTCCCGTTCGGGATGGAGATCTGATGCGCGTCCCGCTTTCCTGGCTGCGCGAGTACGTCGACCTGCCGGCGGGTGAGACCGGACGCGACGTCGCGGCCCGGCTGGTCCGCGCCGGCCTTGAGGTCGAGACGGTCGAGCAGCTCGGCACCGACATCAAGGGCCCGCTGGTGGTCGGCGAGGTCCTCTCCATCGAGGAACTGCCCGGCTTCAAGAAGCCGATCCGGCACTGCTTCGTCAACGTGGGCAACGCCAACGGCACCGGCGAGCCGCAGGAGATCGTCTGCGGCGCGACCAACTTCCGGGTCGGCGACAAGGTCGTGGTGATCCTGCCCGGCGGCGTGCTGCCCGGCCCGTTCCCGATCGCCGCCCGGCAGACCTACGGCCACACCTCGGCCGGCATGATCTGCTCCGCCCGCGAGCTGGGCATGGGCGACGACCACAACGGCATCATCGTGCTGCCGCCCGAGTACGAGGCCGGCACCGACGCGATCGAGCTGCTCCAGCTGGTCGACGAGGTCCTCGACATCGCCGTCACCCCGGACCGCGGCTACTGCCTGTCGATGCGCGGCGTGGCCCGCGAGGCCGCCGCCGCGTACGGCCTGCCGCTGGCCGACCCGGCGCTGCTGGACGTGCCGCCGGCGAACTCGTACGGCTACCTGGTGAAGGTCGCCGACCCGGTCGGCTGCGACCGCTTCGTGGCGCGCACCGTCACCGGCGTGAACCCGGCCGCGCAGTCGCCGATCTGGCTGCAGCGCCGCCTGCAGAAGTCCGGCATCCGGCCGATCTCGCTGGCCGTCGACATCACCAACTACGTGATGCTGGAGGTCGGCCAGCCGCTGCACGCGTACGACCGCGAGCGCGTCGACGGGCCGATCCAGGTCCGCCGCGCCGCCGACGGCGAGACGCTGACCACGCTGGACGGCGTCAAGCGCAAGCTGTCCGCCGAGGATCTGCTGATCTGCGACAACTCCGGCCCGATCGGCCTGGCCGGCGTGATGGGCGGGGCGACCACCGAGATCCTGGAGCCGGTCTACGACCCGGAGACCGGCGTCGTCACCGGCTCCACCGAGATCATCATCGAGGCCGCGCACTTCGAGCCGGTCGCGATCGCCCGCTCCGCGAAGCGCCACAAGCTGCCCTCCGAGGCGTCCAAGCGCTTCGAGCGCGGCGTCGACCCGGAGGCCACCCGGGCCGCCGCGCAGCGCGCCGTGGACCTGCTGGTGCTGATCGCCGGCGGCACCGCCGAGGCCGGTGTCACCGACATCGCCGCCCCGCGCCCGGTGCGCACCATCACCATCGACGCCGGCCTGCCCGACCGCGTCGCCGGCGCCGAGTACGGCCGCGAGACCGTCACCCGCCGCCTGCAGGAGGTCGGCTGCGGGGTCGTCGGCGCGGACGTCCTGGAGGTCACCCCGCCGTCCTGGCGGCCCGACCTGACCGACCCGTACGACCTGGTCGAGGAGGTCGTCCGGCTGGAGGGCTACGACAACGTCCCCGCCCGGATGCCCACCACCCCGCCCGGCCGCGGCCTGAGCGAGGCGCAGCGCTTCCACCGCCGCGTCGGCGTGGCGCTGGCCGGCGCCGGCTACGTGGAGATCAACGCGTACCCGTTCGTCGGCGAGGCCGCGTTCGACGGCCTCGGCCTGGACGCGGACGACGCGCGCCGCCGCACCGTGAAGCTGGTCAACCCGCTGAACGACGCCGAGCCGGCGCTGCGCACCACGCTGCTGCCGGGTCTGCTGGGCGCGCTGCGCCGCAACGTGGGCCGCGGCAACACCGACCTGGCGCTGTTCGAGACGGGCACGGTGTTCCTGCCGAAGGCGGAGCCGAAGGTCGCGCCGCGACTGCCGGTCGACCGCCGCCCGACCGAGGAGCAGCTCGCCGAGCTGGACGCGGCGCTGCCGGACCAGCCGCGCCGGGTCGCCGTCGCGCTGACCGGCGAGCGGCTGCCGTCGGGCTGGTGGGGCAAGGGCGCGCCGTCCGGCTGGGCGGACGCGATCGAGGCGGCCCGCACGGTCGCCGCGGCCGCGGGTGTGGAGCTGACGGTCCGCCAGGCGCAGTACGCGCCGTGGCACCCGGGCCGCTGCGCCGAGCTGCTGGTCGGCGACGAGGTCGTCGGCCACGCCGGTGAGCTGCACCCGCGGGTCATCAAGGCGCTGCACCTGCCGGAGCGGACCTCCGCGATGGAGATCGACCTGGACCTGGTGTTCGAGGACGGCCGCCGGGTCTCCGGCCCGCCGGTCTCGGCGTACCCGGTGGCGACGCAGGACGTGGCGCTGATCGTGGACGCGGGCGTGCACGCGGCGGACGTGGAGGCGGCGCTGCGCGAGGGCGCGGGCGAACTGCTGGAGTCGCTGCGGCTGTTCGACGTGTTCACGGGCGAGCAGGCCGGTGAGGGCAAGAAGTCGCTGGCGTACACGCTGCGCTTCCGTGCCGCGGACCGGACGCTGACCGCGGACGAGGCGTCCGCGGCGCGCGAGTCGGCGGTCGCGGTGGCTGCGGAGCGCACCGGCGCGGTGCTGCGCGGGGCCTGACGCGACGGGCGGAGCCCCGCCGGGCCGGGACCTTCGGGTCGCGGCGCGGCGGGGCTCCGTCGTGTCTGCCTGCGGGCGGGGCTGCCTGCGGGTGGGGCTGCCTGCGGGTGGGGCTGATTGCGGGCGGGCCGTGGGCAGGCGGGGCTACTTGCAGGCAGGGCTGATTGCAGGTGGGGCTACTTGCAGATGGTGTCCTTCAGGACGGTGACGATCTTGTCGCCGTCCGTGGGGGTGAGGCCCTTGGCGTCGGGGAACTTGCTCACGGCGAGGGCGCCGAGGCCCGCGCTGTCGGCGGAGGGCTTCTTGATCTCCTTGCAGATCTCGGCGGCGGCGTCGATCGCCTTCTGCTGATCGTCGATCAGGTCCGGGTTGATGCCCTTCAGGCCGGTGAGCATGTTGAGTTCGGCGTCGATCGCCTGGTCCCAGTTGTCGTCCGAGGGTTCCGCGGCGGCCGGCGTCTTGGCCTTGCTCTTGGAGCCGGTGCCCGGGAAGTCGCACGAGGTGAGAGTGAGGGCGACACCGAGGGCCAGGCAGCCCAGGGCGGTTCGCGTGATGACGGATCGCATGGGGGACACTGTGCCAGAACGGCGGCGCGGGGCGGGTTCGGTCCCGAAAAGGTGTGCGGGACACCACGGTTGACGGGTGCTTCGCGGTGGGCGGCTTTGGGGCGGGCGGCGCCGTTCGGGCGGGCGGTGGCTTCCGGGTGGGCCGCGGGCGTTACAGCGGGCGGTGCATGATGTGCAGTCCGACGAGGCCGTGGGCGGGGTGGCGGAAGCCCTCCGGGACGGTGCCGAGGACGGTGAACCCGAGGGACTCGTACAGGCGCACGGCGGGCGTGTTGGTGGCGACCACGGCGTTGAACTGCATGGCGCGGAAGCCCTGTTGGCGGGCCCAGTCGAGGGTGTGCGCGCACAGGGCGCGGCCGATGCCGCGGCCGGCGTGGTCGGGGTCGACCAGGTAGCTGGCACTGGCGACGTGCGCGCCGTTGCCCCACTGGTTGTTGTTCATCTTGGCGGTGCCGAGGACGGCGCCGTCCTCGTCCACGGCGACGACGGTGCGGTTGGGGGCCGTCAGCAGCCACCAGGCGCGGGCGGTGTCGGCGTCGAGGTCGACCGGGTAGGTGAAGGTCTCGCCGGCGCGGACGATGCGTCGGAAGAACGGCCAGATGGCGGCCCAGTCCTCGGGGGTGGCGTCGCGGATCATCATCCGGGACAGCATGGCGGTGCCGCGCCGGGTGGTCCAGCGGTTTTCCGCCGTGTGCTGCGTCGCGTGTCGTGCTGTGCCGCGGGGCGGCGCGGTGGGGGCGGCGGGCGAGTTCCGGCGGCTTTGTCGGCGAGTACCCATCAGATCCGGTCGGACGTCTTGCGGGTCTGCGAGGCGTTCGCTTCAATCCTGGTTAGGAAACTTTCCTAACCCTCTCCTGCGGGCACTCCCATGCCCGCAGCCGGCCGACGGAGCGTCAGATGCAGACCAAGCACCGCACCACCCGCGCCGCCCTCGCGGTCCTGTTCGCCGCCCTCCCGCTCACCCTGGCCGCCGCCGGGACGGGCACCGCCGCCGCGGCGTCCGTGGGCCTGGACGACCCGCACAAGAAGGACATCGCCATGCAGTTGGTCTCCTCGGCGGAGAACTCCTCGCTCGACTGGAAGGCCCAGTACGGGTACATCGAGGACATCGGCGACGGGCGCGGCTACACGGCCGGGATCATCGGGTTCTGCTCGGGCACCGGCGACATGTTGGAGCTGGTGCAGCATTACACCGACCTCAAGTCCGGCAACGTGCTGGCGAAGTACCTGCCCGCACTGAAGAAGGTCAACGGCAGCGAGTCGCACTCCGGCCTCGGCAGCGCGTTCGTCAACGACTGGAAGTCCGCCGCCAAGGACACCGTCTTCCAGACCGCGCAGAACGACGAGCGCGACCGGGTGTACTTCAACCCCTCGGTGAAGCAGGCCAAGACCGACGGGCTGCGCGCGCTCGGCCAGTTCGTCTACTACGACGCGATCGTGATGCACGGCCCCGGCACCAGCTCCGACTCCTTCGGCGGCATTCGCGCGGCCGCCATGAAGAAGGCCAAGACGCCCGCCCAGGGCGGCGACGAGGCGACCTACCTGAACGCCTTCCTGGACGCCCGGAAGGTGGTCATGAAGCAGGAGGAGGCGCACGCCGACACCAGCCGGGTCGACACCGAGCAGCGGGTGTTCCTGAACGCCAAGAACTTCGACCTGAACCCGCCGTTGAAGTGGAAGGTCTACGGCGACGCGTACCAGATCAACAGCTGATCGCACCGTCGGTCGCGTGCCCGGTTCCCGCGCTGGCCGGGGCCGGGCGCTCGCGATTGTCGATGGTTCGTCAACACACCTACTGCGCACGGTTATTACAACTTGGACACAACCGGGGTGTCGGGGCTCGGCCGGTCGGTAGCGTCGGCCCCGACCCGCGCCCGTTTCCGAGGGGGAGCCATGCGCATCCGAGCGACCGTCGTCGCCGCCGCCTGCCTGACCGCCGTCCTCGCGGTGGCCGGCTGCGCACCGGCCGGCGGCGTGCGCGACCTGGCGTTCGAGGCCGACCGGGCCGCCGGCGACGTCGAACTGACCGCCTGCGCCGTCGACGACGAACTGCACTGGCCCGCCGCGACCGTCAGGATCACCAACCACTCCGCCACCACCAGCAACTACGTGGTGCAGATCGCCTTCCTCGACCGCTCCGGCCGCCAGGTCACCGAGGGCGTCGCCGCCGCCAGCACCCTCGCCCCCGCGCAGGACGCCCTCGAACAGGCCCAGGGCACCGCAGACCCGAACGGCCCGGTCAGCTGCCGGGTCGTCGACATCGCGCGGTACGCCACGCCCTGACCCCCTGATCGGCAAGGCCCGGAACGGCCTCGGCCGTCGCCCGCCGGGAAGCAGGGGACGGCCGAGGGGCGGTGCGGAAGGTCAGGCGGTGTAGTCGTAGAAGCCGCGGCCGGACTTGCGGCCCAACAGGCCCGCGTCCACCATCCGCGACAGCAGCGGCGGGGCGGCGAACAGCGGCTCCTTGTACTCCTCGTACATCGACTCGGCGATCGACACGATGGTGTCCAGACCGATCAGGTCGCACAGCCGCAGCGGGCCCATCGGGTGGGCGCAGCCGGCCTCCATGCCCTTGTCGATGTCCGCGGCCGTCGCCACGCCCGACTCGAACATCCGCACCGCCGACAGCAGGTACGGCACCAGCAGCGCGTTGACCACGAAACCGGCCCGGTCGCGGGCCCGGATCGGCTCCTTGCCGAGCACCTCGACGGCGAACTGCTCGGCGCGGGTGGTGGTCTCCGCCGAGGTGGTCAGCGTCGGGATGACCTCGACCAGCTTCTGCACCGGCGCCGGGTTGAAGAAGTGCAGGCCGATCACCTGCTCCGGGCGGCTGGTCGCCGCCGCCAGCTTCACGATCGGGATCGAGGAGGTGTTCGACGCCAGGATCGCGTCACGGCGGGACACCACCTGGTCCAGCGTCTGGAAGATCTTGACCTTGATGTCCTCGCGCTCCGCGACCGCCTCGACCACCAGGTCACGGTCGTGGAAGTCCGACAGTTCGGTGGTGAACGCCAGCCGCGACAGCGCCTCGTCGCGCTGCTCCTCCGTCAGCTTGCCGCGTCGAACGGCGGTCTCCAGGGAGTTGGTCAGCCGGGTCCGGCCCAGCTCCAGCGCCTCGCCACTGGCCTCCGAGACCAGCACGTCCAGGCCGGAACGGGCGAAGACCTCGGCGATGCCCGACCCCATGAGGCCGCAGCCGACTACTCCGACACGCGCGATGTCACTCACTCAGATGCCCTTCACGTGGAGCTGGGGGTCACCCAGCCGGTGGTGTCACGGCCACCGCACCCCGGTCGGGGCCCGGCAGTCCGCCCGGACGACGGTACTACCTGCCTTAACGCTCGTTCACCCCGGACCGGTCCCGGCCCCGCCCCACCGATCGGGTGAGTGTCGGCGGTGCGCCCGCGTCCGCCGCGCGGCCGGGACCAGAATGCGAACGTCCATCCGCAGGAGGGAGCAGGCAGGTGGGAACCGGATCACTCGCCGGACAGGTCGGACTGGTCACCGGCGCCGGGCGCGGCATCGGCCGGGAGATCGCCATCGGCCTCGCCGCCGAGGGCATGGCCGTCGGCCTGCTCGGACGCACCCAGCAGACGCTGATCGACACCCTCAAGGAGTGCGTCCGGCACGGGTCGCGCGGCGTCGCCGTCACCGCCGACGTCTGCAACCCCGGCGCCGTCCGCGAAGCCGTCCGCGCCGTCGAACGCGACCTCGGACCCGTCGACCTGCTGGTCAACAACGCCGGGCAGGTCGACCGCGCCGAAGTGCCGATCTGGGAGACCGACCCCGTCCAGTGGTGGCAGGTCGTCGAGACCAACCTGCGCGGCCCCTACAACCTGCTGCGGCACCTGCTGCCCGGGATGGTGGAACGCGGACGGGGCCGGGTCGTCAACCTGAACAGCGGATTCGCGCTGCGCCCCGACGGCGACTACACCGCGTACGCGACGTCCAAGGGCGCGCTGCTGCAGCTCTCCGACAACATCGCCGACTCGGTCGGGCAGCACGGCATCGTGGTGCTCGACATCAGCCCCGGCGCCGTCGAGACCGAGATGACCGCAGGGATGCCGATGTTCCACGACAGGAAGACGTGGGGCTCCATTCCGTACATGGTCGCCGTCACGGTGGACGCCGCGCGGGGGCGGTTCGACGCGCTGCACGGCCGCTTCCTGCACGCCGGGCGGGACAACCTGGAGACGCTGGTCTCCGCCGCCGAGGCCATCCGGGCCGTGGACGCGCGCACGCTGCGGCTGCGGGCGTACGGGGCGGACGATCCGATGGGCTGACGGTCGGATGAGCTGGTGCTCGGATGAGCTGGTGGTCGGTTGACGGTTCCGGTCGGCGGTTTCTAGAGGTCGAGCAGGGCGGCGAGGTCGGATTCGGGGAGGGAACCGGCCGGGCGGCCCTCGCGGGCGAAGTCGCCCGCCAGCTGTTGGAGGGTGGTGTTGAGGGGCGTCGGCACGCCGTGCAGGCGGCCGAGCAGGACGATCTCGCCGTTCAGCCAGTCCGCCTCGATGTCGCCGGTGCCGCGCGCCAGACTCTGCCAGGACGAGCCGCCGCCGCGCTCCACACCGGGCAGCGGCATCAGCGTCATCCGGTCGCCGCGCCGGGCTCGCTGCTCCTCCTCCGACGGGTGGGCGATGCCCGCCGCCGCCAGGACCGCCCGGCCCTCCGCCTGGCCGCGCTCCCACAGCCGCATGCGCAGCTCGCCGTCGATCGGTCCTGCCACCGCCTCCAGGGCGTTCGGGAGGTTGCTCAGCAGCTTTCCGTACTTCCAGTCCATCACCCGATCGGTGACCGGGGCGTCGAAGAACGAGGCGGTGAGGTCGGCCGAGATCCGCTCCGCGAGGTCGTCCGTGCCGTGCGGGAAGCGGCCCAGGTGCAGCATGCCCGTGCGCGGTGCGCCCGCCGCCGAGACCCGGCCCGGCTCCAGGTGCGCGGACGGCAGCCACACGCACATCCCGTACACCCGGGCGAAGCGGCGCAGCGCCAGGCGTTCGTTCTCCACGCCGTTCTGCGCGCACACCAGCGGCAGCCGCTCGCCCGCCGTGCCGCCGCCCTCGACCGGGCGGGGCGCCCACTGGTCGATCAGCTCCGCCGAGTGCTGGGTCTTCACCGCCAGCACCAGGACGTCGTCCGGCCGCAGCTCGATCTCCTCCGGCCCGCCGATCGCCGGGACGGGCAGCCGGTGCGCGCCGTCCGGGGTGGTCAGGTGCAGGCCGTCCTTGCGCAGTGCCGCGAGGTGCGGGCCGCGGGCGACCAGGACCACGTCGTGGCCGCTCTGGTGGAGACGTCCGCCGATGGTGCCGCCGACCGCGCCGGCGCCGAGGAAGAGATAGCGCATGGGTCGAGCATCGCACGTGCGGGGGAGGGGAGTTGAGGGGGTCTGCTACGAGCAGAGTGTGCGGGGGTGGGGAGTTGAGGGGGTCTGCTACGAGCAGAGTGTGCGGGGGTGGGGAGTTGAGGGGAGCTGAGGGGAGGTGAAGGGAGCTGGGGCGGGCTGCTAGGAGCAGAGTTCGGAGGCGGTCACTGCGTGCAGGCCCTTGGCGGTGAGTCCGTCGAGGACGGCGGGGAGGGCTGTCACGGTGCCCTGGTGGTCCATGTGGAGGGCGACCACCGAGCCGGCCGCCGCGGAGTTGAGCACCCGTTTGGTGATGGTGTCCGGGCCGGGGTCGGTGTAGTCGAGCGGGTCGATGTCGAAGGACAGGATGTGGTCGTAACCGACCTGCTGTGCCTGTTCCTTGACCATTCGTGTCGCATATTGCGCGGCGGACGGGCGGAACCAGCGACCTATCGATCCGGTCAGGCGTTGGAGGCGTTCGGCGCACTGGGCTATCTCGTCGCGGGCCTGCTCCGGGCGCATCGAGGATATGTCCAGGTGGTTCTGGGTGTGGTTGCCGAGTTCGTGGCCGCCGTCGAGTATTCGCCGCGCCATCTGCGGCTGCTCGTCCAGCCAACTGCCCACCACCAGCACAGTCAGCCGCGCCCCGTGCTCCTCGGCGGCCTCCAGCAGCGCCGTCGCGAGGGCCGGGTCGCCCTGGCCGTGGAAGGTCAGGGCGAGTTGGGGACGGCTGTGCGGGCCGCTGATCACCTCCTGCGGGGTGTCCGGGGCGAGCGGCGGCAGGGCGGACGCGGAGGGGGCGGCGGGTTCGGTGCCGGCTTCGGGTTCGGCGGACGGGCTTTCGGCGAGGTGGGAGGGCTGCGGGCGGGCGGCGACGGAGTCGGTGCCGTGATGGTTCCGGTCGGCGGCGTGACTGCACGTGGCGGTGAGCCCGGCGGTGGCGGTGATCGCGGCCAGACGGGCGGAGGAACGCAGCACAGTGCGGCGGTCGAGAGTCATCGCGGCCCACCCTATGCGGAGGCCTCGGCGGTGCGACAACGGTTGCCGCCCAGACGGGTGGACGGGTGGACGGGGGTGAGAGGGGATGGGTGGGGAGGGGCGGGCGGTGGGCGTCAGGTGGGGACGGAGGCCTCGGTGGGGGTCTTGGCGAGGGCTTTGGCAGGGCGGGGCGGGCCGAGGAGGAGGGCGGCGGTGACGAGCGCGGCTCCGAGGAGTTGGAGCGGGGTGGGGGCGGTGGAGGTGAGGACCGCGCCGGACAGGGTCGCGGTGAGCGGGATCAGGCCGCCGAACAGGCCGGCGTGCTCCGGGGTGAGACGGCTCAGCGCCGAGTACCAGAGCAGGAAGGCGGTGGTGGTCATCAGCAGGGCGAGGAAGAGCAGGGCGAGCAGTTCGGCGACGGTCGGGAGACGGAGGGGGGAGGAGGAGACCGCGGCTGTCACGGCGAACAGGGGGACGGCGAGGGCGGTGGTGTACGCGGAGACCCGGACCGGGCCGAGACGTGGCAGGAGCGGCACCGCGAGGAGGGAGAACGCGGCCTCGCAGAGGAGCGTTCCGGCGGCGCACAGCACGCCGGTCGTGTCGCCGTGGCCGAAGCCCTGGGTGAGCGCGGCGCCGAGGACGACGAGGGCGGCGGCCAGAAGGAGGCGTCCGGCGGGGCGGCGGCGGGTGAGGAGCGGGCCGAGGACGCCCATGAGGAGAGGCGTGCCGCCGACGATGCTGCCGACGACGGCGGGGTCGGTGTGGCGCAGGGCGGTGACGAGGAGGAGGTTGAACGCGAAGAGGCCGGTGGCGGAGAGGGCGAGGAGAAGCCCGAGCTCGCGGGGGGTCGGGCGGGTGGCGAGCCTTGGTTGGCGGCGGACGAGGGGGAGGAGGATGGCGGCGGCGAGAGCGTAGCGGAGGGCCTGGCCGGCGGCGACGGGGTAGGAGGAGAAGGTCGCGGTGACGCCGGTGGAACAGCCGAGAAGGGTCATGGCGGCGGCGGCTTGCAGGGTGCCGGTGGCGCGAGGGGTGGTGACGGGCATGACTGCGACGCTAGGGGGGAAGTGGTTCGGTTCCCAGGGCCACTGACGGGCCGCTGGAGAGGACCACTTTGGGGGAGGGAGAGCCCCTGACCGGGCCGGGCTCCTGCCGGTGTCCGCCATGATGGGGGCATGCGGGAGTTGCTGATCGAGTGGGGGGACGGGGCGGACGGGCTTGTGGGGCGGGTGGTGCGGGGGTTGCGGGAGGCCGTGCGGGAGGGGCGGTTGGGGGCGGGGGAGCGGTTGCCGGGGAGCCGGGCGTTGGCGGCGGAGTTGGGGGTGTCGCGGGGCGTCGTGGTGGAGGCGTACGAGCAACTCGCCGCGGAGGGTTACCTGGTGGGGCGTCGCGGGTCGGGGACGCGGGTCGCCGCGGGGGTCGCGGTGGCGGGGCCGGGGCGGGTGGAGCGGGCGGTGCCGGCCGAGTGGCGGTACGACCTGAAGCCGGGGACCCCGGACCTCGGGGCGTTCCCGCGGGCGGCATGGGCGGCGGCGGTGCGGCGGGCCTTGCAGGGGGCGGCCAACAGTGAGCTGGGATATCCGGATCCGGCCGGACTCCCGTTGCTGCGAGGGGAGTTGGCGGCGTACCTGGGCCGGGTGCGGGGGGTGGTGGCGCGGCCCGAGCGGGTGGCGGTGGTGAGTGGAGTGGGGCAGGGACTGGCGTTGCTGTTGCAGGTGCTCGCGGCGGGCGGGCGGCGTCGGATCGCGGTGGAGGACCCGGGTTCGCCGGGCACGCTGGAGCTGCTGCGGGCGCACGGGGTGCGGCCGGTGGGCGTCCGGGTGGACGAAGAGGGCCTGGTGGTGGGGGAGTTGGCGGCGAGCGGGGCGCAGGCGGTGCTGGTGACGCCGGCCCACCAGTACCCGACGGGGGTCGTGCTCTCGGCGCGTCGGCGGACCGAGCTCGCCGCGTGGGCGCGGGCCGGCGGGCTGGTGATCGAGGACGACTACGACGCCGAGTTCCGGTACGACCGTGAACCACTGGGCGCCGTCCAGGGGTTGGCGCCGGAACGGACGGTGTACCTGGGGTCGCTCAGCAAGACGCTGGCACCCGGGCTGCGGCTGGGCTGGGCCGTGCTGCCGGAGCACCTGAGGGAGGAGTTCGCGCACGCCAAGCAGTACGCGGATCTCGGTACCGGCGCGATCGACCAACTCGCCTTCGCCGCCCTGCTGGAGAGCGGCGGCTACGACCGTCACCTGCGCACCGTCCGCCCGCGCTACCGGGCCCGCCGGGACGCCCTGGTCGAGGCGCTGCGCACGCACCTGTCGGAGGCCGAACTGCGGGGCGTGGCAGCCGGGTTGCACCTGTACCTGGACCTGCCGGACGGGGTGGACGAGCAGACGGTGGCGGACGCGGCGCTGCGCCGGGGGGTGCGGGTGGCGACGGTCGGGCCCGGGCGGCTCGGGCCCGGGCGTCCGGCAATTGCCGTGGGGTATGCGGGAGTTGTCGAGCAGCGGCTGCGGGACGCGGCGGCGCTGCTCGGCGAGGCGGTGCGGGAGGCGAGTTGACGGAGCGTCAGATCGAGGTGAGGTGGCCGGTGGCGGCGTAGATCAGGGTGGCGAGCAGGAGCAGCACGGCGGACAGGCAGACGGCCTGGACCAGGCCGCGCTGTCGGTGCGGGGCGAGGCCGAGCGCGGCGCCGGCGGCTATGCCGGTGAGCAGGCCGCCGAGGTGGCCCTGCCAGGAGGTGATGCTTGCGGAGATCACCATCCACAGCACCATGGTGCCCAGCAGTTGGTTGCCGCCGAGCGGGTCGTAGCCCTGGCGGCGGCTGAGGATCCAGTAGCCGCCGGCCAGGCCGAAGACCGCGCCGGACGCGCCGAGGGTCTCGGTGTGCGGGGCGATCAGGTAGACCAGGGTGGAGCTGCCGAGGGCGGCCAGCAGGTACAGGCCGAGGAAGCGCAGCACGCCGAGACGGTCCTCGACGACCCGGCCGAGCGTCCACAGCCAGTACATGTTGAACACGATGTGGGTGATCGCGATCGGGCCGAGGCCGGTGTACGCGTCCGGCTGCAGGTGCAGGAACGTTCCGGTCAGCAGCCGGTACCACTCGCCGTGCGCGACGCCGGCCTGGTGGTACATCGTCGCGAGGTCCAACGGGTCGTCGTTCGGGTTGTTCTGTATCGAGCCCGCGCCGAGCATGTCGA
The DNA here is from genome assembly GCF_042732175.1 of Kitasatospora sp. NPDC059795. Classification (NCBI taxonomy): domain Bacteria; kingdom Bacillati; phylum Actinomycetota; class Actinomycetes; order Kitasatosporales; family Streptomycetaceae; genus Kitasatospora; species Kitasatospora sp. NPDC059795. The sequence goes on from NZ_JBHWID010000021.1 coordinate 36,560, forward strand.
ACTGCGGGACGATCCCCGGCCGGACCAGTTCGAGCACGTACGCGGCGATGTTCAGCACGATCAGCGCGATGGTGGCGTACGGCCGGGAGGTGATCCGCCCGCCGAACACCGTGCGGGCCTGCCGGACGCTCTGGTGGCCGGACTTGACGCACTCCACGCACTGGTAGCCGACCGCGGCGTCGCGCCGGCAGTCCGGGCAGACGTTGCGGTCGCAGCGGGTGCAGCGCACGTACGACTCGCGGTCGGAGTGCCGGAAGCAGGTCGGTGACGGAGCCTCAGGAGCCGGGGCTCCCGGGGCGGGCTGTGCGGCGTCCATGGTGGGGCCTCCTCGGGGCAGTGGTGCTCGGCCGAGGGGCGTCCACGGCGATGGTCCACGACGAAACGGCGCTCACCCTAGAACACCGCCGGGGGTCGATGCGACGTCAGCCCTGGTGCGCCTCACGGCGGGTACGGGCGCGGGCGGTGGTTCACCAGCTGTCGGTCGCGGCGTGGCTCGGGCCGGTGGTTGTGGCGGGTGTCAGCGGCGGACGGTGCTGAGGATGGTGAACTTCGGGCTGCCTGCCACGGTGCGGCAGTTGCCGAAGAGGCGGCGGAGTTTGACGTGGTAGCCGAGGTGGCGGTTGCCGACCACGCGGAGTTCGCCGCCGGGGCGCAGGACGCGGCGGGCGCCGGTGAACATGCGCCAGGCGATGGCGTCCGTGGTGGCCTGGTGGGAGTGGAACGGGGGGTTCAGCAGGACCACGTCGACGGAGGCGGTCGGGATGTCCGCGAGGGCGTCGCCGACCAGGAACTCCGCGGGGGCGTCCGGGCCGAGGGCGGTGCGGAAGGTCTCCTCGGCGGAGGCCACGGCCTGGAACGACTCGTCCACGAAGAGGAGTTCGGCGTGCGGGGCGGTCAGGGCGGCGGCGGTGCCGACGATGCCGTTGCCGCAGCCGAGGTCGACGATGCGGCGGGCGTCGCTCAGATCGGGCAGGTGCTGGAGGAGGAAGCGGGTGCCGATGTCGAGGCGGTCCGCGCAGAACACGCCCGCCTGGTTGGCGACCTGGCGGCCCGACAGCACGCCGATGTCGTCCGGGAGGCGGTAGCGCAGCGGCCACGGGTTGGCCGGGGGAGTCAGCGCCCGGTCGGGGGTGGTGTGGATCAGGCGGGCCTTGCGGACGGCCAGCGAGGTACGGGTCGGGCCGAGGATCCGCTCGAACAGCTGGAGGGTGGAGGTGTGGATCTCGGTGACCATGCCGGTGCCGAGGACGACGGTGTTCTCGTGCAGGGCGGGCGCGAGGCGGTGCAGCTGGTCCTCCAGCAGCGCCAGGCTCTTGGGCACGCGGACCAGCAGTACGTCGATCCGCCGCGGGGGTTCCTGCTGGGTGGTGCGGACGTCCACCAGGGCCGGGTCGAGGCCGTTGCGGGCCAGGTTCGCGGTGATCGCGCGGGCGGACAGGTACGAGTCGGTGATCGCCGTCAGCGGGCCGGCCGTCCCCGCGAGCGCCGCGGAGATCGCACCCCAGCGGTCGCCGAGGACGGTCACCGCGCCGTCCAGCGGCACCGGGCCGGCGCCCTCGGGCCCCTCCTTCAGATACCGCAGCAGGTACTCGTCGGCGGCGTCCCGGGCACGCAGCTGCTCACGCGGGTTCTCCGGGAATCGGGCCAGCTCGAAAGTGCCCCAGGCGGTGGTGAAAGAGTCGTTCATCGTGCCCCCAGGCTATCGGAGGGGGCGAGGGCCGCCGGACGGCGGCGGAGGCGAGGGGCGGCATGCGACGGCGGGACAGGGGGCGCACCACCGTCTCCTTTCCCGCTGCGCTGCGGGCCGCTGTCGATCTCGGTGGTGACACCGACACCGTTGCCGCCGTCACCGGGGCGCTCGCGGGTGCGGTGTACGGCGTCGACGGGATCCCGGGGGAGTGGGCGGCGGTGCTGCACGTGCCGCTTCCGCCGACCCGACGGGTGCTGGGGGCAGGGGAGTTGGCGGCGCTGGCGGAGGCGCTGGAAGCGGCGGGACGGGTGGCGGGACGGGGTGGCGCCCCCACGAGCCCCTGACGGGACTCGACGACGGCGGGGAAGGCGGCGGCGGCGGGCGGGGCGGGTGTCAGTCGGTGGTGAAGACCAGGCTCGCGTTGTGGCCGCCGAAGCCGAAGGCGTTGGTGAGGGCGGCGTCGGTGGTGATCGGGCGGGCGGTGGTGACCAGGTCGAGGTCGGCGGCGGGGTCGGGGGTGGTGAGGTTGCGGATCGGCGGGACGAGCTGGTCGTGCAGGGAGTAGGCGGTGGCGAGGGCGGCGAGGGCGCCCGCGGCGCCGAAGAGGTGGCCGGTCATGGACTTGGTGGCGGTGACGGCGGGGCGGTGCGGGCCGAAGACCCGTGCCAGGGTCTCCGCCTCGGTGAGGTCGCCCTTGGGCGTGGAGGTGGCGTGGGCGTGCACCACGCCGATCCGCTCCGGGGCGACGCCGGCCTCGGCGAGGGCGCGGCGCACGGCGCGGCTCTGCCCGTCCGGGTGGCCGGCGGTGATGTGGTGGGCGTCGGAGGTGACGGCGGCCCCGGCGAGCGTCGCGTAGGAGCGTCGGCCCGGGCGCAGTGAGGCGCGTTCCAGGACCAGGACGGCCGCGCCTTCGCCGATCACGAAGCCGTCCCGGTCCAGGTCGAACGGGCGGGAGGCGTGCTCGGGGTCGTGGTTGCGCAGCGAGTGCGCGCGGGCCTGGGCGAACCCGGCCAGCGGCAGCGGGTGCAGGCAGGCCTCGGTGCCGCCCGCGATCACCATGTCGGCGCGGCCGAGGCGGATCAGGTCCAGGCCGAGGGCGACCGCCTCCGCGCCGGACGCGCAGGCGCTGACCGGCGTGTGGGCGCCCGCGCGGGCCCCGAGGTCGATCGACACCCAGGCGGCCGGGCCGTTCGCCATCAGCATCGGCACGGTGTGCGGCGAGACCTTGCGGACGCCGGAGCGCTCCAGGATGTCGTCCTGCTCCAGCATGGTCACGGCGCCGCCGGTGCCGGTGCCGATCACCACGGCGAGCCGTTCGCCGTCGATCTCCGGCCGGCCGGCGTCCGCCCACGCCTCGCGGGCGGCGATCAGCGCCAACTGCTCGCTGCGGTCGAGGCGTCGGGCCTCGATGCGGTCGAGTGCCTCGGAGGGTTCGACGGCGAGCTGCCCGGCGATCCGGATCGGCAGTTCGGCCAGCCAGTCGCGTTCGATCGGCCGGATGCCGTTGCGGCCCTCGCGCATCGCCTGCCAGGTGGCCGGGGCGGTGCCGCCGAGCGGCGTGGTGGCCCCGAGGCCGGTGACCAGGACGCTGTCGGTTTCCATGCGCACGGTGGAGCTCCCTTTGTGTGAATGGCACAACGAACGCCGGCCCGGCGGTCGGCCGGGTCGGTCCATGTCGGCCACTCTGCCAAGCGGGAAGGGGGAGTTCGGGTACCGGACGGCACTGATTCGGGTCCGACGATTTTGGAGGGACCGGACAGGTTGAGCTGACGGTCCGTCGGGAAGGCGGACGGGCTCCGGGCGTCAGGGGAGCAGCGTGCGGGCGCGGTCCAGGAGGGCGCCGAGGGCCAGGTCGAAGGCGGTGTCGGCGCGGGCCGGGCCGGCGGCGTCCAGGGCGGCGGCGAGCAGCGGGGTGTCGGCGTCGGTGTCCCAGACCGTCGCGGGCGCGGCCAGGTCGAGCGCGGAGCCGAGGACGAGGCTCTCGAAGGCGGTGAGCAGCGGCATCACCGTGGGCGGCGGGAAGCCGGCCTCGCCGAGCAGGGCGACCGCCCGCTCGTAGTGGGCGAGCACCTCGGGCGCGACGACCTGACTGGTCGTCAACAGCGGGATGGCGCGCGGGTGGGCGGCGAACGCGGCCCGGTAGGAGCGTGCCCAGGCCTCCAGGGCGGCGTCCCAGGGGCGCAGATCGAGTGCGGTCAGGTCGATCCCGGAGGCGATCTGGATGCGCAGGAGTTCGACGATGCCGGTGCGGCCGTCCACGTGGTGGTAGACGGAGGCGGTCTGCACGCCGAGCCGGCGGGCGATCTGCGGGACGCTGAAGTCGCCGTGCTCGTCGACCAGGGCGAGTGCGGTCGCGCCGATCCGTTCGCGGTCGAGCAGGGCCTTGCTGGGCCGTCCCACCGGTGTGCCCCTCTCGTGTGGTGTGCGTCGAGACTGCCGTTCCGACCTCGGGAAACGCCTCGGAAATCGGGTCTTCCCAGAGGGTAGTCGGCCGGGCTATGGTGCCGAAACCAACGGAAACCATCAACCTTTAGGTTTATGGTCCCCGGAGCCGGACCCCCACCAGCCGGCCGCCTGAAGGGTTCCCCATGACCGAAACCCCCGCCCCCGCGCCCACCCTCCGCGGCGGCAGCCTCGGCACCGCCGACATCGCCTTCTTCGTGGTCTCCGCCGCCGCGCCGCTCACCGTGATGGCCGGCGTCGCCCCGCTCGCCCTGCTGATCGGCGGCATCGGCGCCCCCGCCGGCTACCTCGCCGCAGGCATCACGCTGACCGTCTTCGCGGTCGGCTTCACCGCGATGAGCCGACACGTCCGCAACGCCGGCGGCTTCTACGCCTACATCACCCGCGGCCTCGGCCGGCCCGCCGGATTCGGCGCCGCCCTGCTCGCCCTGCTCGGCTACCTCGGCATGAACATCGGCGTGTACGGCCTGCTCGGCACCGCCACCCACGACACCGTGAAAGCGCTAACCGGACACGACGTTCCGTGGCTGCTGCCCGCACTGATCGGACTGGCCGTCATCTGGTACGGCGGCTTCCGCTCGATCGACTTCGGCGCGAAACTGCTCGGCGTCCTGCTGCTCGCCGAGACCGGCATCCTGGTGCTGCTGGCCGCCGCGGTGCTGCTCAGGGGCGGTGCGCACGGCCTGAGCCTGGCGTCGTTCGCGCCCGGCAACGTGCTGACCGGCGGCATGCCCGGCGTCCTCGCGATGGCGTTCGCCGCGTTCACCGGCTTCGAATCCACCGTCATCTACCGCCGCGAGGCCCGGAACCCCGACCGCACCGTCCCGCGCGCCACCTACCTGGCCGTCGCCTTCCTCGGCCTGTTCTACGCCTTCGTGGTGTGGACCGTCATCCAGGCGTACGGTGACGCCGAGGTCGTGGCCGCCGCCGCCGACGACCCGGGCGGACTGTTCTTCACCGCCATCGACCAGTACGTCGGCGGCTGGGCCGCGGACCTGATGCACGTACTGATCGTCACCAGCATCCTGGCCTCGCTGCTCGCCTTCCACAACGCCACCAGCCGCTACGGACTCGCCCTCGCCGAGGAGGGCCTGCTGCCCCGCGCGCTCGGCCGGATCCACCCCCGGCACCGCTCCCCGTACGTCGCCGGGATCGCGCAGACCCTGCTCGGACTGCTCGTCGTCGCACTCTTCGCCGCCGCCGGGGCGGACCCCTACCGGCAGCTGCTGCTCTGGGTGAACACCCCCGGCATGCTGTCCCTGGTCGCGCTCCAACTGCTGGCCGCGATCGCCGTCCCCTGCTGGTTCCGCCGCCGCAGCCACGGCGAGGGCGTGCTGCGCACCGTCGTCGCGCCGGTCGTCGCCGCGCTGCTGCTGGCCGCCGCGCTGTGGCTGGTGATCGACCACATCGAGCTGCTCACCGGCGCGTCCGACACCGTCAACCGCGTCCTGATCGCCGTCGTCCCCGCCGTCTTCGCCGCCGGCGTGCTGTACGCGCTGCGCACCCGCTCCCGGCGGCCGGAGGTGTACGCGGCCTTCGCCGCCGAACCGCCGTCGGAGGCGGCCCCGGACGCGCCGTCCGCGGCCGACCTCCCCGTGCGCAGCGCCGCCTGACCCAGACTCGAACCGCACCCCCCGCACCCTCAGGAGCACGCCATGTCGCCCGACATCATCGTCCTCGCCCGCACCGTCCACACCCTCGACGCCGCCCACCCCGCCGTCACCGCCGTCGCCGTCGAGAACGGGCTGATCGCCGCCGTCGGCGACGCCGCCGACGCCCGCGACTGGGCCGGACCCGGCACCGAGACCATCGACCTCGGCGACGCCGTCCTCGTCCCCGGCCTGGTCGACGGGCACAGCCACCCCGCGTTCGGACTCGAACTCTCCGACGGCGTCGACCTGTCCGACGTCCAGGACCTCGACGCGCTGCGCGCCGCCCTCGCCCGCGCCGAACGCCTCGACGGCTGGGTGCTCGCCTGGAACCTCGACCACAACGTGTTCGGCGGCCGGCCCGTGCACCGCGCCCTGATCGAGGACGTCCTCGGCCCCGAGGTGCCCGCCTTCGTCCGCCTCTACGACGGCCACTCCGCGCTCGCCACCGGCGCCGCGCTGCGCGCCGCCGGCATCACCGGGCCGCGCGAGTTCGCCCAGCGTGCCACCGTGGTCTGCGACCCCGACGGCACCCCCACCGGCCACCTGATCGAGCACGCCGCGATGGACCTGGTCGACGCCGTCCTGCCCAGCCGCCCGCTCGCCGAACGCCGGGACGCCCTCCACGAGTTGCTGCTGGAGATGGCCGCCGGGGGCCTGGCCGGCGCGCACGTGATGGACGCCGGCGGCGACATCCTCGACCTGGTCCGCGCCATCGAGGCCGACCGCCACCTGCCGCTGCGGCTGCGCATCGCCCCCTGGTGCATGCCCGGAGCGAGCGCCGCCGACCTGCGCCAACTCGCCGACCTCCAGGGCGAGTCCGGCCGCAACTGGCTGGTCGGCGGCGTGAAGCTCTTCATGGACGGCACCGTCGAGGGCGGCTCAGCCTGGCTGGAACGCCCCGACTGCCACGGCGAGGGAACCGCCGCGCTCTGGCTCGACCCCGCCGAATACACCGACGTCGTCCGGCGGTTGGACGCGTACGGGGTGCGCACCGCGACCCACGCCATCGGCGACGCGGGCGTGCGCCACGTCCTCGACACCATCGCCGGCCTGCCGTACACCGCCCGGGGCCGGCACCGGATCGAGCACATCGAGACGCTCGGCGACGAACAGGCCCGGCGCTTCGCCGAGTTGGGTGTCCACGCGTCGATGCAGCCCACCCACTCCGCGTACACCCGGGCCGACCACACCGACGCCTGGTCCACCCGCCTCGGCGTCGAACGCGCCGAACGCGCCTGGATCTGCCGCACCCTGCGCGACACCGGCGCGACCCTCGCGCTCGGCTCCGACTGGCCGATCGCCCACCACGACCCGCGCGGCGTCCTCGCCTACGCGCAGCTGCGCCGCCACGCCGGCACCGACACCGCGCCCGTCGTCCCCGAGCAGGCCCTCACCGCGCTGATGGCCCTGGAGGGCTACACCACCCACGCGGCGCGCGCCGCAGGCGAGTTCGACCGTACCGGCCGGATCGCCCCCGGCCTGCGCGCCGACCTCAGCGCCTTCGCCCTCGACCCGCTGACCGCACCGGCCGACGAGTTCGCGACCAGCACCGTGCCGCTGACCATGTCGGGCGGCGTGGTGACGAACCGTCAGGTCTGAACAGCCTCCAGGTAGGAGTGGAGCGCTGCCGCGCCCGCGAGGAGGGCGCGGGCGCGGGTGGTGAGGCGGTGCTGCCAGGCGGCGAGGGTGGGGCGGAGGGCGTCCGGGTGGCCGGCGGTGCGCAGGCGGTGGAGGATCTCCGCGGTGCGGGCCAAGTCGTGCCCGCCGCGCCGGAGTTGCTCGGCGATCTGCAGCTCGCGGACCTGGCCGGGAGTGTACGTCCGGTAGCCGGTGCGGGCGTCCCGGGACGGGGTGACCAGCCCGGCACGCTCCCACTCGCGGAGGGTGGCCGGGTGCAGCCCGAGCCGGTGGGCGACCGGGCCGATGTGGGTGAACTCGGCCTCGACGGACTGGGATCGGTCGGCCGGAAGGTGCTGGAGGGCGGTGCGGACCGCGTCCAGGGTGCGGCGGTCCTCGGCGAGGAGGGCATGGCTGTCGTCGATCAGCCGCAGTGCCTCGTCCGGCTGCCCGGCGTTGACGGCGCACAGGATGGCGGCGGCGGCGCGGTGGCCGTGCCCCGGCAGCAGCGCCAGGAAGGCGCGGAGCGCGGCGGCGTGCCGCTCGCCGTACTGCCGGTACCCGTGCGGGGACCGCTCGGCGGGCGGCAGGATGCCCGCCTCCTCGTAGTTGCGCACCGCCTGGGTGGACAGGCCGTGCTCCCGGGCCAGATCGATCGGCCGTAGCGCCATGATGGAGACTTTTCTGCTCGATTCTCGGGGTGAGAGCGGAAAAGTTTACATCGTCACTTCAACGATACGGTGGAAGTCATGACTGTCTCGCCCGCGCTCCGGGACGCTGCTCGTCCCTTCTCGCCGTCCGCCGTCACCGACCTCCTCCCGCCCGGCACCAGGGTGCTGGCCCTGGGCGAACCCACCCACGGCGTCGAGGCGTTCCTCGACCTCCGCAACGAACTCTTCCGGCACCTGGTCGTCGAACACGGCTACCGGTCGATCGCCGTGGAGAGCGACTGCCTGGCGGCGCTCGACGTGGACGCCTACGCGGCCGGCGCGGAGGGCGAACTCGACACGGTGGTGTGGGAAGGATTCAGCCACGGCTTCGGCGAGTTCGCGGGCAACCGCGAACTGGTCCGGTGGATGCGGGAGTTCAACGGCGCGCTGGGGGCGGGGGAGGAACGGCTGCGGTTCTACGGGGCGGACGGTCCGCTGGAGATGACCGGCGCGGCGGCGCCCGGGCCCCCGCTGATGCGACTGCGGGACTTCCTGGCGGCCCACCTGGCAGTTGAACTGCCGGTGGGGGAGGAGGAGTTGGCGGACGTATGCGGGCCGGACGGGCGGTGGACCGAGCCGGCGGCCTCCTTCGACCCCGGGCGATCGGTGGGGCGGACCGACGACGCGCTTCAACTGCGGCTGATCGCCGACGAGTTGGCGGCGCTGATCGCGGCGAACGGGCCGCAGTTCGCGGCGGAGGCGGACCCCGAGGCGTACTGGCGGGCGCAGGTGGACGCGCGGACCGCGACCGGGTTGCTGCGGTACCACGCGGCGATGGCGGACACCGGTTCGGACCGCTTCAACTCGCTGATGCGGCAACGGGGTCTGATGATCGCCGACAATCTCGAAGCGCTCACCCGACGCGAGGCGCGGCGCGGCCCCACACTGGTCTTCGCCCACCACCGCCACCTGCAGCGCGAGGCCGCCCGCATCCCGCTCGGCACCGGCGAGCTGCGCTGGTGGAGCGCCGGCTCCCTGCTCGCCGACCGCCTCGGCGAGGGCTACGCGTTCGTCGCCACCGCGTTCGGCCACCGGGCACCCGACGACCACCCCGCCCCCGACACGCTGGAGGGCCGGCTCGCGGCCCTCGGCGAAGCCCGCGCGGTCCTCGACCCGCGCCTGCTGGCTTCGGCGACGGCCGGGACGGTGATGCCGCGAGTACCGGCGGACCACACGTACATCGGGCTCGACCCGGAGACGCTGGGGTCGGTGGACGGGGTCGTGTTCGTACGGGAGATCCCCCGACAGGCGGGGATGTTCGGCGGCGGGTGAAGACCCGCGGGGCGGCGGCCGGGCCGCGGCTTGCCGGGCCGATCGGGTGTTATTGAGGCCCGGCAGGAGCCGGGGAGGCTGGCGGGCGTCGGGCCGCGCGGCGGGTGTTGGGGAGGGCGGGCGTGCGAAGGGCGGGAACGGCGATCGGCGTGCTCGCGGCGGAGGAGTTCGGCAGGCGGGGCCGCGCGCGGGCACCCCGACCTCCGGGCGAGGGGTAATGCGTGGCGGCGGGTGGGCGCGGTCGGGGAGGATGCCGGGATGCGTCGTCATGTGTGGGCCGGGCTGGCCGAGAACCCTGCGCTGCCGGTCGAGGCGGTGGACCGGCTGGTGGAGCTGCCGGAGCTGTCGATGGAACTGTCCGAGCGGAGTGTGCTGACGGCGGGGCAGGTCGAGGTACTGGCCGGGCGCGGCGTCGTGGAGGCGCGAATCCTGGCGGAGAGCGGGCAGTTGACCGCCGCGCGGGTCGATCCGGTGCGGCAGCCGGTGGCCGCGCTCGGCCTGCTGAGGGCCGGGCTCGCACCCACCCGGTGGGCCGCCGTGCTGGTCGAACGGCCCGAGCTGCGCGCGGAGTTGGCGGCCTGCCCGGGCCTCCCGGCGGAGGTGGCGCGGCGGCTGGCGGGCGACGCCGAACTCGCCGTGGTGGTCGAACTGGCCGAGGAGACCACCGACCCGGAGGTCGCCGCGCTACTGGCGGCCCACCCGTCGGAACACGTCCGCGCCGCACTCGGGTTCAACGAGGGCGCGCCGCCCGCCGTCCTGGCCGACCTGATCAACGACCGTCCACCGCTGGCGAGTTGCGACACCTGTGCGCGACACCCCGTCCCCTGGGTGCACCCGCCGGACTGCCCGGACCCGGACTGCACCCTGCCCGGTGGCGCGGCGTGCGACGGGACACACCAGTACGCCCGGCACATGATCCTGAGAGTCGTGCTCTGGAACCCGGCCACGCCCGTCGCCGCGGCGATGCGGTACCTCGACGCCCCGTCGGCGTTCCTGCGGGAGAGACTCGCCGCCCGCACCGACCTGCCCGCACACGCCTACGCCGCGCTCGCCGCCGACCCGGCGATCTGGGTGCGCGAGCCACTGGCGAGCAACCCCGCGATCGGGGACGAACTGCTGCGGCGCCTGGCCGAGGACCCGTCCGACGAGGTACGCCGAAGTGCCGCCCACCATCCGCTGATCGCGCTGGACGTCCTCGACCGGCTGTGCGGCACCGTTCGGCTCGGGCCGCTGCTGCCGCCCCGGATCGCCGCCGCCACCCGGGCCGAACTGGACGCGACGGCCACCGCCGCCAACCCCGAACTGCGCCGCCTCACCGCACTCCGCCGCGACCTGCCCGACCCCGTCCGCGACCTGCTCGCCGCCGACCCCGTCGCCAAGGTCGCCGCCGCCGTCGCCCCCCACCCCGGCCTGGACGACGGGCAGTTGAGAGCCATGCGCCGACGGCACGGCCGCGCCGTCGCGGCCGGAATCGCTGCCAACCCCGATGCGAGTACCGACCTGCTCGCCGAACTCGTCCACGCCGACCACAACGTCGCCACCCTGCGCGCCCTCGCCGACCACCCCGCCGCCGACGGGGCCACCCTCACCGCCTGCCTGCGCGACGCCCGCGCCCGCCGCAAGGCCGCCGCCCATCCGGCCCTTCCGCTGCCCCAACTCCTGGCCATGCTCGACGACTCGGACCCGGTGACCGCCCAGAGCGCCGCGGCCAACCCGGCGTTGCCGGTGGCCGAACTGCTGCGCCTGATGCCTGGGGCGGGTTGACGGCCACAGGGCCTGACGGCTCAACGGCTTGACGGCACCGGGACCATGGCCGTGTGAACACTCAACTCCCGCCCGACACAACGGCCGAGAGGCTCGCCCAGGTCCGCTGGATCGCAGGCGGGACAGCGGCCGGAAAGAGCACGGCGGCCCGCGCGCTCGCCGAACAGTACGGCGTCGAGATCTTCAACGGCGATCGCGCGGAACACAGTTGGCTCGCCCGCTGCACGCCGCAACGCCACCCGCACCTGGCCGCACTCCGCGGCACGCCGCCGGGCGGCGGGTGGGAGGGGCGGACGCCGGAGCAGGTGTTCCGGTCGATGGCGGGCCTGCACGGCGAGACCGTCGACTTCCTCGTCGACGACCTCGACGACCTCGACGAGCTCTGCGAGCGCTGCGGCCGCTGCGGCCGCGGAACGGCCGAACGGCTCGTCGTGGTCGACTACTTCGGCATCCTGCCCGACCACCTCGCACCGCTGCTCACCCGGCCCGAACAGGCAGTCTTCCTGCTGCCCACACCCGAGTTCCGCGCCGAGGCCCTCCGGGCGCGCTACGCCGACCGGCAGCGCGCCCGGGCGACCTGGGGCAGCGGCGACCCCTCGGACCTGCTGGCGCTCCGGTTGGCGCGCGACGCCCTGTGGGACCGGGAGGTCCGCCGCCAGGCGGAGCGGCACGGCCTCGACGTCGTCACGGTGGACGGCAGCGTCCCGGCGGCCGAGCGGACCCGGTGGCTGGCCGCACGGTTCGGCCTGGCCGGGCCCGGCGGCGGGCAGCCGCCGCACCGCTGAGCCCGGACCGGCCGCCCCAAGCGGGGCGTCAGCTGCGGCGTCGGCTGCGGCGTCAGTTGTGGAGAAAGCCCTCCAGGGACGCCGCGAGGGCCACCGGCGTCTCGTACATCGGGTAGTGGCCGCTGCCGCCCAGCTCCTCGAGTTCGGCGTTGGGGTAGTGGGTGAGGAAGGTGCCGCGCATCACGTCGGCGGTGAGGGCGAGGTCGTGCTCGCCGACGATCACCTTGACCGGCACCGGGTTGCCGCTGATCCGCTGCTCCAGGTCGGCCGTCGCCCAGTCGCGGACGTAGCCGCCGAACGCCTCGGGGCTGGACAGCCGGAGCGACTGGTTGACCATGCGCTCCAGCCAGATCCGGCCGGCCCGCTGCCCGGTGACCAGGTCGAGGATCGCGAGGCGCTTCTCCGGGTCCTCGGCGGCGCCGTAGAACAGCGCCTCGCCCGCCTCGTCCAGCGGGTACGCCCCGGCCGGCACCGGGGCCAGGCCGACCAGCTTGCGCACCCGCAGCGGCGCCTCGGCAAGGACCTGCTGGGCCGCTTTCCCGCCCATCGAGTGGCCGACCAGGGAGAAGCGTTCCCAGCCGAGTTGATCGGCCAGGGCGAGCGCGTCCGCGGCGATCTCGGCGAGCGTGTACGCGCCGGCGACGTCCTTGCGCTGCCCGTAGCCGCGGTAGTCGAGGAAGGCGTAGCTGAAGGCGTCGCCGTCGAGGTAGTCGAGGAACGGGCCCCAGCCGGCGCTGGTGCCGAACCAGTCGTGGAGGACCAGGACGTGGTGGTCGCCGGTGCCGGTCAAGCGGTGAGCAATCGTCATGCACTCGGTCGTTCCCCGAGAACCGCCCGCCCGAACGGCCGGTCCGCCAGTTCGTACGCGGGGACGGAGGCAGGCCGTAGGCTCGGGACCCGTGAACAGCGCGGATGGCCGACAGTTCCCCGCCGCACTGGCCGCCGTGACGGCCGCCGTCCTGGGCGGAGCGGGCGACCGGATCGACTTCGAGCCGTACCCGGGGTTCCTGTCCGCCGAGGACACCGCCTTCTGGTTCCGGGCCTGGACGGGCAACGAGGAGACGGACGGCCGGGAGTTCCGGGTGTTCGGACAGGACGGCAGCGGCGGGTTCGCGGCGTTCTGGCTGGTCCGTGCGGGGCGGCCGTTGGACGAGCAACCGGTCGTCCATCTCGGCTCCGAGGGCGGGACCGCCGTGGTGGCCCGCGACCCGGCGGCCTTCCTGTGGCTGCTGGCAGGCGGCTGCGGGCCCACCGAGGCCGCCGAACCCCGACAGTGCCGGACCGCCCGGACGTGGCCCGAACTCCTTTCCGTCGCCGAGGAGTTGGCGGCCGGGCGGAGGCAGTCGCCCGCCGAGGTGATCGAGGAGGCGGCCGCGGAGTTCCCCGGGTTCGACGACACGATCCAGGAGCTCTGCCGCTGAGCGCGCGGCGCGCGTCTCCGGACGGTCAGCGGTGGTGGCGCCCGGCCGGCGGGTCGAGCAGCCGGTTCGCCAACTCGCGGGCGGCGGAACGGTGGTCTGGGGAACGGTGGTCTGGGGAACGGTGTTCGGCGGAACGGTGTTCGGCGGAACGGTGTTCGGCGGAACGGTGGTCGGCGGAACGGTGGTCGGGGCGCGGGAAGGGGACGCGCGGGCCCCGGAGGCGGTCGTCCGGGACGGTGCGGCCGAGGGCGGAGACCCAGTCGGGGCACTCCAGGACGACCACGTGGGCCTCCCGGTGCGCGGCGTCGTCCTTGTAGTCGTCGTGCGGGGCGAGGTGCAGGCGCAGCCGGGTGTCGTCCAGCCACTCGGCGGCGAGCACCTGGCGGCCCCAGTCGTGCGCGAACATCGCCCGCTCGGTGCCGTTGTCGAGGCCCAGCAGCAGCAGTTGGCCCTCGAAGTGGTAGCCGCCGTCGTAGTCGCCGATGCCCACCGCGAGCAGCGGCTTGCCCGGGTGGAACGCCAGCGCGTGGACGGGGTACGCGCAGTCGGTCCGGCGCAGCAGCCGGGGCCGGGCACCGGTCTCGAACAGGCCGAGCGTCATGGCGTCGCCGTACTCGTCGGCGCACGCCACGGCGAGCAGCCGGCGGGCGGGGTCGGCGACGGCGAGGGCGGGCTCGCCGAGGGCGGCGAGCTCGGAGAGGGCGGTCACGGGGGCAACTCCGGTGCGGGGGAAGGGCGGTGGATCAGTGCGGCGGGGCGCCCGTCCAGATCACGTCCTTGCGTTCCAGCCGGGTGCCGTGGGTGAACTGGAGCGAGAACGGGTCGGCCGAGGCGTTCGGCAGGCCGTACGTCTCCAGTGCGGTCGCCTCCTGGCCGGGCGCGAGGGACTGCGGCAGGCCCTTGTACTGGCCGCCGCCGAACAGCGGGTGCAGCAGGGTGCCGTTGGCGTCCTTGACGATGAGCAGGCCCGAGCCGTACAGCGACAGTTCGGCGGACGTGGTGTTGACCACCGTCACCTGAACCTGCACGAACGTCGCGTCCTCGGGGAGCTGTGCGCCGCCGCTGCGGCTCGGCGTGGTGGCCGTCGGCCGGGCCATGGTGACCTTCAGGCCGTCGGGGTAGGTGTAGGTCCCGCCGAAGGACAGGCGACGGGCCCGCTCGTCGGCGGCCTTCGCCTCCTGCTCGGCGGCGCTCCGCTGCCGCTGCTCGTCCGCGAGGCGCTGCCGCTCGGCCGTGCTGTGCTGCTGCTCCTGCACCGTGCGGTCGTGCTCGCGGATGGTGTCGCGCAGCTCGACGACGGCGAGGACGCCGGTGCCGACGGACGCCAGCAGGCCCACGCCGCCCAGGACGACGCCGGTCAGCGCCAACCCCCGGTTGGTGGCCAGGCCCTTGCGGGCCAGGTTCATGCCGATGATGCCGAAGATCACCGCGAGCAGGGCGGGCAGCCAGGTGAACCAGAACAGGATCAGCGGCAGCGAGAGCACCACGGCGACGATCCCGAGCACCAGCGCCGTCACGCCCATGCCGTTCCGCGCCTGCGGGGCCGGGGCGGTGAACGGCTGCTGCCAGTACCCGCCCGCCGCGACCGGTGCCTGCGCCACCGGCGGGACCGCGTTCGGATCCGGCGCGGCCCACGGGTTCTTGACGGGCTGCGCCGCCGCCGCGGTTTCGACGGCCAGCGCGGCGGCCGGTGCGGCCTCGACGGTGGGCTCGGACTCGGGGCGGTCGGGCGGGGCGGGAACGGTCATGCGAAACCTTGGGCTCAGGGACGGCGGTGATCGGCGCACCGATCGCGACCAGGAAGTCTCTCCTGAACCGCCGACCTCAGGCGAACCGGTTTTCGTATCGTCCCACGAGTAGTGGACGGCGCCGGGCGAAGGTCAGACCGGGCGAAGGTCAGACCGGGCGAAGGTCAGGCCGGGCCGAGATAGGTGCGGACCACAGCGGGTTGCCCGGCGGCCGTGAGCCAGCCCCCGGGCGCGGTGCCCAGGTGCCGCCACCCGGCCCGCTCGTACAGCGCGATGGCTCCCGCGGCGTCGGACGCGACCTCCAGCACCGGCCGGCACCCGCCCTCGGTCGCCGCTTGCACCGCCCGGTCCAGCAGCGCACAGGCCAGCCCCGTCCGGCGGGCCGACACGTCGACGAACAGCCGTGCCACGGCCGCGAGCTGCTCGGCCGGGAGCCCGGCCGCCGCGGCCAGGCCGGGCTTCGCACGGGTGAGCGCCACATGCCCGAGCACGGCCGGCCCGTCGACAGCGACCCACCCGCCGATCAACTCCCGCGGCGTCAACCAACGTTCCGGCTCGGTCGGCCACACCGCCGGGTACCCGCCGGCCCGGTGGACGGCGGCCAACACCCGGACGCAGGAGGGCAGGTCGTCGTTCTGTCGCGGACGGATCACCGGTTCGGCCACCCCCTGATCATCGCACTGCGCACCTCACGTGGCGCAGTCGAGGACGCGGCCGTCGGCGAAGGGGCGGGCGGCCAGGGTGCGGTCGAGGTGGAAGGCGGTGGTCACAGGATGATCCTGGCAGCTCGTCGGAGGTGGGAATCTTCGTGGGGGAACGGTAGTTGGGCTCTTCGGTCGACGGACGGCCGGGTGAGCGGACGAGCGGGGGCGCGGCGATGGCGCGGCAGGGTGATGCGGTGCAGGGTGATGCGGTGCGGGGCGATGCGGTGCAGGGCGCCGTGGCGGCGGGGTTCGAGGGTGTGCGGGACGAATTCGCCGCGGTGCTGGGCGAGATGCACGTCGCGCCGGAGGCGCAGTTGGCGGTGCACGTCGGCGGGCGGCGGGTGGTCGACCTGTGGGCCGGCGGCGGGACGGACGCCGACACGCTGATGAACGTGTTCTCGATCTCCAAGGGCGCGGCGCACCTGGTGGTGGCGCTCCTGGTGCAGGACGGCGTGCTCGATCTGGACCGCGAAGTAGCCTCGTACTGGCCGGAGTTCGGCGCGCACGGCAAGGACCGCCTGACGCTGCGCGAGCTGCTCGCGCACCGCTCCGGCGTGGTCGGCGTGGACGGCGGCTTCACCGCCGAGGAACTCGCCGACGACCGGCTGATCGCGGCCCGGCTGGCGGCCCAACGGCCGTTCTGGGAGCCGGGATCGGGGTACGGCTACCACGCGTTCGTGATCGGCGCGCTGACCGGCGAGGTGGTGCGGCGGGTGACCGGCCGCTCGATCCAGGAGATCTTCGAGGAGCGGGTCCGCGCCCCGTACGGGCTGGACTTCTACCTCGGCCTGCCCGAGGAGTTGGAGGCGCGCCGCGCCGAGACGCTGCCGCTGGTGCCGACGCCGGAGGAGGCCGAGCAGCTGGCGGCCCGGACGCTCGACCCGACCAGCATCGTCGCCGCCGCCGGCAACCGGAACGGGCCCGCGCCGACCGACCTGGTGGAGTTCGCCAACACCCGTGCGGTGCGCGCCCTCGGGCAGGCCTCGGCCGGCGGCGTCGGCACCGCGCGCGGCGTGGCGCGGATGTACGCGGCGGCGATCGGGGAGCTGGACGGCCGGGCCCCGCTGCTGAAGCCGGAGACCGTCGCCGAGTTCGCCCGTCCGCAGTTCCACGGCATCGACCTGTGCACCGGACTGGAGGACGCGTTCGGCCTCGGTTTCGAGCAACTCACCGGGATCTTCCGCCCGTTGAGCCTCGACGCGTTCGGCCACAGCGGCGCCACCGGCTCGCTCGGATTCGCCGACCCGGCCACCGGTCTCGCCTACGCCTACAACCGTCGGCGCTTCGGTTTCCCGTCCCGGTACGGCGCGGGCCCGGAGAACCACCGCCTGATCGCGGCCGTCCACCGGGCGCTCCGGGCGTCCTGACGCACACGTCGCGGCAGGCCGGCCCCCATGGGGGTGGGGCCGACCTGCCGCGGGCGGTGGGGGTCAGTGCGCGGAGTGCCGGTTCTCGTCGCGGCTCTCGACCTGGACGGCCGGCTCCAGCGGGGAGGCGATGTCCTGCGGCTGGCTGCGGGAGGCCCAGTCGCGGATGCCCAGCAGCACCATGACGAAGAAGATGCCGTAGACGATGCCGGAGAAGTACAGCTCCGAGTGGATGGCCAGCGGCACGCCGACCAGGTCCACGGCCAGCCAGACGAACCAGAACTCGATGTAGCGGCGGGCCTGGCTGTACATGGCGAGGATCGAGCCGACGAAGATCCAGGCGTCCGCGAGGACCATCCACCACGGCGCGCCCGGGTAGAACGAGGCGTCGGTCGCCTTGAGCAGCCCGGCGAACGCCCCGGTGCCGAGCGCCATCGCGGCTATCAGGACGGTGCGCTCGGTCCAGGTCGCCCAGCGGACGTTGATGCTGCCCTCCTTCTCGCGGCTGCGCTTCCAGGTGGCCCAGCCCCAGGTCGCCGACACGATGATGACGACCTGCCGGGCGGCGTTGCCGCCGAGGTGCACGTTCAGGCTGGCGATCAGCAGGAACACCGAGCCGAGGATCTGCACCGGCCAGGCCACCAGGGACCGCCGCAGGGCCAGCCAGACGGTGGCGAGCGCCAGGATGTTGCCCAGGAAGTCGGACCAGTAGACGGGGAGTCCGAAGAAGCTGAACTGCTCGTTCAGCCAGTGGAATGCGCTCATTGCTCACACCTTTGTTCGTTCGGAGCGA
This sequence comes from Kitasatospora sp. NPDC059795, assembly GCF_042732175.1. Classification (NCBI taxonomy): domain Bacteria; kingdom Bacillati; phylum Actinomycetota; class Actinomycetes; order Kitasatosporales; family Streptomycetaceae; genus Kitasatospora; species Kitasatospora sp. NPDC059795. The sequence goes on from NZ_JBHWID010000021.1 coordinate 54,546, forward strand.
GGAGGGGGAGGAGCGGCCGGCCCCGCTACGGGGGAAGCGGGAGAGCGGGGCCGACCGGGCTTGTGGGGAAAGGAAACTGACGGAACGTCAGGTGAAGACCGGCCGCGCGCGGCGGCCGTGCGCAGAGTCGAGCAGTGCCTCCGAGCGGCGGACGTCCGCCCGGGCGGCGAGCAGCAGCTCGTCCACCGAGGCGAACCGGACGGTGTCGCGGATCCGGGCGACGAACCGGAGTTCGACGCGTTCGCCGTACAGGTCGTCCGACGTGTCGTGGCAGTACACCTCGGTGTGGATCAGCGGACCGTCCTCGAAGGTGGGGTTGGTGCCGATGCTGATCGTCGCGCGGTGCACGCCACCGGTGGCCGGGCGGGCCAGCCAGCCGCTGTAGACGGCGGGCGGTGGAACGTCCGAACCGGGGTCGGGGGAGACGTTGGCGGTGGGGAAGCCCAGCCCCCGGCCCCGTCCGGCACCGTGGACGACGGTGCCGGACAGGCGGGTCGGGACGGACTCAGGCATGCGGGGACAGCTCGCGGAACTGGCTGGTGTGGAACACCAGCGGCTCCACGCCGGGGAACAGTTCGGCGGTGAGCAGCTTCATCAGGACGATCTCGTGGTCGCCGCCGTCGTACACCGCGCCGACCGTGGCGGTCAGCCACAGCGCGGCGCCCTCGATCAGCACGGCGCCGTCCGCCGTCGCCTGCCAGTCGGTGCCCTCGAAGCGGTCGCCCGCCCGGGACGCCAGCCGGCGGCACTGCGCGCCCTGGCCGTGGCTGAGCACGCTCAGCCCCAGCACCGGCAGGTCCGCCAGGCGCGGCCAGGTGGTCGAGGTGCGGGCCACACTGACCGCGATCATCGGCGGTTCCAGCGAGATCGACACGAACGAGCTCGCCGCGAACCCGTCCGGCGCGCCGTCGCGCAGCGCGCCGATCGCGACCACACCGGTGGGGTACGCCCCGAAGGCCCGGCGCAGCACGTCCGCACTCAGGTCCGGGCCGCTGCGCTCCGGTGCGGTGGTGGGGTGGGGGGCGGGAATGGCCATGGCCGTCGCCGTCCTCTCGTCACGGGTGGGGGTGGGTCAGTGGCGGTACCGGGCGGCCGGGTGGCTGGCCGGCAGCGCCCGGTCGTCGGCGCCGGTCAGGCGCTCGCGCAGCGACTCGCCGTCCGCGTACTCGCCGCGGAACACGCCGCGGGCGCGCAGGATCGGCAGCACCGACTCGACGAACTCGACGGTCGACGCGGGCTGCACGGGCGGCGAGAGCAGGAAGCCGTCCAGGTCCGCGCCCTCGGCGAGCGCGCAGATCTCGTCGGCGATCTCCTCGGCGGTGCCGACCACCGGACGGGCGCCGACGCCGTGGGTGTGCCAGTCGGCGAGCACGTCGCCGACCGTCTTGCCGGCGAACCGGGCGACCTGGGTCTGGGACATCTCGGTGGACAGCTCGCTCATCGGGGTGTCCGGCGCGTACGAGGACAGGTCCAGGCCGGTGAACATCGCGTACGAGGCCACGGTGACCTCCGGGCGCTGCGCGTCCAGGATCCGCTGCCAGCGGCGCTCGGCGTCCTGGGTGGTCGCGCCGACCACGCAGGAGAACGCCGACATGACCTTGACCTGGTCGGCGGAGCGGCCGGCCTTCACCGCCTCCTCGCGGATCGCCCTGGTGTGGCCCGCCAACTGCTCGACGCTGCCGCTGCCGACGAACATGCACTCGCCGTGCCGTCCGCCGACCCGGCGGCCCGCCGGGGACGCGCCCGCCTGGAACAGCACCGGGGTGCCCTGCGGGGAACGCGACGTGTTGCCGTAGCCGCGCGAACGGAAGTACGGGCCCTCGTGCTCGACCAGGTGCACCTTCGCCGGGTCGGCGAACCGGCCCGCCTTGTCCTTCTCCAGGGCGTCCGGCTCCCAGGCGCCCTCCCAGTACTTGTAGACCAGCTCCAGGAAGTCCTCGGCCATCGCGTACCGGTCGTCGTGCGCCACCATGTCCATCCCGAACGCCTTCACGGCCGTGTCGGCGGTGCCGGTGGTGACGATGTTCCAGCCCAGCCGGCCGCCGGACAGCTGGTCCAGGGTGGCCAGGCGGCGGGCGAACGCGTACGGCGGCTCCACCAGCACCGAGCCCGTCACCACCAGGCCCAGGTCGGTGGTCGAGGCGAGCAGCGCCGAGGCGACCACGAACGGGTCCAGGCGCGGCAGGTCGAGGGTCTCCTCGGTGGCGATCGGCGGGCGCACCCCGTTGATCTCCGACCAGCCCCAGGCGTCCGCCAGGAACAGGAAGTCGAACTTGGCGTCCTCGCAGAGCTGCGCGACCTCGCGCCAGTAGCCGAGCGTGTCGAACTCGTGCCGACGGCTGTCGGGGTGCCGCCAGGTGGCGGTGCCGCTCGCGTTGGTCTGGGCGTTCTCGAACAGTCCGAGCTTGAGGCTGCGCATGGGTGTTCTCCGTTGAACCGGTGGTACAGGGAAGCTGACGATTCGTCAGAAAAGGCTGAGTAGAGTCGAGTTGGAAAGATTGCTGCCGTGCGGTCAGCAGGCGGGTGGGGGGTCGAGCTGCGCCGCGGACGGCATCGAGGACTGCGCGCCGAGCCCGGTGACCGCCAACGAGGCTGCCCGGACGGCGCGTTCGGCGGCGGCGAGCAGGTCGCTGCCGCGGGCGAGGGAGTCGGCGAGCGCCCCGCAGAAGGTGTCGCCGGCGCCGACCGTGTCGACGGCGTCCACCACCGGCGCGGGCAGGTGGACGGCCGGGCGGCCGGGCTGCTTGACCAGCGCCCCGTCCGCTCCGAGCGTCACCACTACGGCGTCGCACGGCAGTTGGACGCTCTCCAGCAGCTCGCGGGCGCCGTCCGGACCGGTCGGTCGCTCGACGCCCAGCAGGGTGGCGAGCTCGCCCAGGTTGGGGACCAGGACGTCCACGGCCGCCAGCACCTCGGACGCGACCGGCCGCGCCGGGGCCGGGTTGAGGACGACCCGGCCGCCCTGCTCCCGCGCCCGCAGCACCGCCGCCGCGACCACCTCGGGTGAGATCTCGTGCTGCACCAGCAACACCTCGCCCGCGCAGGCCAGTTGGGCCGGAAGGTCGGCGACCGTGAGCGCCGCGTTCGCGCCCGGGTTGACCACGATGGTGTTCTCGCCCGCATGGTCGACCACCACCGAGGCGATCCCGGTGCTGGCGTCCTCGGCCGGGAGCACCGCCGCGACGTCCACGCCCTCGGCGGCCAGCGCCCGCAGGATCGTCTCCGCGTCCGCCCCGACCCGGGCCACCAGCCGTACCCGCGAACCGAGCCGGGCGGCCGCCACGGCCTGGTTGGCGCCCTTGCCGCCGACGCCCTCCACGAAGCGCTCCGCGAGCACGGTCTCGCCAGGTCGCGGCAGGTCCTGAACGGTCAGCACAAGATCGCGGTTGACCGAACCGACGACGGTGATGGACGGCATCTGTGCTCCTCGGGAGCTCCATGGGAGATCGATCTCCCACACTCTGGCCCAGCCCTCACCCACCGTCAAGTACCCTCGTGCTGCGCATTCCGCCGACTCGGGCGCACCGGTCCGCGGCCGACCGATCCGAGACCGCGCCGACACCGTTTCGACATCGGACCCGCGTCGGCGCACCCACCAAGGCCGCCGCCAACACCATGACCGACCACGCCTCTTGGCACCGTTCCCGACCGGGGAGGACCCCAGTGACAGCGCCCCGACTCCTCGATGTGGCCGCGGCCGCGGGCGTCTCCCGCGCGACCGCCTCGCGCGTCCTGGCCGGCACCCCGCGCAACGTCGACCCCGAACTCGCCCGCCGCGTCGAGGACGCCGCCCGCGAACTCGGCTACCGCACCAACCACTCCGCGCGGGCCCTGCGCACCGGCACCACCGGCACCGTCGGCGTCGTCGTCCCCTCCCTCGCCAACCCCTACTTCGTCCAGCTCGCCGACGCCATCGCCCAGCAGGTCCGCGCCGCCGGCGGCCAACTCGTCGTCTCCGACGCCGCGAACTCCGTCGACATCGAGGCCGAACAGATCGAGACCCTGCTCAGCGGACGCGTCGACGGCCTGGTCGTCGTCCCCGTCTCCGCCGCCGGCTCCGGCCCCGCCGTCCGCGCCGCCGCCAAACGGGCCCCCGTCGTCCAGTTCGACCGCTGGGCGCGCCGCTCCGGAACGGTCGCCGTCACCCTCGACAACGCCGCCGCGATGCGCCTGCTCCTCGACCACCTCGACACCCTCGGCCGCCACCGGATCGCCCTGGTCGCCGCCGACCAGGCCTCCTCCTCCGGCGCGGAACGCCTCGCCGCGTTCACCTCCGCCCGCGGCGACGGCGCCGCCACCGTGCTGCTCCCCAGCTTCACCACCGACGCCGGTCGCACCGCCGGACGCCGGATCGCCGAGCGGCGCGACGAGATCGACGCCGTCGTCTGCGGGGCGGACGTCCTCGCCGTCGGCCTGGTCTCCACCCTGCAGCGCTCGGCCGTGTCCGTCCCCGGGGAGATCGCCGTCACCGGCTTCGACGACACCGAGATACTCGAACTCCTCGACCCGCCCATCACCTCCATCCGCCACCCGCTCGCCGCGATGGCCGAACGGGCGCTCACCCTGCTCCAGGCGTCGGCGCGGGAACGGGCGGAGAACGTGGAACGCTTCGCCCCGCAACTGGTGGTCCGGGCCTCCACCGACGCCAACGCCTGACGGCCGGCCGGGCCGTCGGCCGCGCACCCGGCACTTGAGTATCCGTACTCACGCGGGCCCCGTCGGCGGCCACGAGACTGTTCGGACACGTCGGGCCGTTCGGGCCCGGCGGTGACGGAGGGGGAAACCATGAAGCGGACGACTTTCGCCAGGACGGCTGCGCTGACGGCCGCGCTGGCGGCCGTGACGGGCGCCGCGGTGGCGGTGGGGCCGGCGTTCGCCGGGCAGAGCGGGAGCGCCGAGCACGGGACGCCCGGGACGGGGCAGATCCTGCCGCACCCGGGGCCCGACGGGGTGCTGTGGATCCCGGATTGGATCGGTGACGGCGGGGCCGTCACGGTCGCAGGCAACTCGATGCCCGCCACGGTGACGGTCGGCTGCCGGGGCGGCAGCGGCAGCGCGGGCGAGGTGCAGGTCCGCTTCACCCCGTCCTACGGCGACCTCACCCCGGTGGAGTTCACCGTCGCCTGCCCCGCCGACACGGTCGGCCTGGGTTCGGTGGTGGTGGCGGCCGAGACGAGCCGCTCCTTCCAGGTCGGGGTCACGGCCTCGGCGCCGGACGTGCACTGGGGACTGACGGTCACTCAGCCGGACGCCTGACCGGTCCGCCGCCGCTCACCACGGCCGCCGCATCCTGCGGGCCACGAGGCCGCACGGGAGCGCGGCGAGCCACATGGAGAGCCCGGCGGTGGGCGAGACGGCCCACGCGACCGCCGCGGTCGCCGCGGCGATCAGGATCGTCCCGGCATGGTCCACCGCCGTGCTCCGGACGACCCGCCGCGGGATCGCGCGGGCACGCAGCGGGGCGTGCCGCAGGAGTCTGACGAACAGCAGCAGGTGCAGCAGGTTGGCCGCGCAGATCGTGGCGGCGTAGAACGTCACCACCAGCGGCTCGCGCCCCCCGTAGTCGGACAGCATGGCCGTCGGGAACGGCAGCAGTGCCACCGCGCCGAGACTCGCCAGCGTCAGCTGGATCGACGCGCGGTCGACCCGCCCGACGAACTCGAAGATCTGCCGGTGGTCCCGCCACAGCGCGGCGATGACGACGAAACTCAGGCCGTACGTGCCGAGTCGGGGCCACACGTCGTGGAGCGCGTGCGTGAACTGCGCGTGCTCCAGCCCGCCCGGCACGGAGATGTTCAGCACGAGCAGGGTCAGGGCGATCGCGTAGACGCTGTCGGACAGCGCGACCAGCCGCCCCGGGGAGCTGTACGCCCCCTCGGGCGCAGTGCCGGCGGCGTCGCTGTCCGTGGCCATGCGGTCACTCTAGGGCGGCGGCGCCGACCGGCCCCGCAGCCGGGCGGGCGACACGGCCGTGTCGAGGTCGGCCCCGGTGCAGGTGCTGTCGGTGACACCGAGGTGCTTCTCCAACTCGCCCTCCGGCGGCGCGACTTCCGTTCTCGCGAGGAGTGCCGCGGCTGCCTGCGCCCTACGCGTCAGTGCGGCGCGAGCACGCAGAACTCGTGCCCCTCCGGGTCTGCCAGCACCGTCCACGGGACGTCGCCCTGGCCGAGGTCGACCGGCGTCGCGCCGAGGTCCAGCAGGCGGGCGACCTCGGCGGACGGGTCGCCGCCGGGCAGCAGGTCGAGGTGGAGGCGGTCGGGGGCGAGGCGGCCGTCGGTGGAGCGGAGGAACTCCAGGTAGGGGCCGGTTCCGGCGGCGGCGCGCAGCGACGCGTGGGTGTCGGCGACCTCGTGCACCGTCCAGTCGATCGCCCCGCCCCAGAACCGGGCCATCGCCCGCGGGTCCGCGCAGTCGACCACGACGGCGGCGATCGGGCCGGTGTCCCGGTAGACCTCGCGGGGCTCCAGCACACAGAACTCGTTGCCCTCGACGTCGGCGAGGACCGTCCACGGGACGTCGCCCTGGCCGAGATCGACCGGCGTCGCGCCGAGCGCCAGCAGACGGGCGACCAGTTCGGCCTGGTGGGCGGGGGAGTGGGTGGCGAGGTCGAGGTGGGTGCGGTTCTTGACCGGGCCCTTGGCCTCCGGGACGGGCACCAGGTCGAGGCCGACGGCGGTGGGGTGCGGCCACACCAGCTCGCCGGGCGGCGCGACGTACGTGGTCACACCGGGGTGGTGGGCGGTCCAGCCGAGGGCCTGCGCCCAGAAACGGCCGACCGCCACCGGGTCGACGGCCTTGATGATCAGATGGGCGGGTCGCAGTGCCATGCCGGCGATCCTATGCACCGCGACCCGCCCCGGGCCGATCGGGCGTCAGGTCCCGGATTCGGCCCGGAACCGGTTCATCGAGGCCTGGATCCGGAGCCAGGTCGGATCGCCGGGGGCGGTCTCCGTCACCGTGGCGAGGTCGTCGTCCGTCCAGTCGCGGGTGCCGTCGGTGAGGACGAGGTGGTCGTCCAACTCGCCTTCCAGCGGAGCGTCTTCCGTCCCTGCGAGGAACACCGCGACGTCGTCGTTCGGTTCGACGGCGGGGGCGGGAGCATCAGCCCGCACCGACAGCAGGACGAGTCCGCCGTCGGCGCGGGCGACCAGCAGGTCGCCGGTCGCGGTGGCGGCCAGGGCGGAGACCGGGACGTCGTCGGGGGAGGCGTGCTCGGTGGCCTCCTCGGACTCGACGTCGAGTTCGAGGAGCGAGCCGGTGGGCGTGCCGATCCACAGCGTGCCGGGCCGGGCGTCCCAGGCGAGGTTGTCGTGCGGCCACTCCACCGAGCGGTCCTCGGAGAGCGTCGTCGACAGGACGCTCCGCAGCGAGGGGAAGGCGAAGACGTCCAGCGAGTCGACGTACGCGTTGCCGCGGACCGCGACGTGCCGCCCGTCGGCGCTGAACAGCGGGGCGCCGTAGCCGTCGACGTCCAGGATCAGCGTCTGCCGCAGCGTCCGCATCGCCGACGCGGGGCCGTCGCCGGGGCGGGCGAACAGGCAGGACGTGGCACCCTGGTCGCTGGACAGGGTGGCGACCAGCGCGCCGGAGGGGTGGACGGAGACGCCGGTGTCCCACTGCCGGGCGGTGGCGGTGACCGCGCCGGTGCCGGGGTCGAGGACGTCCGATCGCTCCCAGCCGTCCTCGGCGGACGGCGCGGCCCACAGCGTCCCGCCGTCCGGGCTGAACGCCAGGGCGTCGTACGCCGTCCCGGCCGGGGTGCGCACCGGATCGGCCGACCCGTCGGCGGCCCACCGCAGCAGGGACTCCCCGTCCGCCACGACCAGCAGCGGCCGGTGCGGGTGCCAGGCGACCGTCTGCGGCCGCGAGTCGCCCCACGGGGACGTGCCCGGTTCGACGTCGAGCACGGCCAACTCCCGCAGGTGCCCCTCCGCGAGGTCGAGAACGCGGACGGCGCGGCTGCCGCTCGACGTGGCGACGGCCAGCGGCAGTCGCGGGTGGCAGGTCAGCCGCTCCGCCGGGAAGGCGCTGTCGCCCGGTATGCGGGCCAGTGCTGCGAGTTCGGTCATGGCGGCACGCTAGAACCCGGGTACGACAACCGCGGGGGAGCCGGTACGACAGTCGGCATTCTTGCATGATTTTGCCGAGCTGCGTATATTCATGCTGGGATTCAGGAGGGAATGCCATGGTATTGCGAGTTGCTGTCGCCGGAGCGAGCGGGTATGCGGGCGGCGAGGTGCTGCGGCTGCTGCAAGGGCATCCGGAGGTGGAGATCGGGGCGCTGACCGGCGGCTCCAACGCGGGGCAGCGCTTCGGCGCGCTGCAGCCGCACCTGATCGGGCTGGCCGACCGGGTGCTGGAGCCTACGAACGCGCAGACGCTGGCGGGGCACGACATCGTGTTCCTCGGCCTGCCGCACGGCCAGTCCGCCGAGGTCGCCGCCCAGCTGGGCGAGGACGTCCTGGTGGTGGACCTCGGCGCCGACCACCGGCTGACGTCCTCGGCGGACTGGGAGCAGTTCTACGGCTCCCCGCACGCCGGCACCTGGCCCTACGGGCTGCCCGAACTCCCGGGCCACCGCGAGGCGTTGAAGGGCAGCAAGCGGATCGCGGTACCGGGCTGCTACCCGACCGCCGTGACGCTGGCGATGTTCCCGATGTACGCCGCGGGCCTGGCCGAGCCGGAGGCGGTGATCACCGCCGCGTCCGGCACCTCCGGCGCGGGCAAGGCCGCCAGGACGCACCTGCTGGGCAGCGAGGTGATGGGCTCGATGAGCCCGTACGGCGTCGGCGGCGGCCACCGCCACACCCCGGAGATGGCGCAGAACCTGACCCCGCTCGCGGGCGAGCCGGTCACCGTCTCCTTCACGCCCACCCTGGCCCCGATGCCGCGCGGCATCCTCGCCACCTGCTCCGCAAAGGCCAGGCCCGGCACCACCGCCGAGCAGCTCCGCGCCGCGTACGAACAGGCCTACGGCGACGAGAAGTTCGTCCACCTGCTGCCCGAGGGCCAGTGGCCGCACACCTCGTCCGTCTACGGCTCGAACGCCGCCGTGCTGCAGGTGGTGCTGGACGAGTACGCCGGGCGGATCATCGCGATCAGCGCGATCGACAACCTGGTGAAGGGCACCGCCGGCGGCGCGGTGCAGAGCATGAACATCGCCCTCGGACTGCCCGAGGAGCTCGGTCTCCCGCTGAATGGAGTCGCACCATGACGGACACTCGGAACCTCGGCGTCACCGCGGCCAAGGGCTTCCGCGCGGCGGGCGTCACCGCCGGCATCAAGGCGTCCGGCACCCCGGACCTGGCGCTGGTCGTCAACGACGGCCCGCAGCGCGCCGCCGCCGGCGTGTTCACCTCCAACCGGGTGCAGGCCGCGCCGGTCAAGTGGTCCCGGCAGGTGCTGAAGGACGGCGAGCTGGCCGCCGTCGTCCTCAACTCCGGTGGCGCGAACGCCTGCACCGGCCCGGAGGGCTTCCAGGACACCCACGCCACCGCCGAGAAGGTCGGCGCCGAACTCGGCGTCGGCGCGATCGAGGTCGCGGTCTGCTCCACCGGCCTGATCGGCCAGCGGCTGCCGATGGACAAGCTGCTGCCCGGCATCGAGCTGGCCGCGAAGGAACTCGGCGGCACCGGCGGCGAGGCCGCCGCGATCGCCATCAAGACCACCGACACCGTGCACAAGACCGCCCAGGTCACCGCCCCGGCGGGCTGGACGGTCGGCGGCATGGCCAAGGGCGCGGGCATGCTCGCCCCGGGCCTGGCCACCATGCTGGTCGTCGTCACCACCGACGCCGCCGTCGACGCCGCCGGCCTGGACGCCGCGCTGCGCGACGCCACCCGCACCACCTTCGACCGGGTCGACTCCGACGGCTGCATGTCCACCAACGACACGGTGCTGCTGCTCGCCTCCGGAGCGTCCGGCGTCAACCCCGAGCAGGGCGAGTTCGCCGAGGCCGTGCGCACCGTCTGCGCCGACCTGGCCCGCCAGCTGATCGGCGACGCCGAGGGCGCGTCCAAGGACATCCGGATCGACATCGTCAATGCCGCCACCGAGGACGAGGCCGTCGACGTCGCCCGCACGATCTCCCGCAGCAACCTGCTCAAGTGCGCCATCCACGGCGAGGACCCCAACTGGGGCCGGGTGCTGTCCGCGATCGGCACCACCTCCGCCGCCTTCGACCCCGACCAGCTGGACGTCGCCATCAACGGCGTCTGGGTCTGCCGGGGCGGCGGCGTCGGCGACGACCGCGACCTGGTCTCCATGAAGGGCCGCGAGGTCGTCATCACCGCCGACCTGAAGGCCGGCCGGGCCTCCGCCAGCATCTGGACCAACGACCTGACCGCCGACTACGTGCACGAGAACAGCGCCTACTCCAGCTGACCCGGGGGAATCGACACACGCCATGCAGATCGCACCCAAGGGCGAACAGGCCCGCAGCAACGCCGCCCTGCCCAAGGCCCGCACCCTGATCGAGGCGCTGCCCTGGCTGGAGCGCTTCCACGGCAAGACCGTCGTCATCAAGTTCGGCGGCAACGCCATGGTCGACGAGGAGCTCAAGGCCGCCTTCGCCCAGGACGTGGTCTTCCTCCGCTACGCCGGCCTGCACCCCGTCGTGGTGCACGGCGGCGGCCCGCAGATCAGCGCCCAGCTCGACCGGCTCGGCCTGGAGTCCTCGTTCACCGCCGGCCTGCGCGTCACCACCCCCGAGACCATGGACGTGGTCCGGATGGTGCTCGCCGGGCAGGTCCAGCGCGAACTCGTCGGCCTGCTCAACGCGCACGGCCCGTTCGCCGTCGGCATGACCGGCGAGGACGCCCACACCATGACGGCGGTCAAGCGCTACGCCGTGGTCGACGGCGAACAGGTCGACATCGGCCTGGTCGGCGACATCGTCAACATCGAGGCCGGCGCGGTCAAGGCGCTGATCGCCGACGGCCGCATCCCGGTGATCTCCTCGATCGCCCGCGGCGCCGACGGCCACATCTACAACATCAACGCCGACACGGCCGCCGCCGCCATGGCGGTCGCGCTCGACGCCGAAATGCTGGTCGTGCTCACCGACGTCGAGGGCCTCTACCAGGACTGGCCGAACTCCGACGACGTGATCAGCCAGCTCAGCGCCTCCGAACTGGAGGAGATGCTCCCGACCCTGGCCACCGGGATGCTCCCCAAGATGGAGGGCTGCCTGCGCGCCGTCCGCTCCGGCGTCGGCACCGCCCGCGTCCTGGACGGACGGGTCCAGCACAGCCTGCTGCTGGAGATCTTCACCGACGAGGGCATCGGCACCATGGTCGTGCCCGACGACGAGACCACCGTACTGGGGGGCCTGGCATGAGCGACACACCGAGCAGCAACGCAGCCATCACCGAGCGGTACCGGCACACCCTGATGCACAACTACGGCACCCCGCGCATCCCGCTGGTGCGCGGCGAGGGCGCCCTGCTGTGGGACGCCGACGGCAACGAGTACCTCGACCTGGTCGGCGGCATCGCCGTCAACGCACTCGGCACCGCGCACCCCGCGATCGTCGAGGCCGTCACCGGCCAGATCGCCACCCTGGGCCACGTCTCCAACCTGTTCATGGCCGAGCCGACCGTCCAACTCGCCGAGAAGCTCGTCGAGTTGGCCGGCCGCCCGGCCCGGGTGTTCTTCTGCAACTCCGGCGCCGAGGCCAACGAGGCCGCCTTCAAGATCTCCCGGCTGACCGGCCGCACCCACCTGGTCTCCGTCCAGGGCGCCTTCCACGGCCGCACCATGGGCGCCCTCGCGCTCACCGCGCAGCCCGCCAAGCAGGAGCCCTTCAAGCCGCTGCCCGGCGACGTCACGCACGTCCCGCTCGGCGACGTCGAAGCCCTCCGGCAGGCCGTCACCACCGACACCGCCGCCGTCTTCATCGAGCCCGTCCAGGGCGAGAACGGCGCGATCCCGATGCCCGACGGCTACCTGTCGGCCGCCCGCGAGATCACCCGCGCCACCGGCACCCTGCTGGTCCTGGACGAGATCCAGACCGGCATCGGCCGCACCGGCCAGTGGTACGCCCACCAGGCCGAGGACGGCGTCGACCCGGACATCGTCACCCTCGCCAAGGGCCTCGGCGGCGGCCTGCCGATCGGCGCCGTGCTCGCCTTCGGCGACGCCGGCGAACTGCTCGCCCCCGGCCAGCACGGCACCACCTTCGGCGGCAACCCCGTGGTCGCCGCCGCCGGCCTCGCCGTGCTGCGCACCATCGAGGAGCAGGGCCTGCTGGAGCACGTCAGCAAGCTCGGCGAGCGCCTGCGCCACGGCATCGAGGCGATCGGCGACCCGCTGGTCGCCGAGGTCCGCGGCAAGGGCCTGCTGCTCGGCATCGTGCTCACCCGGCCGGTCGCCGCCCAGGTGCAGACCGCCGCGCAGGACGCCGGCTTCCTGGTCAACGCCGCCGTCGCGGACGCCGTACGCCTCGTCCCGCCGCTGATCCTGACCGAGGAGCAGGCCGACCGGTTCCTCGCCGCGCTGCCCGCGATCCTCCGAACGGTCCGCGAAACGGCCCCCGACGCGAACAGCTGAGCGTCTTTCAGGAGAATCATCAGTTATGACCGAACCCCGCCCCGAGTCGACCACGGCAGGCCCCCTGCCGCAGGTCCCGCAGACCCGCACCGCGCGACACCGCCGGATCGTGGACCTGCTGACCCGCCAACCCGTCCGCTCACAGAGCCAGTTGGCCAAACTGCTCGCCGACGACGGCCTCGTGGTCACCCAGGCCACCCTCTCCCGGGACCTGGACGAACTCGGAGCGGTGAAGATCCGCAACCGGGACGGCGCGCTCATCTACGCCGTCCCGGCCGAGGGCGGCGACCGCACCCCGCGCGCCCCCATGGGCGAGTCCGCCAGCGAGGCCCGGATGGCCCGGCTGGCGGGCGAACTGATGGTCTCCGCGACCGCCTCCGGCAACCTGGTCGTGCTGCGCACCCCGCCCGGCGCCGCCCAGTTCCTGGCCTCCGCGATCGACACCGCCGAGGTGTTCGAGATCATCGGCACCATCGCCGGCGACGACACCGTGCTGCTGATCAGCCGCGACGCGGCCGGCGGGCAGGCGCTCGCCGACCACCTGATGCAGCTCGCCCAGGCCAAGTCGCAGTAGCCCTCCCGACCTGCGACAGACCCACTGAGTGCCACCGGTTTGGCAATGCATACGCACTCGTGCATACTTATGCCTAACGCCGCATGAAACCTGTACTGAAGGAGAAAGCCGTGACTGAGCGCGTCGTACTCGCCTACTCGGGCGGTCTGGACACGTCCGTCTGCATCGGCTGGATCGCCGAGGAGACCGGCGCCGAGGTCATCGCCGTCGCGGTCGACGTCGGCCAGGGCGGCGAGGACCTCGACGTCATCCGCCAGCGCGCGCTCGACTGCGGCGCCGTCGAGGCCGAGGTCGCCGACGCCCGCGACGAGTTCGCGAACGAGTACTGCCTGCCGGCCCTCAAGGCCAACGCCCTCTACCAGGGCCAGTACCCGCTGGTCTCCGCGCTGTCCCGCCCGGTGATCGTCAAGCACCTGGTCGCCGCCGCGCAGAAGCACGGCGCCACCACCGTCGCCCACGGCTGCACCGGCAAGGGCAACGACCAGGTCCGCTTCGAGGTCGGCATCCAGTCGCTGGCCCCGAACCTGAAGTGCATCGCCCCGGTCCGCGACTACGCGATGACCCGCGACAAGGCGATCGCCTTCGCCGAGGCCAAGAACCTCCCGATCGTCACCACCAAGAAGAACCCGTACTCGATCGACCAGAACGTCTTCGGCCGCGCCGTCGAGACCGGCTTCCTGGAAGACATCTGGAACGCCCCGATCGAGGACGTCTACGAGTACACCCAGAACCCGGCCACCCCGCGCGAGGCCGACGAGGTGGTCATCACCTTCGACGCCGGCGTCCCGGTCGCCATCGACGGCCGCAAGGTCTCCGTCCTGCAGGCCATCGAGGAGCTGAACAAGCGGGCCGGCGCCCAGGGCATCGGCCGCCTCGACATGGTCGAGGACCGCCTCGTCGGCATCAAGTCCCGCGAGATCTACGAGGCCCCCGGCGCGATCGCCCTGATCACCGCCCACCAGGCCCTGGAGAACGTCACCGTCGAGCGCGAGCTGGCCCGCTACAAGCGGCAGGTCGAGCAGCGCTGGGCCGAGCTGGTCTACGACGGCCTGTGGTTCTCCCCGCTCAAGCGCGCCCTGGACGGCTTCGTCGACGAGGCCAACCAGGCCGTCTCCGGCGAGATCCGGATGGTCCTGCACGGCGGCCGCGCCGTCGTCAACGGCCGCAAGTCCGACCAGTCGCTGTACGACTTCAACCTCGCCACCTACGACACCGGCGACACCTTCGACCAGTCCATGTCCAAGGGCTTCATCGAGATCTTCGGCATGTCCTCGAAGATCGCCGCCCGCCGCGACCTGGCCTGATCGACCAGCAGTAGCCAGCCCCGGTCGCCGTATCCGCCACGGCGGCCGGGGCGCCTCCACAACCGGACCCACCCTCGAAGGAGCCCACGCGATGACCGCCGACAAGCCCGCAGACGTCCGCCTCTGGGGCGCGCGCTTCGCCGACGGCCCCTCCGAGGCCCTCGCCAAGCTCTCCGCCTCCGTCCACTTCGACTGGCGGCTCGCCCCCTACGACATCGCCGGCTCCAAGGCCCACGCCCGGGTCCTGCACAAGGCGGGCCTGCTCGGCGACGCCGAGCTGGACGGCATGCTGGCCGGCCTCGACCAGCTGCTGGCCGACGTCGAGTCCGGCGCGTTCGTCGGCACCGTCGCCGACGAGGACGTCCACACCGCCCTGGAGCGCGGCCTGCTGGAGCGCCTCGGCGCCGACCTCGGCGGCAAGCTGCGGGCCGGCCGCTCGCGCAACGACCAGATCGCCACCCTGTTCCGGATGTACCTGCGCGACCACGCCAGGACCATCGGCGCGCTGATCCTCGACCTCCAGCACGCCCTGGTCGGCCTCGCCGAGGCCCACCCGGACACCGCGATGCCCGGCCGCACCCACCTCCAGCACGCCCAGCCCGTGCTGTTCGCGCACCACGTGCTCGCCCACGTCCAGGCCCTCGGCCGGGACGCCGAGCGGCTGCGCCAGTGGGACACCCGCACCGCCGTCTCCCCGTACGGCTCCGGCGCGCTGGCCGGCTCCTCGCTGGGCCTCGACCCGCAGGCCGTCGCCGCCGAACTCGGCTTCGAGCGCGGCTCGGTGGGCAACTCCATCGACGGCACGGCCTCCCGCGACTTCGTCGCCGAGTTCGCCTTCGTCACCGCGATGATCGGCATCAACCTCTCGCGGATCGCGGAGGAGATCATCATCTGGAACACCAAGGAGTTCGGCTTCATCACGCTGCACGACGCCTTCTCCACCGGGTCGTCGATCATGCCGCAGAAGAAGAACCCCGACATCGCGGAGCTCGCCCGCGGCAAGTCCGGCCGCCTGATCGGCAACCTGACCGGCCTGCTCGCCACCCTCAAGGCGCTGCCGCTGGCCTACAACCGCGACCTCCAGGAGGACAAGGAGCCGGTCTTCGACTCCTGCGACACCCTGGAAGTCCTGCTGCCCGCCTTCACCGGCATGATCGCCACCCTCACCGTGCACCGCGAGCGCCTCGAAGAGCTCGCCCCGGCCGGTTTCTCGCTCGCCACCGACATCGCCGAGTGGCTGGTCAAGCAGGGCGTGCCGTTCCGCGTCGCCCACGAGGTGGCCGGCGCCTGCGTCAAGGTCTGCGAGGCCGAGGGCATCGAGCTGTCCGACCTGACGGACGAGCAGTTCGCCGCGATCTCCACCCACCTGACGCCGGACGTCCGCACGGTCCTGTCCGTGCACGGCGCCATCGCCTCCCGCAACGGCCGCGGCGGCACCGCCCCCTCGGCGGTCGCCGTCCAGCTCGCCGAGATCAAGCAGGACCTGGCCGACCAGCAGGCCTGGATCGGCTGAGACCGCACGAGCTCAGGGGGTCGGACGAACCGTCCGGCCCCCGTTCTCGTCGGCGCCTCGGGTCAGCGGCTCGCGTTGGCGACGATCTCCTCGCCGGTGAGCGCGTCGACGACGTACGACACCCCGGGCTTGGCGGGGTCGGGATCGGCCAGCAGGGTGACCGCCCAGCAGGCCCGCCAGTTGCCGTCCGTCTTCAGCGCCAGCAGGAACGCGCCCTTGGCCGGACCGGAGTGCTTGGACGTCACCGCCGCGATCGCCGCCTCCTTGGTGACGGTCACGGCGGGCAGGTCGGGGTCGTCGACGATGCGCGAGTTGACCTGCGCGACCCGGCCGTCCGGGTCCACGTCGATGTCCAGCCGCATCGGCAGCAGCAGCCCGTCGGCGCGGAAGCGCCGGTACTGCACGGTGCGCCGGGCGGTCGCCGGGTTCGCCCGGTAGACATCCACGTCGGCGCCGCTCGTGACATCGGGGAACCACTTCGCGGCGAACGCGTCGGCCGCCGCCCGGGCCTCCTCGTCGCTGCCGCCGGTCGGCGGGGCGAACGGGATCAGCGACCCGTAGACGAGCCGGCCCGACGGCCACTCCAGGCGGAAATTGCCGGTGGCGGTGGTGACGAGGAGCTGCTCCGGCGTCTCGCCCATCGCCGCCGAGTGCTGCACATTGGCCACCTCCGTGCCCGGCCCGTACAGCAACTCCGCGTTCCGGCGGGCGAGTTCGAGCTGGTCCGCGTCGTGGGCCGGGGACAGCGCGGCATCGCTCCAGGTCGGCGTCACCGCCACCCGCTGCACCACCGCCACCGGCACCAGCAGGACCACCAGCGCCACCGCGCCGAGCGACCACTCCCGCCGCCCCGGCCACGCCCGCCGCAGCGCCACCGCCAACGCCACCCCCAGCAGCGCACCGGCTGAGTTGGCCACGAAGTCGCCGGAGTCGCAGGCCCGACCGATCCCCGGCGTCAGCGACTGCACGGTCTCGGTGACGGCCGACCAGCCGACGCACGCCGCGAGCACCGTCGCGGGCCGCCGCGTCGCGTGCGCGGCGAAGAACGCCAGTGGAACGAACATCGCGACGTTCATCAGCCCCTGCTGGGTGCTGAACGCCGCCGCGAAGTCCCGGCTGTACAGGCACATCCGGGACGCCGCCCCCGATCCGCCGGTCGGGTACAGCGTGGCCGTCAGCACCCCGGCCGCCGACACCCCGCCGAGCACCGCCGACCAGCGGGGCCAGCTGCGGGCCTTCCCGACGAAGAACGACAGCGCCCCCAGCAGCAGGGCGGTGACCAGGAACGCGGGCAGCAGGCCGGGGTTCCCGTTGAAGATCGCGCGAATCATTGAGCATCCAGGTCGGAAGGGAAGGTGCGAACGGCCCGCGCCCCTTTCGGGCGCGGGCCGCGGACGGCGCGTGTCAGCACATGTACACGGGCGGCGTCTGGAACGACCCCTGGCCGGTCACGTCGAGGATGCCGACCACCTGGGCGCAGTAGTCGATGGTCTGGTTCTGCCAGCGGAAGTACTTGGTCTGGCCCGCCGACTGGGTGAAAGCGCCCTGGTCGTACAGCGTCCCGTGGCCCGCGTTGTACGCGAAGCGCGCGGTGATGGTGCCGCCGCCGGTCTTCTCGAAGGTGTCGTGTATGTCGTTGCCGAAGTTCGTGCCCTGGTAGACGGCCACGTACAGGGTGCCGTTGCTCAGCTTGGTGCAGGAGACCTCGTAGTTGCAGTTGCCGCCGGCCTCCTGGACGCCCTTGGCGGCCGGTTCGGTCACGGCGACGGAGGCCGAGCCGATCAGCTGCCCCGGCTGGTCCGCCGCGGAGGCGGCGGTGGTCGCTCCGGACAGGGCCAGAACGGAGACGGCCGCGGCCGTGGTCGCGGCAAGACGGTGGACGAGTCGCATACTTCCCCCCAGATATGAAGGCGAATGAAGGACGTGCTTCCGGCGGCCGCGGCCGGGTTTTCCGGTGCGGCCGGGACGATGATGTCCGGTGCGTATGGGGAGGGCAAGCAGCCATGGGGCGGCAGAGCATGGCGGATGTGACTGTCCGTTACATGTCAGTGCGGGAACGAAAAGGGCATCGGAGACGGACGGTCGGATATTCCGGTTGCTTGATCACGGTAGGCGAAAATGATCAGTGACGGGCATCACTCCGGAAAAGCAATGGCAATGCATTCGCCATGGGAATCCGGATTCCGCCGCTCCGATTCCGGTGGAGCGGGCAGCGGGCAGCCCGCCTAGGCTGGGGCCATGGCCGACGCAGCCGTGACGCTTGCCGAGGGGTTCCGGGGGCGGATCGTGGTGCCCGGGGACGCGGAGTACGACCGGGCGCGGGGGGTGTGGAACGCGGCGGTGGACCGGCGCCCCGCGGTGATCGCGCAGTGCACCGGCGTCGCGGACGTGCTGCAGGCGGTCGCCGTGGCCCGGGAGCACGGGCTGCCGGCGGCGGTCCGGGGCGCGGGGCACAGCCTGGCGGGCCTGGGGACGGGCGAGGGCGCGATGCTGATCGACCTGTCCGGCCTGACGGGGGTGCGGGTGGACCCGGAGCGGCGGACCGCCCGGGCGCAGCCGGGAGTGACCTGGGGCGGGTTCGACCACGAGACGCAGGCGTTCGGCCTGGCCGCGCCGGGCGCGCCCTACTCGGCGGCGGGCATCGCGGGGACCACGCTCGGCGGCGGCATCGGCTGGCTGGCCAGGGCGTACGGGCTGACCTGCGACAACCTGGTGGAGGCGGATGTGGTGACCGCCGAGGGCCGGCTGCTGACGGCGAGCGCTGCCTCGCACCCGGAGCTGTTCGCGGGGCTGCGCGGCGGCGGCGGGAACTTCGGCGTGGTCACCTCGTTCACGTACCGCCTGCACCGGGTGGGCCCGCACGTGCTGTGCGGGGCGCTGTACCTGCCCGGGGAGGCGCTGGCGGAGACGGTGGCGGCGGTGCGGGACTTCATGGCGCAGGCCCCGGACGGGCTGACGGCGGCGTGCGAGTTCGGCCGTCCGCGCGGGGTGTCGGAGCTGCCGGCGGGGAAGGCCGCGGTGCGGATCGGCCTGTGCTGGGCCGGGCGGGCGGACCGCGGCCGGGAGGTGGTGGCGCCGCTGCGCGCGCTGCCGGGCGTGGTCGCGGACACCGTGCAGACCCGCCCGTACACGCTGTGGCAGCAGATGCTGGACACCGGCCGGGGTCCGGGCGCGGGCGTGTTCGGCCGCTCCGAGTTCCTGTCGGTGCTGGACGGCGCGGCGATCGACTGCCTGGCCGAGCAGGTGGCCGCCCTGCCCTCGCCGGACGCGCACGTCCAGCTGGCGTTCCTGGGCGGCGCGGTGGCCCGGGTGGGCGCGGAGGACGGCGCGTACACCTACCGGCAGGCCCCGTACCTGCTGAGCGCGGTGGGCCGGTGGACGACCGGCCCGGCGGAGCCGCAGGTGGCGTGGGCGCGGCGGTGCTGGGAGGCGATGCGGCCGTTCTCCTCCGGCGGGGCGTACGTGAACCTGATGGGCCTGGAGGGGCAGGGCCGGGTGGTGGAGGCGTACGGGCTGGCGAAGTACGAGCGGCTGGTGGCGCTGAAGGACCGCTACGACCCGGGCAACCTGTTCCGGGTGAACCAGAACATTCGTCCGAGCGGGTGAGGGAGGACGCTCGACGGGGCGGCGTGACGCTCGCCACGTCGGGCGTCCGCGAGGTTGAGAGCGGCGGTCGGCGGGGTAGAGCGCTGGCGAACGTCTCTCTTGACGGTAGCCCGACCGTCCGGATACTGAGCGTCAGCGCGTCAGTTCCGACGTCTCGGACCACCGTCCGGTGGGACGTGTCGCGCTTTTCCCGGGCCGGGCCGATCCCCGTCCGGGCGCACCTCGGACAAGGCCGGTGCCAGACCCTCACTCGCGCGCGCCGGGCGATTGACGATGGAGGCCCCCTCACATGGGCATGAGTGTGATCATCGCAGCGGCACGACCGGATGAAGCGGAGCAGATCCTCAAGCTCCAGTACCTCGCCTTCCAGAGCGAGGCCGAGCTGTACAGCGACTGGAACCTCGAACCGCTGACCCAGAGCCTGGAGAGCCTCCAGGCCGAACTCGCCGAGCACCGCGCCCTGGTGGCCCGCCTGGGCGACGAGGTGGTCGGCTCGGTGCGCGGCTGGGTGGACGAGGCCGGCGTCGGCCAGATCGACCGGCTGGCCGTGCACCCGCGGATGCAGCGGCACGGCCTCGGCCGCCGCCTGCTGACCGCGCTGGAGGCGCAGCTCACCGAGGACGGCGCCAGTGCCGGCTTCGAACTGTTCACCGGCCACCGCAGCGGCAGCCTGCGGCTGTACCGGCGCCTCGGCTACCGCGAGACCGAGGTCCGCGAGGTCTCCCGGCGGATGTCGATCGTCACCCTGGCCAAGCCCGGCGAGACCTCGCTGGCGGCCTGAACCACCCCTGCGGCGCCCGTCCCGAACACCGGGGCGGGTGCCGCGGCCTTGTCCCGCAAGGGTCGTGTCCAGATGCCGGACAGCGCGTCCTGGGAGTTGGGACGTTCACCAAATGTCTGATTTACTGGGTTCCATGACCACGACGACGACATGCATCCCCACCGGCGCGACGCCGGCAGGTGAGCGACGCATGTGCCGTCGAATGCGTCGAATGTGTTGTCGCTGAGGCTTGCGCCCGGCGCGCCCCGCTGACGTCCCGCCCACCGAAGACTCGACAGAGCCACGCCTTCCGCGCGGCCATTTTCGACCGGTGACCCACGGCCCGACGCCGGCACCCACTCTTCCTCCCGGCACCAGGTGCCGTCCGGCGCGGACGCCTCCACGGCAGTCCGCCGATGAACATCCGCCGACGAACAACGGAAGCAGCTGTGATCACCACCAAGGGCCTGACCAAGGTCTACCGTTCCCGGGGCCGTGACGTCCTGGCGCTGGACAGCGTCGACCTGCACGTGCGGGAGGGCGAGGTCTTCGGCGTCGTGGGCACCAGCGGCGCCGGCAAGTCCACCCTGATCCGGTGCGTCAACCTGCTGGAGCGGCCCACCTCCGGCACCGTCACCGTGGACGGCGTCGAGCTGACCGCGCTGGCCGGCAGCGAGCAGCGCGCCGGACGCGAACTGCGCGAGGCCCGGCGGCGGATCGGCATGGTCTTCCAGCACTTCAACCTGCTGTCCTCGCGCACCGTCCAGCAGAACGTCGAACTCCCGCTGGAGATCATCGGCCTGGACCGGCACGACCGCCGCCGCAAGGCCGCCGAGCTGCTCGACCTGGTCGGCCTCGCCGACAAGGCCGGCAGCTACCCGAGCCAGCTCTCCGGCGGCCAGAAGCAGCGCGTCGGCATCGCCCGCGCACTGGCCGGCGACCCGAAGGTGCTGCTCTCCGACGAGGCCACCAGCGCCCTCGACCCGGAGACCACCCGCTCGATCCTCAAGCTGCTGCGCGACCTCAACCAGCAGCTCGGCCTCACCGTGCTGCTGATCACCCACGAGATGGACGTCATCAAGTCGGTCTGCGATTCCGCGGCCCTGATGCGCGGCGGCAAGGTCGTCGAGACCGGACAGCTCACCGACCTGCTCGCCGACGGCCACTCGCGGATCGCCCGGGACCTGTTCCCGCTCGGCGACTTCGGGTCCGGCGCCGCGGACCGCACCGTCCTGGAGATCACCTTCCAGGGCGACGCGCCCGCCCAGCCGTTCGTCTCCCAGCTGGCCCGGACGTACCAGATCGACATCAACATCCTCGGCGCCGCCGTGGAGACCATCGCCGGCCGCCTGGTCGGCCGGATGCGGGTCGAACTGCCCGGCAGCCACACCGACAACGTGGTGCCGATCGGCTACCTGCGCCAACAGGGACTCCAGGTGGACGTCCTCGACCTGTCGAACGGAGCGGCGGCATGACCTGGGACCGGATGCAGGAACTGATGTGGCCCGCCACCTGGGAGACCCTCGGCATGGTCGGCCTGGCCGGCCTCGCCACCCTGGTGGTCGGCCTGCCGCTCGGGCTGCTGCTGGTGCTCACCGGCCAGGGCGGCCTGCTGCAGAACCAGGCCGTCAGCCGGGTGCTCGGAGTGATCGTCAACGTCGGGCGCTCCATCCCGTTCGTCATCCTGATCGTCGCGGTGATCCCGTTCACCAAGCTGCTCGCCGGGGGCACCTCGCTCGGCTGGCAGGCCGCCACCGTCCCGCTCGCCATCGGCGCCATCCCGTTCTTCGCCCGGCTGGTGGAGACCGCGGTGCGCGAGGTGGACGGCGGACTGATCGAGGCGCTCAAGGCGATGGGTGCCGGGACCGGCACCATCGTCCGCAAGACCCTGCTGCCGGAGAGCCTGCCGTCGCTGGTCTCCGCCTTCACCACCACGCTGATCGCGCTGATCGGCTACTCCGCGATGGCCGGCGTGGTCGGCGGCGGCGGGCTCGGCGACCTCGCCATCCGCTACGGCTACCAGCGCTTCGAGACCGCCTTCATGTGGGTCATCGTCGCCGAGATCGTGATCATCGTCACCGCGCTGCAACTGCTCGGCGACCTGACCGCCCGCCGACTCGGCCACCGCGGCAACTACCGCAGCACGCTGAGCCTCCTCCGCGCCGCGAAGGCCGCCAAGGCCGCGCCGCGCGCCGAGAAGACCGTCGAGGACCTCGCGTCCTCGCACTGAACCACCGCTCCCCACCAGGAGCGGCCCCGGCCCACCAGGGTCGTTCGCAACCCGCAGAAAGGCACTTTTCGTGCGTAACGTTCTGAAGACCGCCGTCCTTGCCGCCACCGCCACCGGCCTCGTCGTCGGCCTCACCGCCTGCTCCAGCTCCGGCAGCTCCGACTCCGCTGCCTCGGCCGACCCGAACAAGCCGCTGGTGATCGCCGCCAGCTCCACCCCGCACGCGCAGATCCTCAAGTTCGTGCAGGACAACCTGGCGTCGCAGGCCGGCCTCAAGCTGGACATCAAGGAGGTCAGCGACTACGTGACCCCCAACACCTCGGTCCAGGACGGATCCGCGGACGCGAACTTCTTCCAGCACCAGCCCTACCTGGACGACTTCAACAAGAAGAACGGCACCGACGTGGTCTCCGTCGAGACCGTCCACCTGGAGCCGCTCGGCGTCTACTCCAAGAAGGTCAAGGGCATCGCCGACCTCAAGGACGGCGCCCAGATCGCCGTCCCGAGCGACGCCACCAACGAGGGCCGGGCGCTCAAGCTGCTCGCCGACAACAACGTCATCACCCTCAAGGACGGCGCCGGCACCACCGCCACCGCCGACGACATCGCCTCCAACCCCAAGCACCTGAAGTTCAAGGAGCTGGAGGCCGCCCAGCTGCCGCGCGCCCTCGACGAGGTCGACGCCGCCGTCATCAACGGCAACTACGCGCTCGGCGCCAACCTCAAGCCGTCCACCGACGCGCTGGTGCTGGAGAAGGCCCAGGGCAACCCGTACGCCAACATCCTGGCCGTCAAGAAGGGCCACCAGGACGACCCGCGGGTCAAGAAGCTCGCCGAGCTGCTGCACTCCGACGCGGTCAAGAAGTACATCGACGACACCTTCCAGGGCGCCGTCATCCCCGCCTTCTGATCCACGCCCCGGAATTCCCGCGGTGCCCCCGGCCTCCCCGCCGGGGGCACCGTGCCGACGAGCCGCGAGGGACGGAACAGGTACGCTGACACGCCCGAAGAGGGCGGGGCGTACGGTGTCCACGACCCGGCGAGGAGAGACGGCATGGTTGCGAACTTCCCCGAGACAGCCATCAGCACCGACCGGCTGCTGCTGCGCGCCCTTGAGGAGCAGGACGCCCCCGGCCTGACCGCGATGCTCTCCGACGAACTCGTCCAGACCTGGACCGACCATCCCCGGCCCTACGCCGAGGCCGACGCCCGGGATCTGATCGCCCGTCAGGCGCCCGAGCGCCGCACCCGGGGGCGCGGAATCGTCTTCGCCGTCACCGAACACCTCACCCAGCGGCTGGTCGGCCTCCTCGAACTCGACCGCACCGACTGGCGCCTGCGCGCCACCGAGGTCCGCTGCGTCACCGCCCCCTGGGCCCGCGGCGAGGGCTACGCGCCCGAAGCCGTGCTCGGCACCGCCCAGTGGCTGTTCGAGGACCGCGGCTTCCAGCGCCTCGAACTGCGCACCCCCGCCGGCAACACCGCCGCCCAGCAGGTCGCCCAGAAGACCGGCGCGATCAGCGAAGGCGTGCTCCGCAACGCCGCGATAGTCCGCGGCGGGGAATGGGGCCCCGGCCCGGAGGAGCACACCGACCTGATCGTGTGGAGCCTGCTCCCCGAGGACCTCGACCCGCCCGAACCCGCCCATCCCGCCGACCGGCACCACGCCCTGCGCCCCAGAACACGCCCCTGAACACGCCCCGGGCGCGCGCCACGGCTCCGCACCACCCCGGCCACGCGGTAGCCTCTGCCGAGGGAGCGCCGACCGCGAAGCACACACCGCACCGGCACACCCACCAGGGGCGGAACACGGCGTAGGGAGAATAGCCGCAGATGGCTGACCGGATCACGGTCATCGGGTGGGACGGCACACCACTGACCCAGGCGGCCGCCGGCGCACTCGCCGCAGCCACCCTGGTCGCCGGAGCGGGCTACCAGCTCGCCGCACTCCCCGTACCGGAACGCGCCGAACGCATCGGCCTCGCCGACCTGCGGGCCGCCGCCCGCCGCCTCGCCGACCACCGCGGCACCGCCGTCGTCGTCGCCGAGGGCGACCCCGGTTTCTTCGGCGTCGTGCGCACCCTGCGCCGCCCCGAGTACGGCCTCGAACTCGAAGTGCTGCCCGCCGTCTCCTCGGTGGCCGTCGCCTTCGCCCGCGCCGGCATGCCCTGGGAGGACGCCCAGGTGGTCTCCGCGCACGGCGGACGACTGCGCCGCGCCGCCAACGTCTGCCGCGCGCACCCCAAGGTCGCCGTCCTCACCACCGCCGACGCCGGCCCCAGCGAACTCGCCCTGATGCTACGCGGCGTCCCCCGCACCTTCGTGGTCTGCGAGGCCCTCGGCACCCCCGACGAGGACGTCACCGTCCTCACCTCCGAACGCGTCCCCGACCACGACTGGCGCGACCCCTCCGTCGTCCTGGTCATCGGCAACGTCCCGCCCACCGAGGCCGCCGCCGGCTGGCTGGCCGGCAAACCCCTCGACCACCCCGGACCGCAGCGCGGCTGGGCGCTCCCCAGCCGGGCGTACGCGGGCGCGGACACCGATGGCAAGCGCCCCCGCGCACTGCCCCCGCACGTCCGCGCGCTGGCGCTCGCCCGCCTCGCACCCACCCCCGGCGACCTGCTGTGGACCGTCGGGGCCGGCGACGGCGCGCTCGCCGTCGAAGCCGCCCGGTTCGGCGCCGCCGTGGTCGCCGTCGAGGCCGAACCCGCCGACTGCGCCCGGATCGCCGCCAACGCCCGCAAGGCCGGCGTCGAGATCGAGACCGCCGCCGGCACCGGACCGGACGTCCTCGGGGCGCTCCCCGAGCCCGACGCCGTCGCCGTCGAGAACGGCGGCCCCGCCATGGTCGGCGCCGTCGTCGCCCGCAGACCCGAACGCGTCGTCGCCGTCGCCCGCAGCCTCGCCGAAGCCGGCGAGACCCGGCAGATCCTCGACGCCGCCGGCTACCGCACCGACGGCCTGCTGCTCCAGTCCGCCCCCCTGCGCGCCGAACCGGCCGCCGGCGGCGGCCCCTCCTTCGGCCGCGGCGACTACACCCTGCTGATCTGGGCCGAACCGCGCGACTGATCGTCAGTCCCCGACGGTACGGTGATCCCCGTCGCATCCGGACAGGGTTTCGAGAACGGTTCGGCCGTGCCCGGTAGGGTTTTCCCCGGGGGCAACTCGTCAAGGCTGCACCGTGTCCGATTCGGCACGGTTACCGCCGATTTGACGCGCTGCAACCCGAACGGCCCGCTTCGCGGGCATTCGACGCGGTGCGCACCAGCCCGGAAGAATGCCGTGAGGGTCCGAAAGCGGCCGCGCCGTCGTGCCGGTTGCCCGGGGCTGTCGTTGTTTCTGATGGCAACGCCACCCCTGCGGGTGACGACCGATGAAGTAAGGGACGGGTCGGTGCGGCTCCGCCCCGGCGAAGTGGGCGGGACCTCCGGGAACCCGCCGAGGACGCGCAAGCGGCCTGGAAGGAGCATTGACATGACCGACGGCGGCCACGCCCCCCACGCCGGTCCCCTCGCGCCCGAAACCGGGCCCGGCGGACCCGTTCCGGAGCACCACCTCGGCGCGCCCCTTCAGCAGGCCGCCCCCGGATGGAACGGCGAACAGCGGCCCGCGTACACCTTCCTCGACCAGCCCGACGGCGACGAGGACGACGACGTGCTGCTGATGCCCGCCCCCCAGACCGCCTGGGGCGACGCCGTGCACGGCGTCGTCGAGATGGGCGAGCCCGCCGACGGCGCTGCTGCCGCTGCCACCGAGGCCGCCACGGAGGAGCAGCCGCCCGGTAGCCCCGTCGCGCCGTCCTGGCCGCCGCTCGCCCCGCCGGTGCTCACCGCGGAGGACGCCCCGGCCGCGCAGCCGGGCGCCCCGCAGGCGCAGCAGGCCGCCGCGCCGCTGCTGACGCCGCCCCAGCAGCGCCGCCCGCTGCACGCCGGCCCGCCGATCCCGGACCCGTCGCTGATGACCGGTCACGTCCCGGTCCGCTCGCTGGCCGACCGCGGCCCGTCCACCCCCGGCGGCACGCCCGCGTTCGGAGTGCCCGCGGCCCCCGCCGAAACGGTGCAGCAGCCGCAGCCGCAGCCGCAGCCGCCGCAGGCCGTGCAGGCCCAGGTGGCGCCCGCACAGCCCGTGCTGGTGCCCGCGCCCGTGCAGCCGGAGGTGGTGGAGGCCGCCGCGGCCGCCGTCGCCGCCGAGCAGGCCGCGTCGGCTGCGCCCGCCGAGCAGGCCGTGCTGGCGGAGCAGGCTGCACCCACGGAGCAGGCCGCGCCGGCTGCGCCCGCCGAGTCGGCTGCACCCACGGAGCAGGCCGAGTCGGCTGCGCCTGCCGAGCAGGTTGTTCCGGCCGAGCAGGCCGCACCTGCCGTCCAGGCCGTGCCCGTTGAGCAGGCTGCGCCCGTCGAGTCGGTCGCACCTGCCGAGGAAGCGCCCGCCGCCGAACCGGAGGCCGCCGCCGCTCAGCCGATCGCCGTCGAGCCGGTGGCCGCTGCCGAGCCGATCGCGGTCGAGCCCGCTGCACCCGTCGTGGCCGAGGTCCCTGCGCAGCCCACGCCGGAGGCCGTGGCCGTCGCCGCGCCCGCCGCGAGCCTGACGCCCGTGTTCGTCGAACCGGTCGAGCCCGCGGCCCCCGCCGCCACCCCGGCACCTGTCGCCGAGGTCCCGGTTGCCCAGGCCGCTGCTGTCGAGGCCGCTGCCGTCGAGGTGCCGGCCGCAGAGACGCCCGCCGTCGCCGAGCCCGCTGCCGAAGAGGCCCCGGCGGACGCCCCGACGGCCGAAGCTGCGCCCGTCGCGGACGCCCCGGCGGAGGAAGCACCTGCTGCCGAGCCCGTGCCCGCGGCTGAGCCCGTGCCCGCCGCCGAGTCCGTGCCCGTCGTCGAGCCGGTCGCGAGCGAGGCCGTGGCCACCGAGCCCGTCGAGGCCCCGTCGGAGCCGCAACCCGAGGCCGCCGCTGACGCCCCGTCGGCCGAGCAGCCGGAGGCACCCGCCGTCGAGCAGCCGACCGAGCAGCCCGCCCCGCAGGAAACCGAGCCCGCAGCCGAGGCCCAGGCCGAGGCCGAGCAGGCCCCCGAGCAGGCCGAGAAGCCGGCCGGACGAGGTGCGCACCGCCGCATCTCCGCATTCCTCGCCGCGCCCGCCGGACTGCCGCTGCTACAGCCCGGAACCCCGCAGCCCGCCGAGGCCACCGAGCCGGTTGCCGAGGCCACTGCGCCCGTCGCCGACGCCGCCACCGCGCCCACCGAGGAAGCGGAAGCCGTCGTCCCCGTCGAGGAACCGGCAGCCGACCCCGCCGCCGAGACCGAGGCCGAGCCCGTCGCGGAGCCGGCTGCCGTCGAGACCCCGGCCGAGCCCGAGGCCGAGGCCGCACCGGAGCCCGCCGCAGCCACCGAAGCCGAAGCCGAGACCCCGGCCGAGACCGAAGCCGAAGCCGAGACCGAAACCGAAGCGGAGACCGACCCCGCCGCCTCCACCGACCCGGCCGACCCCGCCGCTTCCACCGAGGCCCCCGAGGCCCCCGAAGCCCCCGTAGCCCCGGAGGAGGACCGCGGCCCCGCCGCGCCCGCCTACGACGACGCGGGCCGCGAGGCCGTCCACCAGGTGATCCGCGAGCGCCGCGACGTCCGCAACGGCTTCCGCCCGGACCCGATCCCGCACGAGGTGCTGATCCGGGTGCTGGAGGCGGCGCACACCGCGCCGAGCGTCGGCTACTCGCAGCCGTGGGACTTCGTGGTGATCCGCTCCGCCAAGACCCGCCGGAAGATGCACGAGCTGGCAGAACGTCAGCGCGAGGCGTACGCGGACTCGCTGCCCAAGGGCCGGGCGAAGCAGTTCAAGGAAATCAAGATCGAGGCGATCCTCGAAACCCCGGTCAACATCGTGGTGACCGCCGACCGCACCCGCGGCGGCCGGCACACGCTGGGCCGCCACACCCAGCCGCAGATGGCCCCGTACTCGGCGGCCCTCGCGGTGGAGAACCTGTGGCTGGCGGCCCGCGCCGAGGGCCTGGGCGTCGGCTGGGTGAGCTTCTTCGACGACGAGGAACTGGTCCGCGAACTCGGCCTGCCCGAGCACCTGGAGGTCGTCGCCTACCTGTGCGTCGGCTTCGTGGACGCGTTCCCGGACGAGCCGGAGCTGGCGCAGCAGGGCTGGGCGAAGAAGCGCCCGCTGTCCTGGGTGGTGCACGAGGAGCAGTACGGCAACCGCGCCCTGCCCGGCGAGGAGCCGCACGACCTGCTCTCCGACACGCTGCGCGGCATCCGCCCGCTGGACGCCAAGGCGCTCGGGGAGGCGTGGGACCGGCAGAAGCGGATGACCAAGCCCGCCGGGTCGCTCGGCGTGCTGGAGATCATCGCGGCGCAGCTGTCCGGTCTGGCCCGCAGCTGCCCGCCGCCGATCCCGGAGCCGGGCTGCGTGGCGATCTTCGCCGGCGACCACGGGGTGCACGCCCAGGGCGTGACGCCGTGGCCGCAGGAGGTCACCGCACAGATGGTCGGGAACTTCCTGGCCGGGGGAGCGGTGGTCAACGCGTTCGCCGCGCAGATCGGCACCGAGGTGTGCGTGGTGGACGTCGGCGTCGCCGCCGAACTGCCGGACGCCATCCAGAACGGCCGCACCACCGGCCTGCTGCCGCGCAAGGTCAAGCCCGGCACCGACGACATGACGCAGGGCCCGGCGATGAGCCGCGACGAGGCCGTCCGCGCGATCGAGGTCGGCATCGAGACCGCCCGCGACCTGGTCGCGGCCGGCAACAAGGTGCTGATCACCGGCGACATGGGCATCGCCAACACCACCGCCTCCGCCGCGCTGATCTCGGTGTTCACCGAGACCGACCCGGCCGAGGTGACCGGTCGCGGCACCGGCATCGACGACGCCACCCACGCCCGCAAGGTCGAGGTGATCCGCCAGGCCCTCGACCTGCACAAGCCGGACCCGGCCGACCCGATCGGCGTGCTCGCCGCCGTCGGCGGGCTGGAGCACGCCGCGATCGCCGGCTTCCTGCTCGGCGCGGCCTCGCTGCGCACCCCGGTCATCCTGGACGGCGTGATCGCCGGCTCGGCCGCGCTGGTCGCCAGGGCCATCGCACCGGAGGTGCTGGCGGCCTGCATCGCGGGTCACCGCTCCGCCGAGCCGGGCCACCAGACCGCGCTCGCCAGGCTCGGCCTGCGCCCGCTGATCGACCTGGACCTGCGTCTCGGCGAGGGCACCGGTGCCCTGCTCGCCCTGCCGTTGGTGCAGAGCGCCGCCCGGGCGATGCACGATGTAGCCACCTTCGACTCCGCCGGAGTCACCGAGAAGGCCTGACCCACCATCCGGCACCCGGCCGCCCCCGCTCCACCGAGCGGGGGCGACCACCGCCGGCCCGTACCCGGCCAGAGGGCGCGCCCGGTACGGGGTTCCCGCACCGCTGCCCAACCCAGGAGCTCCCGCCGATGACCGCGCCGCACCCGCACCCGTCCACCCAGGGCCTCACCCCGTACCCCGTCGGGCTGCTGCTGGCCGGCCGCCGCGTCGTCGTGATCGGCGGCGGCCAGGTCGCCCAGCGCCGCCTGCCCGCACTGATCGCCGCCGGCGCCGACCTGCACCTGATAGCGCCGGCCACCACCCCGGCCGTCTCCGCGATGGCCGACGCCGGTGAACTCACCTGGCACCAGCGCCCGTACGCGGACGGCGACCTGGCCGACACCTGGTACGTCCTGGTCGCCACCGACGACCCGGACGTCAACACCGCCGTCTCCGCCGAGGCCGAACGCCTCCGGGTGTTCTGCTCCCGCAGCGACGACGCCTCCGCCGCCACCGCCTGGACGCCCGCCTCCGGCCACGACGCCGGCGCGACCGTCGCCGTCCTCACCGGCGACCCCCGGCACTCCGCCGCCCTCCGCGACTCCATCCTCGCGGGCCTGCGCGACGGCTCCCTCGCCGCCCGCCAGTACCGCGCCCGCGGCGCGGGCGTCGCCCTGGTCGGCGGCGGCCCCGGCGACCCCGACCTGATCACCGTCCGCGGACGCCGACTCCTCGCGGACGCCGACGTGGTCGTCGCCGACCGGCTCGCCCCCCGCGAGCTGCTCGCCGAACTCCCGCCGCACGTCGAGGTGATCGACGCCTCGAAGATCCCCTACGGCCGCTACATGGCCCAGGAAGCGATCAACCAGACCCTGATCGACCACGCCAAGGCCGGAAAGTTCGTGGTCCGCCTCAAGGGCGGCGACCCGTACGTCTTCGGCCGCGGCGGCGAGGAACTCCTCGCCTGCCTGGACGCGGGCGTCCCCGTCACCGTCGTCCCCGGCATCTCCTCCTCCATCAGCGTCCCCGCCGCCGCCGGCATCCCCGTCACCCACCGCGGCCTCACCCACGAGTTCACCGTGATCTCCGGCCACGTCGGCCCCGGCGAGCGCTCCCTCACCAACTGGCAGGCCGTCGCCGGTATGACCGGCACCCTGGTCCTGCTGATGGCCGTCGACAAGATCGCCGCCATCGCCGCCGAGTTGTTGAAGCACGGCCGCCCCGCCGACACCCCCGTCGCCGTCGTCCAGGAGGGCACCACCTCCGCCCAACGCCGCATCGACGCCACCCTCGCCACCATCGGCGACACCGTCCTCACCGAGGGCATCAAGCCCCCGGCGGTCATCGTCATCGGTGACGTGGTCGACGTTCTGGGCTGAAGGCCCCGCGTCTGCGGTCGGTCACGGGGGCGCCGAGCGTTCCGCCGTTCCAGTCCCCTGCTCCGACCTCTTCCGATTCCCCCCACGTGCGAAAATCATCCAGTGTCTGAGCCCATCACCGTCACCGACGCCGCCGACCCCCGGCTGAGCGACTACACCGACCTCACCGACGTCGAGCTCCGCCGTCGGCGCGAACCGGCCGAGGGCCTGTTCATCGCCGAGGGCGAGAAAGTCATCCGCCGGGCCCTCGCCGCCGGCTACCGCATGCGGTCGATGCTGCTCACCGCGAAGTGGCTCGGCGTGATGGCCGACGTGATCGAGGAGGCCGACGCCCCCGTCCATCTCGTCGAGCCCGCCCTCGCCGAGCGCGTCACCGGCTACCACGTGCACCGCGGCGCCCTCGCGTCGATGGAGCGCAAGCCCCTGCCGACCGCGGCCGAGGTCCTCGACGGCGCGCGTCGCGTCGCCGTGCTGGAGGGCCTGGTCGACCACACCAACCTCGGTGCGATCTTCCGTTCGGCGGCGGCTCTCGGCATGGACGCCGTCCTGCTCTCCCCGGACTGCGCCGACCCGCTCTACCGACGTGCCGTCAAGACGTCCATGGGCGCGGTGTTCTCCGTCCCGTACGCCCGCCTCGACCCGTGGCCGGACTCCCTCGCCGCCGTCCGCGAGGCCGGCTTCGAACTGCTCGCCCTCACCCCGTCCGGCGCCGAGGACTTCACCGTCGCCAAGTCCCACCTGCTCCCCAGAGCGGCCCTGATGCTGGGCGCCGAGGGCGACGGCCTGACCCCGAAGGCCCTCGCCGCCGCCGACCAGCGGGTACGCATCCCGATGGCCCACGGCATCGACTCGCTCAACGTCGGCGCCGCCGCCGCGATCGCGTTCTACGCGGTGAACCACGGCTGACTCCCGTCCCTGCCAGGGGAGTTGAGACTCGACACGGTTAAACG
The DNA here is from genome assembly GCF_042732175.1 of Kitasatospora sp. NPDC059795. NCBI lineage: Bacteria > Bacillati > Actinomycetota > Actinomycetes > Kitasatosporales > Streptomycetaceae > Kitasatospora > Kitasatospora sp. NPDC059795. The sequence goes on from NZ_JBHWID010000021.1 coordinate 86,686, forward strand.
GTAGACATGCCGCCATGATCACCGACCGCACCGTGGCGCTGCGCCGCCTCACCCTCCCCGGCTACCGGGGTCCACTGCTGCTGGCCGCCCTGATGGCCACCGTCGTGGCGCTGCCCGAGGGAGGACTGCACCGCGCGATGAAACTCGCCGCGATGGTGGGCGGAATGTTCCTGTCGCTGCTCAGGGTGGCTCCGACGGTCGCACCACTGATGCTGCTGCCGATCGCGTTCCCGTTCTTGCTGATCGCCGTCGTGGTGATCGGTGCGACGGTCGAACGGCCGCTCACCCGCCCGCGCCGCCCCGGCGCCAGCGCGCTGCTCGGCCTCGCGCTGGGCTGCGCCGCCGTCGTGCTGGGCTTCAGCGTCCCGGGCTGGGACCTTGGCCTGCTCGGCGTCGGCGGGTTGACGCTGGTCGGCCTGCCGCTCGCCTGGCTGCTGTGGCAGCAGTGGCCCGTCGCCCGCAACGCCGAGTCCCCGTCCGGCCGTTGGCGCTGGGCGGTGGCGCCGCTGCTGCTCGCCGCCACCGTGCTGACGGTCACCCGGACCGACCCCGCCGAGGCCCGGTTCGCGCTGGCCCGCCCAGCCCTCACCGGTTGGGCCGAGCACGCCCTGGCCACCGGCACGGCCGACCAGGGCTGGGTCGCGGGCTACCGCGTCATCGGGACCGAGTTCACCGGCGACGGTGTGAGGTTCGCCATCGGCGGCACCGGCGCGTTCGCCCCCCACGGCTACGCGTACTTCCCGCCCGGCACCACCCCGCCGACCAAGCGGGGCTACTACAACCCGCTGGGCGACGGCTGGTACGACTGGGAGGAGCACGACCGCTTCTAGAGCGCCATCTTCTAGAGCGCCGCCAGCACCGCCTCGTCGGCCCCGTCCAGCACGAACCCGTTGTCGAAGCGCACCCGGACCGACGAGCGCGGCCCCCGCACCTGGAACGCCTCCCAGTGCGGCGTCAACGTGGCGATCTGGCCCTCCAGTTGCTTGAGGCTCTCGGCGGGCATGGTGTGCCCGTAGTCGTCGTGCAGCGCCCGCAGCCGCTCGTACTCGCGGACCTCCTCGGGTGCCGCCACCTCCCCGACCACGTGCTCGACGGTGCCCTCGACGCCCGCCCCCAGCAGCAGGACGCCCACGGGCTCCCCGCTCCCGGACGCGTCCCCCAGCTCCACATCCACCACCAGCTTGACGCGCACTCCCGCGACCAGCGCCATCGCTCCCGTACCTCCTGGTCTCGCCCGATTTCCGCGGATCATTATCCGCCGTGACCGGCCGATGACCCGTCAGGCTGCCCGGCGGGCCGCCGGCGGCGATATCGGCTGCGGCGCCGGCCGGCCCGGCTTGTGATGGCGACGGCCCGTCAGGTCGCCCACCCGCAGCACCAGGTCGGGCGACGGGGGAGCGGGCCAGACCGTCAGCCGGTGCTCCTCGACGGGGCGGGCGGCGGTGTCGGTCTCCCGGCCCCGGTCGCGTCCCCGGGTCTGCACCCGGATCCGGTACCAGCCGCGGCCCGCGTGCGCCAGGTTGCCGGCCTCGGCGATGTCCACCCCGTCCCAGGCCCGCAGCCGCAACTCGCCGCTGCTGTACAGCGAAAGCTCCACGGCGCTCTCCCACTCCGGCCCGGGCTCGGCCGGCCGCTCCGCGGCCCGCTCCACGCCGAGCCGGATCAGCCCGGTGTGGGTGCCGCACAGCACCGTCAGGTGGTCCGGGCAGCCGGCGGCCACCCCGTTGCCGTGGAACAGCCGGGCCAGCGCGTGCGCGTCCCAGCCGTCCGGCAACTCCGGCCCGTACAGGAAATACTGGCAGTACGCGACGTGCATCGCGTCGGTCGTCCACATCATGCGGCACATGCTCCCGCCGGGCACTGACAGCCCGTCACCGCTGCCGTCACCGCTACTGCCGCCGGGGCCGGCGGATCAGTGCGAGCCGGACACGCCCGCACCCGGCCAGGACTCCTCCAGGCTGCCGTCGGGCCGGACGGTGTACCGGGTCGAGGAGACCGCGCCGGTGCGCTCCACCCGTTCCTCGCGGATCAGCGCGCCGTTCTCCACCCGCCACACCGCCCCGGCCTCGGGGTTCGCGGCGGACGCCCGGCCGGCGATCAGCACCGGGGTGTCGCCGTTGAAGCCGTACAGCTGCACCAGGTCGACGGGGACGGAGCCCTCGACCCGGCGCAGCACCACCAGCGTCGCCGGGGCGTCCCGGTAGCGGGCCGGCAGCACGGCGGACAGGCTGACCGGCGCGCCCGCGTCGGTGGAGTGGCTGTCGTGCAGCTGGATCGCGGGGCCGCCCGCCGGGTCGGGGTAGCTGCGGTTGGGCCAGTCCGCGGACGGCGGGCTGCCGAGCGCCGGGCCCAGGCCCGAGCCGCCGTGGCCGACCGTGTTCACCCCGTCCACCGACAGCGTCGCGCCCGTGGTCGGCTTCACCGGGGCCGTCGCGGTCGGCGCGGGCAGGCCCTGGGTGCTGCGGTTCTCGCAGCCCTGCGCGACGGCGATGGCCAGCGCCACCCCGATCGTCACGGTGACGAACACCACCAGCCTTTGCCGCATCAGCCGTTGACGGGCCGTCGGACGGGCGGGGCCGGGCACCCGCCCGGGCGGGGGAGTGCGGTCGCGGCCGGGCAGCGGGGTGCGCTCCCGACCGGCGGAACCGGCGGCGGGTCGGCGCTCGCGCACCGTGTCGCCGTCCCGGACCGGGCGCCGCACCCGCTCGGTGCGGGCGTCCGGGTGCACCTCCTGCCGGGGCATCGGCTGCGCGGCCGCCACCGGCCGTCCACCGGCCGCCGCGACGTCGGCAGCGGGCTGCGCGGCCGCTGCCGCGGGACGGGCGGGCGCCGGGCGGGCGGCGGGCGGCGCACCGGCCGAGGCACGCGGAGCGTCGGCGGCGGACCGCCGGACGGCGCCGGGC
>NZ_JBHWID010000022.1:0-85378 GCF_042732175.1 Kitasatospora sp. NPDC059795
CCACCGAGGAGGCGAGCCACATCCACAGGTCGACGGTGGAGCCGTGCTCGGGCCCGCGGGCGGGGACGGGTCGTCGGCGGTGGCGCAGCCACAGGCGGTGGGCGAAGGGCAGCAGGAAGGCCAGTCCGGCGCTCATCAGGATGGCGGAGTTGCCGAGTGCCCGGCCGATCATCTGGGGCCAGTTGGATCCGAGGCCGGCGTAGTCGCCGGAGCCGGTGACGACCCAGAACAGGAAGCCCTTGGGTTTGGTGAGGATGACGGCGACCAGCGCTATCGGCAGCGCGAACCCGAAGCCGATCTTGGCGAGCGCGGGGGGCCAGCGGACGCCGCGGCGGCGGGTGTCCTGGAGCAGCATCCACAGCACGGGGAGCATGACGGCGCCGCCGGTCTGCTTGGTGAGCGAGCAGAGCGCGACCGCGATGCCGGCGGCCAGCCAGCGGCGGCGTTCGGCGTAGCGGAAGGCGGCGACCATGGCGGGCAGCATGAAGACTTCGAAGGTCGCGGCCTGGGTGTCCTCGGGCGAGAGCCCGATGGAGACCAGCAGGTAGAGGACGCCGGCGCAGCGCCCGGCCCGGTCGCCCCAGCGGCCGCGGGCGAGCGAGGCGAGCAGGATCGCGGTGGCCAGGTGGGCGACGATCGCGAGGGTGCGCAGCGGCCAGAGCGAGGCGGAGCCGAAGAGCGCGAAGCAGGCTTCGTACAGCCAGGGCAGCAGCGGGGGTTTGCGGTCGACGACGGTGTCGTAGAGGACGCCGCCGTCGGCGAGCATCCGGGCCTGGGTGGCGAGGTAGCCCTCGTCGGGGCTCCACACCGGCCGCAGGAAGGACGGCAGGTGGGTGAGGGTGGCCAGCACGGCGAGCAGCGGGACCAGTCTGGTCCAGTACCCGGTGCGGAGGCGCTCTGGGAGGCGCTCGGCGAGGGTACGTCGCGGGCTCGTGAGGGTCTGGGACACGGATGACAACCTACCGGGCGTGGACGGGCGTAGTCAGTGCCAGTCCACTAATGAGTGTGACGGTCCGACAATAAGCGCACCGTCACAGGGCCGAAAGGCGGTCCCGTGACGGTGCGCGAGGGTGATTCCGGGTGGTCAGCTCCGCGCGAAGGAGCGGGTGCTGACCAGGGTCTCGATCTTCTTGGCGAGGGCGGGGGCGGTGAGCCCGATCTCCTCCAGGATCTCGCCGCGCGAGGCGTGGTCGAGGAATTCCTGCGGGATGCCGAAGTCGCGCAGCGGCACGTCGACGTCGGCGTCGCGCAGCGCCTGGGCGATCGCGGAGCCGACGCCGCCGGCCCGACCGTTGTCCTCGACGGTGACGACCAGGCGGTGCTGGGCGGCGAGGCCCGGCAGCGCGGCGTCGACCGGCTTGACCCAGCGCGGGTCGACGACGGTGCTGGTGATGCCCTGCTCGGCCAGGAGCTCGGCGACCTCCAGGCAGGTCGGGGCCATCGCGCCGACCGAGACGATGAGCACATCGGCGGCCTCGTCGGCGGAGCCGGCCTCGGAACGGCGCAGCACGTCCATGCCGCCGACGGTGCCGACGGCGGGCACGGCGGGGCCGACGTTGCCCTTGGAGTAGCGGACCACGGTGGGGGCGTCGGCGACCTCGACGGCCTCGCGCAGCTGCAGGCGGACCTGCTCGGCGTCGCGCGGGGCGGCGAGCCGCAGGCCGGGGACGACCTGGAGGATCGACATGTCCCACATGCCGTTGTGGGAGGCGCCGTCGGTGCCGGTGACGCCGGCCCGGTCGAGCACGAAGGTGACGCCGAGCCTGTGCAGGGCGACGTCCATCAGGACCTGGTCGAAGGCGCGGTTCAGGAACGTCGCGTAGACGGCGACCACCGGGTGCAGGCCGTTGGTGGCCAGGCCGGCGGCGCAGACGGCGGCGTGCTGCTCGGCGATGCCGACGTCGAAGATCCGGTCCGGGTAGGCCTTGGCGAACGGGGCCAGGCCGACCGGGTGCAGCATGGCGGCGGTGATGGCGACGATGTCGCGGCGCTCGCGGCCGAGCGCGACCATCTCCTCGCCGAACACCGACGTCCAGTCCTTGCCGGAGGTCTTGACCGGCAGGCCGGTGTCGGGGTGGATCACGCCGACCGCGTGGAAGCGGTCCTCGTCGTTGTTCTCGGCGGCGTGGTAGCCGCGGCCCTTCTCCGTGATGCAGTGCACGATGACCGGGCCGCCGAAGTTGCGGGCCTTGGTGAACGCGGACTCCAGCGCCTGGAGGTCGTGGCCGTCGATCGGGCCGAGGTACTTCAGGCCGAGGTCCTCGAACATGCCCTGCGGGGCGATGAAGTCCTTCAGGCCCTTCTTGGCGCCGTGCAGGGTGTCGAACATCGCCTGGCCGACCACGGGGGTGCGCTGCAGCGCGTCCTTGCCCCAGGACAGGAAGCGCTCGTAGCCCTGGGTGGTGCGCAGGGTGGCGAGGTGGTTGGCGAGGCCGCCGATGGTCGGCGAGTAGGACCGCTCGTTGTCGTTGACGACGATGACGATCGGCAGGTCCTGGCTGTCGGCGATGTTGTTCAGCGCCTCCCAGGCCATGCCGCCGGTGAGCGCGCCGTCGCCGATCACGGCGACCACGGGGCGGTCCTTGTGGCCCTGGATCTTGTTGGCCTTGGCGAGGCCGTCGGCGTAGCCGAGGACGGTCGAGGCATGCGAGTTCTCGATCACGTCGTGCTCGGACTCGGCGCGCGAGGGGTAGCCGGACAGGCCGCCCTTCATCTTCAGCCGGGAGAAGTCCTGGCGGCCGGTCAGCAGCTTGTGGACGTAGCTCTGGTGGCCGGTGTCGAACAGGATCCGGTCGCGCGGGGAGTCGAAGACCCGGTGCATGGCGAGGGTCAGTTCGACCACGCCGAGGTTGGGTCCGAGGTGGCCGCCGGTCTTGGAGACCTCCTCCACCAGGAAGGCGCGGATCTCCTCGGCGAGCTCCGCGAGCTGCGCGGCCGTGAGTCGATCGAGATCGCGCGGTCCCCGAATGCGGGTCAGCAGGGCCACCCGTTCCTCCTCGTCCAAGTTCTCGCGCCCGCATGGGCCCGGAGGGCGTACGCCCCGCTTGAGTCTAATGTCCATTACCCGGCAGCAGTGCGGCGGGCAACCCCGTCGCCCGTTCGGGTGGCGGGGGCGGAAAAGCACCGAACCGCGCGACCGGCCCCGCTATGGCGGGGAGGTGTGCCGGTCGCGCGGTTGCGGGTGGTGCCGGGTCAGCCGCGTCCGTTGGACTTCTGGGTGCGGCGGGAGACCGAGTCCAGGACCACGGCGGCGAGCAGCACCGCGCCGGTGATCATGTACTGGATGGCCTGCTGGGCGTGGACCATGTCCAGACCGGTGGTGATGGACTGGATGACCAGGATGCCGAGCAGCGCGGACCAGGTCTTGCCCCGGCCGCCGAACAGGCTGGTGCCGCCGATGACGGCCGCCGCGATGGCGTTCATTAGCATGTTGGCGCCGCCGAGGCCCTTGTCCGCCGAACCCTGCTGGGAGGCGATGAACAGGCCGCCGAAGCCGGCCAGGCCGGCCGAGATCATGTACACCGAGGTGCGCACCCAGGCGACGTTGATGCCGGCCCGGCGGGCCGCCTCGATGCCGCCGCCGACCGCGAAGATCTGCCGGCCGTAGGTGGTGCGGCGGAGCACGAAGTCACCCAGCGCGACGATGCCGACGAACAGCACCAGCGGCAGCGGCAGGCCGCGGTCCTGGTTGAGCACGTAGGCGACCAGCAGCACGACCACGGCGAGCGCGCCGGTGCGCAGCGCGATCTCGGCGATCGGGCGGGCCGGCAGGCCGGCGGCCACCCGGCGGCGGGCCTCCAGCAGCTGGCCGGCGCCGAACAGCACGATGGTGAGGATCGCGAACAGCCAGGCCCAGATGATGTCGCCGTCGCCCAGGAAGTAGGTGTCCAGGTTGGCGATGACGCCGTCGTTGAGGTTGTTGACGGTGCCGAGGCTGCCGATGACCAGGTACTGCAGGCCGCTCCAGGCGAGCATGCCGGCCAGCGTGACCAGCAGCGCGGGCACGCCGATCTTCGAGAAGAAGAAGCCGTGCAGGGCGCCCAGGGCGACCGCGGCCGCGATGCCGATCAGCACCGCCAGCCACTCGTTGACGCCCTGGCGGACCGCGAGCACCGAGGAGATCGCGGCGCTGGCGCCGGCCACCGAGCCGAGCGAGAGGTCGATCTCGCCGAGCAGCAGCACGAAGACCACGCCGGTGGCGATCAGGCCGGGGCCGGCGATCCACTTGGTGATGTTGGTGAGGTTGTCGGCGTTGAGGAAGGAGCCGGTCTTCCACTGGAAGATGGCGGCGATGATGATCAGGCCGATCACGACCGGCAGCGAGCCGAGCTCGCCGCTGCGGACCTTGCGGCCGAACTCCTCGAAGTAGCCGGCCAGGCCCTCCTTGCGGACCAGCAGGCGCGGGTCGACGGCGGGCGGGGTGGGCGTGGTGGGGGTTTCGGTGCTCACTTGGCGTCCTCCGCGATACGGGCCTGACGACGGGTCACCGCGTTGTCGGTGGCGCCGGTGATGGCGGAGATGATCTCCTCGTGCGAGGTGGTGGCCACCTCGAAGCTGCCGTTGTTGCGGCCCAGGCGGAGCACCGCGACGGTGTCCGCGACGGCCTTGACGTCGGCCATGTTGTGGCTGATCAGGATCACGCCGAGGCCGCGCTCGCGCAGCCGCTCGACCAGGTCGAGGACCTGGGCGGTCTGCTCGACGCCGAGGGCGGCGGTGGGCTCGTCCAGGATGACGATCTTCGGGTCGCCGACCAGGGCGCGGGCGATCGCGACCACCTGGCGCTGGCCGCCGGACAGGCCGGCGATCGGGATCCGGACGCTCGGGATGCGGATCGACAGGGTGTCGAGGAGTTCGCGGGCGCGCTTCTCCATGGCGACCTCGTCCAGGGTGCCGAAGCGCTTGAGCTCGCGGCCGAGGAACAGGTTGCCGACCACGTCGAGGTTGTCGCAGAGCGCGAGGTCCTGGTAGACGGTGGCGATGCCGAGCGTCTGGGCGTCGTGCGGGCGGCCGATGGAGACCGGCTTGCCCTCCCACTCGATGACGCCCTCGTCGATCGGGTGGACGCCCGCGATGGTCTTGACCAGGGTGGACTTTCCGGCGCCGTTGTCGCCGACCAGGGCGACGACCTCGCCCGCATGGACCTCCAGCTGCACGTCGGTGAGTGCCTGGACGGCGCCGAAGCGCTTGGAGACCCCGCGCAACGCCAGTACGGGTGCGCCTGTCACGTGAACCATCTCCTTGAGTTCCGTGTCGGACCTGACGTTTCCGACACGGGCGACCCGCGCGCCGGTCCGGACGCGCGGGGTGGGACTGCGGGAACAAAAGGGGCCGGCGGGGGCTTCCGGGTGGTCAGGAAGCCCCCGCCGGACGGGAATTACTGCAGGCCGGCCGCGGTGCAGGCGGCGGCGAAGTCGGCGGTGCAGATGTCCGAGACCTTGTACAGGCTGTCGGCGATCACGGTGTCCTTGATGTTCGCCTTGGTGACGACCTTGGGCTCCAGCAGGGTGGCCGGGATGCCCTTGTCGGTGTCGCTGTCGACGGTCGCGGTGGCGACGCCCTTGATGTCCTTGCCCTGGAGCAGGTTGACCGCGAGCTCGGCGGCGCCCTCCGCCAGCGGCTTGTAGGCCTTGTAGATGGTGTAGGCCTGGTCGCCGGAGACCAGGCGCTGGATCGCGTCCAGGCCCGCGTCCTGGCCGCCGACCGGGACGTTGATGCCCTGGGCCTTCAGCTGGGTGATGATCGCGCCGGCCATGCCGTCGTTGGCCGAGTAGACGGCCTGGAAGCCGTCCTTGCCGAGCGAGGAGATGGCGGCGCCGATCTTCTGGCCCGCGACGGTGGGCTTCCACTCGCCGCTCTGCTCGTAGACGACCTTCTTGACCTTGCCGTCCAGCGCCTTGTGCGCACCGGACTTGAACTTGCCGGCGTTCGGGTCGGCGTCGTCACCGTTGATCATCACGATGTTGGCGTCGGCGGCCTTGGCGCCGAGGGCCTCGACCAGGGCCTGGCCCTGGAGCTCGCCGACCTTCTCGTTGTCGAAGGAGACGTAGGCGGAGACCGGGCCGGTGGCCAGGCGGTCGTACGCGATGACCTTGACGCCCTTGTCGGCGGCCTCCTTCACCCAGGACTGGGTCGACTTGGCGTCGAACGCGTCCAGGATGATCACCTTGACGCCCTGGGCGATCAGGGTGTCGAACTGCTGCTTCTGCTTGGAGGCAGAACCCTCGGCGTTGCTGTACTCGACCTTGCAGTCGGAGCAGAGCGCGTTGACCTTCGCCTCGATGAACGGCTTGTCGAAGGACTCGTAACGGGTCGAGGACGCGTTCTCCGGCAGCAGCAGGCCGATCGACTTGTTGTTGCCCGAGGCCGCGCCGTCCTTCTTGTCACTGCCGGCCTTGCCGCAGGCGGCCATGGTCAGAGCCATCGAGACGGCGGCGGTGCCGACGACAACGCGACGCATCATTGCGTTCATGGTGAGGGGTGCCTCCCTGACAGAGCCGCAACGTTGCGGCGAGGTGGGCAGGAGTCAACCCCGTCACCGAGCTTGTCGTCAATAAGTAAAGCATCAGGCCTCGGGATTCAGACCCTTTCGTTATCTTCCTGAAGGCTGACCCGATACCGGACGGTCACTTCCGCGCCCCACGGGGCCGCTCAGAGCCCGCCCGTCTCCCCCATCTCGCTCATCACCAGGGCCAGTGCGCCGAGCACCTCGGCCCGGCCGCCGAGCGTTCCCGGGACCACCGACAGCTGGCGCGCGGCACTGGGGATCGCGTACCGGGCCACCGAGTCCCGGATCGGGGAAAGCACCAGCTCACCGGCCTCGGCCAGGTCTCCGCCCAGGATCACCCGGCGGGGGTTGAGCAGATTGCACAGGGTGGCCACGCCCATGCCGATCTGGCGGCCCGCGTCGGCGATCACCCGGCGGCAGCCCAGGTCGCCCTGCTGGGCCAGCTGCACCACCTTTCCGAGGGTCAGTTCGCCCGGGTGGTTGGCGTTCAAGAGGTTGAGCAGGTAGCGGGAGCCGACGAAGGTCTCCAGGCAGCCGCGGTTGCCGCAGCGGCACACCGGGCCCGCCTCGTCGAGCGTGATGTGGCCGATCTCACCGGCGGTGCCGCCCGGGCCGCGGTAGATCTGGCCGTTGATCACCAGACCGGCGCCGACGCCGCTGGCCACCTTGATGTACGCCAGCTCGCCCAGGCCCCGGCCGGCGCCCCACACCAGCTCGCCCAGCGCGCCCAGGTTGGCGTCGTTGTCCACGTGCACCGGCATGCCGAGGCGCTGCGCGAGTTCCTGACCGGGCATCACGCCCGTCCAGCCCGGCAGGATCGCCGTCGAGCCGAGCGCCCCGGTCTCCTGGTCGATCGGGCCGGGCACGCCCAGGCCCACGCCGATCACCTTGTCGCTCCGGAAGCCTGCCTGCTCCAGCAGCCGCGCCACCATCCGCTCGGCCAGGTCGAAGCCCTGCTGCGCGGAGACGTCCACGTCCAGCGGCTCGCTCTCCTCGGCCAGCACCCGGTGGGCCAGGTTGCCGACCGCCACCCGCAGGTGGGTGTGGCCGAAGTCCACGCCCACCACGATCCCGGCGTCCCCGCTGAGCGAGACGCTGCGCGCCCGGCGCCCGCCCGATGAGGTGTCGGCGACCACCACGGTGCCGGACTCCTTGAGCTCCCGGACGATGTTGGACACCGTCGCGGCCGACAGACCCGTGCCCCGGGCGATCTCGGCCTGGGTCAGCGATCCGGCCATCCGCACCGCCCGCAGCACCCGTTCGAGATTCGCCCGGTGCAGCGAGGACTGCGATCCCGGTGTGTCCGTCGACATGTTCGACCCTCCAGGGCGCGCTTGAATTCGTTCAGCGTTCAGCTTCAACTTCTGAACCCTATGCTCCGGTACCTGTCGGAGGGGCAGTCAAGTACGAACACGGATCGTTACGCACGTGGGAGGATGCCCGGTAACCAAGCTCTGACGAAGGAGTCCTAGCGTGCCTGGCACCAACTTGACCCGTGAGGAGGCCCGCACCCGGGCCGCGCTCCTGCATGTGGAGGCGTACGACATCGAGCTCGACCTGAGCTCGGCGCGCGAGGGCGGCACGTTCCGGTCCACCACCGTGGTCCGGTTCACGGCCGCCGAGCCCGGCGCTTCCACCTTCATCGACCTGGTCGCCCCCGCGGTCACCGAGATCGTCCTCAACGGCAGCCCGCTGCCGCTGGAGAACTTCGCCGACAGCCGCATCGCGCTGCCCGACCTGGCCGCCGACAACGAGCTGCGCGTCGTCGCCGACTGCGCCTACACCAACACCGGCGAGGGCCTGCACCGCTTCGTCGACCCGGCCGACGGCGAGACCTACCTCTACACCCAGTTCGAGGTTCCGGACGCCCGCCGGGTGTTCGCCAACTTCGAGCAGCCCGACCTGAAGGCCGCCTTCGCCTTCACCGTCACCGCCCCGGCCGGCTGGGTCGTCATCTCCAACTCGCCTACCCCCGAGCCCACCGGCGACGGCGACACCCGGGTGTGGACCTTCGAGCCCACCCCGCGGATGTCCACCTACATCACCGCGCTGGTGGCCGGCCCCTACGTCGGCGTCTTCGACAGCTACCGGAACGGCGCGCAGAACGTGCCGCTGGGCGTCTACTGCCGCCCCTCGCTGCGCGAGTTCCTCGACGCCGACGCCATCTTCGCCGTCACCAAGCAGGGCTTCGACTACTTCCAGGACAAGTTCGACTTCGCCTACCCGTTCGCGAAGTACGACCAGCTGTTCGTCCCGGAGTTCAACGCCGGCGCGATGGAGAACGCGGGCGCCGTCACCCTGCGCGACCAGTACGTGTTCCGCTCCAAGGTCACCGACGCCTCCTACGAGCTGCGCGCCGCGACCATCCTGCACGAGCTCGCCCACATGTGGTTCGGCGACCTCGTCACCATGGAGTGGTGGAACGACCTGTGGCTGAACGAGTCGTTCGCCACCTTCGCCGAGGCCGTCTGCCAGGCCGAGGCCCCCGGCTCCAAGTGGCCGCACTCCTGGACCACCTTCGCCAACCAGATGAAGACCTGGGCGTACCGGCAGGACCAGCTGCCGTCCACCCACCCGATCATGGCGGAGATCAACGACCTGGAGGACGTCCAGGTCAACTTCGACGGCATCACCTACGCCAAGGGCGCCTCGGTGCTCAAGCAGCTGGTGGCGTACGTCGGCCAGGACGCCTTCTTCCAGGGCGTGCGCGCCTACTTCAAGCGCCACGCCTGGGGCAACACCCGCCTCACCGACCTGCTCGGCGCCCTTGAGGAGGCCAGCGGCCGCGACCTGCGCACCTGGTCCAAGGCCTGGCTGGAGACCGCCGGCATCAACGTGCTGCGGCCGTCGCTGGTCGTCGACGCGAACGGCGTCATCGAGTCCTTCGCCGTCCTGCAGGAAGCCCCCGCGCTGCCCGCCGGCGCCCGCGGCGAGGCCGTGCTGCGCCCGCACCGCATCGCCATCGGCCTGTACGAGCTGGTCGACGGCGACCTGGTCCGCACCGACCGGATCGAACTCGACGTGGACGGCGGGCGCACCGAGGTCCCGCAGCTGACCGGCCGGCAGCGGCCCGCCGTGCTGCTGCTCAACGACGACGACCTGTCCTACGCGAAGGTCCGCCTCGACGCCGACTCGCTGGCCGCCGTCACCGAGCACCTCGGCGACTTCACCGACTCGCTGCCGCGCGCCCTGTGCTGGGCCTCCGCCTGGGACATGACCCGCGACGGCGAACTCGCCACCCGCGACTACCTGTCGCTGGCGCTGTCCGGCCTGCGCCGCGAGAGCGACATCGGCGTGGTCCAGTCCGTGCACCGCCAGGTCAAGCTCTCCCTGGAGCTGTACGCCGACCCGGCGTGGCGCGAGACCGGCCTGCAGCGTTGGGCGGCCGCCGCCGAGACGGCGCTGCGCGAGGCCCCCGCCGGCAGCGACCACCAGCTCGCCTGGGCCCGCGCGCTCGCCGCCTCCGCCCGGACGGACGGTCAGCTCGCGCTGCTGGCCGCCCTGCTGGACGGCACGGAGAGCATCGAAGGCCTGGCCGTCGACACCGAGCTGCGCTGGACCCTGCTCGGCCGACTGGTCGCCACCGGCCGCGCCGACGAGGCCGCGATCGAGGCGGAGCTCGCCCGCGACAACACCTCCTCCGGCCAGGAGCACGCCGCCTCCTGCCGCGCCTCCCGCCCGACCGCCGAGGCCAAGGCCGAGGCGTGGACGTCCGTGGTGGACTCCGACACCCTCACCAACTACGTCCAGGAGGCCGTCATCGCCGGCTTCCAGCAGCCCGACCAGCGGGACCTGCTCGCGGCGTACACCGAGAAGTACTTCGCCTCGGTGAAGCACGTGTGGGAGACCCGCAGCCACGAGATCTCGCAGCAGATCATCGGCGGCCTGTACCCCGCGTACGCGGTCTCGCAGGCCACCCTGGACGCCACCGACGCGTGGCTCGCCGACGCCGAGCCGGCGCCGTCGCTGCGCCGCCAGGTCGTCGAGGCGCGGGCGGGCGTGGAGCGGGCGCTGAAGGCCCAGTCCGCGGATCGCTGACGCGAGGTCTGAGCGGGGGCCCGGGGGACTTGTTCTCCCGGGCCCCTGGCGTTTTCGGGTGTGCAGGGCCGGGGGCTGCGCGGCAAGCGCCGGCCGGTCCGTCAGGTCGCGAGCACGTGCAGGTCATTGCCCTGGGTCGCGATCTTGCAGGTGGGTGCGTTCCCCTTCGCGCAGTTCCTCGCGCCCCTGGTGGTGCGCGGGGAGGGTAGCGCGGAAGACCGTCGCGGCGGGGGTGCTGTGGGCGGTGGCGGTGCCGCCGTGGGCCTGGACGACGGCTTGGACGATGGCGAGGCCGAGGCCGGTGGAGCCGGTGCGGCGGGAGCGGGTGGGGTCGCCGCGGACGAAGCGTTCGAAGACGTGGGGCAGCAGGTCGGGCGGGATGCCGGGCCCGTTGTCGGTGACGGTGAGTCGGGTTCCGGTGGCGTCGGTGGCGAGGCGGAGGGTGACTTCGGTGCCGTCGGGCGTGTGGGTGCGGGCGTTGGCGAGCAGGTTGGCCACCACCTGGGTGAGCCGGTGCGGGTCGCCGGGGACGGTGACGGGCTCGGCGGGCAGTTCGAGCCGCCAGCGGTGCAGAGGGGCGGCGGCGCGGGCGTCGGCCGCGCAATCGAGGGTGATCCGGGTCAGGTCGACGTCCTCGACGGCCAGTGGGCGGCCCGCGTCGAGGCGGGCGAGCAGCAGCAGGTCCTCGACGACGGTGCCCATCCGCTGTGATTCGGCGGTGATCCGTTCCAGCGAGTGCCGGACGGGTTCGGGCACCGGCCCGGGGTGCCGCAGGGCGAGTTCGGCGTGGCCGCGGACGGCGGCGACCGGGTTGCGCAGTTCGTGGCCGGCGTCGGCGGCGAACGCGCGCAGGCGTTCCTCGACGTCCTGGCGGCGGGTCAGCGCGTCGCCGATGTGGCCGAGCATCCGGTTGAGCGCGGCGCCGACCCGGCCGACCTCGGTGCCGGGGTCGTCGTCCGGGACGCGTTCGCCGAGGTCGACCGCGCCGCTGGCCAGCGGCAGCGCGGAGACCCGTTCGGCGGTGGCGACCACCCGTTCCAGCGGGCGCAGCGCGAGCCGGACGCCGAGCGTGCCGGCGGCTGCGGCGACGGCCAACGCGGCGGCGAACACCACGAGTTCGATGAGCAGCAGGCGTTGGACGGTCTCGTCGACGGGGTGCAGGGGCAGGCCGGTGATCAGCACGTCCCCGTCGTGGCCGACGACGGCGGCGGTCCGGTAGTCGCCGAGCGCGGACAGCGTGATGTCGTGCGGCCGGCCGGTCGGCGGGAGGGCGCGCAGGGTGCGCACGTCGGCGTCGCTGAGCGGGACGGCGGCGTCGCCGGCCCCGCCGCCGACGATCGGCACGGGGTCGTCGTCGCCGGGCGGGATGCCGCCGACCACGGCGGCGTGGGTGACGGTGCCGTTCAGCAGTCGGGCGCCGAAGGTGCCGGGCGACTGGGCGCGGGTGTCGTGACCGTTCTGGTCGGGGTGTTCGAGGCTGGTGGCGTAGCGCCCGCCGGACGCGCTCAGCTGCTGGTCGAGCCGGTCGACCAGGAAGTGCCGCAGGGCCGCCCCGGTGGCGACCGCGACGCCGCCGCAGATCACGGCGATCAGCACGAGCACGCCCACCACCAGCCGGGCCCGGAGGGTGCGGGGCATCAGCCGCCCGGCGGCCGTCATCCGGTGGGGGCCTTGAGGACGTAGCCGGCGCCGCGGACGGTGTGGATCATGGGAGTGCGGCCGACGTCGATCTTGCGGCGGAGGTAGCTGATGTAGAGCTCCACGACGTGGGCCTGGCCGCCGAAGTCGTAGGACCAGACGGCGTCCAGGATCTGGGCCTTGCTGAGGACTCGGCGGGGGTGCTCCATCAGGTAGCGGAGCAGGGCGAATTCGGTGGGGCTGAGGTCGATGTTCTCGCCGCCGCGGCTGGTTTCGCGGGCGGTCGGGTCGAGGTGGAGGTCGCCGACGGTGAGGGTGTCGGGGGTGGCGGGGCCGGCCGGGGCGGTGCGGCGGAGCAGGCCGCGGAGCCGGACGACGACCTCTTCGAGGCTGAACGGTTTGGTGACGTAGTCGTCGCCGCCGGCGGAGATGCCGGCGATGCGGTCCTCGACGGCGTCGCGGGCGGTCAGGAAGAGCACCCGGACCTCGGGGTCGGTGCGGTGGACGCGGCGCAGGACTTCGAGGCCGTCGAAGTCGGGGAGCATGACGTCGAGCACGATGGCGTGCGGGTGCCAGGCGGCGGCGGTGGTGACGGCGTCGAGGCCGCCGGTGACGCCGCGGGCCTGCCAGCCTTCGTAGCGCAGGGCGCCGCAGATCACCTCGACCAGGTCGGGTTCGTCGTCGACCACCAGGACCCGCCAGGGGGTGTCCGCGTGCTGCATGGGCCCATTCTTGCGCTCCGGCATGAGAAAGCGGTGAGATCGTCCGACCGCAGCGGAGCGGGTGTCACCGCTGTGACCTGCGTGAACGCTGTCGGTGAGGTCCGGGGGGCGGCGTCCTTTCATAGGGAACTGAGAGCTTCCGGTGCCACGGTGGCGGAGCACCGCCGAAGGAGGGCCGTTGACCGCACTGACCACCCCGGGCCGGGCCGCCCGCCGCACCGCCCCGCGCCGGGGCCTCCCGCCGGACGCCGTCCGCCGCGGCGCGCTCGCCGTGATCGTGCTCGGCGCGCTCGGGGTGCTGGCCCTGTGGTGGGCCGACACCCCGCGGGTCGCCGGCGCCGCGGACTGGCTCACCGGCGCGGGCAGGATCACCGGCCTGCTGGCCGGCTACGCCGCGCCCGTCCTGCTGCTGCTGATGGCGCGGATCCCGTTGCTCGAACGGGAGGTCGGCGCGGACCGGACGGCGCGCTGGCACGCGTTCGGCGGCCGCTACCTGGTGTCGCTGGTCACCGTGCATGTGCTGACGGTGATCTGGGGCTGTGCGCTGACCAGCGGTCAGGGCCTGTGGAACCAGGGCGTGGAGATCGTCTTTCACTTCCCCGACATGCTGAAGGCGTCCGCCGGGACCTTGCTGCTGCTCGGCACCGGCGCGGTCTCCGCCCGGGCCGCCCGCCGCCGGTTGAGCTACGAGGCCTGGTACTACCTGCACCTGGCCGGCTACCTGGCCGTCGCCCTCGGCTTCGGCCATCAGCTGACCACCGGCGCGGACCTGGCGGACGGGCCCGCGAAGGCTGCCTGGTCCCTGCTGTACGTCGGCACCGCCGCCGTCCTCGGCTGGTACCGGCTGCTGCGGCCGTTCCTGCGCGACCGCCGGCACCGGCTGCGGGTCGCCGAGGTCCGGCCCGAGGGCGCGGGCGTGGTGTCGGTCTTCCTGACCGGCCGGCGCCTGGACGAACTGCGGGCCGAGCCGGGCCAGTTCTTCCGTCTTCAGTTCCTCGCGCCGCAGCTGCGCTGGGCCGCCAACCCGTACTCGCTGTCCGCTCCCCCGCACCCGCACTTCCTGCGGTTCACCGTCAAGGGCCTGGGCGCGCACAGCGCCGCCGTCGCCGCGCTCCGGCCCGGCACGGCCGTCCGCGCGGAGGGACCGTACGGGGCGTTCACCGCGCGCCGCCGCCACGGCGGGCCGGTGCTGCTGCTCGGCGCGGGCGTCGGCGTCACCCCGTTGCGCGCGCTGTTCGAGACGCTGCCCGGGCCGGTGACGCTGGTGCAGCGGGCCCGGCTCGACCAGGACGTGCTGTTCCGGCACGAGTTGGCGGCGGTCGCGGCCGGCGGCCGGGGCCGGCGCGTGCACGAGCTGCTCGGCAGCCGCGAGCAGGTCGGCGACCTCGGCGCGGCGCTGCACCGGCTGGTGCCGGACCTCGGCCGGCACGAGGTGTTCCTGTGCGGGCCGGAGGCGTTCACCGCCGAGGCGGTCCGCGCGCTGCGCGCCGCCGGGGTGCGGCCGTCCCGCATCCACCACGAGTCCTTCGCCCTCTAGGAGCCCCCACCGCCATGCGCCGAGCCGTCATCACCGCCTCCGCGACCGCCGCCGGGGTCGTCCTGCTGCTCTCCCTGAAGCCGCACGAGCCGTCCACCACCGGCGCGATATCCACCGCCCCCGCACCCGCGCCGGCCGCCACCGGAGGGACGGCGTCGGCGGCGCCGCAGAGCGGGGGCACCCGGACGCTCACCGGCACCGCCGTCAACACCCGGTACGGGCCGGTCCAGGTGCGGGTCACCATGGACGGCGGCGCGATCAGCAGGATCGACGTCATCCAGTACCCCACCCGGGACCGCCGCGACCGGGAGATCAACACCTACGCCGTCCCGCAGCTCAACCAGGAGGCGATGGCCGCGCAGAACGCCCACATCGACGTGGTCTCCGGCGCGACCTACACCAGCGACGGCTACACCCGCTCCCTGCAGAGCGCCCTCGACCAGGCGGCGAAGCAGTGACGCTCACCCATGTCGAGCACGTGATGGGGACGGTCTTCTCCTTCTCCGTCCGCGACCCCGGCCCGCGCACCGCCGACGCCCTGGCCCGGATCGTCGCCCGCCTGCACCGGATCGACGCGGTGTTCTCGCCGTACCGCGAGGACAGCGACGTCAGCCGGCTCGGGCGCGGCGAGGTCCGGCTCGCCGGGTGCGACCCCGAGGTCGGGTGGGTGCTGGACCGCTGCGCGGAACTCGCCGCCGAGACCGACGGCTACTTCACCGCGACGCCCGGCGGACGCCTCGACCCGAGCGGATACGTCAAGGGCTGGGCCGTCGAGGAGGCCTCCCGGGCGCTGCGCGAGGCCGGCTCCGGCCGGCACTGCGTCAGCGGCGGCGGCGACGTCCAGACCGCGGGCGGCCCCTGGCGGATCGGCATCGCGGACCCGCACCGCCCCGGCGCCGTCGCCCACGTCGTCACCGGGCACGACCTCGCCGTCGCCACCTCGGGCACCGCCGAACGCGGCCCGCACATCCTCGACCCGCACACCGGCCGCCCGGCCACCGCTCTCGCCTCGCTCACCCTGCTCGGCCCCCGGCTCGCCCGCCTCGACGCCCTCGCCACCGCCGCGTTCGCCATGCCCGACCCGCTGCGCTGGCTCTCCGCCCGCGGCGTCCCCGCCCTCGCCGTCCGCCCGGACGGCGCCCGCGAGCGCACCCCGGACTTCCCCTGAGCGGGCCGGATACCGTGGGGCTCCACGAGTGAGGGGGCGCAGCAGTGATCGTCAGGTACGGGGCCGGGGGCGGACTCATCGACGTCCACCGGCCGGTGACCAGGTCGGGGCCGGTGCCCGCGGTGCTGCTCTGGCACGGCCGGGGTCCCGACGAGCGGGACGTGCTCGCGCCGGTCGCCCGCGCCGCGGCGGAGCTGGGCGTCCTCGTGCTGGTACCGGACTGGCGTCCCGACGCGCCGGACGGCGGGCGGGCGCAGCTGTGGGAGTCGGCGGTCTTCGCGCGGGAGCGGGTGGCGGACTTCGGCGGGGATCCCGGGCGGATCGTGCTCGCCGGCTGGTCGCTGGGTGGCAAGGCCGCGGTGGGTGCGGCGCTGAATCCCGCCGCGTTCGGCGGGTGGCGGCCGCACGCCGCGGTGGGGATCGCCGGCGCGTACGGGTCGGCGGCGCCGTCCACCGGCACCGTGCCGATCGACGACGTCTGCGCAGGCGGGCCGCCGGTGCCGGTGTGGCTGGTGCACGGTACGGCCGATCCGGTGGTGCCGGTCGAGCGTTCGCGCGAGTTGCGGGCGGCGTTGGCGGAGCACGGGCGGCCGGTGTCGCTCAGTGAGGTGACCGCGGATCACGCCGGTGTGGTGATGACGGAGTTCGTCCCGGAGCGGGCCCGCTGTCTGCCGACCACGGCCCGGCAGGCCGTCGAGGCGGGGACGCGGACGGCGGAGGTGCTGGCTCGCGCGGCGTTCTCCGGGTGAGCGGACAACGACGACTGCCGGGGCGGCCAACGGAATGCTGGCCGCCCCGGCAGTCGCCGTTCGGGTCCGGGGACCCGGAGGGTTACTTCTTCCGACCCGGGATCATGCAGAGGCCCGCGATCACCAGGAAGGAGACGATCGGGAGGGCGACAAACAGGCCCAGGGTCTGGCCGACGCTCAGGCCGGTGCCCGGATCGTCGCCGTCGTCGCGTACGAGCGCCATGGCGGGCGACGACATCAGCATCATCAGCGTGGCCGCCGCGGTGACCGCACCGGCGCGCATTGCGTTCCTCTTGTCCACGTTTCCCAAGGTACCGGCCCCCTACAGCGGCTCGCCCGGCGGGGTGCGCCTGTCGGCGTGTCCCGTCATCGGGGCGAGTGTCGAGGCGATGGCGGCGGCGCCCGGGGAGGCGGCGACGGCGTCGAGGGTGCGGGGGGTTCCGGTGGCGTCGGCGACGGGGAGCCGCCAGTTGGGGTACTGGTCCCAGGTGCCGGGCAGGTTCTGCGGGCGGGGGTCGCCGACGGTGTCGGGCAACCAGACGCCGACCAGTCGGGCGGGCGTGGCGAGCAGGTAGGCGTACAGCGCCTCGATGATGACGGGTACTCCGTCGGCGAGCAGGCCGAGTCGGACGAGTTCGTGCTGCCAGTCGGCGAGTTCGGCGGCGGCGGCGTGCTGTTCCTCGGCGAGCGGGCGGGCGAGCAGGCCGAGTTGGTGGCGCAGCGCGACGTGGTCGCCGGTGAGGCGGGCGGCGGTGCTGGGCAGGTCGTGGGTGGTGAGGGTGGCGAGGCAGCCGGCCCGCCAGCGGTCGGGGGGCAGGACCTCGCCGCCGGCGTTCCAGTCGCGTTCGAACCAGAGCACGGAGGTGCCGAGGACGCCGTGTTCGGCGAGGCGTTCGCGGACGCCGGGTTCGACGGTGCCGAGGTCCTCGCCGATGACGGCGGCGCCGGCCCGGTGGGCCTCCAGGGCGAGGACGGCGAGCATCGCCTCCGCGTCGTAGCGGACGTAGGTGCCCTCGGTGGGCCGGGCGCCGACCGGCACCCACCAGAGCCGGAACAGGCCCATCACGTGGTCGATCCGGATCGCGCCGGCGTGCCGGGCGGCGGAGCGCAGCAGTTCGGCGTACGGGGCGTAGCCGGCCTCGGCGAGGGCGTCGGGGCGCCAGGGCGGCAGGCCCCAGTCCTGGCCGTGGGCGTTGAACGCGTCGGGCGGGGCGCCGGTGGAGATGCCGGTGGCGAGGACGTCCTGGAGCGCCCAGGCGTCCGCGCCGTCGGGGTGGACGCCGACGGCGAGGTCGTGGATCAGGCCGAGCGGCATGCCGGCGTCGGTGGCGGCGCGCTGCGCGGCGTGCAGTTGTTCGTCGACCAGCCAGGCCTGCCAGCGGTGGAACTCGATGCGGTCCGTCAACGCGGCTTTCTCGGCGGCGACTTGGGGGTTGGCGGGGTGGCGCAGGCCCTTCGGCCAGGAGTGCCAGGCGGGGCCGTGCACCTCGGCGAGGGCGTTCCACTCCGCGTACTGCTCCAGCCATTCGCCCTCGCGGCGGACGAACGCCCGGTACGCGGCCTCCCGGCCGACGCCGCGCGGCACGGTGTGGAGGAGTTCCAGGGCCTCTTGCTTGAGCGCGCGGACGGCGTCGCGGTCGATCAGCGCGTCGTGGTCGAGCACTTCCTCGCGGAGCAGCCGGGCGCGGCGGGCGAGGTCGCGGACGTGGTCGTGGCGGGTGTATTCGGGGATCGCCTCGATCCGCAGGTGCACGGGGTCGGCGAAGCGGCGGGAGGACGGGCGGTAGGGGGACGGGTCGGAGGGTTCGCCGGGCATGCCGGCGTGCAGCGGGTTGATCTGCAGGAAGCCGGCGCCGAGTTCGGCTCCGGCCCACTGGGCGAGTTCGGCGAGGTCGGCGAGGTCGCCCATGCCCCAGGAGTGCTCGCCGAGCACCGAGTAGAGCTGCGCGAGGAAGCCCCAACTGCGGTGCGGGGGTTCGGGGATGCGCGGCGGGGCGACGATCAGCGCGGCGCGGCCGGTGCGTTCGCCGGCGGCGGCGTGCAGGGTGTGGCGACCGAGCGGGAGGTCCTCGGGCAGCCACCAGGAGTGGTCGTGCGTCAACTGCCAGGCGCCGCCGTCCTCCAGTTCGACGCGCGCCTCGGCGTCGGGGGGCAGGTCGAGGGCGGTGCGGCGGCCGTGCCAGGCGACCACGGTGGGGGGCAGCAGTCGCCGGGCCTGGTCGGCGCGGTGCCGTTCCAGTGCGTCGGCGGCGAGTTCGGGCGTGCCGGCGTCCACGCCGAGCGCGGCGAGCACGGCGCTCAGGGTGCGCGGCCCGACCTGGACGGGCCCGGCGCCGGCGTCGTAGCTGGTGTCCACCCCGTACGCGTGGGCCAGTGCGAGCAGTTCCGGTGGCGCGGCCGGATTGTCCTCCGCCGGCACCTGCTCGGTTCCCACCTGCTCGCGGTCAAGGTATGCGGCCACCCAGCGCACTCCGTCCTCGGGTTCCCGAACGCCGACAGGCACAGTCCTACCCGCGCGCCCCTCCCCCGACCCCGACCGACACGGCGGCCCGCCTTCACCGGACGGGTGAACGTGGCATCGCCGGGTTGCCGCGGGCCCGGCCTCCGTCCGCCCGAGGTGTCGTCCCGTCATCGCCGCGGTGTCGGCGGGGTGTTCGACGGCACCGGCGATATCAGCCGATAACGGACATAGCCGCCAGGGACGTTGACAGGGACGCGGAGAGCTGATGGGCTGGTCGGGCCGGATGGCCGCGGGGGGCCGGGGCGGGCTGTGGGGGCCGGTGAGCTGGCGGTTCGGGCGAGGAGGCTCCGGTGCGGGCACGGGTGTCGGTGGCGGCCGGGCGTCGGCTGCGTCAGCAGTTGGAGCAGAGCGCGGCGTTGCGTGAGGTGCTGCACCACCCGGCGGCGCTGACGGCGCGCCAGGTGGCGGCCAGGACGGCCCGCCAGTTGGCGCCGAAGGCGGCGGACCGGTTCATCGCGGACATCAAGGGCACGGACCCGCTGCTGGCGTCGGTGCGCGCCGAGCGGCGGGCGGGCCGGCGCGGCAGCGCGCTGCGGCTGGCGGCGACGCTGTCGGCGGCGGCCGTGGTCGGCGGGCTGCTGATCCCGGGCGAGAGCTTCGCGGCGCAGCCGGGCGACCGGCAGGCGGTGTCGGCGGAGGCCGAGGTCCCGGCCGCGGTGGAGGCCCCGCTGCCGCTGGGTTCGCTGACGGACCCGCAGGTGTTCCCGCGTCCCCAGCAGTTGCGTCCGGGCGGGAAGCCGGTGGCGGTGCCCCGCAAGGCGACGGTGGTGATGGCGGACGGCGCGGACGGGGCGGCGATGGACGCGGTGCGCGCGCTGCTGACCCGGGCGGGCGCGGCCGAGGTGACGACAGTCCCGGAGGCCCCGGAGACTCCGGAGGCCGGGTCGCTGGTGGTGTTCGTGGGCGGCCCGCGCGAGGGCACGGGCGGGGCGACCGACCGGGCGCTGCGGGCGCTCGCGGCGGCGGGGGGCCTGAAGGACACCGAGGTGCCGCCGCTGGCGGGCCTGCCGTCCGGCGGCCACCTGCTGGCGACGGGTCAGCTGCCGACGGCGGGCGGCGCGTACGGCGCGGTGGTGCTGGCGGGCGTGGACGGCGAGGGCACGTTCTACGCGGCGCAGTCGCTGGCGCAA
Source organism: Kitasatospora sp. NPDC059795 (assembly GCF_042732175.1). Lineage (NCBI taxonomy): Bacteria > Bacillati > Actinomycetota > Actinomycetes > Kitasatosporales > Streptomycetaceae > Kitasatospora > Kitasatospora sp. NPDC059795. Next base: position 20,009 of record NZ_JBHWID010000022.1, read on the forward strand.
CTGCTGGCGCCGGTCGGCGCGGGGCAGGGCCAGGGCGCGGCGGCCGACGGCAAGGGCTTCCCCGGCGTGCTGGTGCGGGACTGGCCGAGCGGCTCGCCGGTGCGCGGCACCGCCGAGTCGTTCTACGGGGAGCCGTGGAGCGCCGCGCAGCGGCTGGCGACGGTGGACTTCCTGGGCCGCACCAAGCAGAACTTCTTCCTGTACGCGCCGGGCGGCGACCCGTACCGTTCGCGCCGCTGGGCCGAGCCCTACCCGGCCGAGCAGGTGCGGGAGTTGACCGAGCTGGCGGGCCGGGCGCGGGACAACCACGTGACGCTGGCGTACTCGGTGAACCCGGGGCAGTCGTTCTGCTTCTCCTCCGCCAAGGACCTGGACGCGCTGGTCGCCAAGCTCGACGGGCTGCGCCAACTGGGCTTCCGGGCCTTCCAGTTGGACTTCGTGAACGTCTCGTACGACGAGTGGCACTGCGGCACGGACCGGCGGAAGTTCGGCACCGGCCCGGCGGCGGCGGCGAAGGCGCAGGCCGCGGTGGCGACGGCGGTGCAGAAGCGCCTGGTGGCGCCGCACCCGGAGCTGGCACCGCTGTCGGTGGTGCCGACGGAGTTCCAGAAGCAGGGCGCGACGCCGTACCGGACGGCGCTGGCGGCGGCGCTGCCCGCCGAGGCGCAGGTGGTGTGGAGCGGCGGCGCGGTGATCGCCAAGCAGGTGACGGGCTCCCAACTGGCCGACACCCGGCGGCTGTTCGACCGTCCGCTGGTGACGCTGGACAACTACCCGGTGAACGACTCGGCGCCGGACCGGCTGTTCCTGGGCGGCTACGGCGGCCGGGACGCGGAGGTGGCGCAGCGTTCGGCGGTGCTGCTGACCACGGCGATGAGCCAGCCGGTGGCGTCCCGGATCCCGCTGGCCACGGCCGCCGACTTCGGCTGGCAGCCGGCCGGCTACCAGCCGGAGAAGTCGATGTCCTCGGCGCTGCGGATGCTGACGGCGGGCCCGGCGCAGCAGGCCGCGGTGGCGGCGCTGGCGGGCAACAGCGCGTCCTCGCCGCTGGGCGGCAAGGAGTCGGCGTACCTGACGCCGCTGGTGGAGCGGTTCTGGGCAGCGGCGGAGCCGGCCTCGGGCGGGCCGGTCGACCAGGCGAAGCTGCGGGAGGCGGCGCAGCCGCTGCGCGAGGCGTTCACGGTGATGGCGGACGCCCCGAAGACGCTGGCGAGCGACCCGCTGGGCGCGGACGCCGCGCCGTGGCTGTCCCGGCTGTCGGCGTACGGCGCGGCGGGCCGGGCGGCGCTGGACATGCTGCTCGCGCAGCACGCGGGCGACGGCACCGCGGCCTGGCAGGCCCGGCTGGAGCTGGGGCGGCAGCGCTCGGCGCTGGAGCAGAACCCGGTGACGGTCGGCAAGGGCGTGCTGGACCCGTTCCTGGACCGGGCGGTGAAGGCCGCCGACACCTGGGCGGGCATCACCTCGGGCGCGTCCCCGACCACCACGCTGGGCACCGCGCACGACCACGGCCCGGCGCTGATGGCGGACGGCTCCGCGCAGACCTTCTACTGGTCGTCGGCGCCGCCGCAGGTCGGCGACAGCTTCGGCCTGGACCTGGGCACCCCGAAGCCGCTGGGCACCGTGACGGTGCTGATGGGCGGCCAGGGCGACGACCCGGACGCGTCCTCGGCGGCCGACGACTACCTGCGCGACGGCGTGCTGGAGTACTTCAGCGGTTCGGGCGGCTGGCAGCGGCTGGCGACGGTCCACGACCAGCGGACGGTGGTCGTGAACGCCCCGGCGGGCGCGGTCGCCAAGGCGGTGCGGCTGCGCTCCACGGGCGGGCAGAAGACCGCGGTCGCGGTGCGCGAGTTCACCGCGGTCGCGCCGGGCGCGGTGGACGCCGAGGTCAGCGGCCCGCCCGCAGTGCCGGGTTCGTCCCCGGACGCGGTGCTGTCGGGCGACCCGGACTCCGCGTTCCGGGCGGCGGCCCCGCCCCGGGTGGGCGACGCCCCGCTGACGGTGGAGCTGGACACGGCCCGCCCGCTGGACCGGCTCACCGTGCTGACCGACCCGACGGTGCGCGCCGAGGCGACCGCGCAGGTGCGCCACGCGGACGGCACCTGGGCCGACCTCGGCGCGGTCCACCCCGGCTACAACGAGCTGCGCGCCGACGGCGGCCCGGTGGACGCGTTCCGCCTGGTGTGGCGTCCCGGCGGCGAGGCCCCGGTGGTGAACCAGGTCATCCCGTGGTACTCGGACGTCCCGGCGGCCCGGGTGACGCTGGCCGACCCGACGCTGGACGCGGTGGCGGGCGGCGCCCCGTCGCAGACCCGGGCCACCGTGGAGTCCGGCCGCCCGGACGCGCTGACCGGCCAGCTGAAGGCGGAGGTCCCGGCGGTCGCCAAGGGCCTGACGGTGACCCCGGCCCCGACGGTGACGGTGCCGCGCGGCGGCAGGGCGGGCGCACCGGTGCAGGTGTCGGCGGCCGCCGACACCCCGTCGGGCACCTACCGGGTGCCGGTGGTGTTCACGGCGGGCACGCTGACCGTCCGGCAGGAGCTCCTGGTGCACGTGGTCCCGCCGACCGGCGGCCCGGACCTGGCGCGGTCCGCCGCCGCGTCCTCCTCGGGCGACGACTCCGGGAAGACCCCGGCGGCGGCGATCGCCGACGGCGACCCGAAGACCTCCTGGACGTCCCCCGCGAAGGACGACGCCTGGGTGCAGCTGCGGCTGCCGCAGGCCGCCCGGCTGGGTTCGGCGGTGCTGCGCTGGGGCGACGCGTACGCCTCCCGGTACCGGCTGGAGACCTCGGCCGACGGGGTGACGTGGACGACCGTGGCGGTGGTGGAGAACGGGCAGGGCGGCACCGAGACGGTCCGCTTCGACGCGCCGGGCGCGCAGTACCTGCGGGTGCAGGGCGTCAGCCGGGCCGGCCGCTACGGCTACACGCTGTCCGCCGTCGAGGTGTACGCCGTCACGTCCTAGCCGCCGCCACGTCCCGGCCGCCGTCACGCCCCGGCCGCCGTCACGCCCTGCACGCGGCGGGCCGCCGACGCTCCCGCTGAGGGGTGCGCCGGCGGCCCATGAGGCGTACCGAATGTCGTGTCGGGCAGGCCCTTGTCTGATCAGGCGGAGAGCGGAGCGTGCTGCTCGCCGCGGCGGACGGGACGGGTGCGGACCGGGGACGGAACGGCGGGCGGCAGCTCCGTATGGTCGTGGTGTTCGAAGTCCCGGAACTGGTCGAGGCCGCCGTACGGCTCCAGGTAGGGCCGCCAGCGCGGATCCTTGATCCCGGTGCCGATGACCCGCCAGGCCAGGCCGCTGGGCGCGGCCGGGGGGCGCTTCATCCGCCAGCCGAGGTCGGCGAGGTGCCGGTCGGCCTTGGTGTGGTTGCAGCGGCGGCAGGCCGCCACCACGTTGTCCCACCGGTGCTGACCGCCCCGGCTGCGCGGGATCACGTGGTCGACGCTGGTGGCGGCGGCCCCGCAGTACACGCACCGCCCGTGGTCGCGTGCGAACAGCGCACGCCGGGTCAGCGGTACGGGGCCTCGGTAGGGGACCCGGACGAAACGGGTCAGTTTGACGACGGACGGCGCCGGAACGGCGCTGGTGGCGCTGTGCAGAGTGGTTCCCGCGTCCTCCAGGGCGATCGCCTTGTGGTTGAGGACGAGGATGAGTGCGCGTCGCATCGAGACGACACCGAGTGGCTCGTACGACGCGTTGAGGACAAGGACATGCGGCACGGGGCCTCCTTGGACGCCTGCGGCGCGTGGCTCGCGCCGAGTCGAGCGGTCGATCGTGCCCCTCGCGGGACGCGATCTCCCTCAGTGTCGCCTTACGCCCAGGCACGACGCCACCATTTCTCTGTGAACGGGCCGTCCGGGCGGGTGAACGGGCCTCTGGGGAGGCAATCGTCAGGCTCTAGAGTGGGGCGATGCTCGCCGATTCTCCTCCTGACAGCACGCCGCCGACCTTCAACCTGCCCACCAGCGCCGCCGAGGTGACCGACTCCACCCGGCAGGCGGCCAGCTGGCTCGACGACAACTGGCAGGGCTGGCTGGTCGACGGGCTGCGGATCGTCTTCATCCTGCTGCTCGCGCTGATACTGCGGGCCGTGGTCCGCAAGGTCATCGACAAGCTGGTCTCCCGGATGGGCCGCCCGTCCGTGGCGGACGACGACCACGGCGTGCTCGGCGGGCTGCTGGCCAACAGCGGCGTCGTCAACACCGAGCGCCGCCAGCAGCGTTCCGAGGCGATCGGCTCGGTGCTGCGTTCGGTGGCGTCCTTCAGCATCCTCGGCACCGCCTCGCTGATGGCACTGTCGGTGCTCGGCGTGGACCTCGCGCCGCTGCTGGCGTCCGCCGGTGTGGCCGGTGTGGCGATCGGTTTCGGCGCCCGGAACCTGGTCACCGACTTCCTCTCCGGCGTCTTCATGATCATGGAGGACCAGTACGGCGTGGGCGACGAGATCGACACCGGCGTCGCCACCGGCACCGTGCTGGAGGTCGGCCTGCGGGTCACCAAGCTGCGCGGGTCCGGCGGCGAGATCTGGTACATCCGCAACGGCGAGGTCAAGCGGATCGCCAACATGAGCCAGGGCTGGGGCACCGCCTCGGTGGACGTCCAGGTCGGCTACAAGGAGGACCTGGACCGGATCGAACTGCTGGTCACCGAGGCCGCCGACCAGCTCTCCAAGGAAGCGCCCTACGACGAGCTGATCTGGGGCCGGGTCAAGGTGCTGGGCGTCGAGGAGGTGGCCGTCGACTCGATGCTGCTGCGGATCGAGGCCCGCTGCACGCCCGGCAAGTCCGCGCAGGTCTCCCGCGCGCTGCGGCTGCGCCTGAAGGCCGCGTTCGACCTGGCCGGCGTCAAGCTCAAGGAGGAGGCGGCCGCCGCCGTCCCCGCGCAGGCCGCCGCCCCCGAGATCCTGCCGCCGTCCGCGCTGTCCGACCCGAGCTCGGCGCGGTCGCTGGCGGCCAAGCCGATACCGACGCAGCCGTAACGCGCCGCCGACGACGAGAGGGGCCCCGGGAGTTCGCACTCCCGAGGCCCCTCTTTCCGTCCCTGCCGATCAGCTGCTGCGGCGCCTGCGGACGGCGACCAGCAGGCCGGCGCCGGCCGTCAGCAGGGCCGCGCCGCCGACCAGGGTGTACCTGAGGGCGGTGTCGTCCGTGCCGGTGTAGGCCAGGCTGCCGCCCGAGGACTGTGCGGGCTGCGAGGGCTGCGACGGCGCGGGCGCGGGGTCCGCCGTGGGCGTCGGGGTCGGGGCCGGGGTGCTCGGGGACGGCGGGAGCAGCTCGTTGACGGCGGTGGTGCTGACGCCGTCCTCCAGGTGCTCGTCGTCAAGGACCACCGGGCCGAGGACCGGCTGTTCCGGGGCCTTGTAGCCCTTGGGCGGGCTGACCTCCTGCCAGTAGTACGCGCCCGCTTCGGCGCGGCGGGTGCAGGTGCCGTCGTCGCCGGTGGTGCACGGGTCGCCGACCTTGGCGTCGGCCTTGTAGCCGTCGGTCTGCAGACCGTCGGTGCCATTGGTCTCGCGCCACAGCTGGAACACGGCTCCGGGCAGCGCCTTGCCGTCCTGGTCGTTCTTGACCAGGCGCAGTTCGCCCTGCTGGCGGCCGAAGCCGAAGTCGAGGCTGTGGCTGTTCTGGCCGGGGCCGCCGGTGGTGAGGGCCAGTTCGGCGCCGGTGGTGGGCGTCCAGTGGTGGAGCGGGCCGCCCTTGGCGTAGTCCGCCGGGTTGTCCGGGCGCACGGTGTAGGCGGTGTTGGGCTTCAGGCCGCCGGTGACGTTGGTGTTGTCGAAGTAGTACTCGCCGCGTTCGTTCGTGGTGGTGGTGCCGACCTTCTTGCCGTCCGCGTCGTACAGGTTGACGGTCACTCCGGCGGCGGGCCGCTGCTGCGGGAGTTGCTGCCCGGAACGCTCGGGGTCGTACCAGACCCGGTTGCCGATCTGCAGCGGGGCGCGGTCGCAGAGCACTTCGAGGTCGCCGATCGAGGTGCCCTTGCCGAAGGTGGGGTGCGCCTTGTCGTTGAGGCGCAGGCCCGCGCCGGGGTCGACGCCGCCGTCGCGCAGGGTGAACAGCGGGCCGTAGCCGTAGGTGGTGTTGTCCGGGTCGACGCCGGCGGTGGCGATGGACGGCTCCACCTTGGACAGCGCCAGGCCCGCGTAGGCGGCGTACGGGTGGTAGACGGTGACGCGGTGGACGTCGAAGAACTTGCTGCCGCGCGTGTCGATGCCGCAGCCCTGGTTGACGTCCAGCACGTACCTGCCGCCGGACGGGCAGGCCTTGTCGAGGTCGCCGCTCGCCCAGACCGGGGCGGTCAGGTTGTCGGCGGAGATGCGGTCGGCCAGCCGGTCGCGGAAGGCCAGCAGCATGGAGCCGTCGGTCTCGAAGCCGATCTCGCCGAGCTGCGGTTCGGGCTTGGCGAAGGCGGTTCCCGTGCAGAGCGCGCCGTCGGTGCCGGTGGGCCAGGCGTCGGTCCACGGGAACCAGCCGGTGCCCCGGCAGAGCGGGTCCTTGTTCCAGCTGGTCTGGACGGTCTGCAGGCGGGGGTGGTCGAGCGGCTGGTCGAGGACGGCGACGCCGAACGTGCCGGTGGCCGGGTCGAAGGGCAGCACGATCGCCCGCAGGTCGCCGGCCCGGCCGGTGGACTGGCCGGAGCAGACGCCGCCGAGGTAGCCGGTGCCGTCCTGCATGCCGAGGCCGAACGGCCGCCAGTCGTCCGCCGACGGGCAGTCGGGCGTCGGAATGGCGTAGACGGCCTTGGGCTTCTCGACGGTGGCCGCCGTGGCATCGTAGCGGTACAGCTTGCGGTTGTTGAGGTTGACCACGTACAGGTCGCGGCCGTCCTCGGAGAGCTTGATCCCGCCGAGGCTCTCCTTGCCGGGGGCCGCGATGAACCCGGCGTCGTCGCCGCCGTGCCGGGTCGGGCCGGCGTCCGGGACGGTGGTGAACAGCGAGGTGGTCTTCGCGGCCGGGTCGGTGACGTAGATCGCGCCGGGTCCGTTCGGGCCGTACGGGGAGCCCGCCTTGGCGAACGCCGCGCCGAACAGCCGCCGGTCGTCGCGGTTCCAGGCCAGGCCGAAGACCGTGCCGGTCTGCGGGGCGGTGGCCAGGTCGGTGATCTGCGCGGCGCCGCCGTTGGACGTGCGGGCCCGGTACGGGAAGCTCACCAGCGTGTGCCCGCCGACCGGTTCGGTCCGGGTCGGCTGGCAGGCGGTGGCCAGCGGGGCGTTCTGCTGACAGTAGTCGGACGGGTTCCACAGGCCGGTGGTGACGCTGGCCTGCTTGCCCGCCGACAGGTCGACGAACTCCTCGTTGCTGCTCAGCGCGTTCGGGGCGCCCAGGCCCGCGCGGGAGGCGAACGCCGGGTACAGCACGCCGGGTTGAGGGTTGACCACGTCCACCCGGTACCTGCCGGTGGCGGTGGGCTTGGCGGGCGTCAGCGTGACCGTGCCGTCGGCGGCCGTGACGCCGGTGCGCACCGCGCCGTCCTCGCCGGTCAGGGTGACGGTGACCCCGGCCAGGCCCGGCTCCAGCGCCGGGGTGTACGTCCCGCTGTCGTCCACGGCGCGGACCACCCGCACCGTCACCGACCCGTCGGCGGTGGCGGCGGGTGCGGACACCGCCGGGCCGGTGGCCAGGCCGGCCGCCAGCAGAGCGGCCAGCGCGGCGGATCGCCGGAGCCGCTGTCTCGTGGGTTGCACGTCTCTCCTTCGTTCCGGCGCGCCCCTCCCCCCAGGAGGGGCGCGCTCCGACGGAGGCTAGCGGGTCGCAGCGGCGGTTCGGAAGCGATGATTCCGTTTTCACCCGATAGGACAACAGCACGACTGAGTAACGGAGATGACGAATCTTCAGCTCGCGGAGACGGCAAGGGCCCCGGATGGCTTCCGGGGCCCTTGTCCGTCATTGACCGTGCGTCAGCCGGTACGCCGCCTGCGGACGGCGATCAGCAGTCCGGCGCCGGCCGTCACCAGGATCGCGCCGCCGACCAGGGCGTACGTGAGGGTGGTGTCGTCCATGCCGGTGTAGGCCAGGCCGCCCGAGGGCGCCGACGGCGTCTGGGTGGGCGCCGGCGTCGGGGCCGGGGTGCTCGGGGCCGGGGGGATCAGCTTGTTGACGGCCGTGGTGCTGACGCCGTCCTCCAGGTGGTCGTCGTCGAGCACCACCGGTCCGAGGACCGGCTGTTCCGGGGTCTGGTAGCCCTTGGGCGGGGTGACCTCCTGCCAGTAGTACATGCCCTTGTCGGTGACGGTGCGGCAGGTGCCGTCGTCGCCGGTGGTGCACGGGTCGCCGACCTTGGTGTCGGCCTTGTCGCCGTCGGCCTGGAGCCCGTCGGCGCCGTTGGTCTCGCGCCACAGCTGGAACACGGCTCCGGGCAGCGCCTTGCCGTCCTGGTCGTTCTTGACCAGGCGCAGTTCGCCCTGCTGCTGCATGAAGCCGAAGTCGAAGGTGTGGTCGTTCTGGCCGGGGCCGCCGGTGGTCAGGGCGCGTTCGACGTACTTTCCGCCCTTGGGGACGGTGCCGTCGGAGTCGATCGCCCGGTTGGAGCCGACGTTGTCCTTGGTCGGGACCCAGTGGTACAACGGGCCGCCCTTGGCGTAGTCCGCCGGGTTGTCGAGGCGGACGGTGTACGCGGTCTTCGGCTTCAGCCCGCCGGTGACGTTGCTGTCGTCGAAGTAGTACTCGCCGCGCGCGGTGGTCTTCGCCGTGCCGACCTTCTTCCCGTCGCCGTCGTACAGATTGACGGTCGCGCCCGCCACCGGCTTCTGCTGCGGCAGTTGGAGACCGGAGCGCTCCGGGTCGTACCAGACCCGGTTGCCGATCTGCAGCGGCGCCTTGTCGCAGAGCACCTCCAGGTCGGCCATCGACGCGCCCTTGCCGAAGCTGGCGGTGCCGTTGGACAGCTCATTGCCCAGACCCGGGTCCTTCGCGCCGTCGCGCAGGGTGAACATGGTGCCGGCCGACCACGCGTGCCCCAGCACGTCGTAGCCGGAGGTGGCGATGGAGTTCTCCACCTTGGACAGCGCCATGCCCGCGAAGGTCGCATAGACGTGACCGATGCGCTCGGTGTTGAAGAAGCCCTTGCCGCGGGTGGTGATCCCGCAGCCGAGGTTGACGTCCAGCACGTACTGGTCGCCGGACTTGCACGCCTTGTTCAGGTCGCCGGAGGCGGCCGAGACGATGAACTCGGCGCCCGGCACCCCGGAGCCGCTGGTCTGGTCCGAGTAGCGGTCGCGGAACGACAGCAGCATCGAGCCGTCGGTCTCGAAGCCGATCTCGCCGAGCTCGGGCTGCCCGTAGTAGTAGCACGTCCCGGTGCCCGGCTTGGCGTTGGTCCACGGGTACCAGTAGTAGCCGCCGCACACGGCCGGCGGCGTGCCCCGGTGGTCGAGGGGCTGGTTCAGCACCGCGGCGCCGAACTTGCCGGTCTCCGGGTCGAACGGGAACACCACGGCCCGCAGGTCAGCGAGCTTCTGGGTGGACTCGCCGGAACAGACGCCGCCGACGTAGCCGACGCCGTCCTGGATGCCGAGGCCGTAGGGCCGCCAGTCGTCCGCCGACGGGCAGTCGGGCGCCGGAATGGTGTAGACGGCCTTCGGCTTCTCGACGGTGGCCGCCGTGGCGTCGTAGCGGTACAGCTTGCGGTTGTTGAGGTTGACCACGTACAGGTCGCGGTTGTCCTCGGAGAGCTTCAGCCCGCCGAGGCTCTCCTTGCCGGCCGCGGTCAGGTAGCCGACGTCGCCGCCCGCGGTGTGCGGCGTGGCGCCGACATCGGGGACGGTGGTGAACAGCTTGGTGGTCTTCGTCGCCGGGTCGGTGGCGTAGATCGCGCCCGGGCCGCCGGGGCCGTAGGGCGCGTCGCGCTTGGCCTGGGCGGAGCTGAACAGCCGCCGGTCCTCGCGGTTCCAGGCGATGCCGAAGACGTTGCCGGTGTCACCGTTGGTGGCGATGTCGGTGACGTCCTTGTTCATGCCGCGCGACTCGTACGGGGCGCTGAGCAGGGTCCGCCGGGTGGCGGGCTCGGCGACCGAGGGCTGGCAGGCGGTGGCCAGCGGCGCGTTCTTCTGGCAGTAGTCGGACGGGTTCCACAGGCCGGTGGTGACGCTGGCCTGCTTGCCCGCCGACAGGTCGACGAACTCCTCGTTGCTGCTCAGCTTGTCCGGCGCACCGGCCAGGCCCTCGCGGGAGGCGAACGCCGGGTACAGCACGCCCGGCTTCGGATTGACCACCTCCACCCGGTACTTGCCGCTGGCGGTCGCCTTGGCGGGCGTCAGCGTGACCGTGCCGTCGGCGGCCGTGACGCCGGTGCGCACCGCGCCGTCCTCGCCGGTCAGGGTGACGGTGACCCCGGCCAGGCCCGGGTTCAGCACCGTGCTGTACGTTCCGCTCTCGTCCACCGCGCGGACCACCCGCACCGTCACCGACCCGTCGGCGGTGGCGGCCGGCGCGGACACCGCCGGGCCCGTGGCGATCCCGGTCGCGAGTAACGCCGCCAGTGCGGCGGTGCGCCGGTATCCGTTCTTCTTGAGTTGCACGTTCTCCCCTCCTCCTGTCGCGCGCCCCTCCCCCGGAAAGGCACACACGATGGGACGGAGAGTAGCGGTCCCGTGAAGTCTTCGGAACACCGCCCTCCGTTTCACCCGTTCGGGGCAACACGACTGCCTGGCAGCAGACCTGACGATGCGTCAGGCAAGGGGCGGCCGACACCTCGCCGCACGCCCCCGAAACGAACGCGCGCCCGACCGTTGACATCGCGGCGCGCCGATTGGAAACTTTCCTAACAGTCGGCCGCGTCGGTGTCACCGGATGGAGGATGATCGGGCCTGTGACCACCCCGAACAGATCCCGTAACCCCCTGGCCGGCACGCCCAGCCTGCTCCGGGCCATAAACGACCGCGCCGCACTGGAACTACTGCTCGCCAACGGCCCATTGTCCCGCACCCAGATCGGCAGCCTGACCGGCCTGTCGAAGCCGACCGCGTCCCAGCTGCTGGCCCGGCTGGAGGCTGCGGGGCTGGTGGTCCCGGTGGGCACCACCGCGGGCGGGCCGGGGCCCAACGCCCAGCTGTACCAGGTGAATCCGGCGGCCGGGTACGTCGCGGGCCTGGACGTGACCAGCACGACGGTGCGGGTCGCGGTCGCCGACATCACCGGGGTGACGCTGGCCGAGCACCAGGTGTCCTGCAAGGGCTGGCCGGCGGCGACGACGGTCCCGCGGGTCGCCGAGGCGGTCGCCGAGACGGTGCGCCGCGCGCAGCTCCCGCCGGGCTCGCTGCGCGAGGCGGTGATAGGGATCGGTGGCGCTCCGGACCCGGTGACCGGCAAGCTCCGCTACGCCTCGCACCTGCCGGGCTGGCACTCGCCGCGCCTGACCGAGGAGTTGGCCGCGGCGATCGGCGCGCCGGTGACCATCGAGAACGACGTCAACCTGGCGGCGGTGGCGGAGCAGTCCGTGGGCGCGGCGGCCGGCTGCGAGGACTTCGTGCTGCTGTGGGCCGAGGAGGGCATCGGCGCGGCGATCGTGCTGGCCGGCCGCCTGCACCGCGGCTTCACCGGCGGCGCGGGCGAGGTCGGCTACATGCCGGTGCCGGACGCGCCGGTGACGGTGAGCGCCCGCCGCAAGCACACCGGCGGCTACCAGGACCTGGCCGGCGAGCCGGCGGTGCTGGCGCTGGCCCGGGCGCACGGCATCCGCGGGGCCGACGCGGCGCAGGCGGTGGCCGCGGCCCTGGACGCCCCCGGGGGCGAGGCGTTCCTGGCGGAGCTGGCCGAGCGCCTGGCGGTCGGGCTGGCGGTGATCGCCTCGGTGGTCGACCCGGAACTGGTGGTGCTCTCCGGCGGCACCCCGACCGCGGGCGGCGAGCGCCTGCGGGAGCTGGTCCAGCAGGCGCTGGGCCGGATGTCGCTGCCCCGCCCGGAGGTCAGGCTGTCCGCGCTGCCCGGCTCCCCCGTCCTCGCCGGTGCGCTGCAGCGCGCGCTGGCCACCACCCGGGACGCCCTGTTCAGCACCCGCTGAAAGGTTCCCGCCCGCACCTCCGCTCCGCACGCCCACTCCGCACCTCCGCTCCGCACCTCCGCTCCGCACCTCCGCTCCCCCGTCAGATCCGCAGTCCGATCCGCACGAACCCGCTCCCTCCCCCCGCACGGGCGCCGGACCCACCGGCTTCGCCCGTACCCTCGTCAGGAGTGCCATCCCGTGGACACCACTCGCAGCTCCCCGCTCGCCCGCCGCCGCCCGCTGGCCGCGCTCGCCGCCGCGCTCTGCACGGCCTTCCTGGCCTCCGCCTGCACCGGCACCGACTCCGGTGGCGCGGAGGACGGTTCGGCGGCCGGGCAGGACGTGACGATCACCTTCTGGCACGGCTGGAACCAGGACAACGAGGTGAAGGCGATCAACGACAACGTCGCCGCCTTCGAGAAGCTGCACCCCAACATCCACGTCAAGGTGCGGGGGGACATCGCCGACGAGAAGAGCGAGCAGGCGCTGCGGGCCGGCGGCCCGGACGCGCCGGACGTGGTGTCCTCGTTCAGCACCGACAACGTCGGGAAGTTCTGCTCCTCGCACGTGTTCGCCGACCTCGGGCCGCTGCTGAAGAAGGACGGCATCGACCCGGCGAAGACCTTCCCGCCGGCGATGCTCCAGTACAGCCAGTACCAGGGCAACCAGTGCACGCTGCCGCTGCTCGGCGACGCCTACGGCCTGTTCTGGAACAAGACGGCCTTCGCGAAGGCCGGGATCAGCGGCCCGCCGAAGACCTTCAGTGAACTCGCCGAGGACGCCGTCCGGTTGACGATCCCGTCCGGCGACTCCTACCAGCAGCTCGGCTTCATGCCGAACTACCACGGCTACGAGACGCCGATCGCGCACTACCTCGGCCAGTACGGCTCCACCTGGTTCGGCCCGGACGGCAGGTCCACCGTGGCCACCGACCCGACCGTGACGGCGATGCTGACCTGGCAGAAGCAACTCGTCGACCGGCTCGGCGGGTTCGAGAAGCTGGAGAAGTACCGGACCGGCTTCGGCGACGAGTACAGCGCGAAGAATCCGTTCACCACCGGGCAGGTCGCGATGAGCATGGACGGCGAGTGGCGGACCGCCGCGCTCGCCGACGACAAGCCGGACTTCGAGTGGGCGACCGCGCCGTTCCCCGTCCCCGACGAGCTCGCCTCCACCTACGGGCGCGGCTACCAGACCGGCACCATCATCGGCGTCGCCAACAACTCCCGGAAGCGCACCGCCGCCTGGGAGTTCGTCAAGTACCTGACCACCGACACCGACGCGGTGGTGTCCTTCGCCAACGCCATCCACAACGTGCCGAGCACCCTGGCCGCGCTGGACTCACCGAAGCTTCAGGTCGACGCCAACTCCAGGACCTTCCTGGACATCGCCCGCAACCCGAACTCCTCCACCACCCCGGCCAGCATCAACGGCGGCGCCTACCAGATCTCGCTGCAGAACTTCAGCTTCGAGGTGGAGTCCGGCCAGCAGACCGACCTGAAGGCGGGCCTCACGGCCACCGCCAAGGAGATCGACGACGCCGTCAACCAGGCGAAGAAGTGACGGGCGCGCCATGGCACTGGTGACTTCCCCCGTCCCGCCGGCGCTGCGGGCCAAGCGCCGCCGGGAGCGGGTCAGGACGCTGGCGTTCCTGTCCCCGTGGCTGGTCGGGTTCGGGTTCTTCTTCCTGTACCCGCTGGTCTCGACGGTCTACTTCTCGTTCATGAGCTACGACGGGTTCCTCCCGCCGAGCTTCTCCGGACTGCAGAACTGGGACTTCGTCTTCACCAAGTACCCGCCGTTCTGGACGGGCCTGGGCAACACGCTGTGGCTGGTCGTCGTGATGGTGAGCCTGCGGGTGGTGTTCGGCCTCGGCATCGGGATGCTGATCACCAAGGTGAAGAGCGGCGCCGGGTTCTTCCGCACCGCCTTCTACCTGCCGTACCTGGCCCCGCCGGTGGCCGCCACCATGGCCTTCGCGTTCCTGCTGAACCCCGGCACCGGCCCGGTCAACCACCTGCTGGGCGAGCTCGGCCTGCCGCAGCCGGGCTGGTTCAACGACCCGTCCTGGTCGAAGCCGGCGCTGACCCTGCTCGCCATGTGGGGCATCGGCGACCTGATGGTGATCTTCATGGCGGCGCTGCTGGACGTCCCCCGGGAGCAGTACGAGGCGGCCGAGCTCGACGGCGCGAGCGCCTTCCAGCGGTTCCGGTACGTCACCCTGCCGAACATCTCGCCGATCGTGATGTTCGCGGTGGTCACCGGGGTGATCCAGACCATGCAGTACTACACGCAGGCGATCGTCGCCGGGAAGGTCGCCTCCGGCGTGATCGGCGGCTCCGGGCAGCAGTTCGATCCCGGCTACCCGTCCGGCTCCACCTGGACGCTGCCGCAGATGGTCTACAACCTCGGCTTCCAGCACTACGACTACGGCTCGGCGTGCGTCGTCGCGGTCGTCCTGTTCGCCCTGTCGATGGCGTTCACCTCGCTCCTGCTGCGCCGCAGGTCCGGCTTCCTGGCGGAGGACTGACTGCCATGACCCTTGCCCCCGCCCTGCCGCGCGAGGCCGCGGCCCCCGGCTCCGCCACCGGCGCCGCGCGCACCGCCCGCCGCCGGGCCGCCCTGCACTGGGTGGCCGTGCACGCGCTGGCGATCGCCGCCGCGCTGTTCTTCGTGCTGCCGTTCGTGTTCGTCTTCCTCACCTCGGTGATGACGGACCACCAGGCGCTCACCTCCGACCTGTGGCCGACCCACTGGCAGTGGTCGAACTTCGCCAAGGTCTGGAACACCCCCGGCTTCCTCACCTGGTGGCGCAACACCCTGCTGTACGCGGCGGGCGGCACCGCGCTGACCGTCGCCTCCAGCCTGCCGGTGGCGTACGCGCTCGCCAAGTTCCGCTTCCGGGGCCGCAACCTGGCCCTGATGGCGGTGGTGTCGATGATGATGCTGCCGCCGCAGGTCACGATCATCCCGATGTACCTGTTCTGGGCCAAGCAGCTGCACCTGACCGGCTCGCTGTGGCCGCTGATCATCCCGATGGTCTTCGGCGACGCGTTCTCGATCTTCCTGCTGCGGCAGTTCCTCCTGACCATCCCCCGGGAGAACATCGAGGCCGCCCGGATCGACGGCTGCGGCGAACTGCGCACCCTGCTGCGGGTGGTGCTGCCGATGGCGAAACCCGCCGTCGCCGCCGTCGCGCTGTTCCAGTTCTTCTACTGCTGGAACGACTACTTCGGCCCGCAGATCTACGCCAGCGAGAACCCCGGTGCCTGGACCCTGAGTTACGGCCTGGAGTCCTTCAAGGGCGCCCACCACACCAACTGGAACCTCACCATGGCGGCCACGCTGCTGGTGATGGCGCCGGTGATCGTTCTGTTCTTCTTCGCGCAACGCGCCTTCGTCGAAGGCGTCACACTGACAGGGGTCAAGGGCTGATGTCCGCACTGAAGTTGGCAATAGTCGGCGGCGGTTCCACCTACACGCCGGAGCTGATCGACGGGTTCGCGCGGCTGCGCGACACTCTGCCGATCGGCGAACTCGTGCTGATCGACCCGGCGGTCGACCGCCTGGAGCTGATCGCCGGCCTGGCCCGCCGGATCTTCGCCAAGCAGGGCCACGACGCCGTCGTCACCACCGCCACCGACATCGCCGCCGGCGTGCGGGACGCCGACGCGGTGCTGCTGCAACTGCGGGTCGGCGGGCAGGCCGCGCGCAACCAGGACGAGACCTGGCCGCTGGAGTGCGGCTGCGTCGGCCAGGAGACCACCGGCGCGGGCGGCCTCGCCAAGGCGCTGCGCACCGTCCCCGTGGTCCTCGACATCGCCGAGCAGGTCCGCCGCACCAACCCGGACGCCTGGATCGTCGACTTCACCAACCCGGTCGGCATCGTCACCCGCGCCCTGCAGACCGCCGGTCACAAGGCCGTCGGCCTGTGCAACGTCGCGATCGGCTTCCAGCGCAAGTTCGCCGCCCACCTCGGCGTCGACCCGGAGCTGATCCGCCTCGACCACGTCGGCCTCAACCACCTCACCTGGGAGCGCGGCGTCACCCTGCTCGACGCCCCGAACGCCGCCGGCGGCCGCGAGGTGCTGCCGCAGCTGCTCGCCGAACACGGCGCGGCCATCGCCGCCGACCTGCACCTGCCGGAGCCGGTGATCCGGCGGCTCGGCGTCGTCCCCTCCTACTACCTGCGCTACTTCTACCAGCACGACCTGGTCGTCGAGGAGCTCAAGGTCAAGGGCTCCCGGGCCGCCGAGGTCGCCGCCATCGAGCGGCAGCTGCTGGAGATGTACGCCGACCCGACCCTCGACACCAAGCCCGAACTGCTCGGCAAGCGCGGCGGCGCGTTCTACTCGGAGGCCGCCGTCCAGCTGATCGCCTCGCTGCTCGGCACCGACGGCCGCACCACCGTGCAGGTCGTCAACACCCGCAACGACGGCGTGCTGCCGTTCCTGCCCGACGACGCGGTGATCGAGGTCCCCGCCGAGGTCGACGCCGCCGGGGTCCGCCCGCTGCCGCAGCGGCCCGTCGAGCCGCTGTACGCCGGCCTGATCGCCAACGTCACCGCGTACGAGCACCTGGCGCTGGACGCCGCGCTGCACGGCGGCCGCGACCGGGTCTTCGACGCGCTGCTCGCGCACCCGCTGGTCGGCCAGCTGGAACTCGCCGAGCAGCTCACCGACCGGCTGCTCGCGCACAACCGCGACCACCTGAGCTGGGCGTGAACCGCACCATGAGAACGATCCGCACGAAGCACCGCCACGGGGGGACCGGCCGATGAGCCACGACGCACACCTGCCCGGCGTCCTCGCGATAGACGCCGGCAACAGCAAGACCGACCTGGCCCTGGTCGGCGTCGACGGGCGGGTCCTCGGCACCGCCCGCGGCGGCGGCTTCCAACCGCAGCACACCGGCCCGCAGGCCGCGATCGCCGCACTCGCCCCGCTGGTCGAGGACCTCGCCCGCCAGGCCGGCGTCCAACTACGGCCCGGTGGACGGCCGTTGACCGACCACGTCAGCGCCTGCCTGGCCAACGCCGACCTGCCGGTCGAGGAGCAGCGGCTGCACGAGGCGATCGCCGCGCACGGCTGGACGACGTCCGTGCACGTCGCCAACGACACCTTCGGCCTGCTGCGGGCCGGCACCGACGGGCCGCTCGGGGTGGCCGTGGTGTGCGGCGCCGGCATCAACTGCGTGGGCCTGCGGCCGGACGGGCGCACCGCGCGCTGGCCCGCGCTCGGCAAGCTCACCGGCGACTGGGGCGGCGGCGGCGGGCTCGCCGAGGCCGCGATGTGGCACGCCGCCCGGGCCGAGGACGGGCGCGGCGCGCCCACCCTGCTCTCCCCCATGATCGGCGCCCGCTTCGGCCTCGCCGGGGCCAACGCGTTCGCCGAGGCGATGCACCTCGGGCAGCTCGACCCGGCCCGGCTGCACGAGGTCTCCCAGGTGCTGTTCGAGGCCGCCGAGGCCGGCGACGCGATCGCGCTGTCGCTGATCGACCGGCAGGCCGACGAGGTCTGCCGGCTCGCGACCGTCGCGCTCACCCGGCTCGACCTGCTCGACCGGCCGGTGCCGGTGGTCCTCGGCGGCGGCGTGCTGGCCTCCCGGCACCCGCTGCTGATCGACAACCTGACGGCCCGGCTGGCCGCCGCCGCGCCGCTCGCCGAGCCGCGCATCGTGGTCGCCCCGCCGGTCCTCGGCGCGGCCCTGCTCGGCCTCGACCACCTCGACGCCGACCCCGCCGCGCACCGCCGCCTGCGCGACGCCTACCCGACCGCCCACCCGGTCGCCGTCTGACCCGCCGCCCGCCCCGCCGCGGACGGGAGCGCCAGGGACGGGAGCGCCGGGGCAACGGCCCTCGGCGCTCCCGTCGGCACTCCCGGGCTTGACCTTCACCTTCGGGGAAGGCCCAGCATCGGTGGAGCCGGACACCGGTCCGGTACGAGGAGGCGGGGATGGAGCTGCTGACCATCGGGGCGTTCGCCCGGGCGGCCCGGCTGTCGCCGAAGGCACTGCGCCTGTACGACGAACTCGGGCTGCTGCGGCCCGCCGAGGTGGACCCGGCCACGGGCTACCGGCGGTACGCGCCGGGCCAGTTGGAGCAGGCCCGGCTGGTGCTGTGGCTGCGCCGGCTCGGCATGCCGCTGGCCCGGATCCGGCTGGTGCTCGGTCTGGAGCCCGCCCGGGCGGCCGAGGAGGTCGCCCGGTACTGGGAGTCCGTGCGGGCCGAGACCGAGGCCCGCCGGGAGCTCGCCGCCCTCCTCGTCGACCACCTCTCGGGGAAGGACCCCACGATGACGGACGGAACGACGGGCGCCCTGCGGATCCGCTACGCGGCCCGCACGGACGCCGGACTGGTCCGCGAACGCAACGACGACGCCGCGTACGCGGGCGACGGCCTGGTCGCGGTCGCCGACGGCATGGGTCCGCAGGGCGGCGGCGCGCTGGCCGGCGCCGCCGCGATCGACGCGCTGAAGGAACTCGCGCTGCCCGCCGGGGAGTTGCTCAACGCCCTGGAGGACGCGGTGGCCCGGATCGACGGCCGGGTCGGCGCGGCGTCCGAACTCCCGGACGCGGGCACCACGTTGACGGCGATGCTGTGGTCGGACGCGCAGCTCGCCCTGGTGCACATCGGCGACTCGCGCGCCTACCTGCTGCGCGGCGGCGAACTCTTCCAGATCACCCACGACCACACCCTGGTGCAGTCGATGGTCGACGACGGCCGGCTGACCCTGGCCGAGGCCGCCTCTCATCCCCGACGCACCCTGCTGGTGCGGGCGTTGACGGGCTCCGGCGACAACCGTCCGGACGTCTCGCTGCACCCCGCCCGGGCCGGCGACCGCTACCTGCTGTGCACGGACGGCCTGTCCCGGTGGGTCCCCGACGACGCCCTGCACACCGTGCTGAGCGCCGTCGCCGCCCCCGAGCAGGCGGTCCAGCAGCTGGTCGCGCTGGCCAACCGGGCGGGCGGGCCGGACAACATCGCCTGCGCGGTCGCGGACGTCGTCGCGGACTGACCGGGCGGAGAGACCGGGCGACCTGACGGCGGGGCGACCGGGCGGCGGGGCGATCCCGCAGGTGACGGTACGTCACCGGTGGGACAAGTTCCGCAAACGCATCTCGATTGGGGAAAATTTCGGCGAGGTGCGAAGGATGCCCCGATCTGTCCGTTGAAGGCACCGCACGGGCCCGCTAGCGTCGCGCTCTCACAGCGTGTCCGACGGGGGTGCGCGGGGAGTCCGGGAGCCGACGCCAGATGGCGATCCGTAAGTCCACCATGCAGGAGCAGGTCGCCGCGGCGATCGCCGCGATCGAGCCGAACGACCGCCCGGTCGTGACCTTCCACACCATCTCGGGCCCGAGCCCGTGGCTGATGAGCCAGCTCGGCCTGATCGGCCAGCTGTTCGTGAAGTACTACTTCGTGACCCTGACCCAGCGGGTGGTCACCGTGCACCGCGCCTCCCGGATGAGCAACCGTCCGCAGGAGCTCGTGCACGTCATCCCGCTGGACCAGGCGCGCGCCGCGGTCACCGACGTCAACCGCGCCACCCTGTGGAGCTCGCTGAAGTTCCAGTTCCCGGGCGAGCCCAAGCCGACCCGCCTGAACATCGGCCGCTACTGGCGCGCCGAGCTGGACACCTTCGTCAACGGCCTGTTCGGCGGCGGCCAGGCCGTCCCGCCGCAGGGCCAGCCGTACCCGCCGCAGGGCGCGGCCTACCCGCAGCAGGGCCAGCCGAACCCGTACCAGAGCTGAGCCACGGCCGAAACGGTCGACACGGCCGAAACGGCGGAAGCGCCCGTCCGGACCCCCGGGCGGGCGCTTCGTCGTGCCGGCGGGCAGGTCAGCGCAGGTGGGCGGCGACCCACTCGGCGAGCAGCCGGGCGCAGCCGTCCACGGACGCCTGCCAGCTGAGCCCCGCGCCGTCGCCCGCGCCATCGCTGACGTGCTTGACCAGGCGGACGGGCAGCCCGGCGCGGCGGGCGACGGTGGCGATCGCGTAGCCCTCCATGTCCACCAGGTCGGCGGTGCGGGCGAGTTCGTCGCGGTCGGCGTCGGAGGAGACGAAGCGGTCGCCGGTGGCGAGCACCGGCCCGGCGGGCGCGAGGTCGATCGGGCCGTCCAGCGGGCGACCGACGAGCTGTTCCAGCAGCGGGGTGTCCAGGTCGTGCTGGAGCACCCGGCCGATCTCGTGGGTGCCGGCCAGGCCGGGCCGCAGCGACCCGGCGGTGCCCAGGTTGACCACCGCGGACGGCTTCGGTCCGGCCGCCAGCACGGTGGCCAGCGCGGCCGCCGCGTTGACCTTCCCCATACCGGTCAGCAGCACCGGCAGGGCGGCGTCCAGGTGGGCGGCCTCCTCGGGCAGCGCGAGGACGAGCAGCGGGCGGTCGGGGGTGACGGTTCCGATCAGGCGCATGGCGCCCAGCTTACGAGGGCAGGAACCGTCCGATGCCGACCAGGCGTCGCAGCAGGCGCGAGCCGCACACCGGCCGGACGGGCACGAAGAGATCAACTCCCGCTCAAGTCAGGTGTGATGGACGCCGCGAACCGCCATACTGCGGGACGACGGGGGACGTCGGACGGGGAGGTCGGACGGTGGCAGCACCGGCGGTGGCACAGAAGCAGGCGGGCACGGTCGTACCGCCCGCGGCCCGCGAACCCGGGCCGGTGGCACGGCTGCGCCTCGCCGCGGCCACCCCGCCGGGGCGGCTGCGCGCGGCGGGCGCGGTACTGGCCGCACTGGTGCTGCTGTTCGGCACGGTCGCGGTGTGGCAGTCCGCACACCGTTCCCGGGCGGCCGGGCAGGTGGTGTCGGTCGGCGGCCCGCTCAGCCAGGACGCCGCCGAGATCTACCGCCGGCTGGCGGACGCCGACGCGACCGCCGCCGCCGGATTCCTGCTGGCCGGCGACGAGCCCGCCGAGGTCCGCGCCCGCTACCAGGACGACCTGGCGACCGCCGCCCGGCTGCTCGCCGAAGCCGCGGGCCGCAGCGGCGACTCGGCCGAGTCGCAGTCCGCGCTGGCCGAGCTCAACCGGCAACTGCCGCGCTATGCGGGCCTGGTGGAGACCGCCCGGGCCGTCGACCGGCAGGGTCTGCCGCTCGGCGGGGCCTACCTGCGGTACGCCTCCGACCTGATGCAGGGCACCGTACTGCCGCAGGCGCAGCGCCTCGCCGACGCCGAATCGGCCGGCCTGGACGCCGACTACCGCACCGCCGGGGCCGTCCCGTGGGCGGCGCTGGTGCTCGGCGTGCTGGCGCTGGCCGCGCTGGTCCACCAGCAGATGCAGCTGTTCCGGCGCACCAACCGGGTGTTCAACCTCGGGCTGCTCGGCGGTTCGCTGGCGGTGCTGGCCGCGCTGGGATGGCTGCTGGCGGGCACCGCGTCGGCGGGCGCCGACCTGGCGGGCAGCCGCACGCACGGCACCCGGCCGCTGCGGGAGCTGGACCAGGTGCGGATCAAGGCACTTCAGGCGCACACCGCGGAGAACCTGGACCTGGTGGCCCGCGGCGCCAGCGACAAGTACACCAAGCAGTGGGAGGGCCTGGTCGCCACGCTCGACGCCGACGGGCGCACCACCGGCTCGGTCGCCGGGCTGGCGGCCGGCGCGGACCCCGCGACGGCCGGCCCGCTGACCGACGCCGGGAACGCGTACCGGCAGTGGCAGGACCGACACAAGGACGCCGCCGCGAAGAACGCGGCCGGCGACTACGAGGCCGCGCTGCAACGGACGTTGATGGCGGGCGGCGCCGACACCGCCGACGCCGCGTTCCGGGCCGCCGACGGGAAGTGGGCGGCCGCCGCGCAGACCGAGCAGGAGGCGTTCGCCCGCAGGGCGGGCGGCGTGGACGGCGTGCTGGCCGGGCAGGCGGTGGCCGCCGGCGTGCTGTCCGTGCTGGGCGCGGCCGCCGTGCTGCGCGGCATCGGCCGCCGACTGGCCGAGTACCGGTAGGAGGGGGACGAGGGATGCGCACGGCAAGGTCACGTTTCCTGGTGGCGGCGGCGGTGCTCGCGGCCGGGGTGCTCGGCACCGGCAGCGCCGACGGCGCGGGCGGGCCCGCCCCGCAGGCCGCGCTCGAAGCACCGGCAGCCCCCGCGGCACCCGCCGACGGCTGCGACCCGACGGATTCGCTGCCGCCCCGCCAGGCGGCCGGGGCGAAGATCGCCAAGATCCGCGAGCGCGGCACCCTGGTGGTCGGCGTCGACCAGAACAGCTACCACTGGGGTTTCCGCAACCCGCAGACCGGCCGGATCGAGGGCTTCGACCTCGACCTGGCCCACGCCATCGCCAAGTCGCTGCTCGGCGACCCGGACAAGGTCACCCTGAAGACCGTGCCCACCTCCCGCCGGGTCGATGCGGTGAAGAACGGCGAGGTCGACCTGATCACCCGCACCATGACCATCACCTGCGAGCGCAAGAAGGACATCGCTTTCTCCGCCCCGTACTTCCGGGTCGCCCAACGGGTGGTGGTGCCGAAGGCCGCGCACGCGACGACGCTGGACGGCGCACTGAACGGCAAGCGGGCGTGCGTGGCGCAGACCTCCTCCTCGGAGGCCGAGCTGAAGCGCAACCCGCACGGCACCGTCTCGGTGCTCGCCCTGGAGAACCAGCTGGACTGCCTGGTGCGGATGCAACTCGGCGAAGTGGACGCCACCTTGACGGACATCGAGCTGGCCGCTGCACAGGTCGCCCAGGACCCGCAGGTGGAGATGGTCGGCGAGCCGTTCCTGCCCGCGTACATGGGGGTGGCGATGAACCAGAACGACACCGACCTGATCGCCTGGGTCAACCAGGTGTTGGCCGACCGGCGGGCCGACGGCAGCTGGCGGGCGTCCTACGACCACTGGCTGCGCGACACCATGGGGGCCCCGGAGCCGTACCTGCCGTGACCGACCGAGCGTGACCGCGGGGGACCGCCGTCCGCGCCGCACCGGGCGTCGGGGAGACTTGCCGCCGACGGGCCGACGCCCCGTCACCACGAGTGTGCCCGAGAGGAGGAACCGCGATGGCCGGAGGGACCCGCCCGGTGATGAACCGCGAGCAGGTGGACCGCGCACTGGCCCGGCTCGGCGCCGAGCGCGACGCGGTCGAGGCGGCGCTGCTGGCGCTCCAGGACCACCCCGGGCTGCGGCTGCTGACCGGCGCCGAACTGTCCGGGCGCACCCGCGAGCGCTGGGCGGTCGCCGAGGGCGGCCTGGCCCTGCTGTGGGCGCTGTTCGACCAGTACGCGGAGGCGCTGGCCTCGGCCCGCGCCGTGC
This sequence comes from Kitasatospora sp. NPDC059795, assembly GCF_042732175.1. NCBI lineage: Bacteria > Bacillati > Actinomycetota > Actinomycetes > Kitasatosporales > Streptomycetaceae > Kitasatospora > Kitasatospora sp. NPDC059795. Next base: position 43,253 of record NZ_JBHWID010000022.1, read on the forward strand.
GCTCGCGCCGCACCCGGCCCACCGCCGCCGAACTCGCCGAGCTCGGCGAGCTGCTGTCCGGCCGGGCGGTCGCCGTCTCCGGCGGCCGGCTCCCCGAAGCGGCCGGCCAAATCGGCGCGCCCGCCCGGCTGGTGGAGCGCGTCACGCTCGCCGAGCTGCTGGAACGGATGAACGGCTGGTACGCCGTGGTGGTCGAGGTGGTCAGCGCCGTCGACGCGGTGTGGTCGGCGCTGCCCGCCCGGATCGACCTGCTGCTCGCCGAACTCGGCCGGGTCCAGATGCTCGCGCTGTCCGTCGGCGTGCGCCCCGGCGGACACCCGCTGGCCGACGATCTCGCCGGGCTGGCCGAGCAGTTGACGGCGCTGCGGGCCGAGGTGGTGGCCGACCCGCTGGCGCTGTGGCGGCCCGGCCGGGTGCCCGCCCAGCGCGGCCGGGCCGCCGAGGGCGCAGCCTGGGCCTCCCCCACCGGCGCGGTCGACACCGCCGACTTCGACCGGCTGGGCCGCACCCTGGACGACGTCCGGGTCGAGCTCGAAGGACTGCTACGGCTGCGCGACGAGTCCCACGAACGCCTCCAGCAGGTCGCCGACCTGCTCCAGCGCGCCGACCTGACGCTCGCCGAGGCCCGCCGGGCCCGCGGCGAGGTGCTGGCGAAGATCGCCGCCACCGAGGTGCCCGCCGTGCCCGGCCCGGCGTCCGCGCTGCGCGAGGCGATCGGGCAGGCCGTCGACTACCAGCAGACCGGCCAGTGGCACCGGCTCGGCCCGCTGCTGGACGCCTTGGAGAACGCCGCCGCCAAGGAGCTCGGCCGGGCCCGGCAGGCGCTCACCGAGGTCGCCCAGCCACTCGCCGTCCGGGCCGAACTGCGCGGCCGGCTGGAGGCGTACAAGGCGATGGCCGCCCGACTCGGCCTGGCCGAGGACCCCGAGGTGGTCGAGCGTTTCGAGAAGGCCCGCTGGCTGCTCTGGAGCGCGCCGTGCGACCTGCGGGCCGGCGCCGAGGCGGTGGCCCGCTACCAGCAGGTGCTGCGCGCCCCGGAACGGCAGCCCGCACCGCCGACCGAGGACAGTACCGAGGGGGAGGAAACCGATGGCTGAGGCGTGCGCCCGTCCGGACTGCGACGGCGAGATCGACGGCGACGGGTACTGCACCGAGTGCGGCCTCGCACCGACCGCCGCCGTGCCACCCGCCGCCGTGCCACCCGCCGCTTCGTCCCCCGCCGCCGTGCCGTGCGGCCGCCCGGGGTGCGACGGCGAGATCGACGCCGACGGCTACTGCACCGAGTGCGGCCTGGCCGGCTCCGCCGCCGTGCCACCCGCCGCCGTCCCGGCCCCGCGCAGCGCGCCCGGCGACCCGTGCGGCCGCCCCGACTGCGACGGCGCGATCGACACCGACGGCTACTGCGACGACTGCGGCCTGGCCGGCTCTGTCTCCGTCCCCCTCGCGCCCGCCGGCTCCGGCCGTTCCACCTCGGGCAGTTCCACCTCCGGCCGCTTTACCTCCGGCCGCTTCACCTCGGGCCGCTCCGCCTCCGGCCGTTCCGTCTCGGTGCGCAGCTCCGTGCGCGGCTCGACGGGCAGCACCGGCACCGGTGGCCGGCGCGGCAACCTCGGCGCGGGCCTGGTCACGGTGCCGCCGGTGCCGGCCGCGGACCCGTCGAAGGCGGTGCTGGCGAACCCCCAGGTGCCGGAGGGCCGGCGGTTCTGCTCGCGCTGCGACCAGCCGGTGGGCCGGGGGAAGAACGGCGTCCCGGGCCGCCCGGAGGGTTTCTGCACCAAGTGCGGCACGCCGTACTCGTTCACCCCGAAGCTGGTGCGCGGCGATCTGGTCGGCGGCCAGTACGAGGTGATGGGGTGTCTGGCGCACGGCGGGCTCGGCTGGATCTACCTGGCGGTGGACCGCCGGGTCAACGACCGCTGGGTGGTGCTCAAGGGCCTGCTGGACACCGGTGACGAGGACGCGCTGGCGGTGGCGATCGCCGAACGCCGCTTCCTGGCCGAGGTCGACCATCCGAACATCGTCCGGATCATCAACTTCGTCGAGCACCCCGACGCCCGCACCGGCGCCGCCGACGGCTACATCGTGATGGAGTACGTCGGCGGCAAGTCGCTCAAGGACATCGCCGGCGAGCGCCGCACCCCGGACGGCCGCCGGGAGCCGATGCCGGTCGAGCAGGCCGCCGCGTACGCGCTGGAGGCACTGCCCGCACTCGGCCACCTGCACGCCCGCGGGCTGGTGTACTGCGACTTCAAGCCGGACAACGTCATCCAGTCCGACGACACCCTCAAGCTGATCGACCTGGGCGCGGTGCGCCGGCACGACGACGACGGACCGATCTACGGCACCGTCGGCTACCAGGCCCCGGAGATCGCCGCCGACGGGCCCTCGCCCGCCTCCGACCTGTACACGGTGGGCCGCACGCTGGCCGTGCTGACCGTCGAGTTCCCCGGCTGGACCGGCCCGCGACAGCACGAACTGCCGGGCCCGGACGAGGCCGAGGCGTTCGCCCGCTACGAGTCCTTCCACCGTCTCCTGCTGCGCGCCACCGACCCGGACCCGGCCCGCCGGTTCGCCTCCGCCGAGGAGATGGCCGGCCAGCTCACCGGCGTGCTGCGCGAGGTCCTCGGCCTCCAGGACGGCCGGCCCCGGCCCGCCGTCTCCACCCTGTTCGGCCCCGAACTGCGGGTGGTGGACCCGGACTTCGGCGCGCACACACCGGACGCCCGGGCCACCGCGCTGGCGCTGCCCGCGCCGCTGGTCGACCCGGCCGACCCGAACGCCGGCTTCCTGTCCGCGCTGCCCGCCGCCGACCCCGCCGAGGCGCTCACCGCCCTGCGCGCGGCCGGCGCCGACTCCCCGGAGCTGCGGCTGCGCACGGTCCGCGCCCACCTGGAACTCGCCGACGACGAGGCCGCCGCACAGGAGTTGGCCGCCCTGGAGGACGACCACGCCGGTGACTGGCGGGTGGTGTGGTACCGGGGCCTGGCCGCACTCGCCGCGGGCCGGACCGAGGACGCCGCAGAGGCCTTCGACGCCGTGTACGACGCCTTCCCGGGCGAGGCCGCGCCCAAGCTGGCGCTCGCGGTCTGCGCCGAACTGCTCGGCGACACCGCCGCGGCCGCCGCCCGCTACGCGCTGGTCGGCGGCACCGACCGGTCGTTCGTCGGCGCCGCGTTCGGCCTGGCCCGGGTCCGGCTGCGGGACGGCGACCGGCCCGGCGCGGTCGCCGCGCTGGAGGCGGTGCCGGAGAGCTCCACCCACCACACCGCGGCCCGGATCGGCGCGGTCCGCGCCCGGCTGCGCGGTCGCGCCGCCACCGAGGCGCTGGCGCCCGAACTCGCCGACAGCTCCACCCAGCTGACGGTCCTCGAACTCGACGCCCGGCGGCGCGCCGAACTCGCCGCCGAAGTACTGGAGACCGCCCTCGACTGGGTGCTCGCCGGAGCGGCCGGCAGGCCCGCCACGCTGACCTTGCTGGGACATCCCGCCGCGGAACGGGAACTGCGGCTTGCCCTGGAACACTCCTACCGGGTGTTGGCTCGGTTGACCGACCGGGCCGAGAAAAGGATCGAGTGGGTGGAACGGGCCAACCGGGCCCGCCCCCGGACGTGGGTGTGAACATGCCGCAGCAGACCGAGTGCCCGACCTGTGCCGAACCGCTGGGGCCCCAGGACGCCTTCTGCGGGGCCTGCGGCACGGCCCTGACCGGGCCACCGACCCTCCGCGACCTGCCGGTCGTGCCCAGCTGCCCGAACTGCGGATCCACCGAGCTCGCCGACGGCTGGTGCCAGCGCTGCGGCCACGCCCAGCCCCGCGAACGCGACCACCAGGAACACGAGGTGACGGGCGTCGCCGCGGTCTCCGACCGGGGCCTGCGCCACCACCGCAACGAGGACGCGTTCGGCGTCGCCGGCGCCGAATGCCCGGACGGCGCACCCGCCGTGATCGCCGTGGTCTGCGACGGCGTCTCCTCCTCGGCCCGCCCCGACGAGGCGTCCGCGACCGCCGTCACCGCCGCCACCGACTCCCTGGTCGCCGCGCTGAAGGCCGGCCGCGACCCCGGGCAGGCCATGCACGAGGCGATCGGCGCCGCCAACCGGGCCGTCACCGCGCTCGCCCACGACGGCACCCCCGCCGAACCCGGCCGCCACAACAACGCGCCGGCCTGCACCTACGTCAGCGCGATCAGCGCCGGCGGCCTGGTCACCATCGGCTGGGTCGGCGACACCCGCGCCTACTGGATCCCCGACGACCGGGAGTCCGCCGAGCCGTACCGCCTCACCGAGGACGACTCCTGGGCGGCCCGGATGGTCGCCGCCAAGCTGATGGACGAGGCCGAGGCCTACGCCGACCCGCGCGCCCACGCCATCACCGGCTGGCTCGGCGCCGACGCCGAGGACCTCGACCCGCACACCGTCAGCTTCACCCCGCACGTCCCCGGGGTGCTGCTGATCTGCACCGACGGCCTGTGGAACTACGCCGAGGCCGCCACCGACCTGGCGTTCTTCGTCCGCGCCGACGCCCGCACCGAACCGCTCGCCGCGGCCCGCGCGCTGGTGACGTTCGCGGTCGAACGCGGCGGCCACGACAACATCACCGTCGCCGTGCTGCCGATCGACCCACAGGTCTCCCCCACCGACCACGACGACACCCTGCTCGACGTCCCGCTGCCGCGCGCCGCCGCCGACACCGACGCCACCGTGCCGCTGCGCCGGGCCGAGCCGGCCGCCAACTAGCCACTCCCGACTCTCCGACAGGAGCCCACCGCATGGCCTCGTTGTCCAAGCCCGACGCGCCACGATTCGACGTCGACGTCTTCCAGAACGAGTACCTCGCCCAGGGCGCCCGGGAGGTCAACGCGATCGTCACCGTCACCGCGACCGGCGGCGGCACCTCCGGCGGGCGGCCGCTCGGCGCGGCCGCCCCCGGGCCGGGCACCGCCGTGGTGCTGGTGATCGACTGCTCCGGCTCGATGGAGCACCCCAACACCAAGATGCGCAACGCCCGCGAGGCCACCGCCGCCGCCATCGACACGCTGCCCGACGGCGTCGCGTTCGCCGTGGTCGCCGGCACCAACCGTGCGGAGGACGTCTTCCCCGGCAACGGCACCCTCGCCGTCCTCGACCCGTACACCCGCGTCCACGCCAAGGAGGCGCTGCACCGCCTCAAGCCGTCCGGCGGCACCTCGATCAGCACCTGGATAGACCGGGCCCGGAAGCTGTTCGACGCACACCCGGGGACTACGATCCGGCACGCCGTGCTGCTCACCGACGGCCGCAACGAGCACGAGACGCCCGCCGACCTGCAACGCGCCCTGGACGCGGCGACCGGCGCGTTCACCGCCGACTGCCGGGGCGTCGGCACCGACTGGGAGGTCGCCGAACTGCGCCGGATCTCCTCCGCGCTGCTCGGCACCGTCGACATCGTCGCCGAACCCTCCGGCCTCGCCGAGGACTTCCGCGCCATGATGGCCACCGCCATCGGCAAGCAGGTCGCCGACGTGGCGCTGCGGGTCTGGACGCCCGCCAACGCCCGGGTCACGTTCGTCAAGCAGGCCGCGCCCGCCGTCGAGGACCTCACCGGGCGTCGCACCGAGGCCGGGCCGCGGGCCGGGGACTACCCGACCGGGTCCTGGGGCGACGAGTCCCGCGACTACCACGTCTGCGTGGAGGTCCCGGCCGCCGCCGTCGGCAACGAGATGCTCGCCGCCCGGATCAGCCTGGTGCTGCCGGGGCCCGACGGCACCACCGAGGTGCTCGGCCAGGGCCTGGTGCGCGCCGTGTGGACCGACGACCTGGCCTCCTCGACCCGGATCAACCCGCAGGTCGCGCACTACACCGGCCAGGCCGAACTCGCCGAGTCCATCCGCGACGGCCTGGAGGCCCACCGGGCCGGCGACCTCGACCGCGCCACCGCCAGACTCGGCGCGGCCGTCCGCCTCGCCCACGCCAGCGGCAACGAGGGCACCCTCAAGCTGCTGCGGAAGGTGGTGGACGTGGTCGACGCGAGGGAGGGTACCGTTCGGTTCCGTAAGAACGTGAGCGAGGCCGACTCGATGACACTCGAGACCCGATCGACCAAGACCGTACGCGTGAAGAAGTGAGCCGGACACCCGCCGGACCCGAACCTGCTGGAGTGTGGGGGACCTGATGCCGATCTGCCCTAGGGGACACGAGTCTCAGGCCGAGGACTGGTGCGACTACTGCGGATTCCCGATGACCCCGCCGCCCGGCCTGGCGATCCCCGGGTTCCCGGCCGCCCAGGAGCGGCCCGGCGGCCCCGGCTCGCCGGGTGCGCCCGGCGCGCCGCAGGCTCCGTACGGCGGCGGCTACCCGCCGGCCGGACCGGGCAGCACCCCGCCGGCCGGCACCCCCGCCGGGGGCGGCGGCTACTTCGAGCCTCGCCGCGCCGCCACCCCGCCGAGCGGCACGCCCACCGGCCAGGCCCCGGGCCCCTACGGCGCTCCGCCGCAGGCCGCGGAAGCCCCGGGCCCGTACGGTGCCCCGCCGCAGGCCCCGGAGATGCCCGGTCCGTACGGCGCTCCGCCGCAGGCCCCGGAAGCCCCCGGCCCGTACGGCGCTCCGCCGCAGGCCCCCGCCCCGGCGCTGACCAGCTGCCCGATCTGCCGCACCCCGCAGACCGGCCGGTACTGCGAGGACTGTGGGTACGACTACAACCTGGCCACCTCGGCCCGCCCGCCGGGCGGCCCCGCCCCGCTCGGGCACCAGCCGCCGCCCGCGCCGCAGCCCGCCGGCGGCCCGCACGGCCGCCCCGAGCAGGGCCGGGCCCAGCAGGCCCCGCCGTCCGCGCAGCACGGCTACGGCTTCCCGCCGCCCTCCGCGCCCCCGGCCGCGCCCACCGGCTTCGAGCCGTCCGCGTTCGAGCCGGCCGCCCCCGCGCCCGCCGGCTTCGAACGCCCGACGCCGTTCGAGCGGCCGCAGCAGCCGTACGAGCAGCAGAACCCGTACGAGCCGCAGTCCCCGTACGAGCGGCCGGGCTACCAGCAGCCCGCACCCGCCGCCGGCTACCCGGGTGCGCCGGGCGCGCCCTCGTTCGACAAGCGCCCGCCCGCCGCCTTCCCGGACGGCGACTACGAGCGCCCCGGCCCGGTCTACGCCGAGCCGACCGGACCGCAGCCGGGACAGCCGGGACAGCCGGGACAGCAGCAGCGTCCCCCGCAGCAGGGCGGCGACGACTTCGGCACCTCGTTCCGGCTCACCCCGCCCGGACAGCACGGCCAGCCCCAGCACGGACAGCACGGCCAGCCCCAGCCCGGGCAGCACGGCCAGCCGGGCCACCAGGGTCACGGGCAGCCGTCGGCCGCTCCGCAGCGCACCGCCTGGGTCGCCGTGGTGGCCGCCGACCCCGACTACTTCAACGACATGATGGCGCGCAGCGGCCCGGAGGCGGCCGGGCTGTCCTTCCCGCCGTACACCCCGGAGCGGCGGATCCCGCTGACCGGCCGGGGCCAGCTGCGGATCGGGCGGCGCAGCCAGCAGCGCGGCACCGTGCCGGAGATCGACCTGTCGGTCTCCCCGGAGGACCCGGGCGCCTCGCACCAGCACGCCCTGCTCGCCGAACAGCCCGACGGCAGCTGGGTGGTGGTCGACCAGGACTCCACCAACGGCACCACCCTCAACGGCGGCCCGGACACCCTGCCGCCGCACACCGCGATCCCGCTGAACGACGGCGACCGCGTCCACATCGGCGCCTGGACCACCATCACGGTGCACCGGGCCTGACCGAGCGTCACGCCGGACCGGCGGCGGGGAGCCTGCCTCCCCGCCGCCGGTCGGCATGCCCGACCATCACCGAGCGATCAAAGTTCATACAAATGCGCTCGTGGGGAGCGCCCCAGCGCCTACGCTTCGGCCCATGACTGAAGCAATAACCGCGGACGGGATCCGGAAGCGGTACGGGGACGTACAGGCAGTTGACGGGGTGTCACTCTCCGTCGCTGTCGGCGAGTTCTACGGCCTGCTCGGGCCGAACGGGGCCGGCAAGACCACCACGCTGGAGATCCTGGAAGGCATCCGGGAGGCCGACGAGGGCCGCGTCGAGCTGCTCGGCATGTCGCCGTGGCCGCGCAACGCCAAGCTGCTGCCACGCATCGGCGTGCAGTTCCAGGCGTCGGCGTTCTTCAACAAACTGACCGCGCGCGAGACCATCCGCACCTTCGCCTCCTTCTACGGCATCGGCCCGAAGGCGGCCGACACGATGCTGGAGCGGGTCGGCCTGACCGAGTCCGCGGGCGTGCTGACCGACAAGATGTCCGGCGGCCAGGCCCAGCGCCTGTCCATCGCCTGCGCCCTGGTGCACGACCCGGAGCTGGTGTTCCTCGACGAGCCGACCACCGGCCTCGACCCGCAGGCCCGCCGCAACCTCTGGGACCTGCTGCGCGACATCAACGCCGAGGGCCGCACCGTCGTCCTCACCACCCACTACCTGGACGAGGCGGAGATCCTCTGCGACCGCGTCTCGGTGATGGACCACGGCAAGGTGCTGAAGACCGGAGCGCCCGCCGCGCTGGTCCGCGAGATCGACGACACCGTCCGGATCCGGGTGGAATCCGGAATGCTGACCGCCGACCGGGCCCGTGACCTGCTCACCACCGCGGGCGCCACGTTCAGCAACCTGGAGGACGACGGCACCACCCTGGCCCTGTCCACCCACGCGCCCGGGCCGGTGCTCTCCATGCTGGCCGAGGAGAACGCGCTGCGCGGCCTCGAAGTCCGCGGCGCCACCCTGGAGGACGTGTTCCTCCAGCTGACCGGACGGGAGTACCGGGCATGACCGCCACCGACCAGGCCCGCACCTCCCCAGCCGCCGACGGCGGGAAGGAGAAGGCCAACGCCTTCGTCGGACTGTCCCGGGTCATGCTGCTCGGCTTCGTCCGCGACAAGGGCACCCTGTTCTTCACCCTGGCGCTGCCGCTGATGTTCCTGGTGCTGTTCGGCGTCCTCTACAAGGGCGGCGGCACCTCGCACGTCAAGGTCGCCGAGGTCGGCCAGGTCAAGCTGCTCGACCAGCTGAAGGACCAGAAGGACGGCCCGCTGTCCGTCCTGGAGATCACCACCTTCTCCGACGAGGAATCCGCCCTGACCAAGGTCAAGAAGGGCGAGCTCGACGGCCTGGTGACCGAGGGCCCCGACGGCAAGCTGGTGCTCCGCTTCAGCCAGGCCGACCAGGTCAAGGCCGGCACCGTGCAGGGCATCATGGACTCCCTGGTGCAGACCGCCAACCAGGCGGCCTCGCACGCCACCCCGGCGTTCACCCTGGACGCCTCCAAGGTCGAGGACGACTCCACCAAGCCGATCCAGTACCTGACGCCCGGCCTGCTCGCCTACGCCGTCTCCATGGGCGCGGTCTACGGCGCCTCGTTCACCCTGGTGACCTGGCGCAAGAAGCGGGTGCTGCGCCGCCTGCGGCTGGCGCCCATCTCGGCGGGCACCATCGTCGGCGCCCGGGTGCTGGTCAGCGTGATCGTGGCGCTCGCCCAGACCGCGCTGTTCCTCGCGGTCGCGCAGCTCGACTACTTCGGACTCAAGCTCACCGGCAACTGGTGGCTGGTGATCCCGCTGGTGATCTGCGCCACCCTGGCCTTCATGTCGATCGGCCTCGTCACCGGCTCGCTGGCGAAGTCCGAGGAGTCCGCGAACGGCATCAACCAGCTGATCATCCTGCCGATGTCCTTCCTCGGCGGCGCGTTCATCCCGCTGGACTTCGCACCCAGCTGGCTGCAGGACGTCTCCAGGGCCCTGCCGCTGCGCTACCTGATCACCCCCGCCAAGTCGGTGCTCAGCCAGGGCGGCGGCATCGCCGACGCGCTGCCCGCCATGGGCATCCTGCTGGGCTTCACGGTGGTCCTGTCCGCCATCGCCTGGCGCTTCTTCAACTGGGACGACGCGTAGCCTCCGCCCCGCCCGCGACAGGGGTCGTACACCGAAAGTCCCGGTGTACGACCCCTGTCGGCGTCTGCGACCATGGACAGGTGACTGACACCGGACGCGACACCGCACACGAGGAGACCGGGCAGCCGTCGGCGGCGGAGCAGGAGAGCTTCTACGACCGCGTCGGCGGCGAGCAGACCTTCCACCGGCTGGTCCACCTGTTCTACCAGGGCGTCGCCCAGGACGAGTTGCTGCGCCCGATGTACCCGGAGGAGGACCTCGGCCCCGCCGAGGAGCGCTTCGCGCTGTTCCTCATGCAGTACTGGGGCGGCCCGCGCACCTACAGCCAGCGGCGCGGCCACCCGCGCCTGCGGATGCGCCACGTCCCGTTCCAGGTCGACCGCGCCGCCCACGACGCCTGGCTGCGCCACATGCGCGCCGCCCTCGACCAGCTCGGCCTGCCCGCCGAGGACGACCGCGAACTGTGGCACTACATGACGTACGCCGCCGCCTCGATGATCAACACGGCGGGCTGAGAAGGCTGTTCCGCAGTCCGCGGTTCCGCAGTCCGCGGTTCCGCAGCCCGCAGTTCCGCAGTCTCAGCGCAGCGGGCTGAGACCGAGGCCCGCGCCGGGGGCGCCGCCCGCCCGGAGGGCGACCGAGCCGGCCGGGGCGTCCAACCGCAGCCAGGGGCCCGAGCGGTGCGCGCGCAGCAGGGCGCCGGGGCGCAGGAACCCGATCGCGTGGGCGGCGTGCGCGGCCCGCAGCGGCAGGCCCTCGGCCGCGCCCAGCGGCCGGGACCAGATCTCGTCCGCTATCGCGTCCACCGCCTGCCGGCTCCGGTGGTGCTCCGGCACCTCGGCGGTGCGCTGCTTGAACTCGGCGACGGCGGTGCGCACTTCGTCCATCACCTGGTCGACCGGCGGCTGCCCGAGCGGCTGCCAGCCGGAGCGCGGCGGCAGCAGGCCCGCCCAGGACGGGCCGGTGACCGGGGCGGGCAGCGTCAGGCTCGCGCCCGGCTCGTCCACGGAGTCCATCAACTGTCCGGCGGAGACGGTCAGATCGGCGGCCGCGAGCTCGCCGGTGAGCCGGACGGTGCGCACCGCGAGCACCGCCGAGCCGCCGAGCGGGAGCCGGCCGAACACCGCCAGCACTCCGCCGGCGTCCGCGCCCGGCACCGCCTGCAGGCGGACCGCGGCGGCCCGGTCGAAGCGGAGCAGCCGGCCCAGGAAGGCGGCCAGGTCGGCGGCCTCCCCCTGGTCGGCGAGGTCGAGGCGGGGCTGCGCGGTCACCGGGCGTTCAGCTCGTTTCGTCAGTGCGGCGGGCTCGGGGCGTCGGGGGCCGGGGCCCGTCAGGCGGCGCAGCCGGCGGGCTGCTCGTCCATGAAGCGGCCGAGGAACTCCCGCTCCACGGGGCTGATCCGGCGCGGCCGGCCCTCGGCGAGGTTGTAGGGGACGACCACGGTGGAGGCGGTGACGTAGACCGTCTCGGTGCCGTCCGCGGCGACGTCCTTGATCTTGTAGGAGACGGTCAGCGAGGCGCCGCCGATCTTCGTCACCCAGGTCTCGATGGTGACCGGCTCGGGGCGGTGCACCAGCGGCCGCTTGTAGTCGATCTCGTGGCGGGCCACCACGGACCCGCCGGCGAACTCCCCGGCGCCGGCCTCAGCGGCCTGGGTGAACATGAAGTCGATCCGGGCCTCCTCCAGGTAGCGCAGGAAGACCACGTTGTTGACGTGACCGAAGGCGTCCATGTCCGACCACCGCAGGGGGCAGGCGTAGATGTGGCGTGCCACGGTGTTCTCCTCACATCAGGTGGACCCGTAGGAAGCCTACGGGCCGCGGCCCGGCAGTCCGCCCCGAGGGGTGGGCTGCCGGGCCGCCGGTGCGTCCGCGGATCAGCCGCGGGTGAGCTTCTTGTAGGTCGCGCGGTGCGGGCGGGCCGCATCGGCGCCCAGGCGCTCGATCTTGTTCTTCTCGTAGGACTCGAAGTTGCCCTCGAACCAGAACCACTTGCTGTCGCCCTCGTAGGCGAGGATGTGGGTGGCCACTCGGTCCAGGAACCAGCGGTCGTGGGAGATGACCACGGCGCAGCCGGGGAACTCCAGCAGCGCGTTCTCCAGCGAGGACAGCGTCTCGACGTCGAGGTCGTTGGTCGGCTCGTCGAGGAGCAGCAGGTTGCCGCCCTGCTTGAGGGTGAGCGCCAGGTTGAGGCGGTTGCGCTCACCGCCGGACAGCACGCCGGCCGGCTTCTGCTGGTCCGGGCCCTTGAAGCCGAACGCGGAGACGTAGGCGCGGGACGGCATCTCGACCTGGCCGACGTTGATCCAGTCCAGACCGTCGGAGACGACCTCCCAGAGGGTCTTCTTCGGGTCGATGTTGGAACGGGTCTGGTCGACGTAGCTGATCTTGACGGTCTCGCCGACCTTGACGGTGCCGCTGTCCGGGGTCTCCAGGTCCTGGAGCATCTTGAACAGGGTGGTCTTGCCGGCGCCGTTCGGGCCGATGATGCCGACGATGCCGTTGCGCGGCAGGGTGAAGCTCAGGTCGTCGATCAGGACCTTCTCGCCGAAGGCCTTGTTGAGGTGGTCGACCTCGATGACGACGCTGCCCAGACGCGGGCCCGGCGGGATCTGGATCTCCTCGAAGTCCAGCTTCCGCATCTTGTCGGCCTCGGCCGCCATCTCCTCGTAACGGGCGAGGCGGGCCTTCGACTTGGCCTGGCGGCCCTTGGCGTTGGAGCGGACCCACTCCAGCTCTTCCCTGAGCCGCTTGGCGCGCTTGGCGTCCTTCTGGCCCTCGACCTTGAGGCGGGTCTGCTTGGTCTCCAGGTAGGTGGAGTAGTTGCCCTCGTACGGGTAGGCGCGGCCGCGGTCGAGTTCGAGGATCCACTCGGCGACGTTGTCCAGGAAGTACCGGTCGTGGGTGACGGCGACGACGGTGCCGGGGTACTTCTCCAGGTGCTGCTCCAGCCAGTTCACCGACTCGGCGTCCAGGTGGTTGGTGGGCTCGTCGAGCAGCAGCAGGTCGGGCTGCTCCAGCAGCAGCTTGCACAGCGCCACGCGGCGCTTCTCGCCACCGGACAGCTTGGTGACCGGCCAGTCGCCGGGCGGGCAGCCCAGTGCGTCCATGGCCTGCTCCAGCTGGGCGTCGAGGTCCCAGGCGTTGGCGTGGTCCAGGTCTTCCTGGAGCTTGCCCATCTCGTCGAGCAGCGCGTCCGAGTAGTCGGTCGCCATCAGCTCGGCGATCTCGTTGAACCGGTCGAGCTTGCCCTTGGTCTCCTTGACGCCGTCCTGGACGTTCTCCAGCACGGTCTTCGTCTCGTCCAGCGGCGGCTCCTGCTGGAGCATGCCGACGGTGAAGCCCGGCGAGAGGAAGGCGTCGCCGTTGGAGGGCTGGTCCAGGCCCGCCATCATCCGCAGCACAGTGGACTTACCGGCGCCGTTGGGGCCGACAACGCCGATCTTCGCCCCGGGGAGGAAGGAGAGCGTCACGTCGTCAAGGATGACCTTGTCGCCGTGTGCCTTGCGCACCTTGCGCATGGTGTAGATGTATTCCGCCACGTGAGATCGCTCCGGCGTCGTCGTCGAGTAATCGGCTTGCAGCCTTCCATTGTGCCGTAAGGCCGGTGCCGCCCCGAACGCCCTTCGGGCCCGGCGGGAACCGGCCGGCCCGCGGACCGCCTGCTGCGGGGGCGGCCCGGGATGCGAACGGCCCCGCCCCTCGGGTGCGGGGGCGGGGCCGGCCGGGGGCCGATCACCCGGCGGGCTGCCGGGTGACGGTCGGCGTACGGGTCAGGCGCGGCTGTGGCGGCCGCGGCGGCGCAGGCCGTAGACCGCGGCGCCACCGGCGACGACCAGGACGCCGGCGATCGCGGCGGTGACGCCGGTGCCCATGCCGCCACCGGTGGTGGCCAGCTCAGGGCCGGACGAGCTGGGCGCCGGGGTGGACGGCGGCACGGTGTTGCTGTCGGTCTTGCAGTTCAGCACGCCGCTGAAGGTCTGCGAGAAGCCGGCCGGGCCGGTGACGGTGAAGTTGTAGGCGGTGTCCTCGGCGACCGGCAGGACGACGTCCTGGGTGGCGCCGGGCTTCACGGTGACGTCCTTGCCGCCGACGGTGAACTTCCAGTCCTGGTCGCCCTTGTTGGAGACGGTGAGGACCAGCGCGCCCTGCGTGCAGTCGACCTTGCCGGTGACGGCCGGGATCGCGCCCGTGGGCGCCCAGGCCAGCGTGGCGAGGGCGTGGACCTTGACCTTGTTGGTGCCGGCCAGGATCAGCGTCTGGCTGTGCTTGCCGTTGTCGTCGCCGACGAACGCGCGGCCGAGCTTGATGGTGGCGCTGGCGTCCGCGGTGATGCCGGCGCTGCCGGCGTCCGCACCGGCGGGGACCTTCGCGAACAGCTGGTCGCCGTTCTTGGCGGTCTTCACGGGGGCGCCGTTCTTGTCGACCAGGGCGAGGCCGGCGTCGGTGCCCTTCTTGTCGAGCGCGACCGCGACGTCGGCGGCGCCGCCGCCGGTGTTGACGGTGATCGGGCCGAGCGTCTCACCGCTCTTGCCGCCGACCGCGCTCGGGTTGAGCGCCAGCGTGGGCTTGGGCTCCTCGGAGCCGCCCTTGGCCTCGGCCTGGGCGATCAGCCAGTCGATCAGCTTGGTGGTCTTCGGGAAGTCGCCGACCATCCGGACCGGAATGTTCGGGTCGGAGAAGTGCCAGATCGCGACCTGGGTGGCCGCACCGGCGTCGTTCTTGGTCAGCCCGTCGATCCCGGAGGACTTGGAGAGCGCGACCTCGTCGATGTTCGGGAAGGAGTTCTCGAGTATCCACTGGATCTTCGGACCGGCCTTGGCCTTGACCTTGGCCGGCTGGGAGAGCGAGGTGGAGGCCCAGTCGGTCTCGTGGTACGTCGCCGTGGTGAGCGTCGGGTTGAGCAGGTCGATGCAGTAGACGTCCAGCGCGGACTCGGTGCCGGTCACCTTGAGGGTGAACGGACCTGCGGTGACCGGCTCCCAGTGGCCCGGGCGGGTCTCGGACTCGATCCGCTCGCCGTACTTGACCCCGCCCTCCAGCTTTCCGGTCACGCCCGAAGGGGTGTCGGCCGCGGCGGCGGCGCCGGTGGCGAGCAGCCCTGATCCGACGACCAGGCCCGACGCGAGCATGACAGCGACGATGCGGGAGACAGCCCGCCTCTGCTTGTGGAACATGTGCGATCCCTCCGGGCGGCGACGTGCCGGTGGCAACCCGCCCCCTGCAAAGCGGCACCCCCTGTGGCACCGCTGCACGTGTGTGGACCAGACGCATCCTATTGACGGGACCCGAGCGCTCGGCGGCCGTAGCAAATCAGGACGATATCGTGGCTGTTTCGTTATCAAGGAGCGCACTGCCAGCGGGAGTTGATGAGTCGACATAAAGTCACGAGCCGCCGCCGCGGCAATCAGGATTGCACCGATCGGCGCCTCACGCGCCCAGAATCCGTCAGTTCAGAACCTCCTGCGTCACATCCGAACCTCCCGGCCCCGCAGCCCCGCCGAGGCCGCCGACCGGCCCGCCCGCGCCGCCGCGCGCCGCACCGCCGGCCGGGCCGCCGGCCGAACCGCCCGCCGGGCCCCCCGCCTCGGCCTCCCGGCGGGCCGCCACCGCCTGGACGATCCATTCCGGCACCGCCTCCTCCACCAGTCGCACCGCCCGCGACCCGCCCCGGGCCGGACCGGTCGGCCACTCCGCCCCCGAACTGCCCTGTGCCGCCCCCGAACCGCCCTGCGCCGCCGCCGCTTTGGCCTCCACCGCCCGGGGCTCCACCGCGCGCTTGAAAAGCGCGGTGCCGCGGGTGAGATCGTGACCCACCGCGCGGGCGTCGATCTCCACCTCGGTGCGCCGACTGTTCTCCTCTCCCCACTCGCGCACCCGCAGCCGCCCGCTCACCACCAGTGGGTCACCCTTGCCGACCGAGCCGACCAGATTGACCGCGAGCCGCCGCCAGGCCACCACCGTCACCCAGGTGGTCTCGCCGTCCGACCAGTCGCCGCGCTCCCGGTCGAAGCGCCGCTCGGTGGCGGCCAGCCGGAAGCTGGCGACGGCCACCCCGCCGGCCGTCTCCCGGTACGTCACATTCGAGGCCGCATAACCGACCATCGTCACCAGCGCGCCGTCCATTTCCCCGCCTCCGTTCTCCGGCCGCCGAACCGGCCGACCCGCAATTCGCCGACGGGATTTCCGCCGCGGACAGATCCTCTGCCGGTCGGCGAATTCGGACCAGTAACTTCCCTTCCCCTGTGGAAAACTCGGCCCTGTGGAAAACCCGGATACCTCGGACGAGTGAAATACTCGTGATTTCCTGTTCGGATTCGATCACTTGACGTGACGTACGCCGGAGGGCGTGTCCACGACAAAGCTCGGCGTGCACCCGCTGGACACCCGGACGCCACCGCCGAAACCCCGAACGAGTGGACGTCAAGTCGCCCCGTCCATGTCATCCACCTGAAGGAACCCCAAAACATGCCCCCACCCGCGGGCCGGTTCGAGGGATTGCCGCGCCGAATGCATAACGGGTGGGGAGACAGCCCCGTAACGACTGCACAACGTCCGGCTCCAGGACGCCGCAGGGCGCTGCGCACCGGGGCACTACCTGCGATTATCGGACCGCCCCGTGGAGGCCGACACGGTCTTCGAAGTCCAGGGGGCGGAACTGAACACCCGTATCCTGTCCCGGAACATCCCGTCCCGGTGCCAAGGCCCGGCAAGCGGGCCGACGTCACAACCCCGGCCCCCATAGCTCAGCGGATAGAGCACCCGCCTTCTAAGCGGTAGGTCGCAGGTTCGAATCCTGCTGGGGGCACCTCAGGCTCCGGCCCGGCGACCCGCCGCGGAGCACCGGCGGCCACGGCACACCGCCCCGACCGCCACCGTTCCCGACCACCGCCCGCCGCCCGCCGCCCACTGGCCGCCACCCCACCGGCCACCGTTCCCCCGGCCGCAGCCATCCCGATCGCCGTCAGCCCCGGTCCGGGCCCGGCCGCTCCCCCGTCACCAGCCCGGCCAGGAAGTCGTCCAGCAGGGCGCGTTGGCGCTCCGGCGGAAACTCGGCGGGCGCGAACAGCGCCTGCACCACCAGCCCGAGCCCGAAGGACTGGGCCAGCGCGGCGAGGTCCGCGGCCGGCCGGTCGGCGGGGAGTTCGCCCAGTTCCTGGGCCTCGGCGCAGAGTTCGGTCATCCGCCGCCGCGACCGGCGGTAGCGCTCGGCGTGCTCGGCGGTCAGCTCGGTGTCGGTGAGCGCGGCGTCCCAGGAGCCGACCCAGATCCGGTTGCAGGCGGTGCCCGCGCCGTCCAGCGGCAGGATGTCGAGCAGGGCGGCGCGCAGCACGGGCAGGCCGCGGGTGCCGGTGCTCTCCGCGGTGGCGGGGCGGGGGCGGTCGGCGGTCTGCCGGTCGAGGACGTCCAGTGCGTGGGCGACCAGGGCCCGCTTGTTGGGGAAGTAGTGGGTGAGCAGCCCGGTGGAGGCGCCGAGTTCGGCGGCCACGGCGCGCAGGGTGAGTCCGCCGAAGCCGCGGGCGGCGAGCACTCGCCAGACCGCCTCGGAGACGTCCCGGCGGCGTGCGTCGTGGTCTCCGCGGGCGGGTGGTGTCATGCGCGCTAGGGTACCTACCAAACGTTTGTTATGTATGTCGGAACGCCGGAGGGGCTGCCCATGTACACCGTCGCACTCACCCAGGACGCCGAGCTCCGCCCGCTGGAGCCGTGGCAGGCCGAGGAGTTCCTGGCGCACATGGAGCGCGCCCGGGCCACCGTCGACCCGTTCATCCCGTGGGCGGGCATCAGCACCGACCTGGCGTCGGCCCGCACCACCCTTCAGCGGTACGCCGACAAGCAGTGCAGCGACAGCGGCCGGATCTACGGGATCTGGCTCGACGGCACGCTGATCGGCGGAGTGATGTTCGTCCGGTTCGACACCCGGGACGGGGTGTGCGAGATCGGCGCGTGGACGGAGCCGGCCGGCCGCGGCCGCGGCCTGATCACCACCGCCGTCCGGCGCCTGCTGGACTACGCGTTCGTCGAGCGCGGCCTGCACCGCGCCGAGTGGTGGAACTCCACGGTGAACCCGGCCAGCCGCGCGGTCGCCCGGCGCGTGGGCATGACGCTGGACGGCACGATGCGCCAGACCTCCCTGCACCACGGCGAGCGGCTGGACCTGGAGGTCTGGTCGATGCTCGCCCCGGAGTGGCAGGAGCTGCGCGCCTCCGCTTGATCCGCGTCACATGGTGAACGGCCGCCGCGCTGTGGAAGGCTGACGACCCGTCCCCTCTCCCATCTCCCCGGAGGCCGTGATGTCCGCGAGCACCGTTCCGCTCGACCGCCCGGGCCCCGGGGACGCCGAGCTGCCGACCGGCGTGGACGGCCTGCGCTGTTGGGTGGGCGAGGACCGGGTGGCGACGGTGCTGCTGGACCGCCCCGAGCGCCGCAACGCGGTGACCGGCGCGATGTGGCGGGCGCTGCCGGGCCTGCTGGCCGAGCTCGGCGGGCGCTCCGACGTGCGGGCGCTGCTGCTGACGGGCGCGGAGGGCACCTTCTCGGCCGGCGCGGACATCGCCGAACTCGCCGACGTCTACGCCGATCCGGCCGCCGCGGACGCCTACCACGCGCTGAACGTGGCCGCCGAGGAGGCGCTGGCGGCGTTCCCCCGGCCGACCCTCGCGGTGATCCGGGGCGCCTGCGTGGGCGGCGGCTGCCAGCTGGCCGTCGCCTGCGACCTGCGCTTCGCCGCCGAGGACGCCCGCCTCGGCATCACCCCCGCCAAGCTCGGCGTGGTCTACCCGGCCGTCCCCACCCTCCGCCTGGCCGCCCTGGTCGGCCCGGCCCGCGCCAAGTACCTCCTCTTCTCCGGCGCCCTCGTCCCGGCCACCCGCGCCGAACGCTTCGGCCTCCTCGACGAGGTCCTCCCGCCCACCGAACTCGACGCCCGCGCAAGGGACTTCGCCCGCCTCCTCACCCACCGCTCCCCCCAGACCATCGGCGCCGTCAAGGCCGCCCTGTCCGCCACCCCGGAAACAGCGGCCGCCGCACTGGCCTCCTGGGAACGCGCCTCCCGCACCGCCCCGGACGTCCACGAGGGCCTGGCCGCATTCCTGGAACGCCGCGAGCCGAAGTTCTGAGCGCGAAACAGGGCCCGACGGCGGCGGCTGCACTGGTGGGGGGCCACCGCCGTCGGGCGGATCGGGGAACCGGCGGGGCGTCAGCGGATGGGCGCGCCCGAGATGGCGCGGGCGATGACCAGGCGCTGGATTTCGCTGGTGCCCTCGAAGACGGTGTAGATGGCGCTGTCGCGGTGCATGCGCTCGACGGGGTATTCGCGGGTGAAGCCGTTGCCGCCGAGGATCTGCATGGCCTGGGCGGTGACGAACTTGGCGGTCTCGCCGGCGTACAGCTTGGACATCGAGCCTTCGGCGCTGGTGAACGGCTGGTTGTTGACGGCCATCCAGGAGGCCCGCCAGACCAGCAGCCGGGCGGCGTCGATGCGGGTCTTCATGTCGGCGAGTTGGAAGGCGACGCCCTGGTTCTCGATGATCGGCTTGCCGAACTGGACGCGGGTCCTGGCGTAGTCGAGGGCGACCTCGTACGCGGCCCGGGCGATGCCGATGGCCTGCGCGCCGACAGCGGGGCGGGAGGCCTCGAAGGTGGCCATCGCGGCGTTCTTGCCGCCACCCTTGGCGCCTTCGCGGGCGCGGGCGAGGCGGGCGTCGAGCTTCTCCTTGCCGCCGAGCAGGCAGTGCCCGGGGATGCGGACGTCGTCCAGGACGACCTCGGCGGTGTGCGAGGCGCGGATGCCGTGCTTCTTGAACTTCTGGCCCTGGCTGAGGCCCTTGGTGCCGGGCGGGATCAGGAAGGACGCCTGGCCGCGCGCGCCGAGTTCGGGGTCGACGGTGGCGACCACCACGTGGACGTGCGCGATGCCGCCGTTGGTGGCCCAGGTCTTGGTGCCGTTGATCACCCACTCGTCCTTGGCCCGGTCGTAGACGGCGCGGGTGCGCAGCGCGGAGACGTCGGAGCCGGCGTCGGGCTCGGAGGAGCAGAACGCGGCGACCTTGACGTCGTCGGGGGTGCCGAACATCTGCGGCGCCCAGGTGCCGATCTGCTCGTCGGTGCCGTTGGCGAGCACCGCGACGGCGGCCAGGGTGGTGCCGGTGATGGCGAGGCCGATGCCGGCGTCGCCCCAGAACAGTTCCTCCATGGCGATCGGGATGCCGACGCCGGACGGGTCGAAGAACTGCTGGGCGTAGAAGTCGAGCGAGTAGATGCCGATCTTGGCGGCTTCCTGGATGATCGGCCAGGGGGTCTCCTCGCGCTCGTCCCACTCGGCGGCGGCCGGGCGGATGACGTCGGCGGCGAATCCGTGCAGCCAGTCACGGACGGCGATCTGGTCCGGCCCGGGGTCGAGCGAGAAGGTGGTCATGGTCGGCCTCCAGGAGACGGGAGTGCGGGCCGGAGCGTCCGCGCCACTGCGCTGTTACCTCCGGTAACATGGCGGCGAGTCTGCTACCGATAGGTAACCGGTGTCAACGCCCGTCCAGGTCCCACCCGCACGAGGAGCAGCGCATGACCACCGAACCCCGCCGCGAACAACTGCTCAACGCCGCCGACCGGGTCGTCCAGCGCGAGGGCCCGAGCGCCAGCATGAACGCGATCGCCGCCGAGGCGGGCATCACCAAGCCCATCCTGTACCGGCACTTCGGCGACCGGAACGGCCTGATCGGCGCATTGACGGCGCGTCACACGACCGGGCTGCTGGCCGCCGTCCGCGCCGCCCTGAACGAGCCACTGGAGCGCCGCGACCGGGTCGAACACGTGCTGGACGTCTACCTGGCCGCGATCGAGTCCCGCCCGCAGGTGTACCGGCTGCTCACCCACCCCGAGCCCGGCGACCCCACCGGCGCGGGCAACGCGCTGGCGCCCGCGCTGCGGCAGATCGCCGAGGAGATCACCCGCGCCATCCAGCAGCAGATCGACCTCGGCCAGGACGGGCCGCTGCTCTCCGAGACCTGGGGCCGCTCGATCACCGGCATGGTGCTGGCGGCCGGCGACTGGTGGCTGGAGACCCGCCCCTGCCCGCGCGCCCGCATGGTGCAGGCCCTCGCCGACCTGCTCTGGGGCCGGCTCTCCGCCGCCGCCGACCTGCCCCCGATGCTCGCCACCACCCCGGAGCCCCGACCCGAACCCCGGCCCGAGCCGCGCCCCGACCCCCGGACGGAGACCCGAACGGAAGCCCGGACGGAGACCCGGACGGAGGCCCGCCCCGAGGCCTGACCGCCCGTCAAACATGAGCATGTCTCACCTCTTGTGCGGCGGAGGCGGCTCCGGCAGGATCGGCGCACTCCCACCCTCCCCCACCCCGCCGCGAGGTGCCCTGTGCGCGTCCGCCGCTCCGCCGCCGCCCTGCTGCTCACCGTCGCCGCCGTCCTCGGCACCGTCTCGGCCGGCCCGCCCGCCGACCGCGAGCCCTTCGACGCCCGCAAGGTCTCCGCGACCACCCTCGCCGACGGCCGCACCGCCTTCACCGACCGGCACGGCCGCGTCCTCGACCTGCGCGGCTTCAACCTCGACAAGTACGACGAGACCACCGAGGCCGACGTGCGCGACCTCGCCTCGCACGGCTTCCGGCTGATCCGCGTCGCCGTCTCCTGGGCCCGCCTCGAACCCGCCCCCGGCCGCTACGACCGGGCCCAACTCGCCCGCCTGCACCGCATCCTGGACTGGGCCGAGAAGTACCGCCTGTACGCCGTAGTCGACTACCACCAGGACGTCTACGGCCAGTACTTCGGCGGCGGCGACGGCGGCGCACCCCGCTGGGCCACCCGCGACGACGGCCTGCCGTTCACGCCCGACCCGGACGACTGGTTCGCCGGCTACTTCCAGCCCTCGGTCCAGGCCGCCTTCCGCCACCTCTACGACGACCGCGACCTGCAGCGCGCCCAGGCCGACCTGTACACCACCGTCGCGCGCGAACTGCGCGGCCACCGCGCCCTGTTGGGCTACGACCTGTTCAACGAGCCGTTCGGCCCGGTGGACGGCGACCCCACCGACCCGGCGGTGCTCGCCGCCTCCGCCGCCGCCCTCGAACAGGGCCGGCTCCCCGCCATGTACCGCCGCCTGATCGACGCCGTCCGGCGGGTCGACCGCGACGCCTGGCTGTTCGTCGAGCCCACCGTCCTGGTCGGCCAGGGCGTCCCCACCCGGCTCCCCGGCTTCGCCGACCCCCGCCCGGGCGCCGACCGGATCGGCTACGCCCCGCACTTCTACGACACCGCCGTCGAGGCGGGCCGGGACTGGGACCCCGCCGGCGGCTTCGTCGACGCCTACACCGACGCGATCACCGCCTACCCGCGCGCCCACCGCCTCCCCGTCCTGGTCGGCGAATGGGGCCCGCCCAGCGCCGCCACCCCCGGCAACGCCGAACTGATCCGCCGCCAGGTCACCGCGATGAACGGCTTCGCCGCCGCCTGGACCATGTGGTACTGGTGCCGCGGGAACGGCGGCTACTGCGCCCTCACCCCGGACGGCCGTCCGGCCGTCGGCTACGGCCCGGTGTTCGCCCGGTAGCGGCAGAGGGCGGCCCGCCGCCCCGCCGGGGGGCGGGCCGCCCGCCCGCCGGGCGGCCGCCTCCGCCGGGGTGGCGGCCGGTGCGGGCCCGGGGCCGCCCCCCCCCCCGCCGGGGGCGCGGCCCCCCCTCTCGCGAGCCCGCCGTTACGCCAGCCCGCCCTCTCGCGAGCCCGCCGCTACGCCAGCCCGCGCCGGGCGAGCAGCGGCTCGATCGAGGGCTCCCGCCCCAGCACCGCCCGCACGCACTCCATCGCGTCCCGGCTCCCGCCCCGCGACAGCAGCTCGGCCCGGAACAGCTCGCCGCTGTCCCGCACCTCGCGCCCGTTGTCGGCGAACCAGTCCACCGTCTCGGCGTCCAGCACCTCGGACCAGATGTACGCGTAGTACCCGGCGCTGTACCCGTTCGAGAACACGTGGTTGAAGTACCCGGTCCGGTACCGCGGCGGCACCGTCGCCATCGCGACGCCCGCCTCGGCGAGGGCCTGCGCCTCGAACGCCTCCGCGTCCTCGACGCTCGCCCCGGCCGGCAGCGAGTGCCACGCCCAGTCGAGCAGCGCGGCGGACAGGTACTCGACCGTCCGGAAGCCCTGCCCGTAGTTCTCGGCGGCGAGCATCCGCTCCACCGTGTCGGCGGGAAGCGGTTCGCCGGTGACGTGGTGGCGGGCGTAGTTGGCCAGCACCTCGGGCCGGATCATCCACATCTCGTTGACCTGGGACGGGAATTCGACGAAGTCCCGGGGCACCTCGGTGCCGGCGAACATCGGGTACTGGACGTCCGAGAACAGGCCGTGCAGCGCGTGCCCGAACTCGTGGAACAGCGTCCGGACCTCGTCCCAGCTGAGCAGCGCCGGCTCCCCGGCGGGCGGGCGGGCGACGTTCAGGTTGTTGACGACCACCGGCTTGCGGCCCGACAGCCGGGACTGCGAGACCAGTTCGTTCAT
Source organism: Kitasatospora sp. NPDC059795 (assembly GCF_042732175.1). NCBI lineage: Bacteria > Bacillati > Actinomycetota > Actinomycetes > Kitasatosporales > Streptomycetaceae > Kitasatospora > Kitasatospora sp. NPDC059795. The sequence goes on from NZ_JBHWID010000022.1 coordinate 66,665, forward strand.
CCAGGCGCCGCCGCGCTTGGACTCGCGGGCGTAGAAGTCGCCGATGAACAGGCCCAGCGAGGACCCGTCGGCGTCCGTCACCTCGAACACCCGGGCGTCCGCGTGGTAGGCGGTCAGCTCGGGACGCTCGGTGAAGCTCAGCCCGTACGCCAGGCCGGCCGCGAAGAAGACGCCGTCCTGCAGCACCCGCTCCAGCTCGAAGTACGGGCGCAGCGCGGCGGTGTCCACGTCGTAGCGCTCGGCGCGGACCTTCTCCGCGTAGAACGCCCAGTCGTGCGCGGCGAGTTCGTCGACGCCGTCGGCGGCCGCGGCGGCCGCCAGCTCGGCGGCCTCGCGCTGCGCGATGGCGACGGCGGGCCCGACCAGCCGGCCGAGCATCGCGCCGACCGCCTCGACGGTGCCGGCGGTCTCGTCGGCGACCACGTACGCGGCGTGGCTGTCGTAGCCGAGCAGGGCGGCGCGTTCGGCGCGCAGCGCGGCCATCCGGGCGGCCAGCGGGCCGTTGGTGTCGAGGCCGCGGCGCAGCGAGGCGGTGAGCAGGCGCTCGCGCAGGGCGCGGTCGGTGAGCTCGGCGAGTTCGGTCTGGTTGGAGAAGTTCTTCAGGCTGAGCACCCAGCGGCCGTCGTGGCCGAGCGCGCGGGCGTTCTCGGCGGCGGCGGCGATCGCGGTGGCAGGCAGGCCGTCGAGGGCGTCGGCGCTGTCGACGACGACGGCGCCGGCCAGCGAGGCGTCGTGGGTGTTCTTGCGGAACGCGGCGGCGTCGGCGGCGAGTCGGGTGTTGATCTCGCGCAGCCGCTGCTGACCGACCTCGTCGAGGCGGGCGCCGGCCCGGACGAAGGCGGTGTGGCGGCGCTCCAGCAGGCGCAGCGACTCGGCGTCCAGGCCGAGTTCGTGGCGGTCGCGGTACAGCGCGTCGACGCGGGCGAACAGGGCCGCGTCGAGGTGGATGGCGTCGGAGTGCGCGGCCAGCAGCGGGCTGATCTCGGCGTCGAGGGCCTGGACGCCGGGCGTGGTGTCGGAGGAGTCCTGGTTCTCGAACACGACGCCGACCCGGCGCAGCACCGCACCGGAACGTTCCAGCGCGACAACGGTGTTGTCGAAGGTCGGCGGCTCCGGGTCGGCGACGATCGCGGCGATCTCGGCGAGCTGGTCGGCCATGCCTCGCTCGAACGCCGGACGGTAGTGCTCTTCCCGGATCTCGGCGAAGGGCGGAAGCTCGAACACCAGGGTGCTGGGCGAGAAGAAGGGATTGTCGCTCATGACCGCCGACCCTACGGGGCGCAACGCGTCGGCGGAACACCGAACCCCCCGCCCGGGGCCTGTCGTCGGCCCCGGCACGCCCCTCCGGGCGACTGTCGGCGGCACCGGCTAACGTCGACAGGTCCACCCGCCGCACACGAACCTGCTCGCAGGCAGCCCGAGAGGAGCCCCCGCCCGTGCGTTACGCCCTGGTGCCCGACCCGCACGGCCCCGGTGGGCGGCTGCGCCCGCTGGCCGAGGACGGCAGCCCGCTCGGCCCCGCCGAACAGGTGCCGCGGCTGGCCGAGGCGGTGGCCGCGGTGGAGGCCGAGCACGCGCCGCGCTGGGTGTGGCCGACGGCCGACACCGCGTACGGCCCGCTGCTGGCGGAGCTGCCGGAGCGAGTGGCGCGCTGCCACGACCTGCGGCTGACGGAGGCGCTGCTGCTGGGCCACGAGGGCCGGTTCGGCGCGCCGCGTTCGCTGGGCGCGGCCTGGGCGCGGCTGCGCGGGCTGCCGGTGCCGGCCGACCTGCCGGAGGGCGCACTGCCCGACGAGGACGGCCTGTTCGCCCCGGACCGGCTCCAACTGCCGCCCGGCGCCGACCCGTTGGAAGCCACGGTGGCCGTCCACGCGGAGCAGCTGCGGCGGCTCGCGGCGATCGCCGACCCGGCGGCCCGGCACCGGTTCCGGCTGCTGGTGGCGGCCGAGTCGGCGGGGGCGCTGCTGGCCTGCGAGATGGCGCACGACGGGCTGCCGTGGCGGGCCGACGTGCACGACGCGCTGCTGACGGAACTGCTCGGGCCGCGTCCGACCATTCCGGGCACGCTGCCGTCGAAGCTGTCCGATCTCGCCCTGGAGGTCCAGCAGGCGCTGGGCGCGCGGCCGTTCAACCTGGACTCGCACACCCAGGTGATCAAGGCGTTCGCGGATCGCGGCATCCAGCTGTCCTCGACCCGTTCCTGGGAGTTGAAGGCGGTCGACCATCCGGCGGCCGCCCTGATGATCCGCTACAAGGAGCTGTCGCGGCTGTTCGCCGCGCACGGCTGGGCCTGGCAGGCGGCGTGGGCGCGCGGCGGCCGGTTCCGCCCCGAGTACGTGGTGGGCGGCGTCGTCACCGGCCGCTGGGCGTCCCGGGGCGGCGGCGCGCTGCAGATCCCGCGCACCCTGCGCCGCGCGGTGGTCGCCGACCCGGGCTGGCTGCTGGTGGTCGCGGACGCCGCGCAGCTGGAGCCGCGGGTGCTGGCCGCGCTGTCGGGCGACCGCGGCCTGGCCCGCACCGCCGCCGGCGGCGACCTGTACGCGGCGCTCGCGGCGAGCGCCTTCCAGGGCGACCGGGAGAAGGCCAAGCTGGGCCTGCTGGGCGCGATGTACGGCCAGACCGGCGGCGGCATCGGCCCGCTGCTGAACACGCTGCGCCGCCGCTACCCGGACGCGATGGGCTACGTGGAGGCGGCGGCCCGCACCGGCGAGGACGGCGGCGTGGTCTCCTCCCGCCTGGGCCGGGTCTGCCCGCCGCCCTCGGCGGACTGGCTGGACCTCACCGAGGCCCCCGAGTCCGGCGAGGCGGGTGGCCGCTCGGCCCGCGCCCGCGGCCGCTTCACCCGCAACTTCGTCATCCAGGGCAGCGGCGCCGACTGGGCGCTGGCCCTGCTGGCCGCGCTGCGCCGCCGCCTGTCCGCCCTGCACTCCGGCCCGGACCGCCCGCACCTGGTGTTCTTCCAGCACGACGAGGTGGTCGTGCACACCCCCGCCGACCTGGCCGACACGGTCGCCGCCGAGGTCGCCGCAGCCGCCGACGAGGCCACCGCCCTGGTCTTCGGCGACACCCCGGTCCGCTTCCCCCTCACCACCGCCGTCGTCGACTGCTACGGCGACGCCAAATAACCACCCCCGGCCCCTCACCCGCCCTCGGGCCGGGTGACGAGCAGCAGCAGTGCGTCGTCGTTGAGGCCGCCGCCGGTGTGTTCGAGCAGGTCGCCGTAGAGGCGGGCGACGGCGGTGTCGAGGTCGGTGAGGGAGCGCCAGCCGTCCTTGACGAGCGGGCCGACGCGTTCGGCGAGCGGGTAGAAGGTGCCGGAGCGCAGTCCTTTGGCCTCGATCACGCCGTCGGTGCAGAGCACCAGGACTTCGCGCGGGCCGAACGGGACGGCGGTGGCGCAGGGCGCGCCGGTGGCGAGGTCGCCGAGGCCGAGCGGCAGCCACGGGTCGGCGGACTCCAGGACGTCGGCGTGGCCGTCGGCGCGGACCCGGATCGGCGGGACGTGCCCGAGGTGCAGCAGGTCGACGGGGCCGGAGGCGCGGAACTCGGCGAACAGCGCGGTGGTGAACTCCCCGTCGGGCACGTGCCGGTGCATGCTGGCCTCGATCCGGGCGGCGACGGCCGGCAGCCGTTCCTCGTCGTAGGCGGCCTCGCGGAACGCGCCGAGCACCACGGCGGCGGTCTGCACCGCGCCCAGCCCCTTGCCGCGGACGTCGCCGACCAGCACCCGGGTGCCGTACGGGGTGTCCAGCACGGAGTACAGGTCGCCGCCGATCCGGGCGGCGTCCGCGGCGGAGACGTAGCGCACGGACAGCCGCAGCGGCCCGACCACCGGGTCGGGCTGGCGCAGCAGCGCCCGCTGGGCGGCCTCCGCGACCGAGCTGACGGCGGCGAAGGCCTCGGCTCTTCGCATCCGCACGTCGGCGACGAAGGCGCTGAACGCGCTCAGCACGATGTAGCTGATCGTCGCGCCGAACAGGAAGCGGCTGTCGGACGGCGCGGTGACCCGGTCGTAGTAGCGGTTGAGGACGAACATCACCACCAGGCCGAGCAGGCAGACCCCGATCAGTTCGCGCGGCCGGAGGGTGAGTGCGGCGACCGACGGCACGACGACCATCAGCGGCGCCAGGAAGCTGTTCGACCCGGCCAGCACGTCGGCCACCACCACCAGGCCGATGGCCAGCAGCGCGGGCGCGGCGCGCAGCAGCGGGGAGACGTCCTGGAGGTCGGCGGCGAGCAGCGCGGTGCGGCGCCGGGCGGACGGCTCGTCGCCGCTCCCGGCGGCCGCCGCACGGTCCCGGCGTCGAACAGCCACGTTTCGAACATATCGGACACACGTCCGACCCGCCCCGCGCGATCGAGCGGGGCCCGGCCAGCCGGGGGCGGCCGTCGGCGGCCGGTCGGGCCGCGGGCCGCCCGTCGTTGCGGGCCGGGCGTGAAGCCGGACTAGGCTCGGGAACGGGCCACGGTTCGTGTCGGTCGAGGAGCGCCACCCACCCCTGGACGTAATACCCCTGGGGGGTATGCTGTTCTCCGTTGGCACAAGCCGCGAGCGTCCCGGAGGTTCCCATGTCCAGCACCGTCACCTACACCGTCAGCGGCATGAGCTGCGGCCACTGCGAGAAGGCGATCAACGGCGAGGTCTCGGGTCTGCCGGGCGTCACCGCGGTCTCCTCCGACGCCACGGCCGGCACCGTCACCGTGACCGCCGAGTCCCCGCTCAGCGACGAGCAGATCGCCGCCGCGGTGGACGAGGCCGGCTACGAGCTGGTCGGCCGGGCCGCCTGATCCGCCCGCGGGGGCGGCGGGATCCGAAGCCGCCCCCGCGCCGCCGCCGAGAGAGAGCGAGTCGATGAGCACCACCACCGATCCCGCCGCCCCCGCCGGGCCCCGGGAGCGCGTCGAACTGGCGATCGGCGGCATGACCTGCGCGTCCTGCGCCGCCCGGGTCGAGAAGAAGCTGAACCGGCTGGACGGCGTCGAGGCCAGCGTCAACTTCGCGACCGAGAAGGCGCGGGTGGACTTCGGCCCCGGCACCAGCGTCGCCGACCTGATCGCCGCGGTGGAGAAGACCGGCTACACCGCCGAGCTCCCGCCGCCGCCCGAACCCGAACCGGAGCCGGAAGCCGTCCAGGACCCGCTGCGCGACCGGCTGCTGATCAGCGCCGTGCTCAGCCTCCCGGTGGTGCTGCTGTCGATGGTCCCGGCCCTGCAGTTCGACAACTGGCAGTGGCTGGCCTTCGCCCTCACCGGCCCGGTCGTGGTGTACGGCGGGTGGCCGTTCCACCGCGCCGCCTGGACCAACGCCCGGCACGGCGCCGCCACCATGGACACCCTGGTCTCGCTCGGCACCCTGGCCGCCTTCGGCTGGTCCGTGTGGGCACTGTTTCGGGGCCACGCCGGCCTGCCCGGCATGCGGCACTCCTTCAGTTTCACCGTCGACCGCACCGACGCCTCCTCCGCCCTCTACCTGGAGACCGCGGCCGCCGTCACCGCCCTGATCCTGCTCGGCCGCTGGCTGGAGGCCCGTTCCAAGCGCCGGGCCGGCGCCGCCCTGCACGCCCTGCTCGACCTCGGCGCCAAGGACGTCGCGGTGCTGCGCGACGGCCGCGAGACCCGCGTCCCGGTCGACCGGCTCGCCGTCGGGGACCGCTTCGTGGTCCGGCCGGGAGAGAAGATCGCCACCGACGGCACGGTCGTCGAGGGCAGCTCCGCCGTGGACGCCTCGATGCTGACCGGCGAGTCCGTGCCCGTCGAGGTCTCCGTCGGCGACACCGTGACCGGCGCGACCGTCAACGCGGGCGGCCGCCTGGTGGTCGAGGCCACCCGGGTCGGCGCGGACACCCGGCTCGCCCGGATGGCGAAGCTGGTCGAGGACGCGCAGAACGGCAAGGCCGCCGCCCAGCGCCTCGCCGACCGGATCTCCGCCGTCTTCGTGCCCGCCGTCATCCTGCTCGCCCTCGGCACCCTGATCGCCTGGCTGCTCGCCACCGGCAGCCCCACCGAAGCCTTCACCGCCGCCGTGGCGGTGCTGATCATCGCCTGCCCGTGCGCCCTCGGCCTGGCCACCCCGACCGCCCTGATGGTCGGCACCGGCCGCGGCGCCCAGCTCGGCATCCTGATCAAGGGCCCCGAGGTGCTGGAGAACACCCGCAAGGTCGACACCGTCGTCCTCGACAAGACCGGCACCGTCACCACCGGCCGGATGACCCTGACCGCCGTGCACACCGCCGCCGGCACCACCGAGGACGAGGCGCTGCGGCTGGCCGGCGCGCTGGAGCACGCCTCCGAGCACCCGATCGCCCGGGCCGTGGCCGACGCCGCCGCCGAGCGCCTCGGCGACCTGCCCGCCGTCACCGACTTCCGCAACCTCCCCGGTCTCGGCGTCCGCGGCACCGTCGACGGCCGCGCGCTGGTCGCCGGACGCGCCGCGCTGCTCGCCGACACGCCCCTGCCGACCGCCCTCGCCGAGGCCCGGGCCGCCGCCGAACGGGCCGGCCGCACCACCGTCACCGTCGCCTGGGACGGCGCGGCGCGGGCCGTGCTGGAGGTGACGGACGCGGTCAAGCCGACCAGTGCCGAGGCGATCGCCGAGCTGCGCGCCCTGGGCCTGCGCCCCGTCCTGCTGACCGGCGACAACCGGGCGGTCGCGGAGTCGGTGGCGGCCGAGGTCGGCATCCCCACCGAGGACGTGATCGCCGAGGTGCTGCCCGAGGACAAGGTCGCCACCGTCCGCCGCCTCCAGCAGGAGGGCCGCACCGTGGCAATGGTCGGCGACGGCGTCAACGACGCGGCCGCCCTCGCCCAGGCCGACCTGGGCCTGGCCATCGGCACCGGCACCGACGCGGCCATCGAGGCGGCGGACCTGACCCTGGTGCGGGGCGACCTGCGCTCGGCGGCGGACGCGATCCGGCTGTCGCGCCGCACCCTGGCCACCATCAAGGGCAACCTGTTCTGGGCCTTCGCCTACAACGTCGCGGCGATCCCGCTGGCCGCGAGCGGCCTGCTCAACCCGATGATCGCGGGCGCCGCGATGGCCTTCTCCTCGGTCTTCGTGGTCACCAACAGCCTGCGCCTGCGCACGTTCCGACCGGCCTGACCCGCACCGCCGCGGCGGTCAACGGCCGAGCAGTTCACCGCCGTTGCAGTGCAGGATCTCGCCGGTGATGAACCCGGCCTCCTCCGAGGCCAGGAAGCACACGGCGGCGGCGACCTCCCCGGACTCGCCGATCCGGCCGAGCAGGGTCCGCGCCGAGCGACGGGCGACCTCCGCCTCGTCCAGGCGCGGCCCGAAGAACTCGGTGCCCGCCACGGTGCCGGGCGCCACGATGTTGGCGGTGATGCCGGACGGGCCGAGCTGGGCCGCCAGGAAGTGGTTCCAGGCGTGCAGCGAGGCCTTCGCCGCGCCGTACGAGCCGGCGCCGCGCAGCGCGGCGATCGAGGAGACGGTGATGACCCGCCCGGAGCCGGGGGTGAGCCGGTCGCGGATGGACTCGGTGAGCAGCACGGCGGTCAGCACGTTGCGTTCGAAGTCGCCGCGCCAGCGGGCCAGTACGGCGTGCGGGCCGGCGCCGAACACGGTCTCCCGGCTGCCGGCGTTGTTGACCAGGACGTCGATCCGGGCGGGCAGTTCGGCCAGTGCGGCCTCCACGGCGTCCGGGTCGGCGAGGTCGCACACCAGCGGGGTGACGTTGGGGCCGAGTTCCGCGACGGCGTGGTCGAGGACCCCGGGACGGCGGCCGACGATCATCACGCGCTCGCCGGCCTCGGCGAAGCGCCGGGCCACCTCAAGGCCGATGCCGGTGCCTCCACCGGTGACGACGACGTTCCTGGCCATAGCGCATCCCTCCCTGACCGTTCACCGCTCCGCGGATGGCAGGCGGTCCGTACCGGATTGCCACGATTCCTATCACGCTGGGTTGCGGTCTCTGCGGGGTGGGTGACGTCGCACGCTCGGCGTGCGGTGTGATATGCGCTCCGCCGTCCGGGTGCGCGGATGCACACGGAGAGTGGAGAGAGGCAACTCACACCCCCCTGCCGTAACTCTGCGCCCCCTGGTACGTCTTACCTTTTGTAGAGCGGGGCTCCGGCGGGCCCCGGACGGTCGTCGACTCGTCGACGGCCTTCGCGCACGGCGCCGGGCCGGAGCCGGGAGTCCGGGGATTGCTTTGAGCGGCCGTTCCCCACCCGGGATCGTCCCGGGCGCCGTGCGCCCCACCTCGCAGAGACGGACATGACGAAGGGGCCCGGCCCCGCCTCCCTCATCGGGTGGCAGGGGGCCGGGCCCCTTCGTCGGTGCTGGTGCGGTGCGGCTCGCTCAGCGGGCGTCGATCGGCACGTAGTCGCGGATCTCGACGCCGGTGTAGATCTGCCGCGGGCGGCCGATCCGGCTGGTCGGGTCCTTGATCATCTCGTGCCACTGGGCGATCCAGCCGGGCAGCCGGCCGAGCGCGAACAGCACGGTGAACATGCTGGTCGGGAAGCCCATCGCGCGGTAGATCAGACCCGTGTAGAAGTCCACGTTCGGGTAGAGCTTGCGCGAGACGAAGAAGTCGTCCTGGAGCGCGTGCGCCTCCAGCTTGAGGGCGATCTCCAGCAGCTCGTCGGACTTGCCGAGCTGGGCCAGCACCTCGTGGGCGAGCACCTTGACCTGCGCGGCGCGCGGGTCGAACGCCTTGTAGACGCGGTGGCCGAAGCCCATCAGCTTGACGCCGTCCTCGCGGTTCTTCACCTTGCGGATGAACGCGTCGACGTCGCCGCCGTCCTTCTGGATCTGCTCCAGCATCTCCAGCACGGCCTGGTTGGCGCCGCCGTGCAGCGGGCCCCAGAGCGCCGAGATGCCCGCCGAGATCGAGGCGAACAGGTTGGCGTGCGAGGAGCCGACCAGGCGCACCGTCGAGGTGGAGCAGTTCTGCTCGTGGTCGGCGTGCAGGATGAACAGCTTGTCCAGGGCGTTGACCACGACCGGGTTCAGCTCGTAGTCCTCGGCCGGGACGGCGAAGGTCATCCGCAGGAAGTTCTCGACGTAGCCGAGGTCGTTGCGCGGGTAGACGAAGGGCTGGCCCACCGCCTTCTTGTACGCATACGCCGCGATCGTCGGCAGCTTCGCCAGCAGGCGCACCGTCGACAGGTGGCGCTGGTCCGCGTCGAACGGGTTGTGGCTCTCCGGGTAGAAGGTGGAGAGCGCGCCGACCACCGAGGACAGCATCGCCATCGGGTGGGCGTCCCGCGGGAAACCCTGGAAGAAGCGCTTGACGTCCTCGTGCAGCAGGGTGTGCTGGGTGATCTCGTTGCTGAACGCCGCCAGCTCGCCCTCGTTCGGCAGCTCGCCGTTGATCAGCAGGTAGGCGGTCTCGATGAAGTTGGCCTCGCCGGCCAGCTGCTCGATCGGGTACCCGCGGTAACGCAGGATGCCGGCGTCACCGTCAATGAAGGTGATCGCGGACTTGTTGGCGGCGGTGTTGCCGAAACCGTTGTCCAGGGTGACCAGGCCGGTCTGCGGAAGCAGCTTCGAGATGTCGAAGCCGGCGTTGCCCGCAGTGCTCTCGACGACGGGGTATTCGTACTCGCCGTCCTGGTACCGCAGTACTACCGATTTGTCGCTCACGTCTTCCTCACCGACGAAATTGGTCCTCATCCGACTGCCCTGACTGTCTCAACGATCCCCCACCCGAAGGACGGCCGCGCACCGGGGGCGACCCCGGAAAGGACCAGGGCCTACAAACTCTGCTGCCGCAGCCGGTGTGAACCGGACAAGATCGGCACCAGACCAGGTTCCGCCCTAAATCTCTTCACGTCAAGACAACCTCTGGACGTACCGTACCCCCTGATCCGCGCCCGGCAGCCAATCTGTGGTCCAGCGCGGAGTGCCGCCGCCCCGCGCTCACCGCCCGCACCGCCTGGCCGATCGCCTTCCGGGACCCCACCAGCACCACCAGGCTCTTGGCCCGCGTCACCGCGGTGTACAGCAGGTTGCGCTGGAGCATCGTCCACGCCGACGTCGTGACGGGAATCACCACCGCCGGGTACTCGCTGCCCTGCGAGCGGTGGATCGTCACCGCGTACGCGTGCGCCAACTCGTCCAGCTCGTCGAAGTCGTAGCCGATCTCCTCGTCCTCGTCGGTCATCACCGTCAGCCGCTGGTCGTCCACACTGAGCGACGTCACCACGCCCACGGTGCCGTTGAAGACGCCGCTGCGCCCCTTGTCGTAGTTGTTCCGGATCTGCGTCACCTTGTCGCCGACCCGGAACGTCCGCCCGCCGAACCGCCGCTCCGCCAGCCCCTCCCGGGCCGGCGTGACCGCCGACTGGAGCAGCGTGTTCAGCGCGCCCGCCCCCGCCGGGCCGCGGTGCATCGGCGCCAGCACCTGGACGTCGCGCCGCGGGTCCAGCCCGAAACGCTGCGGGATGCGGCGCGCCACCACGTCCACCGTCAGGCCCGCCGCGCGCTCCGCGTCGTCCTCCGCGAACAGGAAGAAGTCCGGCAGGCCCTCGGTCAGCGGCGGCAGGCCCTCGTTGATCCGGTGCGCGTTCACCACCACGCCCGACTGCTGGGCCTGCCGGAAGATCCGGGTCAGCCGCACCGACGGGATCGGACTGCCCTGCGACAGCAGGTCCCGCAGCACCTCGCCCGCGCCCACCGACGGCAGCTGGTCGACATCCCCCACGAACAGCAGGTGCGCGCCCGGCGCGACCGCCTTGACCAGCTTGTTCGCCAGGATCAGGTCCAGCATCGACGCCTCGTCCACCACCACCAGGTCGGCGTCCAACGGCCGGTCCCGGTCGTACGCGGCGTCGCCGCCCGGCTTCAGCTCCAGCAGCCGGTGCACCGTGGACGCCTCCGCGCCCGTCAGCTCCGCCAGCCGCTTCGCCGCCCGCCCCGTCGGCGCCGCCAGCACCACCTTCGCCCGCTTCGCCAACGCCAACTGCACGATCGACTTCACCGTGAACGACTTGCCGCAGCCCGGCCCGCCCGTCAGCACCGCGACCTTCTCGGTCAACGCCAGCCGCACCGACTGCTCCTGCTCCGGGGCGAGCTCGGCACCCGTCCGCTTCGCCAACCAGCCCAGCGCGGCCGGCCAGTCCACGTCGCGGAACCACGGCAGCCGGTCCTCGCCCGCCCGCAGCAGCCGGAGCAGCTGGCCCGCCAACGAGATCTCCGCCCGGTGGAACGGCACCAGGTACACCGCCGTGATCTCCAGCCCGTCCCCGCCCGGCAGCCGCTCGCGCACCACCCCCTCCGTCGCGACCAGCTCCGCCAGGCAGTCGATCACCAGGCCCACGTCCACCTGCAGCAGCTTCACGCCGTCCGCGATCAGCCGCTCCTCCGGCAGATAGCAGTGCCCCTGGTCCGTGGACTGCGACAGCGCGTACTGCAGGCCCGCCTTCACCCGCTCCGGCGAATCGTGCGGAATCCCCACCGCCTGCGCGATCCGGTCCGCCGTCAGGAACCCGATGCCCCACACGTCCGCCGCCAGCCGGTACGGCTGGTTCTTCACCACCCCGATCGACGCGTCCGCGTACTGCTTGTAGATCCGCACCGCCAACGACGTCGACACCCCGACGCTCTGCAGGAAGACCATCACCTCCTTGATGGACTTCTGTTCCTCCCACGCCGCGGCGATCATCTTCGTCCGCTTCGGCCCCAGCCCCGGCACCTCGATCAGCCGCTTCGGCTCGTTCTCGATCACCTCCAGGGTCTCCACCCCGAAGCGCTCCACGATCCGCTCCGCGAACCGCGGCCCGATCCCCTTGATCAACCCCGAGCCCAGATACCGCTGAATCCCCTGCACCGTGGCCGGCAGCACCGTCGTGTAGTTCTCCACCGTGAACTGCCGCCCGTACTGCGGATGCGACCCCCACCGCCCGAACAACCGCAGGCTCTCCCCCACCTGCGCCCCCAGCAGCGCCCCCACCACCGTCAGCAGATCATTCGCCCCCCGCCCGGTGTCCACCCGCGCAACCGTGTACCCCGTCTCGTCATTGGCATAGGTGATCCGCTCCAGGACCCCCTCCACCTGAGCCAGCTGCAACGGACACCTCACCCACAATCAGGACACATCCGACGACGAACGTACCGTGCCCCACCGACAGGTCTTCCAACTCTCTCCGAATCCCTCGTCCGTCCCGCTGCTGCACTGCAGTTCCGTGCCCCGTCAGGGGCCCGAGGAACTGCGCGGGCAAGCACAACGGGGCCGTACGCCGACGACGCACGACCCCGTTGCCCTGTCCGCCCTACCGTCTACTGCGCCCCTTCACCGAGCCGGAGCAATTGCGGCACCCGCCGACGCCCCGCCACCCCCTCCAGCGCCGCCGCGCACGGCACCAGGACGAGCAGTCCCAGCGCGGCGATCGCGATGCTCGTCCAGTCCGGGGCGAACGAGGGCGCTCCCGGGCCGGAGGTGAACGCCCTCAGTTCCAGTGCCGGGCCCAGCAGCCACGGCAGGCCCAGCCCGAGGGCCGTTCCGCCGATCACCGCCGCTGCCATCACCGGCAGCAGCTGCACCAGTTGGACGCCCGCCGCGGCCCTCGGGCCCAGGCCCAGCGTGCGCAGGTACGCGAGCATCCGGCCGCGTTCCGCGGAGCCGAGCAGCAGCTCCAGGACCACTGCCGTCAGCCCGAGCAGCAGGCCGATCGCCGCCGCCGACCGGAACGCCAGCTCCAGCGCGGACGCCAGCCCGTCGTTCGTCGACTCCTTCAACTGCCCTGCCATGTCCCGGACTTCCACCGGCGCGCCGCGCAGCGCCGCGCCGCCCGCCACCCCCGCGCCGCCGACGCCCGCGGTCGCCGCCGAGGCCGCCACCACGGCCCGCAGCCGGTCCCCGTCGATCCGCTGCGCACCGGCCGCCGACCCGGCGCGGCCGGGCTCGGCGAACAGCACGGCCGCGTTGCGCTGCCCGGTCTGTCGCGGCAGGCGCTCCGCGGCGGGCCCGCCGAACACCAGCAGCGGCCCGCCCGCGACCTCGGCGACCACCGGCCCGACCGCCCGGTCCCGTTCCGCGCCGGCCGGCAGCACGCCGACGATCCGGACCCGGAACCTGTTCGCCCCGGCGTCCGCGTCGAACGCTCCCTCGGGGAATCGCGCCGCGGTCCGCGCGTCGGCCAGCGCAGGCAGTTCCGCACCCGGCGCCAGCGGCGCGGACAGCCCCGCACCGCTCAGCGCCGCCGCCACCGGCGAGCCCGGCTCCAGCTTCGCCAGCGCCTCCTGGTCGACGCCGACCAGGCCCACGTTCCTGAGCACCGTCCCGTCCTCGCCGGCCGTCAGCGACGCCACCCCGCCGTGCACCGACAGCACCCCGCCGACGCCCGGCACCTTCGCCAACTCCTCCAGCGGCAACGAGCGTTGGGCCGGCCAGAGGACGGCCGCGTCCCCGCCGGTGCGCCACTGCGCAGCCTCCGCCCGGCCGTTGCGCACCGTCCCGGACACCAGCGCGCCGAACACCGCACAGGCCAGCGCGGGCACCAGCACCAGCAGCGCCGTCGCCGCCGCGCCGGAACGCCGGCCGGCCTGCGACAGACCGATCAGCGCGACCGTGCCGCGCCGCCGCCGCGCCCAGCCGGTCAGCACCCGCAGCGGCACCGGGTACACCCGCAGCACCACGACCACCGCCGCCAGGCCCAACACCACCGGCACCACGGCCAGTTGAGGGTCCGGGTCGGCGGCGCCCGGCGAGGTCGCGCCGCGCAGCCGCAGCTGCAGCACGCCCGCCGCCGCCAGCGCCAGCACCGTACCCTCCATCACCAGCCGACCGGACAGGCCCAACGCCCGCTTCACGCCCCGCCGTTGGACCGGCTCCCGGCCCGCCCGGCGCAGTGCCCGGCCCTGCCACCACACCGCCACCGCGGGCGCGCCCGCCACCAGCACGGCCACCGCCGCCACCGGCCACCACGCACCGAGCGGACGTTCCCCCGCCAACGGGCCGGACGCCGCCCGGCCCGCCAACACCCCCACCAGGACCGCCGGAACGGCCTCCAGCAGCCGAACCGCCGCCAGTGCGGGCTCACCCGCCCCGCGCGCCCGCTGGAGCCTCAGCACCCCCTCCCGACGTCGCGCCCCCAGCCGGGCCGCCGCCACCGCCGTGGACACCCCGATCGCCAACAGCCCCGCCAACGCGAACGACTGCAGCGACACCGTCCGGGCCCGCTGCTCAGCGAACCGGTCCACCAGCGCCGACAGTTGCTCCTGCACCTGCGGCGGCGACACCGTCCGCACCCCCGCCGGGCACGGCATCATGTCCGAGACGATGTCGCCGCACGCCCGATCCCGCGCCGCGACAGCGAACCCCCGCGCCCCGGCGGCCAGTTCACGCACCCCGGCAGCCGTGCCGCCGGTCCCCCAGGGCTGCTGCGCCGCCTCGAACACCCAGGTCGCCGACAGCGACAACGACCCGCGCGCCTCCATCGCCTCCAGCCCCGCCGGAGCCACCAGCGCCTGCCCGTACCGGATGTACCCGCTCGGCTCCGGCGCGTCCAACGGCTCGTTCAGCAAGGGGAGTTCACGCCACAGGTCGTCCGAGCCGTCGAGCGGCGCGAACTCGCCGACCACCACCGCCTCGGTGGCCCCGGCCTGCCCCTCCAGCATCACCCGCTGGCCGAGCGCCAACCCGAACTGCTCCAACCCCTTGCGGGACATGCCCAGTTCGACCGGCGCCTGCTGCGCCGCGTCCGGCTGCCCGGGTGCCCGGCCCGCCACCCAGCGCACCCGGCCCGCCGCGTCCTGCGCGTACGCCAGCGACACCGACGCCGGATTGCCGTGCGGCCGGGGCACGCCCTGCCCCTTCAACTCCATGCCGTCGCTCTGCGCCCAGCCCGACACCCGGGCCAGGGTGTGCGCCAACTCCCCCGACGGGCCCTGCCTCAGACCCTCGCCGACCCGCGTCAGGTCGCTGTCCAACGAGCCGAACTGCGGCGCCGTCGACTGCCCCGCCCGGTTCCGCGGCGCGTTCAGCGTCGCCCGCGCCACCACCAGCGGCCCCTCCGCCTGCGCCACCGCCAGCCGACGGTTCAACTCCTTCGTCGACAGGTCGTCGAAGACCGGCGGCCACAGCAGCGACGCCACCGTCAGCACCGCCGACAGCACGGCCAGCACCACCAGCACCGGCCACCCCGTCCGGGCCTCCCGCAGCGCCGGACGCCACCCCCCGAACCCGCCGAACCCGCTCATCCGCTCTCCCCCGCCCGCAGCTCACGCGCCAGATCGACCCGCGCCAACATCCGCGACAGCACCAGCACCACCGAGCCGACGCCCAGCCCGGTCGCCAGCACCACCACCGCCGTCCAACCCCAGCCCACCGTCAGCTCCAGCGACGGGAACACCGCCCGGCCACCGCCGTCCACCACGATCAACGGCAGCACCACCGCCGCCAGACCCACCCCCAGCACCCCGCCCAGCAGCACCGAGAAACCCACCACCGCCAACTGCTCCAGCCGCAGCACCCCCGCCAACTGCCGCCGCCGCACACCGATCGCCCGCAGCACCGCGAACTCCCGCCGCCGCGACCGCGCCGAACCCACCGCATGCACCGTGAACCCGGCCACCGCGAACACCGGCGACAGCACCAACGACAGCACCAGCGCACTGCGCCGCCCCGCCCGGAACGGATCCGCCGCCATCGCCGCCGCCCGCGACCGGACGCTCTCCACCCGGCCCAGCCCGGGATCCGCCGCGATCGCCCGCTCCGCCTGCTCCATCCCCGCCTTCGACGACGCCGCCAACAGCCACGCCCCGTCCGCCACCGGCGGCAACCCCAGCCCCGACCGCGCCGCCGACAGCGCCGACAGATCCACCAGCGCCTGCGCCCGGTCCCGGTCACCGCCGCCCGGGAAGTCCGGCAGCACCCCGACGATCCGCAGCCCGAACAGGTCCGCCTGGCCGGACGTCAACCGCACCTGGCCGCCCACCTGGGCGCCGACCGCCCGCAGGAACGCCTCGTTCACCAGCGCCGGCACCACGAACCCGGCCACCGGCATCCCCCGCACCCGCTTCGGCGTCCCCGGCGGCGCCAGCGCGAACGACACCCCGTCCGCCGCCTCCACCTGGGACGGGTCCGCGCCGCGCACCACCGCCGACAGCAGCCCGCCGTCCTCGGCCTTCACCGTCTCGCACACGCCCGCGTCGATCCGCCGCGAACCCTGGCCCTCGTCCAACTGCCCGGGACACCCCAGATCCGTCGGACCGAACGGGCCACGGGTGACATCCACCCAGCTCGCCCCGGCCGGCACCGTCGCCCCCTCGATCCCCGACACCGTCAACCGGAACGTCGCCCGCGGGAAACCCCGCGCCGCACTCCGCAGGCCCAACCCCGTCACCTGCAACGGGTAGTGCAACTCCCCCGACGCCAACGGCAGCGACACCGTCCGGGCCACCCCGTCCGCCGTCACCTCCGCCCGGACCTCCGTCACCAGGCCGCCCGCGTCCTCGACCTGCGCCACCAGCCACACCGAACCGACCCGAGCCGCCGCCGACACCGACACCCGCGCCTTCAGCTCCGACGGACGCCCCGCCAACGGCATCCCGTGCACCGGGACACCGTCCCGCAACGACGCCAACTGACCCGCCAGCGAACCCTGTTCGAGATCCGACCGGACCGCCGGAACGGCATGCCTCCACGACCCCGACGCCATCCGCTCCGACGTCGCCACCGGCTGCACCGCGGCCGTGTCCACCCCCAGCACCGACGTCGCCACCCCCGACACCTGGCCCTCCAGCGTGCCCACCGGCGTCACCGCCGCCACCCCCGGCACCGCCGCCAACGCCGCCTGCCGCGCCCCCGGAGGCACCGCACCGCCCGTCACCCGCAGATCCGCGCCCAGGTCGAACGCCGCCCGGTCCCGATCGTTCGGCCCCTCCCCCGCGATCGCCGTCGTCGTCAACGCCCCCACCGCCAACGCCAACGCCATCAGAAGCACCGGCGCCGCCTGACCAGCCCGCCCCCGGGACACCTGCCAACCACTGAGCGGCCCCACCAGACCCCGCCCACGCCGAGCCAACGCCTCCAACGCCCGCCCCAGCGGCGGCAACAACCGCAGCAGCAGCAACGCCGCCGCCACCGTCATCACCACCGGCACCGCCACCAGCACCGGATCGAACCCCACCGCACTCGACGCCGGGCTCAACAACCCCTCGTACTGCCGCAGTTGCAGGTACGCCAGGACAGCCACCGCCGCCAGCACCAGGTCCGCCCCGGCCCGCTGCGCCACCGCCCGCCGGGCACTGCGCGACGGCACCTCCCGCTCGCCGCCGTCCGCCGTCCACAGCACCGGCAGCAGCGCCGCACAGCCGTGCAGCACCAGCGCCACCCCGGCCACCGTCCACGCCGCCGCGCCCGTCGCCTCCGCGGCCGCCCCGTCCACCGGCAGCCCCAGCCGCTCCAGCAGCCGCAGCAACGGCCCCGCCACCCACACGCCCAGCAGCGCCGCCGGCACCGTGCACAGCGCCCACTCCACCGCCGCCGCACCCAGCAGCCGGGCCCGCCCGGCACCCCGCGCCAACTGCAGCAGCAGCTCCGCCCGCCGGAAGTCCGTGAGTTGACGAGCGGTCAGCACCATCGTCACCGCCGACAGCACCGCCAGCATCGTCACCGGGACCAGCATCCCCGACCGCGCCACCATCATCGGCGACCGCAGATCGTTCAACGCCGTCGGCAGATCACTCGACGCCCGCAGCCCGTTCACGGGAGACTCGCCGCCCCGGAACACCGCCCGGACCACATCACCGCCCATCAACCGGTCCACCCGGTCCCGCACCAGCCCCAGCCCCTCCGGCCGCAGCTGCCCCGGCGCCGGCACCGCCGTCCACACCACGTCCACCTGCTCGTGCAGCAGCGGATGCGTCCGCAGCAACTCCTGCGACGCCAGCACCAACCCGTCCGACGACTCCACCGGCACCGTCGCCGTCCACGCCCGCCACTGCCGCTCCGCGCCCGGCAGCTCCCGGTACACCCCGCTCACCGTCGCCGACAGCACCCCGCCGGCCGACTGCGTCAGCGCGATCTTCTCCCCCGCCGACACCCCCAGCCAGCGCGCCGTCGACTCCGACAACGCCACCTGCTCCAGCCCCGTCGGCCAGGCCCCCTGCGCCAACTCCGCCACCCGCTGCGGCTCCGGCACCGCCAACGGCACCACCGCCATTCCCTGTGACGACACCGCCCCCGCCGCCCTCGGCAGCGGCGTCCGCAACGGCATCGACCCGCGCAGCACCTCTTCGATCTCCGCCGGCATCCCCGGCAACGCCCGGTGCAACGCCGCCCGCACCGGCGCATCCGCCGCCACGTCCGCGCCCTCGGCGTACCGCCCCGACAACGTCAACGAGAACCGCGGATCCGCCGCCAACCGGTGCCGCATCCCCTGCGTCACCGAACTCCCCGTCAGCGCCGTCAACGCGGTCAGCACCGCCACCGCCACCAGCACCGTCACCGCCGCCGCGCCCAGCACCACCCCGTGCTGCCCTGCCCGCCGAACCCCCGCCGCTCCCATGACCCCCGAAGCCCTCCGCCCGCCGATGGTCTGGACCAATCACGATGACGGGCAGTCTGCCCGCAACCATCCGCCCGGGCAACAACCTGCTGATCACGGACCGGACTCGGTATCCGCCGGTTCCGGGAATGCTCCGAAAACGCTCCGGAAATGGTCCGGGAACGCGAAAAAGCCCCCCGCCGTGAGGCGAGGGGCTTTCCCTGAAAGATTGTTCGGCGGCGTCCTACTCTCCCACAGGGT
>NZ_JBHWID010000023.1:0-79883 GCF_042732175.1 Kitasatospora sp. NPDC059795
GATGGTACTGCAGGGGGGACCCTGTGGGAGAGTAGGACGCCGCCGAACAATCTTTCAGGGAAAGCCCCTCGCCTCACGGCGGGGGGCTTTTTCGCATTCCCGGACCATTTCCGGAGCGGGAGGCCGAACCGCCGGGGCTGTTGCCGGGTGGTTCGGTGCACGGCACACTGTGGCGTCATGGTCGTGGAGCAGGGCGAGGGGGCCGGCGGAAGAGCCGGCCGGGGCGGCGACGACTTTCGGGTGTTCTACGAGGCCGCGTACGGTCAGTTGGTCGCGCACTTGTACGCGCTGACGGGTGATCTGGGTGAGGCGCAGGACGCCGCGCAGGAGGCGTTCGTCCGGGCGTGGAACCACTGGGGGCGGCTGGTGTCGCACGAGAATCCGGTGGCGTGGGTCCGGCTGACGGGTCAGCGGATCGCGATCAGCCGCTGGCGGCGGGCGCGGACGGCGTTGCAGAGCTGGATCCGGCACGGGGACGCGAATCTGCCGGTTCCGGGGCCGGGGCCGGAGACAGTGGCGTTGGTGGAGGCGTTGCGGCAGTTGCCGGAGGCGCAGCGGTCGGCGTTGGTCTGGCACCACATGGGGGGTCGTTCGGTGGCGGAGATCGCCGCGGACGAGGGGGTGCCGGTGGGGACGGTCAAGGCGCGGTTGCACAGGGGGCGGCAGGCGTTGGCGGTGCTGTTGGGGGAAGAGCCGGCGGCGGCCGTGGAGGAGCCGATGGTCGCGCCACTGCGGTCGGCCCCGGCGGCTGCCGTAGGTGAACGGGCAGCGGGGGGCGGGGAGTTGACGAGGGCCCGCAGCGCTGACGAGGTGCCGGTGACGGCGCGGTTGACGGGGGCGCGGGTGCAGATGGCGGACGGATCGCATGTCTGAGCCCGAGGCGGAGACGGTGGAGACAGTGGGGACGGAGGACCGCCCGGCGATCGGGGCTGCCCGGCTGGAGGCGATGTTCGACGGGCTGCGGCGCGAGGTGGTGCTGGCCGTGCCGGTGCCGCCGAGCGAGGCGATGGTGCGTCGCGGGGTGCGCCGGGGGCGTTACCGCGCGGGGGCGGTCGCGATGGCGGGGGTGCTGGGCGTGGCGGTGCTGTGGTCGGCGGCGGAGTTGGTGCCCCCGCCGCCGGGGCGCGGGCACGGGGTGGCGGGGTATCCGGTGCCTCCGACGGCTGCGGCGTCCGGGCCGTCGGAGGTGCGGTCGCTTCCGGAGCCGCAGTTGCCGTTGCTGCCGTCGGCGAATTCCGAGGTGGAGTGGGCGCCGTTGGAGTCCGCCGATGCGGTGGTGCGGGCGCTGACGCTGGACGTGTCGCGGATGCCGAGCGTCCTGGGCGGGTACGGCCCGTGGACGGCCTTCCCGGTGGCGGACCAGGCGGCGACCGGCACGGCGTCCCAGGGCTCGACGACCGCGGCAGATCCCTCCGCGAACGCCGACTCGGCTGTCGGCAACGGCACTTCCTCGACAGCGAGCCGGCCGGCGACCCAGCCGGCGAGCCGGGCACCAGGTCAGGAGGCGAACCGAACCGCAGGCCAGTCGGCGAGCCAGGCCCCCGGCCCGAGCGGAAGCGCGTCCGGTCCCCCCGGCGTGGACGCGTTCGCGGACGGCTGTGTGTCGCGGCTGGTCCGCACGTCGGGCGCCGCCCAGTGGTGGGGGCAGCGGTACGTGGACGCCGGGCACCCGGAGGCGACGGCGCAGCAGGTGGTGATGCGGTTCGAGTCGCCGTTGGCGGCGGAGTACCAGGCGACCCGGCTGATGGGGGGCGGGGAGTGTGTGAGCTCGGGGGCGGGGTGGACGGTCGAGCAACAGGTCGGCGCAGTGGTGGCGTTGGGGGTGCGGCAGCCGGTGGCGTACGCGGAGGAGGCGGTGGTGCACATCAGCGGCACGATGGTGGCGGTGTTGACGGTGCGTCGCGGTGGGCGGGGGGTGTCGCCGGCGGCGGGACTGTCGGATCCGTTCCGGGAATCGGCGCTGGAGTTCCTGCAGTTGCGCGCGTCGGAGCCCGAGGCCGGCTGAGGCCGCACGGTCCTGGAACGACAGCGGACCCAGGGGCGGCGTGGCGGTGTCCGGAGAGTTTCGAAAAAAGTCCGCAGTGCGGTGCAACCGGGCTGCTTCGGGCCGCGTTGGTGTGATGAGGTCGCCGCCGATCGGGGTGGCGGCCTGCGGGGGAACGTCCGGTCGGACGGTCGGGGCAGAACAGGGGACTGTCCCGGCTGCCCGACCGGGCGTCAACGAGGCACCCGCCGGGCGTCGCCGACGAGGTGCGGCCGGACGGGAGCGTCGCAGAGGTGTCGGCCGGAGTGCAGGCCGTGCCGAGCCGCGGGTTCGGTGGCCGGAGGGGAATGCGGTGGGGGTGTCGGTGGTGTCGGAGCCCGAGGGGCTGGACGAGTTGCGTCGACGGGCGGTCGCGGCGGGTCCGCCGCCGGCCGAGGGCATGGTGGTGTGCGAGAACCTGGTGCGGATCCACCGTTCCGAGGGCGTCGAGGTGCAGGCCCTGCAGGGGCTCGATCTGACGGTCGAGGACGGCGAGTTGATCGCGGTGGTGGGCGCGTCCGGTTCGGGGAAGTCGACGCTGCTGGGGATCCTGGCGGGGTTGGACGTGCCGACGGCGGGCAGTGCCCGGGTGGCGGGGCACGATCTGCTGGCGATGGACAAGCGGGAGCGGCTGGCGTTCCGGCGGCGGACGGTGGGCTTCGTCTGGCAGCAGACGGCGCGGAACCTGCTGCCGTACCTGACGGCGGTGGAGAACGTGATGCTGCCGATGGGGTACGCGGGGGTGCCGCGCCGTGATCGGCAGCGGCAGGCGGCGGACCTGCTGGGGATGTTGGGGATCGGGCATCTGGCGGGGCGTCGGCCGGCCGAGATGTCGGGCGGTGAGCAGCAGCGGGTGGCGATCGCGGTGGCGAACGCGAACTCGCCGGCGCTGCTGCTGGCGGACGAGCCGACGGGCGAGCTGGACAGTGCGACCAGCGAGGAGATCTTCGCGGCGCTGCGGTCGGTGAACGAGGAGTTGGGGGTGACGGTGCTGATCGTCACCCACGACCCGATGGTGGCCCAGGAGGTGCGGCGCACGGTGCGGATCCGCAACGGGCGGACGTCGACGGAGGTGCTGCGTCCGGAGCGGGGCGAGCCGGGGGTGGAGTACGCAGTGCTGGACCGGGTGGGCCGGTTGCAGTTGCCGCAGGACTTCACGGAGGCGCTGGGGCTGAGCCGCCGGGTGCGGTTGGCCCTGGAGGAGGACCACATCGGGGTGTGGCGCGCGGAGGGGTCGGAGGTGCGCGGGTGACCGGCGCGATGGTGGTCGTGGAGGACGTGCACCGGACGTTCGGGGCGGGCGACCGGGCGGTGCACGCGGTGCGCGGGGTGTCGTTCACGGCGAAGGCCGGTGAGCTGACGGCGCTGCGGGGCCGTTCGGGCTCGGGGAAGACGACGCTGCTGAACCTGGTGGGCGGCCTGGACACGCCGTCGGCGGGGCGGATCAGCATCGCGGGGATGGATCTGTCGGGGCTGGACGAGTCGGGCCGACTGACGTTGCGGCGCGAGCGGATCGGTTTCGTGTTCCAGTCGTTCGGGTTGATCTCGGTGTTGACGGCGGCGGAGAACGTCGGGGTGCCGATGCGGTTGCGCCGGGTGGCGGTGAGGGAGCGCGAGGAGCGGGTGCGGACCCTGCTGGCGATGGTGGGCCTGACCGACCACGCGGAGCAGCGGCCGACGGAGCTGTCGGGCGGCCAGCAGCAGCGGGTGGCGGTGGCGCGGGCGTTGGCGAACGAGCCGGCGCTGTTGATCGCGGACGAGCCGACCGGGCAGCTGGACTCGGACACCGGTCTGGCGATCATGGAGTTGCTGCGGGCGGTGGTGCGCAGCGAGGGCGTGACGGCGCTGGTGGCGACGCACGACCCGCAGCTGATGGACCTGGCGGACCGGGTGCTGGAGCTGCGGGACGGCAGGATCGTCGAGGAGCCGTAGCAGTAAAGAGGAGCCACAGCAGTAAAGAGCAGCCGCAGTAGTAAAGAGGAGCCGCAGTCGTAAGGGGTGTCAGGCCCAGAGCGCGCGGACCTGCTCGGCGATCCGGTGGGCCTGGGCCCGGCCGGCCTCGGCGGCGGGGGCACGGACGGCGGTGTCGAGCGGGTTGACGCCGAAGGCGGCGAGCGCCTCCTCGTCGGGGGTGACGCCGAGGACGGCGCCGGTGGCCCGGAGGGTCTCCAGTTCGGTGTCGAAGTGGTGGTCGGTCATCGGGGCGACGACCAGGACGGCCTGCTGACCGGTCATCAGGTCGGCGTTGGTGTTGCTGCGGATGCCGCCGTCCATGTAGCGGCGGCCGTCGATCTCGACGGTGGGCCAGATGCCGGGGATGGCGCAGCTGGCGGTGACGGCGTCGACCAGGGGGACGCCGCTGTGCCGGTCGAAGGTGCGCAGTTCGCCGGTGTCGGCGTCGACGGCGGTGAGGGTGAGCGGCCAGGCGGGCCAGTCGTGGGCGGGGAGGCGGCCGGCGACGACGGCGCGTCGGTCGGCGGCGGGGACGGTGTCGGTGTCCAGGGCGAGGCGGCCGACGCGGCGCCGCAGTTCGGCGGGGTCGGTGGTCTCGGCGACCAGGCCGGCCCAGGTTTCGAGGACCGACCCGACGGTGTCGAGGGGCGGGACGATCTCGTGGTTCTGCCGGGCCGGGTCGGTCTGCCGGAGGTGGAGTTCGGCGAGCGGGAGACCGGAGGCGAGTTGGCCGGCGACGGTGGCGCCGGCGGAGGTGCCGAGGATGTGGTCGGCGGTGCCGGGAAGGTCGAGGCCGGCTTCGGCGAGGCCGTGGAGCAGGCCGGTCTCCCAGGAGATGCCGGCGAGTCCGCCGCCGCCGAGTACGAGTCCGCGCATGGTGGTTCCCCCTTGGGTTGATCGCTTCGTTCGGCATTTTGGCGCAACGGCCGTCAAGAAGTTGACAATTCTTCAGCCAGACCAGCCTGATCAGCGGATATTCCGATTGCAGGGCCTAGTCTCAATGCCATGGTGCACACGGGCCGCGGCCGGCTGCGGATCTATCTCGGGGCGGCCCCGGGCGTCGGCAAGACGTACGCCATGCTCTCCGAGGCGCACCGCCGCCTCGACCGGGGTGCGGACGTGGTGGTCGGCTTCGTCGAGACCCACGGGCGCGCCCGGACCGCGGAACTGCTCGACGGCCTGGAGACCGTCCCGCGCCGCACGATGACCCATCGCGGCGCCGAGTTCACCGAACTCGACCTGGACGCGCTGCTGGCCCGGGACCCGGCGGTGGCGCTGGTCGACGAACTCGCCCACACCAATGTCCCCGGCTCGCGGAACGCCAAGCGCTGGCAGGACGTCGAGGAGCTGCTGGCGGCCGGGATCGACGTGATCTCCACCGTCAACATCCAGCACCTGGAGTCGCTCGGCGACGTGGTCGAGGGCATCACCGGCGTCCGCCAGCGGGAGACCGTCCCGGACGAGGTGGTGCGGCGCGCCGACCAGATCGAACTGGTCGACATGTCGCCGCAGGCGCTGCGCCGCCGCCTGGCGCACGGCAACGTGTACGCGCCGGAGAAGGTGGACGCGGCGCTCGCCCACTACTTCCGGCCCGGCAACCTGACGGCGCTGCGCGAGCTGGCGCTGCTGTGGACGGCCGACCGGGTCGACGAGTACCTGCAGCGGTACCGGGCCGAGCAGGGCATCCAGGGCACCTGGCAGGCCCGCGAGCGGATCGTGGTCGGCCTGACCGGCGGCCCGGAGGGCGCCACGCTGATCCGCCGCGCCGCCCGGATCGCGGCCCGCAACAGCGCCGGCGAGCTGCTGGCGGTGCACATCTCGCGCTCCGACGGCCTGTCCGGCTCCTCGCCGCAGACGCTGATCGAGCAGCGCGCGCTGGTGGAGAGCCTCGGCGGCAGCTTCCACTCGGTGCTCGGCGACGACCCGGCGGCCGGGCTGCTGGACTTCGCACGCGGCGTCAACGCCACCCAGATCGTGATCGGCACCAGCCGCCGCAAGCTCTGGCAGTACGTGTACGGGCCGGGCGTCGGCCTCACGGTGACCCGGGACTCCGGGGACATCGACGTCCACATGGTCAACCACGAGCACGCGGCGCTCGGCCGGGGCCGGATCCCGATCCGCAGGGTCACCGACCTGGGCCGGACCCGGGCGATCGCGGGCTGGCTGATCGGCGTCGTCGGGCCGCCGCTGCTGGCACTGGTGCTGAGCCGGTTCCACGACCAGGGCCTCTCCACCGACATGCTGCTGTTCCTGTCGCTGACGGTGTGCGCGGCGCTGGTCGGCGGGCTGTACCCGGCGATCGCCTCGGCGCTGGTCGGATCGACGGCGCTCAACTACTACTTCGCGCCCCCCATTCACGCCTTCACCATCGCCGAGCCGCAGAACATCCTGGCGGTGGCGATCTTCACCGCGGTCGGCATCGCGGTCGCCACCGTGGTCGACCTGGCCGCCCGGCGCAGCCATCAGGCGGCCCGCGCCCAGGCCGAGGCGCAGACCATGTCCGCGCTGGCCGGCACCGTGCTGCGCGGCGCCCCCAGCGGCGAGGGGGTGCTGACGGCGCTGCTGGAGCAGGTCCGGGAGACCTTCCAGCAGGAGGCGGTCGCCCTGGTCGAACGCGCCGACCCGCACGCCGCCTGGAACGTTGCCGCCTCGGTCGGGCCGCGTCCGCCCGCCGGTCCCGAGCAGGCGGACGTGGACGTGCCGGTCGGCGACCGCCTCGCCCTGGTGCTGCGCGGCCGGGTGCTGCCCGCCGCGGACCGGCGGATGCTCGGGGCGTTCGCCAACCAGGCCGCCATGCTGCTGGAACGCCGCCGGCTGGCCGGGGAGGCCGCGGCCGCCCGCCGGGAGGCCGAGGGCAACCGGATCCGCACCGCGCTGCTGGCCGCCGTCTCGCACGACCTGCGCACCCCGCTGGCCGGGATCAAGGCCGCCGTCACCTCGCTGCGCGCCGAGGACGTCGAGTGGGACCAGGAGGACGAGGCCGAGCTGCTGGCCGGCATCGAATCCGGCGCGGACCGCCTCGATCATCTGATCAACAACCTGCTGGACATGAGCCGCCTGCAGACCGGCACCGTCACCCCGCTGCTCCAGCCCACCGACCTGGACGAGGTGGTGCCGTTCGCGCTCGGCG
Organism: Kitasatospora sp. NPDC059795; assembly: GCF_042732175.1. Taxonomy (NCBI): domain Bacteria; kingdom Bacillati; phylum Actinomycetota; class Actinomycetes; order Kitasatosporales; family Streptomycetaceae; genus Kitasatospora; species Kitasatospora sp. NPDC059795. Next base: position 7,107 of record NZ_JBHWID010000023.1, read on the forward strand.
GCGTCCCGCCCGGCAGCGTCCGGCTGGACGTGGCGGAGTCGCTGCCGATGGTGCGCGCCGACGCCGGGCTGCTGGAACGGGTGCTGGCCAACCTGGTGGAGAACGCCGTCAAGTACGGCCCGCCCGGCAGCCCGGTGCTGGTCAAGGCGGACCTGCTGCCGCGCGAGGGCCGGGTCGAACTGCGCGTGGTGGACCGCGGCCCGGGCGTCCCCGAGGAGGCCCGGGAGCGGATCTTCGCCCCGTTCCAGCGCTACGGCGACGCCCCGCGCGGCACCGGCGTCGGCCTCGGCCTGGCGGTGGCGCGCGGCTTCGCCGAGGCGATGGGCGGCGCCGTCACCGCCGAGGACACCCCCGGCGGCGGGCTGACCATGGTGGTCTCGCTGCCCGCCGTCGACCTGCACGAGCACACCGACAACGGAAAGGCCGGTCCCGCATGACCCGGGTCCTGGTGGTGGACGACGAACCGCAGATCGTCCGTGCCCTGGTGATCAACCTCAAGGCCCGCAAGTACGAGGTGGACTCCGCGCACGACGGCGCGAGCGCCCTGGAACTGGCCGCCGCCCGCCATCCCGACGTGGTGGTGCTCGACCTCGGCCTGCCCGACATGGACGGCGTCGAGGTGATCCGCGGCCTGCGCGGCTGGACCAGGGTGCCGATCATCGTGCTGTCCGCCCGGCACGCCTCCGACGAGAAGGTCGAGGCGCTGGACGCCGGCGCCGACGACTACGTCACCAAGCCGTTCGGGATGGACGAGCTGCTGGCCCGGATGCGGGCCGCCGTACGCCGCGCCGAACCGGTCACCGCCGAGGGCGAGTCGGTGGTCGCCACCGAGTCGTTCACCGTCGACCTGGCCGCGAAGAAGGTCAACCGTCAGGGCCACGACGTCCGACTCACCCCCACCGAGTGGCACCTGCTGGAGGTGCTGGTGCGCAACTCCGGGCGGCTGGTCAGCCAGACCCAGCTGTTGCAGGAGGTGTGGGGGCCGGCCTACCGCAAGGAGACCAACTACCTGCGGGTCTACCTGGCGCAGCTGCGTCGCAAGCTGGAGGCCGACCCCTCGCACCCCCGCCACTTCATCACCGAACCGGGCATGGGCTACCGCTTCGAGCCGTGACCGGGCCCACCCGTGGCTCTGCCGCCGGGAGGCGGTGAACCGGTACCCTTCCCGCATGAGTGGTGACAACATCGGCGACCAGCCGCAGGGCCGTTTCCGCCGCATGCTGAGCCGGCTGACGTCCTCCTCGGAGGAGCTGGCCGCTCAGGAACTGCGGCAGGACACCGCCGAGGCGGGCTGCACCCCGATCGCCGCCTGCGGCGACCGTGAGATCGTCACCGTGGCCGGCACGCTGCGGACCGTCACGCTGCGCCCCCGTGCGGGTGTGCCCGCGCTGGAGGCCGAGCTGTTCGACGGCACGGAGGCGCTGGACGTGGTGTGGCTGGGCCGTCGCTCGATCGTGGGCATCGAGCCGGGCCGCCGTCTGATCGCCAGCGGCCGGATCGGCCACGCACGCGGGCGCCGCGTGCTCTTCAACCCCCGCTACGAGCTGCGTCCGGTGGGACACGGGAGCGAGTCCGCGTGAGCAACGAGGCCGAGGCGATCCGAGTGACCGCGCACGACCCGCAGGACGATCCGCAGAGCGGTGTGTACGAACGGGACGCCTCCAAGGAGGCGGCCGAGACGGTGCTGAAGGCGTTCGGCGGCATCCGCGGCATGGTCGACATGACGCTGCCGGGCCTGGTGTTCATCATCGCCTTCAACATCACCCACAAGGTGCCGGTGGCCGCCTGGTCGGCGCTGGCGCTGTGCGCGGTGTTCGTGGTGGTCCGGCTGGCACGGCGGGAGACCATCCAGCACGCCTTCTCCGGCGTGTTCGGGGTGGCGATCGGTGCCTGGATCTCGATGAAGACCGGCAAGGCCGAGGACTTCTACCTGCCGGGCCTGCTGTGGAACGTCGGCTACTGCGTGGCGCTGGCGGTCTCCGCGCTGGTGCGCTGGCCGATGATCGGACTGATGCTCGGCCCGATCACCGGCGAGATGTTCACCTGGCGCAAGCAGAACCCGGGCCGGCTGGCCGCCTACACCCGGGCGACCTGGGCCTGGGTGCTGATCATGGGCCTGAAGCCGTTGATCCTATTCCCGCTGTACTTCACCCACAACGTCAACCTGCTGGGCTGGCTGAAGGTCGCCCTCGGCATTCCGCCGATGCTGCTGGCGATGTACGTGACCTGGCAGATCCTGCTGAAGGCGCCGCCGCCGATCAAGGCGGAGCTGCCGGAGGACGGGGAAGAGCCGCAGAAGTAGTCGGCAGGTACGACGAAGGGCCCGCGCGATGCGCGGGCCCTTCGTCGTACGGCGGGGCGGATCAGCCGGCGAGCAGCGTCTCCAGCTCCTCCTCGCGTTCCTGGGCGGCGACGAACAGCAGCTCGTCACCGGCCTCCAGGGTGTCGCTGCCACCGGGGACCAGCACCCGGCCGGCCCGGATGATGGTGACCAGCGCGGTGTCCACCGGCCAGGCCACGTCCGAGACCCGGGTGCCGACCAGACCGGTGTCGGCGGCCAGGGTCAGCTCGACCAGGTTGGCGTTGCCCTGCGAGAAGCGCATCAGCCGGACCAGGTCGCCGACGCTGACGGCTTCCTCGACCAGCGCCGACATCAGACGCGGGGTGGAGACGGCGACGTCCACGCCCCACGACTCGTTGTACAGCCACTCGTTCTTCGGGTTGTTCACCCGGGCGACCACCCGGGGCACCCCGTACTCGGTCTTGGCGAGCAGCGAGACGACCAGGTTGACCTTGTCGTCACCGGTGGCGGCGATCACCACGTGGCAGCGCTGCAGGGCGGCCTCGTCCAGCGAGGTGATCTCGCAGGCGTCGGCGAGCAGCCACTCCGCCAGCGGGACCCGCTCCACCGAGATGGAGTTCGGGTTCTTGTCGATCAGCAGGACCTCGTGGCCGTTCTCCAGCAGCTCTCCGGCGATGGAACGGCCGACGGCACCGGCTCCGGCGATTGCGACGCGCATCAGTGACCAGCCTCCTCGGGGCCCTTGGCGAAGGCCGCCTCGACCGCGGTCAGTTCGTTGCGGCGCAGCATCACGTGCACCAGGTCGCCTTCCTGCACCACCATCTGCGGGGTGGGCAGCACGCCCTCTCCGACGCGGGTGACGAACGCCACCCGGACACCGGAGGCGGCCTCCAGCTCGGACAGGCGGTGGCCTATCCACGCGGGGGCGAACGCCACCTCGGCGAGCTGCACGGCGCCCGACGGGTCCTGCCAGACCGGCTCGGCGCCGCTGGGCAGCAGCCGGCGCAGCATCTGGTCGGCCGTCCAGCGGACGGTGGCGACGGTCGGGATGCCCAGACGCTGGTAGACCTCGGCGCGGCGGGGGTCGTAGATGCGGGCCGCGACGTGCTCGACGCCGAAGTTCTCGCGGGCCACCCGGGCGGCGATGATGTTGGAGTTGTCACCGCTGGAGACGGCGGCGAAGGCGCCCGCCTCCTCGATGCCGGCTTCCCGCAGGGTGTCCTGGTCGAAGCCGACGCCGGTGACCCGGCGGCCGTTGAAACCGGCGCCGAGCCGACGGAAGGCGGTCGGGTCCTGGTCGATCACCGCGACCGAGTGGCCTTGTTTCTCAAGCGTTCTGGCGAGGGCCGAGCCCACGCGCCCGCAGCCCATGATGACGATGTGCACGCGACTACCTCACCCGATCCGTTGGGGTCATGACCTGCGTAAACACCGTTCATCGTCCTTCCGTGCCCCCAATTGCGGGGGCGAGTTGTCGACTGCGCCTGTGATCCGACGCAGGGGGCAACCAGGTGGTGCCCGCTGACCCGTAATCCGACACGCTAGCCGGTCCGCCGAACACAGTCGCGACCAAGGTGGCCCCGGGAGGCATCGAGTGCCACCGGGAGCCCTTACGATTCCTTGCTGTGCCTATGCCTGCTGACCTACCGAAACGCATCCTGATCGGGCGTGCGCTGCGCAGCGACAAGCTGGGGGAGACGCTGCTCCCCAAGCGGATCGCGCTGCCGGTGTTCGCCTCGGACGCGCTCTCCTCCGTGGCGTACGCGCCCGAGGAGATCCTGCTCACGCTGTCGCTGGCCGGCGCGTCGGCGATCCACTTCTCCTGGCAGATCGGCCTCGTGGTCGCCATCGTGATGCTCGCGGTGGTCGCCTCGTACCGGCAGAACGTGCACGCCTACCCGAGCGGTGGCGGCGACTACGAGGTCGCCACCGTCAACCACGGGCCGAACTCCGGCCTGGTGGTGGCGAGTGCGCTGATGGTCGACTACATCCTCACCGTGGCGGTCTCCACCACCTCGGGCGTGGCCAACGTGGTGTCGGCGGTGCCGGCGTTGCGCGGCCACGAGATGGCGCTGTCGGTGTTCCTGGTCATCCTGCTGATGGGCATGAACCTGCGCGGTGTGCGCGAGTCCGGCTCCGCGTTCGCGGTGCCGACGTACGCGTTCATGGTGGGCGTGCTCGGCATGGTGGTCTACGGCCTGGTGCGGCACTTCGGGTTCGACTCGGCGCTGCCCGCGGAGAGCTCGTCGTTCCACCTGGAGCCGACGCCCGGCAACGGGGCGCTGACCGGGTTCGCGCTGGTGTTCCTGCTGCTCAAGGCGTTCTCCTCGGGCTGTGCGGCGCTCACCGGTGTGGAGGCGATCTCCAACGGCGTGCCGGCCTTCCGGAAGCCGAAGAGCAAGAACGCCGCGACCACGCTGCTGATGATGGCGAGCATCGCCGTCACGATGTTCATGGGCATCATCTACCTGGCGCACCTGACCGGGACGCAGATGGCCGAGAACCCGACCGAGCAGCTGATCGGCGCGCCGGCGGACTACCACCAGAAGACCGTGCTGGCGCAGATCTCCGAGGCGGTGTTCTCCAACTTCACCCCCGGCTTCTACTTCGTCGCGGGCACCACCGGCCTGATCCTGGTGCTGGCCGCGAACACCGCCTTCAACGGCTTCCCGGTGCTCGGCTCGATCCTCGCCCAGGACCGCTACCTGCCGCGTCAGCTGCACACCCGCGGCGACCGGCTGGCGTTCTCCAACGGCATCGTGCTGCTGGCCGGCGCGGCGATCCTGTTCATCGTGGCGTTCGGCGCCGACCCGAACCGGCTGATCCAGCTGTACATCGTCGGTGTGTTCGTGGCGTTCAACATGAGCCAGTCCGGCATGATCCGGCACTGGACCAGGCTGCTGAAGACCGAGACCGACCCGAAGAAGCGCGGCCGCATGCAGCGCAGCCGGGCGATCAACGCCTTCGGCCTGGTGATGACCATGGCCGTGCTGATCGTGGTGCTCGCCACCAAGATCGGTCACGCCTGGATCGCGATCGCGCTGATGGTGGTGCTGTTCGTGATGATGAAGGCGATCCGTCGGCACTACGACAGCGTCAACTCCGAGCTGGAGGCCGCCGAGGAGCCCACCGACGTCGCCCCGCCGACCCGGGTGCACGCCGTCGTGCTGGTCTCCAAGCTGCACAAGCCCGCGCTGCGCGCCCTCGCGTACGCCCAGCTGTCCCGGGCGCACATCCTGGAGGCCGTCACCGTCAACGTGGACCCGGCCGACACCGCGGCGCTGCGCAAGGAGTGGGACGAGCGCGGCATCGACGTGCCGCTGAAGGTCCTCGACTCGCCGTACCGGGAGATCACCGGCCCGGTGCTGGAGTACGTGAAGAACCTGCGCCGCGACAGCCCGCGCGACGTGGTCGCGGTCTACATCCCCGAGTACGTGGTCGGCCACTGGTACGAGCACCTGCTGCACAACCAGAGCGCGCTGCGGCTCAAGGGACGACTGCTGTTCAAGCCCGGTGTGATGGTGACGTCCGTACCCTGGCAGTTGGAGTCCTCGGAACGACGCAAGGCACCCAAGGCGTGGTCCGCGCCCGGTGCGGTGCGTCGTGGCGAGCCCCGGCCGCGTGCCGGGCAGACCACCGGGGAGTCCCGTGGCGGCAAGGACGACGCCGCGCCGCGCGACTGAGCGGCGCACGGCCCGTCCGGCCTCCCGATGGCCTTCAATGGGCCCGTGGCGGATCGTTCCCGGTCCGCCACGGGCCGCCGTGTTTCTCCACCGTCCGTCCCCCCGTCTTTCGTATCGCGTAAGGAAGCGCCCTGTGACCCGCAACAACCCGCCCCGCTCCTCCGGTCGCCAGGGCCGCCCCGGCCGCACGTCCGGCGCCAAGCCCGGGCAGGTGGCGCACCCGCGCTGGAGCAGCCGGCCGGCCCGGCCCGAAGCCACCGACCGGGAGGGCAACACCGCCCGCAGCCTGCCGCCGGTGCCGGGCGAGCAGCGTCCCGCCGAGGAGCGGCCGGCACCCGCGAAGGCGGCGAAGTCGGCGAAGTCGGCGAAGGAGCAGAAGACGGCGAAGGGCGAGGGCCCGCGCGCGAAGAAGGCCGATCGGCAGGGGCGCAAGCCCGGTGCGGTGCGCGCGCCCAAGGCCGTGCGGCCCGCCCGGCCGGCGCTGCGGCAGCCGTCCGGCGACCCGCTGGTCGGCGAGCGCTACGAGGTCGAGGTCGGGCCGGTCGCGCACGGCGGGCACTGCGTGGCCCGGCACGAGGGCCGGGTGCTGTTCGTCCGGCACGCGCTGCCCGGTGAGCGGGTGATCGCGCAGGTCACCGACGGCACCACCACCTCGCGATTCCTGCGGGCCGACGCGGTGGAGGTGCTGGAGGCCGCCAAGGAGCGGATCGAGGCCCCCTGCCGGTTCGCCGGCCCCGGCAAGTGCGGCGGCTGCGACTGGCAGCACGTCACCCCCGGCGGGCAGCGCAAGCTCAAGGGCGCGGTGCTCACCGAGCAGCTCGCCAAGCTGGCCGGCCTCACCCCCGAGGAGGCCCACTGGGACGGCTCGGTCGAGCCGGTCGGCGGCAAGCTCCAGGCCGGCGAGGTCCCGGCCTGGCGCAGCCGCGTCCAGTACGCCGTCGACGATGACGGCACGATCGGCCTGCGCAAGCACCGTTCGCACGACATCCAGCCGATCGACCGCTGCCTGATCGCCGCGCCCGGCGTCACCGAGCTCGGCATCGAGTCCCGCGACTGGACGGGCGTCGCCTCCGTCGATGCGATCGCCGCGTCCGGCTCCTCCGACCGGCAGGTGATCCTGCGGCCGCAGCCCGGCGAGCAGCTGCCGCTGGTCGAACTCGACCGGGAGGCCTCGATCGCCCGGATCGACGAGCAGGACCTGTTCCACCGCGTGCACGGCCGCGCCTTCGTCCGCGAGCGCGCCGTCGGCCGCACCTGGCGGGTCTCCAACGGCGGCTTCTGGCAGATCCACCCCGAGGCCCCGGACACCCTGGTCGACGCCGTCCTCACCGGCCTCGACCCGCAGTGGGGCGAGAGCGCCCTCGACCTGTACTGCGGCGTCGGCCTGTTCGCCGGCGCGCTCGCCGAACGGGTCGGCGAGGAGGGCGCGGTGCTCGGCATCGAGTCCGGCAAGCAGGCCGTGGCGGACGCCCGGCACAACCTGGCCGCGCTGGAGAACGTCCGGATCGAGTGCGACAAGGTCGAGACCCTGCTGCCCCGCACCGGCATCACCTCCACCGACCTGATCGTCCTCGACCCGCCGCGGGCCGGCGCCGGCCGCGACACCGTCGCGCACCTCTGTTCGCTCTCCGCCCGCCGCATCGCCTACGTCGCCTGCGACCCTGCCGCGCTCGCCCGCGACCTGGCCTTCTTCCGCGAGGGCGGCTACCGCCCGGTCTCGCTGCGGGCCTTCGACCTGTTCCCGATGACCCACCACTTCGAGTGCGTGGCCATCCTGGAGCCGATCGCCGACCGCCCGTAGTCGACCCACCCGTCAGGACGGGCGCGGGAGTTCCTCTCCCGCGCCCGTCCGGCGTTTCCGGGCCCGGCGGCCGGTTTTCGCGGGGGCGCGGGCGGACAGGGTTGGGGGAGCGGGGGTGCGGCCGGTTTGCGCCCTTGTTGTGCTAGCACCTCGGCGCTAGCGTGAAGCATGGCCAAGAAGCAGCTGAACGTCAGGGTGGATGCGACCACCGCCGAGATGGCCCGCGAGCGGGCCGAACAGCAGGGGATCAGCATGAACCAGTACATCGAGCGCCTGGTACAGCAGGACATGGGCGAGGCGGGGCGCAACTTCGTGGACGCCGCGGCGCAGTTCATGAAGGAGCACGAGGCGGCGTTCCTCGCCGAGTTCGGATCGCCGAGCGAACTCCAGGACGTGCGCCGTTGAAACTTGAGGTCGACCTCTCGTGGCTGCTCATGACCGCCGAGCAGTACACGCCCGGTGACCCGCAGGTCACCGACTACGGATCGCTGCTCGCGGCGATCACCAGGCACCAGGCCGAAATCTTCGACATCGCCGTCTACCCGGAGCCGCAGGACCGTGCGGCCGCGCTGATGCACCAGCTGATCCGGGTCCCCGCGCTGGAGCGCAACAACGAGCTGTTCGCCACCGCCGTGGCCTACGCGTACCTGGTGGCCAGCGGCTGCCGGGTGGCGACCACCGCGCGCGAGGTGCGCAGCCTGGCCCGGGCGATCCGGGAGGGCAAGCTCGGCATCACGGGCGTGGCCGAGCGGCTGGCGATGTGGGTGGTCGACGAGTCGGAGGAGGAAGAAGTCGGCGACGACGGCGAGGAGTGAGCCGTCGGCACGGTCTGGCCGCAGGTCAGGGGCCGGGAGAGCGACGAGGCGTCCGCAGCCGGGATACCCTCGACGTTCCCCCGGCCCCTGACGATCCCGCGAGGATGCGACCGAGTTGCTGCAGGACATCGAGCCCTATCTGGTCTGCCCGCACTGCGCCCACCCCCTGACCCTGGACGGCCGCACCCTGCGCTGCGCACAGGGCCACAGCTTCGACCAGGCCCGGCAGGGCTACGTCAGCCTGCTGGCCGGCGACGCGAAGGCGGGCACCGCCGACACCGCGGAGATGGTCGCCGCCCGCAGCGAGTTCCTGGCGGCCGGCCACTACCGTCCGCTGGAGCGGGCGCTGGCCGAGGCCGCCGCCGGGGTCGCGGCGGACACCGGCCTGGTGGCCGACCTGGGCGCGGGCACCGGGCACTACCTGGCGCGGGTGCTGGAGGCCCGGCCCGGTGCGGCCGGCGCGGCCCTCGACCTGTCGAAGTACGCGCTGCGGCGGGCCGCGAAGGCGCACCCGCGGATCGGCGCCGTGGTGTGCGACGCCTGGCGTCCGCTCCCGCTGCGGGACGGCGCGGCGGACGTGCTGCTGAACGTGTTCGCGCCGCGCAACGGCCCGGAGATGCGGCGGGTGCTGCGCCCGGGCGGGCGGTTGCTGGTGGCCGCGCCGACCTCCCGCCACCTGCGGGAACTGGTGGGCGCGCTGGGCCTGCTGTCGGTCGACGAGGACAAGGACCGGCGGATCGAGGAGAAGCTCGGCCCGTGGTTCGCGCCGGTGGGGCGCACGGACGTGGAGTTCGCGCTGCGGCTATCGCGGGCGGACGCCGCCGCCGTGGTCGGGATGGGGCCGAGCGCCTGGCACACCGACCGGGCCGCGCTGGCCGCCGCACTGGACGCGCTGCCGGAGCCCGTGGAGGTCACCGGCTCGGTGCGGATCACCGCGTACGAGTGACACACCGCGACGGGCCCGGCGACGGTGGGGACTCGAAGGGGTGAAAGGCCGTCAGGAGAGTCGTTTCTCCAGCTCACTGCGGGCCTAAAGTGCTCGGAGTGACCAGCGAAGCCCCCTTGGCCCCGCCCCCGGTCGGGCCACCCGACCGCTCCTCCGCCCAGCCGGGCCGGCGCCCGCCCACGGAGTCCACACCCCTGGTGAAGCGCCCGACCGTCGAGGAACTGCGGCTGACGTCCTTCAAGTCCTACCGGCGCGCCACCCTGCCGATGTCGCCGCTGACCGTCGTCCACGGCCCGTCCGGGGCGGGCAAGTCCAACGCGCTGGACGCCCTCTCCGTGCTCTCCCGGCTCGCCCTCGGCGAGGAGATCAGACCCTCGCTGGACGGCATCGGCGGCATCGGCGGCCCGCTCGCCGTCCCCGTCCGGGGCGGGTTGGCCGGCTGCGTCCCGCACGGGCGCAACGCGATCATCCTGGGCTGCACCGTCCGCTCCGGCGTCGGGCAGGTCCGGCTCGAAGTGGTGGTGCGCACCGACGAACGCGTCCGGATCGCCCGCGAATGGCTCACCCTGGACGGCCGGACCCTGATGGAGACCGGCGAACAGGACCTCGCCCGCGGCCGGGTCAACGTCACCTGGCACAACGACTCCCGGCAGGGCGACATCCGCGCGCCGCTGTCCAGCAGCAGCCTGATCACCGCCCAACTGCCGCTGCGGGTGGCCGGATCGTCCAACGGCGAACGCAAAGTGCTGGCCGCCTCCGAACAACTGCTCACCGCACTGCGCGAGGTGTTCGCCCTGCACCCCGTGCCGGCCGCGATGCGCGGCTGGGCCCGGCCCGAACCGCAGGCCCGGCTGCTCGGCACCGCCGCCAACATCTCCGCCGTCCTCGGCCGCCTCAAGAGCGAGTGCCAGCGCCGCTGGGCCCGGCTGCTGCGCACCGTCCAGGCCGCCGCGCCGCACCCGCTGCTCGGACTGGACGTCGCCCGGCGCGGCGAGGGCGCGCAGCAGCGGCTGATCGCCGTCTTCGACGAGGGCGTGCTCGGCCGCACCGGCGCCGACCAGGCCTCCGACGGCATGCTGCGGCTGCTCGCCTTCGCCGCCGTCCTGCTCACCGGCGCCGACGTCATCGACGTCGACCCGGCCGCCGAAGTACCGGACGCGCACCGGCAGTTGGTGCTGCTCGCCGAGGACCTCGGGGCCGGGCTGGCGGCCGAACAGGTCGCCGCGCTGCTGCGGCTGGCCCGCGAAGTCACCGGCAAGGGCGACATCCGGCTGCTCGCCACCCTCCAGGAACCCGGCCCCGCGCACGGCCTGGACGGCGTCGAACTGGTCGAGTGCCGGCGCGATCCGGCCACCGGCCACAGCCTGCTGCGCCGCACCGAACCCGCCGCCCGGGTACCCGTCCAGGGCACGGCGCGGGACGCGGCCGCAGTGGTAGACCTGGGGGAATGAACGACGATCTGACGGTGCCCGAACTCCAGCGGCGACTGACCGAGTTCGCGGCCGCCCGGAACTGGCAGCCGTTCCACACCCCGAAGAACCTGGCCTCGGCGCTGAGCGTCGAGGCCGGTGAACTGCTGGAGATCTTCCAATGGTTGACGCCCGAACAGGCCGGCGCGGTGATGGCCGACGCCGGCACGGCGCACCGGGTGCGGGACGAGGTCGCCGACGTGCTGGCCTACCTGCTGCAGCTGTGCACCGTGCTGGAGGTGGATCCGCTGCGGGCGCTGGCGGAGAAGATCGAGCGCAACGAGAGCCGGTTTCCGGCGGCTTGAGGTCGTTCCGCGGTGGCTTCGGGGCTTCGTGGCTTCGTGTTTTCGGCGTTTCCGGCGGCTCAGGCGTTTCACGTGGGTGGGGAAATCATCCGGTTTTCCCTCCTGCGGGGGACCCGAGTTTTCCACAGGGCCGGGTTGTCCACAGGCGCGGCGAATGCGCTGGGAACGACCGGCCGGCGACGGCACGCTGAGCCCCTGACCGACCGCCGACCGACGGCGGCGGCGACCGAGGGGAGCGCGCGCCATGGAGGCACTGCGACTGATCAAGACCGTCCGGCAGGACCTGGCCGAGGCCCGGGGAGCCAGGGAGATCCTGTACCGGGCCTGGCAGTCCGGGCTGGCCATCGAGGCCGTCGGCGCACGGATCGCCGACCACGACGGCGAGGAGTTCGCCACCCTGGGGCAGCTGCTCTCGGAGGCCGGCGGGCATACCGCGAGCTGCCTGCGACAGCCGCCCGATCCCGGCCTACACGGGCCTGGCCTCCACGGGCTCGGCGGCGGGCTCGGCGGCGGGCCGGTGCAGAGGCTCGGCGGTCGGTCCGGGCCGGGGCCGGTCGAGCGGCTCACCGAGCTCGGCGAGCTGGAACCGGTCCTGGTGGAGCTGGCCGGGCTGTTGGAGGAGACCGGCGAGAACCTGGTGGTGCTGGCCTGCGGAGCGGAGACCGAGAGCCTGTACTGGACGTGCATCGACGGGCTCGACGCGAGCTCCGAATGCCGGGATCTGGTCGCCGAGTTGCTGCGCGAGCAGCAGCGGGCGACGGCGGCCGACGAGACGTCTTCCGAGAGCGTGGACGCAGCGGAAGACGAGGCAGCGGAAGGCGGGGAGGCGGAAGCCGAGGCGGCCGTGATGTCGGGCGGGGCCCGGCGGGAGGAGCCGAGGCTCGTGGTCCCGCTGGGCCCGCCGGTCCCGGTGGCGTGCGCTCAGTCGCGGGCCGAGTCGTCCGGCTCGCTCCGGGGTGCGGGTGCGGTGTCCCGCAGGTCGGAGTCGAGTCCGGCCAGGTCGGTGTTGATCGAGGCGAGCAGCTCCTGCATCTGCTCCAGCAGCGACTTGGTGGTGACGGGCACGCCGCCCGTGGGGGTGCCCGTGGTGGGCGGCTCGGTCCAGGGCTCGGACATGAGGGGGCCCCTTCAGCTCGGTGGTGCGGGGTGAAGCGCCGGGGGTCGACGCCGCCGGTCCAACGAGTCCCCGCCGTGCACGGTCACCCGGGACCACCCGTAGCGGTCCAACCGCGGGGCCCGGTCAGCCCCAGGGGTGAGCCGAGTTTGCGAGCCCGGCCCCCGCTCGGCTACAGCGCCGAGCGGGGACGTCCCGAAGCCGGGACACGAGCCGAAAGGAGATCAGTTGTGCGAGTGCAGATCCGCGTTCAGGCCGCCCCACGAACCGGAGCGGGCGATCACCTCGACCGCGCCGGACTGCGAGTTGCGACGGAACAGCAGGTTGTCCTGGCCGGACAGCTCCACCGCCTTCGCCACCGTGCCGTCCGGGGTGGTGACCCGGGTGCCGGCGGTGACGTACAGGCCCGCCTCGACCACGCAGTCGTTGCCCAGCGAGATGCCGATACCCGCGTTGGCGCCCAGCAGGCAGCGCTCGCCCACCGAGACGGTCTGCTTGCCGCCACCGGACAGGGTGCCCATGATCGAGGCACCGCCGCCGATGTCGCTGTGGTCGCCGACCACCACGCCCGCGCTGATCCGGCCCTCGACCATGGAGGTGCCCAGGGTGCCGGCGTTGAAGTTGACGAAGCCCTCGTGCATCACGGTGGTGCCCTCGGCCAGGTGCGCGCCGAGGCGGACCCGGTCGGCGTGCGCGACGCGCACCCCGCTCGGCGCCACGTAGTCGGTCATCCGCGGGAACTTGTCGATGCCGTACACGGCGAGCTGCCCGCCCTGGGCGCGCACCGCCAGCCGGGCCTGCTCCACGTTGCCCACCGGCACCGGGCCGATCGACGTCCAGGCGACGTTCGCCAGCAGACCGAAGATGCCGTCCAGGTTCTGGCCGTGCGGCTTCACCAGGCGGGTGGAGAGCAGGTGCAGGCGCAGGTAGACGTCGTGCGCGTCCAGCGGCTTCTCGTCCAGCGAGGAGATCACGGTGCGCACCGCCACCACCTCGACGCCGCGCCGCGCGTCGACGCGCAGCGCCTCGGAGGCGCCCGCGCCGAGCGCCTGCTCGGCCTGCTCGGCGCTCAGCCGGACGGTGCCGGACGGGCCGGGAGCGGCGGCCAGCTCGGGGGAGGGGAACCAGGTGTCGAGGACGGTGCCGTCGGCGGCGACGGTCGCCAGGCCGACGGCCACCGCGCCGTTCGTGGAAGTGGAGGTCTCAGCAGTCACATCCCGCACGTTAACCAATCGGGGCAAGGACTGACCAACACGCTCACCGGACGGACAAAACCTGATGCCCCCGTACAGGCCCAACAGCCATACTCGACCGGGTGTTCGTATCGATATCCACCACCGGCACCGCCGAGAACCCTGCGTCCGACCTGGGCTTCCTCCTGCACAAGCACCCCGACAAGGTGCAGCGGTTCACCACCGCGCACGGCACCGCGCACGTCTTCTACCCCGAGTCCGGGGAGGACGCGTGCACCGCCGCGCTGCTGCTGGAAGTCGACCCCGCGGCGCTGCTGCGCCAAGGCCGGGGCAAGGGCCGCTCCGGCTCGCCCGACCTGGCGCTCGCCGAGTACGTCAACGACCGGCCATACGCCGCGTCCTCGCTGCTCGCGGTGGCGCTGCGCACGGTGTTCCGGTCCGCGATGAAGGGCGAGTGCGCGCACCGGCCCGAACTGCCCGGCCGCGCCATGCCGTTGCGGATCGCGCTGCCCGCCGTCCCGGTGGCCGGCGACGGACCGGCCCTGGTGGAGCGGCTGTTCGCCCCACTGGGCTGGCAGGTCGAAGCGACGTGCGTCCCGCTGGACGAGTCCTTCCCCGAGTGGGGCGACTCCCGGTACGTGCGGCTCGAACTCACCGGCACGCTGTGGCTCGCCGACGCCCTGCAGCATCTGTACGTGCTGCTGCCGGTGCTGGACGGCGCCAAGCACTACTGGGTCGCGCCCGACGAGGTCGACAAGCTGCTGGCGGCCGGTCAGGGCTGGCTCGCCGACCACCCCGAACGCGCCCTGATCACCCGCCGCTACCTGTCCCGCCGCTGGTCGCTGACCCGGCTCGCGATGGAACGCCTCGCCCTGGCCCGGCTGGCCGAGGCCGACGACCGCGAGGCCGAGGAACTCGACAACGCCGTCCCCGACACCCCGGAGGAGGTGACCGCCACCGACCCGACCACGGACGTGGAGACCGAACTCCCGACCGACGGTGCGTCGACCCCGGCGCAGGCGGCACCGACCGACGGTGCGTCGACCCCGGCGCAGGCGGCACCGACCGACGAACCGCAGCCGGAGCCGCCCGCCGCCGAGGAGGCGGCCGGCCGCAGTGAGTCGCTGGCCGTCCAGCGGCGCACGGCGATCCTGGCCGCGCTGGCCGGCACCGGCGCCGCCCGGGTGCTCGACCTGGGCTGCGGCCAGGGCGAGTTGGTGGGCGCATTGCTCAAGGAGCCCCGGGTGACCGAGGTGCTCGGAGTGGACGTGTCCTCCCGGGCGCTGACGATCGCCGCCCGCCGGCTGCGCCTGGACCGGATGCCGGAGCGTCAGGCGCGCCGGGTGCGGCTGGTCCAGGGCGCGCTGACGTACACCGACGCCCGGCTGAAGGGCTACGACGCGGCGGTGCTGTGCGAGGTGATCGAGCATCTCGACCTGCCCCGGCTGCCCGCGCTGGAGTACGCCGTGTTCGGCGCGGCCCGGCCCGCCGCGGTCGTGGTCACCACGCCGAACGTCGAGTACAACGTGCGCTGGGAGAGCCTGCCCGCCGGGCACGTCCGGCACGGCGACCACCGGTTCGAGTGGAGCCGGGCCGAGTTCACCGCCTGGGCGGAGCAGGTGGCCGACAGCTACGGCTACACGGTCGCGTTCGAACCGGTCGGCCCGCTCGACCCGGAGGTCGGCGCGCCCACCCAGCTCGCCCACTTCCGCCTCGCCGAGGCCGCCGACACCGCCGAGCCCGCCAGGACCGACACCGCCGAGGCCGACACTGCGGCCGGCGCCGACACCCCGTCGAACGACCTCGCCCTCGAAGGGAGCGCGAACCGATGACCACCGAAACCCCCGCGGACCAGAACCCGGCGGCCGAGACCCCGGAGGCCGGCCTCCCGGCCGGTCGGCGCCTCCCCGTCACCGACGTCTCGTTGGTGGTGCTGATCGGCAGCACCGGCTCCGGCAAGTCCAGCTTCGCCCGGAAGCACTTCCTGCCCACCCAGGTGGTCTCCTCGGACTTCTGCCGGGGGCTGGTCTCCGACGACGAGAACGACCAGTCCGCCTCGGCCGACGCCTTCGACGTACTGCACTACGTCGTCGGCAAGCGCCTCGCGGCCGGCCGGCTCACCGTGGTCGACGCCACCAACGTCCAGCAGCACGCCCGGCGCGACCTGATCGCGCTCGCCCGGGAGCACAACGTGCTGCCGATCGCGATCGTGCTGGACGTGCCCGCCGAGGTGTGCGCCGAACGCAACCGGGCCCGGCCGGACCGGCAGTTGCCGGCCCACGTGATCCCCCGTCACCAGCGCGACCTGCGGCGCTCGCTGCGCGGCCTGGAACGCGAGGGCTTCCGCAAGGTGCACGTGCTGCGCGGGGTCGAGGAGATCGAGCACGCCGAGATCGTCCCGGAGAAGCGGTACAACGACCTGCGGCACCTGACCGGACCGTTCGACATCGTCGGCGACATCCACGGCTGCCGCTCCGAGCTGGAGACCCTGCTCGGCCGTCTCGGCTACGCGATCACCCGCGACGACCAGGGCCGCCCGGTCGACGCCGCGCACCCGGAGGGCCGCACCGCGGTGTTCGTCGGCGACCTGGTCGACCGCGGCCCGGACAGCCCGGGCGTGCTGCGCCTGGTGATGGGCATGGTCGCGGCCGGCCACGCCCTCTGCGTGCCCGGCAACCACGAGAACAAGCTCGGCCGCTGGATGGACGGCCGCAAGGTCACCGTCTCGCACGGCCTGCAGGAGACCATCGACCAGCTCGCCGGGGAGAGCGAGGAGTTCCGCGCCCAGGTGCGGGAGTTCATGCGCGGCCTGGTCAGCCACTACCTGCTGGACGGCGGCGCGCTGGTGGTCTGCCACGCCGGCCTGCCGGAGAAGTTCCACGGCCGCGCCTCCGGCCGGGTCCGCTCGCACGCGCTGTACGGCGACACCACCGGCGAGACCGACGAGTACGGCCTGCCGGTGCGCTACCCGTGGGCCGAGGAGTACCGCGGCCGCGCCCTGGTGGTCTACGGCCACACCCCGGTGCCGGTGGCGAGCTTCCTCAACAACACCATCTGCCTCGACACCGGCTGCGTCTTCGGCGGCAGCCTCACCGCGCTGCGCTACCCGGAACGGGAGATCGTCGGCGTGCCCGCCGAACAGGAGTGGTACGAGCCGGTCCGCCCGCTGCACCAGGACGCGCCCGGCGGCCGGGAAGGCCGTCCGCTGGACCTCGCCGACGTGGCCGGCCGCCGCGTGGTGGAGACCGGCACGCTCGGCAACGTCGCCGTCCGGGAGGAGAACGCCGCTGCCGCGCTGGAGGTGATGAGCCGCTTCGCGCTCGACCCGCGACTGCTCGCCTACCTGCCGCCGACCATGGCGCCCTCGCCGACCTCCCGCCGCGAAGGCCTGCTGGAGCACCCCGAGGAGGCGTTCCTCGCCTACCGGCACGACGGGGTGCGGCAGGTGATCTGCGAGGAGAAGCACATGGGCTCGCGCGCCGTGGTCCTGGTCGCCCGGGACGACGCCGCGCTGGACAAGCGCTTCGGCCTGCCCGGCCCGGGCGCGATCTGGACCAGGACCGGCCGCGCCTTCCTGTCCGACGAACAGCTCACCGGCGCGATACTCGACCGGCTGCGGGCCGCCGCCGAGCAGTCCGGCCTGTTCGACGAACTCGACACCGGCTGGCTGCTGGTGGACGCCGAGCTGATGCCCTGGTCGCTGAAGGCCGTCGACCTGCTGCGCCGCCAGTACGCCGCGGTCGGCGCGGCCGCCGGCGCCGCCCTGCCCGCCGCGCTCGACGCCCTCGCCAAGGCCGCCGCCCGCGGACTGGACGTGGCGGAGCTGACCGGCCGCCAGCAGGAGCGCACCGCCGACGCGTTGGCGTTCACCGAGGCGTACCGGCGCTACTGCTGGCCGACCGAGGGCCTGGACGGCATCCGGCTGGCCCCGTTCCAGCTGCTCGCCGCCGAGGGCGCCAACCTCGCGCTGCGCCCGCACACCGAGCACCTCGACCTGATCGACCGGCTGGTCGTCGCCGACCACCGGCTCGCCGAGGAGAGCGGCGGCGGCACCCCGGTGCTGCACCGCACCGGGCGGATGCTGGTCGACACCGAGGACGAGGCCTCGACGGCCGCCGCCGTCGCCTGGTGGGAGGAGCTGACCGGCGCGGGCGGCGAGGGCATGGTGGTCAAGCCGGTCGAGGCGCTGCAGCGGGACGGCAGCGGGCGACCGGTCCAGCCCGGCCTGAAGGTGCGCGGGCGCGAGTACCTGCGGATCATCTACGGCCCGGACTACATCCGGCGGCTGGACCGGCTCCGGCAGCGCTCGCTGGCCCACAAGCGCTCGCTCGCCCAGCGCGAGTACGCGCTCGGCCTGGAAGCACTGGACCGACTGGCGGCCGGCGAGCCGCTCTGGCGGGTGCATGAGGCGGTGTTCGCGGTGCTGGCACTGGAGTCCGAGCCGGTCGACCCCCGGCTCTGACCCCCGACCGGGCCCAGGCCGTGCCCCGTTCGGGCCGGTCGGGCCGGCTGGGCCGGCCGGGCCAGCCGGCCCGCGCGAGGCCCCGGCCTGGGCCTCGCGCGGGCCTGTTGTGCGGACCTCCGGTGCCCGTACAACAGCCCCGCCATTGCATGATTATTCGACGGCTCGTATACACTTCCCGTCTCAGTCCGTTGACCGACCCAGGAGACCGGTATGGCGTTCAATCTCCGGAACAGGCACTTCCTCAAGGAGACCGACTTCACTCCCCAGGAGTTCCGTCACCTGGTCGACCTCGCGGCGCAGCTCAAGGCGGCCAAGTACGCGGGGACGGAGCAGCCGCGGCTGAAGGGGAAGAACATCGCCCTGATCTTCGCCAAGACCTCCACCCGCACCCGCTGCGCGTTCGAGGTGGCGGCCCACGACCAGGGCGCGTCGACCACGTACCTCGACCCGGCCGGGTCGCAGATGGGCCACAAGGAGTCGGTGAAGGACACCGCCCGGGTGCTGGGCCGGATGTTCGACGGCATCGAGTACCGGGGCGACGGCCAGGAGATCGTCGAGGAACTGGCCGTCCACGCGGGCGTCCCGGTCTGGAACGGCCTGACCGACGAGTGGCACCCCACCCAGATGCTGGCCGACGTGCTCACCATCCAGGAGCACTCCACCAAGCCGCTGAACGAGACCACCCTGGTCTACCTCGGCGACGCCCGCTCCAACATGGGCAATTCGCTGCTGGTCACCGGCGCGCTGCTGGGCATGGACATCCGGATCGTCGCCCCGGCGCAGCTGTGGCCGTCGGAGGAGGTCCAGAAGGCCGCCCACACCCTGGCCGAGGCCAGCGGCGCCCTGATCACGCTGACCGAGGACGTCGCGGCGGGCGTCGCGGGCGCGGACTTCCTGTACACCGACGTCTGGGTGTCGATGGGCGAGCCCAAGGAGGTCTGGGCCGAGCGGATCGCCCTGCTGAAGCCCTACCAGGTCTCCATGGACACGGTGCGCGCCACCGGGAACCCGGCGGTCAAGTTCCTGCACTGCCTGCCCGCGTACCACGACCTCGGCACCGAGATCGGCCGGCAGATGTTCGAACTCACCGGCATGGCCGAGCTGGAGTGCACCGACGAACTCTTCGAGTCGGCGCACTCCGTGGTCTTCGACCAGGCCGAGAACCGCCTGCACACCATCAAGGCCGTGATGGTGGCCACCCTCGGGTCCTGACCTCCGGGCCCGAGGGCGGGCTCAGAAGTCGACGTCGACGCAGCCGACCCGGTCGGCGGCGGCATGCCGGCCCGCGTCGGTGCCGGCGTGCAGCACCAGCGAGTGCGCGCCGTCGGGCCGGAACGCCCAGGGGACGGTCGCTGAGGCGTGGCCGGCCCCGCCGGCGTCGGTGTGCACCGTCATCCGCACCTCGTTGTCGGCGGAGTCCGCGTTCGCCACGTGCTGGTAGTGCGGGCCGGACGCCGCCGGGTCGACTCCGCAGTAGCCGGTGTGCACGTGCGCCGGGAAGTCGTGCGGGCCGGCCACGCCGGCGAGTTCCACCGCGACGGTCGTCCGGCCCTCCTCCCGGTGGACGGTGACCCGCACCTGCGCGCCGTACGGCACCAGGTCGGGTGCGTGGGTGACCGCCCGGGCGGCGACGAAGCCGTCGGCGCGGTCGAACTGGGCGTTCACCACCTGGTCGGGTACGGCCCCGGCGGTCGCCCCGCCGGGTCCGGGGGCCTCGGGCGGGCCGATCGGCAGCAGTGCGAGCGGCATCAGCAGTGCGCCGGCGGCGGAGGACAGGGGCATCGCGGACCTTCCGACGGGCTGTCAGGGAACACCGCCCACGGTGGCCGCCGGGCACCCCGCCCGCACGCCGCCGTGCCGCAGCACCGCCCGCAGTCACCCGTACGAGAACGCTCCCGACGCCGCCGGGGCCCGGCAAGCCCGTCAGCCGGCGGCGGTGATGCCGCGGATCTCGCAGCGCGGCCCGCTGGCGCGCATCAGGCGCAGGTCGGCGGTGATCAGCGGGGCGCCGCACTGTTCGGCGACCGCGACGTAGGCGGCGTCGTCCGGGGTCAGGTTGTCCTTGAGCTCCCAGATCCGGCCGAGCAGCGGGGCGAGCTCCACCTTGCGGATGGCCAACTCCGGCAGCCGCCGGGCGACTTCGGCCGCCTGCTCGGCGGTGACCTGCTTGGCGAGGTAGAGGCCGCGCAGCGACTGCATCACCTCGATCAGCACATGCTCGGGCGCGACCCAGTCGGGGTCGGCGGCCAGCGCGGCCCTGGCCGCGGCCCCGCGCGGGCCCTGGTCGGCGAGCGAGAGCACCACTGCGGAAGCGTCCACCACGATCACCCGCCCACGGTAGCCCGCGGACGATGCGGCACGGCACCGGGGTGCCCAACCCCCGTCCCCGGCACGCCGATCCGCGCCCGCCGGGCATCGGGGCGCCCCACTACGGCGCGGTCCTGCCCCCTGCCGCTGAGCCCCCCGCCGGCGCGCCCCCCGCCGCTGAGCCCCCCACCGCGCCGGCCGACGGCTGGGCGGCCGGGCCCGAACCCGGCGTCAGCGCGGAGGGCGGCGGGTCCGCCGGGCCGTGCGCGGCGAAGGCCTTCACCTGTTCAGCCGCGGACTCGGCCTGGCTGCGGCTGATGTAGGGCTGCCAGTTCGGGTCGAACGCCCACTTCGCGAGAGTGCTCAGGGGCACCCCCGGCTCCGTTCCGTCCATGCCGGTGGCGGTCAGCGTGATCTGGACGCCGTCCTGCGACCGCAGCAGCTTCGCCGCGTAGGCGGTCTGCTGGTTGTCGCCCCGGAAGCTGTAGGCCGCCCCGGACTCGCCGTTGACGCCCCGGAGGATCTCGCAGTGCTCGGTGGTGGGGTGGCCGGCGCAGTCGACACCCTCGCGGGTCGGCGACGGCCCGTCGTCGGGGGCCACCAGGTCGATCTCGATCACGCTGATCCGATTGGTGACGCGGTCGTGCACCCGGGCGACGATGTAGGTGTGCAGGTCCGTGCTGACGGGATAGGCGTTGCTGTTCCAGGTCATGACGGTCAGGTCGGGGCCGAGCAGATGGCCGAGCACGACCATGCCGGCGGCCCCGGTCATCGCTACCCGGTCCGACGGCAGGGTGGCCTGCGGCGTGGGGACAGGCGTCGTCGAGCTTCCGGCGGCGGGGGTGGCGGTGGGCGGTGGGCCGGGGCGCAGCAGCAGTCCGCCGACCAGTGCCAGCCCGGCGACGCCGACGACGGCGCCGGTGAGTGCGACCCGCCGTCGCCGCCGCCGGATGGCGCTGCCCTCGGCGGTGGCCCCGGCGACGAGCAGGCCGAGGTCGGGCACGGCCTCGCCGACGGCCCATTCGAAGACGTCGCTCAGCTCCCGCTCGGACTCGGGCTCGGGCATCGGGGTCTCTCGCTTTCTGGCGGGCGGACGCTCAGGGCGTGGCGCAGTGGGCCGTCCGGTTCGGGCGACCGGGGGCGGCGGGGGGCGACGGGGAGGGGGCGCGGGCTCGGTCACGGCACGAGGGTGTCCAGGTGCGGGGAGAGCTGGCGGCGCAGCCGGGTGAGGGCGCGCAGCGCGCGGACCCGGACGGTGCCGGGCGCGAGCTGGAGTTCGGCGGCGGTCTCCTCGACGCTGCGGTCCTCCCAGTAGCGCAGCACCAGGACGGCCCGGTCCTTGGGCGGCAGTTCGGCGAGTGCGGAGAGCAGGGCGACGCGCAGCGCCGGGTCGCTGTCGGGGGCGGCCTGTTCGGGGAGGAAGTCGAGCCCGGGCAGTTCGCTGCTGCGGCGCAGCCGCCGGTGCGAGAGGTAGCAGCGCAGCAGCACGGTGCGGGCGTAGGCGATCGGGCTGTCGGCCTGCCGGACGCGTCCCCAGGAGGCGTAGATGCGGGCGAGCGCGGTCTGGGTGAGGTCCTCGGCGAGGTGCCAGTCGCCGCAGAGCAGCAGGGCGGTGCGGAACAGTGCGGTGCCGCGGGCGCGCGCGAACTCCTCGAACTCGCGCCGCTCCTCGGCCCGCCGCCGCCCCACCGCCATCCGCACCCCTTGTCACGTGCCGGGTTTCCGGCGGCCCCATCGGCTGGACGAGGCGCCGCCCGGTACATGGAAGACAGATGCGCCGGGGCTGCGGTTGCGTTACAGGATGTGCCGGTGAAGTTTGGACGGAGCCATGCACTATGGTTTATCTCGACATCGAGATACATTCCGCGCTAGACTTTATCTTGACGTCAAGATACTTGCCGAGAGGCGCAGGCCCCGCGTCCGGCGGGCCTTCCATCATCGGCTCGGTAGGCGGCGGCCGCCAGGTTAGCCAAGCCTTACCTTATCACCGGGTGGACCAAGAAGGAGTCAGTCGTGTCCGCGAACAGCTTCGACGCTCGCAGCTCGCTGCAGGTGGGCGACGAGTCGTACGAGATCTTCAAGCTCTCCGCCGTCGAGGGTTCCGAGCGGCTGCCGTACAGCCTCAAGGTCCTGCTGGAGAACCTGCTCCGCACCGAGGACGGCGCGAACATCACCGCCGACCACATCCGCGCCCTGGGCGGCTGGGACCCGACGGCCGAGCCGTCCGAGGAGATCCAGTTCACCCCGGCCCGCGTGATCATGCAGGACTTCACCGGCGTGCCCTGCGTGGTCGACCTGGCCACCATGCGTGAGGCCGTGAAGGAGCTGGGCGGCGACCCGTCCAAGATCAACCCGCTGGCGCCGGCCGAGCTGGTCATCGACCACTCCGTCATCGCCGACAAGTTCGGCACCCCGGACGCCTTCGTCCAGAACGTCGAGATCGAGTACGGCCGCAACAAGGAGCGCTACCAGTTCCTGCGCTGGGGCCAGACCGCGTTCGACGAGTTCAAGGTCGTCCCGCCCGGCACCGGCATCGTCCACCAGGTGAACATCGAGCACCTGGCCCGCACCGTCATGGTCCGGGGTGGCCAGGCGTACCCCGACACCTGCGTCGGCACCGACTCGCACACCACCATGGTCAACGGCCTGGGCGTGCTGGGCTGGGGCGTCGGCGGCATCGAGGCCGAGGCCGCGATGCTCGGCCAGCCGGTCTCGATGCTGATCCCGCGCGTGGTCGGCTTCAAGCTGAACGGCCAGCTGCCGGCCGGCACCACCGCCACCGACCTGGTGCTCACCATCACCGAGATGCTGCGCAAGCACGGTGTGGTCGGCAAGTTCGTCGAGTTCTACGGCGAGGGCGTCACCTCGATCCCGCTGGCGAACCGCGCCACCATCGGCAACATGTCGCCGGAGTTCGGCTCGACCTGTGCGATCTTCCCGATCGACGCCGAGACCATCAACTACCTGAAGCTCACCGGCCGTGACGAGCAGCAGCTCGCCCTGGTCGAGGCGTACGCCAAGGAGCAGGGCCTCTGGCACGACCCGTCGGTCGAGCCGGTCTTCTCCGAGTACCTGGAGCTGGACGTCTCCACCGTCGTCCCGTCGATCTCCGGCCCGAAGCGCCCGCAGGACCGCGTGATCCTGGCCGAGGCCGCCGAGAAGTTCGCCGAGGCGCTGCCGACCTACTCCGCCGAGGCCTCGAAGCCGACCGCCGTCACCGCCCCCGACGGCTCGACCTACGAGATCGACAACGGCGCGGTCGTGATCGCCTCGATCACCTCCTGCACCAACACCTCCAACCCTTCCGTCATGCTGGGCGCCGCCCTGCTGGCGAAGAAGGCCGTGGACAAGGGCCTCACGGTCAAGCCGTGGGTCAAGACCACCCTGGCGCCCGGCTCCAAGGTCGTCATGGACTACTACGAGAAGGCCGGCCTGCTCCCGTACATGGAGAAGCTGGGCTTCAACCTGGTCGGCTACGGCTGCGTCACCTGCATCGGCAACTCGGGCCCGCTGCCCGAGGAGGTCTCCGCCGCGGTGAACGAGTCCGACCTCGCGGTCGTCTCGGTGCTCTCCGGCAACCGCAACTTCGAGGGCCGGATCAACCCGGACGTCAAGATGAACTACCTGGCGTCCCCGCCGCTGGTGGTCGCCTACGCCCTCGCCGGCAACATGAACGTCGACATCACCAAGGACGCGCTGGGCCAGGACGCCGACGGCAACGACGTCTTCCTCGCCGACATCTGGCCGTCCGAGCAGGAGGTCGCCAACGCGGTCGCCGGCTCCATCGACGAGGCCATGTTCGACAAGGGCTACCAGGACGTCTTCGCCGGCGACCACCGCTGGCAGTCGCTCCCGGTCCCGACCGGCAACACCTTCGAGTGGGACGCCGAGTCCACCTACGTCCGCAAGCCCCCGTACTTCGAGGGCATGGCCAAGACCCCGAGCCCGGTGACCGACATCGCCGGCGCCCGCGTGCTGGCCAAGCTGGGCGACTCGGTCACCACCGACCACATCTCCCCGGCCGGCAACATCAAGCCGGGCACCCCGGCGGCGCAGTACCTCACCGAGCACGGTGTGGAGAAGCGTGACTTCAACTCCTACGGCTCGCGCCGTGGCAACCACGAGGTCATGATCCGCGGCACCTTCGCCAACATCCGCCTGCGCAACCAGATCGCGCTGGGCACCGAGGGCGGCTACACCCGCGACTTCACCCAGGCCGACGCGCCGGTGTCGTTCATCTACGACGCCTCGCAGAACTACCAGGCCGCGGGCATCCCGCTGGTGGTCCTGGCCGGCAAGGAGTACGGCTCCGGCTCGTCCCGCGACTGGGCGGCCAAGGGCACCGCGCTGCTCGGCGTCAAGGCCGTCATCGCCGAGTCCTACGAGCGCATCCACCGCTCCAACCTGATCGGCATGGGCGTCCTGCCGCTGCAGTTCCCGGCCGGCCAGAACGCCGACTCGCTGGGCCTGACCGGCGAGGAGACCTTCGAGTTCACCGGTGTCACCGAGCTGAACGAGAGCCGCACCCCGAAGACCGTCAAGGTCAAGGCTGTCGACGCGGCGGGTAAGACTGTCGAGTTCGACGCGGTCGTGCGCATCGACACCCCCGGCGAGGCGGACTACTACCGCAACGGCGGCATCCTGCAGTACGTGCTGCGCAGCCTCATCGGCTGACGACACGCCTGAAGAGCCGCACCACCCCGGAAGGGGCGGTGCGGCTCTTTGCCATTTCTTGGGGTGAATCCGGCCATCCCCTTGTGCGAACACGCGCAACTGGACTAGACCTCTCCATCAGCACTTGGTCCATACCAATTTCACGCTGAATCGGACGGAGAGATTCACGGAATGACCAGACGCACCTCGGCCCTCCTCGTCGCCGCGACCATCGGCGCCCTGCTCGTCTCCCCGGCTGCCGCGCGGGCCCAGGAGAAGGGACCGCGCCTGAACGGGCAGCGGGTCGGCTACTTCACCCAGTGGGGCATCTACAGCGGGTTCTCCGCGAAGAAGGTCCAGGACAGCGGCCAGGCCGGCCGGTTGACCGTGCTCAACTACGCGTTCGGCAACGTCTCCGCCGACGGCGCCTGCTTCGAGGCGAACGAGGCCGGGGCGGGCGACGCCTGGGCCGACTACCAGCGGCCGGTGGGCGCCGAGGAGTCGGTGGACGGCGTGGCCGACGCCCCCGGCCAGGCGCTCAAGGGCAACTTCAACCAGCTGCGCAAGCTGAAGGCGAAGAACCCGCAGCTGCGGGCGGTGATCTCGCTGGGCGGCTGGAGCTGGTCCAAGCACTTCTCGGACGCGGCGCTCACCGACGCCTCCCGGAAGAAGTTCGTCTCCTCCTGCATCGACCTGTACCTCAAGGGCGACCTGCCGCAGCTGGGCTCCGCCGAGGGCGGCGCGGGCGCGGGCGCCGGCGTGTTCGACGGCATCGACATCGACTGGGAGTACCCGGGCAGCCCGGGCGACGAGGGCAACGTGGTGCGCCCCGAGGACGGGCGGAACTTCACCCTGCTGATGCAGGAGTTCCGCACCCAACTCGACGCGCTGTCGGGCCGGAAGGGCCCGCACTACCTGCTCACCGCCGCAGTGCCGGCCGGCGAGTCCGCGATCGACAAGTTCGAGATCGACAAGGTCGCCGAGCCGGTGGACTGGCTGAACCTGATGGCCTACGAGCTGCACGGCCCGTGGGAGACCAAGGGCCCGACCAACCACGAGTCCAACCTGTACTCCGACCCGAACGACCCCACCGGCCTGCAACTGAGCGTAGACCGCCTGGTCGGCGCCTACACGGACCGCGGCCTGCCGTCGAAGAAGGCCGTGGTGGGCGTCCCGCTCCACGGCTTCGGCTGGACGGGCGTGCCGGCCGGCCCGCGCGGCAACGGCCTGTACCAGTCGGCGACCGGCCTGGCCCGCGGCGGCACCCTGTCGTACAAGCAGATCAAGGAGCTGCCCGGCAAGGTCTGGACCGACCGGGCGCACGGCGTGAGCTGGAAGTACGACGGCACCGACTTCTGGACGTACGACACCCCGGAGATGGCGACCGCCAAGGCCCGCTACGTGCGGGAGAACGACCTGGCCGGCGTGATGGTCTGGTCGCTGGACGGCGACGACGCCCAGGGCAGCATGATCGCCGCGCTGGACAAGGGCCTTCGGAACGACTGAAACTGAGGGTCCATCAGGGATCACTGCGTGCAGCTCCGCCGTCACAGTTCTCGAACCGTGATGCGCGGAGCTGCGCGTTTGTATGTTCAAACGAACACAAGCGCGCTAGATTCGCGATCACGGCTGGCGCGGACATGCAATGAGCAGGGTCCCTGCACATTGCACATGCTGCACCGCCGACAACGCTTTGACTGTCAGGTTTGTTATCAGACCGGCGGCCTATTGCTGTCAGATGAACAGTGGACTATACCTTTGCGCATCATCACACCGCCTCTGACCGGCAACTTCGCCGCTGGGCACCTTCCGGGCCAACGGAGTTGACGTGACGTCAGCTCGGCTCATTTCTTCTGGAACTGAGGGGTTAGGGCACGCATGGGCTCTGCAACTGAGTACAACCGCCGCGACCTGTTCAAGCGCGCGGCCGCGATCACCGTCCTGGCGGCCGGCAGCAGCTCGCTGCTCGCGGCCTGCGCCGGCGGTACCGGTAGCAGCGACAACAAGTCGAGCTCTCCGGCGGTCGGGGGCGACAGCAAGAACCCGTTCGGGGTCAAGGCGAGTGACCCGCTGGACGTCGTGATCTTCAAGGGCGGCTACGGCGACGACTACGCCAAGGCCTTCGAGGACATGTACAAGAAGACCTACTCGGGCGCGAACATCTCGCACCTGGGCACCCAGGAGATCAGCGGCAAGCTCCAGCCGCGCTTCAACGCGGGCAACCCGCCGGACGTCATCGACAACTCCGGCGCCCAGCAGATGAAGATCGACGTCCTGGTCGGCGCCGGTCAGCTCACCGACCTGACGGCGCTGCTGGACGCCCCGTACCTGGACGACCCGTCGAAGAAGATCCGCGACGTCCTGCTGCCGGGCACCATCGAGCAGGGCACCATCGGCGACAAGATGTACTCGCTGAACTACGTGTACACCGTGTACGGCCTCTGGTACTCGGCCAAGCTGTTCAAGGACAAGGGCTGGACCGCGCCCAAGACCTGGGACGAGTTCATCACCCTCTGCGGCACCATCAAGGCCGCCGGCGTCGCCCCGTTCGCGCACCAGGGCAAGTACCCCTACTACGCGAACTACGTGATCCTCGACCTGATCGGCAAGCAGGGCGGCGCCGAGCTGATCAAGAAGATCAACGCCTGTGAGGCCGCGGCCTGGGACGACCCGGCCGTGCTCGCCGGTGTCTCCGCGTTCTACAAGATCATGGAGAACGACTACCTGCTCCCGGGCACCAACGGCATGACCCACACCGAGTCGCAGACCGCCTGGTGCCAGGGCAAGGCCGCCTTCATCCCGTCCGGCTCCTGGCTGGAGAACGAGATGCTGGCCTCCACCCCGGCCGACTTCGACATGGCCTTCCTGCCGATCCCGTCGCTGCCCGGCGACAAGCTGCCCGCCACCGCGGTCCGGGCCGGCGCCGGCGAGCCGTTCATCGTGCCGAGCAAGGCCAAGAACAAGAACGGCGGCCTCGAGCTCCTGCGCATGATGCTGACGAAGGAGGGCTCCGGCAAGTTCGCCGCCGCCGCCAACTCCCTCACCGTCCTCAAGGGCGGCATCGGCGCCGACGTGCAGCTCAAGCCGGGCACCAAGTCGTCCGCCACCGCCGTCGACGCGGCCGGCACCGGGACGTTCAACTTCACCTACCCGGACCTGCAGACCCCGTTCGACACCGAGCTGCAGAACGCCACCAACGAGCTGGTCAACAAGCGCATCACTCCGCAGGAGTGGGTGGCCCGCGGCAAGGCCGCGACCGCCAAGAAGGTCTGACCCACCAGCAGGCCGACGGCTTGTCACCGAAAGGCCGGGGTCCGCTCGCGGGCCCCGGCCGTTCCACGCGATAACCGCAGTTTCAAGCCTGTCTGACCACAGGCTGTCGGCGGACAGGAGCAGCTCGCATGCGTCACCGTAAATACCCCTTCATCTTCGGGTTCCTCGTCGTTCCCGTCGTGCTGTACATCGCCCTGGTCATCTGGCCCTACCTGCAGACCTTCGGCTACTCGCTGACGGACTGGTCCGGCGCCTCGCCGGAGATGAACTTCATCGGGCTGGACAACTACACCAAGCTCTTCAAGGACAGCGTTTTCCTCGGCGCACTGCAGCACAACCTGCTGCTGCTGATCGTGCTGCCGCTGGCCACCATCCTGCTGGCGCTGTTCTTCGCCTTCATGCTCAACGTGGGCGGCCGGAGCGGGACGGGCGGCGTGCAGGGCGTGCGGGGATCCGCCTTCTACAAGGTGGTCTTCTTCTTCCCGCAGGTGCTGTCGGTCGCGATCCTGTCGGTGCTCTTCCAGGGCGTCTACCGGACCGACGAGGGCGGTCTGCTGAACGGCGTGCTGTCCAAGATCGGCATCGTCGACCCGGCGCACCCCTGGCAGTGGCTCGCCGACCCCGACTTCGGCCTGTGGTGCATCATGGGCGTGCTGATCTGGTCCGGCGTCGGCTTCTACCTGGTGCTGTTCTCGGCCGCCATGCAGAGCATCCCGAAGGACATCTACGAGGCCGCCCTGCTGGACGGCGCCAAGCGCGGCACCACCTTCTTCAAGATCACGCTGCCGCTGCTCTGGGAGACCATCCAGACCGCCTGGGTCTACCTGGCGATCGCCGCGATGGACGCCTTCGCGCTGGTCTCCACCATGACCCCCGGCGCCTACTACGGCGGTGGCCCGGACCACCACAGCGAGATCATGGCGACCTTGCTGATGCGCAACTTCATCACCTTCGGCAAGGCCGGCTACGCCTGTGCCATGGGTGTGGTGATCTTCTTCATCACCATGGTCCTGTCCGTCGTCTCGCTCCGGGTCACCCGGCGCGAGAAGATCGAGTTCTGAGGTTCCCGGCATGAGCACCAATACCGACGCCACCACCGGCATCCCGGCTCAGCGGGGCGGGGACGACAAGCCGCGCAGGCCCGGCAAGGAACAGCGCTTCGCGGACGGCGGGGGAGTCCTCAACGTCTTCTCGCACGGCTTCCTGGCGCTGTGGGCACTGCTGATCATCGGTCCGCTGATCTGGATCGTCCTCGGCTCCTTCAAGAACAACACCGAGATCGGCAGCAGCGCCTGGAGCTGGCCGTCCCACTGGAGCTTCGACGCCTTCGGCCGGGCCTGGCAGAAGGGCATCGGCGACTTCTTCGTCAACACCCTGATCGTGCTGGCCGGTTCGCTCACGCTGACGATGCTGCTCGGCGCGATGGCCGCCTACGTGCTGGCCCGCTACGAGTTCCGCGGCAACCGGATCATCTACTACTTCTTCGTCGCCGGCGCGATGTTCCCGGTGTACCTGGCGCTCGTCCCGCTGTTCTTCATGGTGAAGAACCTCGGCGACGTGATCCCGTGGCTGGGCCTGAACCAGTACGTCGGCCTGATCCTGGTGTACACGGCCTACTCGCTGCCGTTCACCGTGTTCTTCCTGTACTCGTTCTTCCGTTCGCTGCCCAGTGCCGTGCACGAGGCCGCGATGATCGACGGCTGCTCGCACAGCCGGGCGTTCTTCCAGGTCATGGTGCCGATGGCGAAGTCCGGCCTGATCAGCGTGTTCATCTTCAACGTGCTCGGGCAGTGGAACCAGTACCTGCTGCCGCTGACCCTGATGCAGCAGCAGAGCGGCTCCGACCCGGACCACTCGATGCTCGCCCAGGGCCTGATGAACCTGGCCCAGCAGTCCGGCTACGCCAGCGACTTCCCCGGCCTGTTCGCCGGCATGACGATCGCGATGCTGCCGGTGCTGGTGGTGTACCTGTCCTTCCAGCGCCAGGTCCAGGCGGGTCTGACCTCCGCCACCCTGAAGTAGCGGACGCCCGCGCGCAGTGGGGCAACTCCCGGTACGAAGACGGGAGTTGCCCCACTGTGCGTTCGGCTACTCGGCGTCGCACTCCTGGGCGCGCAGCGCGCGGGCCAGGTCGTCGCGGCACTCCAGCACCAGGCGGCGCAGCGCCGGCGCGGCGGCCGGGTGCCCGGTCAGCCAGGCGTCGGTGGCCGCCAGGGTCTCGGGCGTGGTCTGGTAGCGCGGGAAGAAGCCGCCGACGATCCGCATCGCGATCTCGATCGAGCGGTCCGCCCAGATCGACTCCAGGATCTCGAAGTACGGCCCGGTGTAGCCGGCCGTCAACTCGCGCTGCCCGGCCAGGTTGAAGCCGGCGATCTGCGCCTCGACCAGGGCGTTGGGCAGTTCGTCGGAGTCGACCACCGAGGTCCAGGCGGCGGCCTTGGCCTCCGCGGTGGGTCGCGCGGCCAGGCACTCGGTGTGCTGGCGGCGGCCGCTGGCGGTGTTGTCGCGGGCCAGTTCGGCGGCCAGTTCCTCGGTGGTGGCCTCGCCGTTGACGGCGAGGGCCAGCCAGAAGTTCCAGCGCAGTTCCTGGTCGACCGTCAGGCCGTCGATCCGGGCGGTGTCCTCCAGCAGGCCGCGCAGCAGCTGAAGGTGGTCGGCGCGCTCGGCGGTGTCGGCCAGGAAGCGGGCCCAGGCGAGCTGGTGGTCGCTGCCGGGGGCGGCCTGGGAGAGCTCGCGCAGCGCGACCTCGGCGAGTGCGGTGCCGTACTCGGCGCGGCGGGCGGGGTCCGCGTACACCTCCAGGGCGATGCCGGCCTGCTGGTGCAGGGACTGCAGGACGCCGATGTCGGACTCCCGGCCGGCGAAGCGCTGCACCAGGTCGAGGTAGTCGCGGGTGGGCATCAGCCCGTCCCGGGTCAGGTTCCACACCGCGGACCAGGCCAGCGCCCGGGCCAGGCCGGACTCGCCGGTGATGTCGCCGAGGCCGGTGCGCAGGGTCTCCAGCGAGCGCTCGTCGAAGCGGACCTTGCAGTACGTCAGGTCGTCGTCGTTGAGCAGCACCAGCGCGGGCACCGAATGCCCGGCCGCCTCGGCGACCACGGTGCGGGCGCCGGTGACGTCCAGCTCGTAGCGGTCGGTGCGGACCAGCGAGCCGTCCTCGGCGCGGTCGTACAGGCCGACGGCGATCCGGTGCGGGCGGAGAACGTCGCCGTCCTGCCGGATCGCCAGCTCGGTGAGCCGGCCCTCGGCGTCCGAAGTGGCCTCGGGGGTCAGGACGTTGACGCCGGAGGTCTGCAGCCAGGCGGCGGACCAGCTGCGCAGGTCGCGGCCGCTGGTCTCCTCCAGGGCGTTCAGCAGGTCGGCGAGGACGGTGTTGCCGAAGGCGTGCTTCTTGAAGTAGCGGCGGGCGCCCTCGAAGAAGGCGTCCCGGCCGACGTAGGCGACCAGCTGCTTGAGGACGGACGCGCCCTTGGCGTAGGTGATGCCGTCGAAGTTGAGCTTGGCGTCTTCCAGGTCGCGGATGTCCGCGGTGATCGGGTGGGTGGTGGGGAACTGGTCCTGCCGGTACGCCCAGGCCTTGCGGCGGTTGGCGAAGGTGATCCAGGCGGAGCGGTACTTGGTGGCCTCGATCTGCGCGAAGGAGCCCATGAAGTCGGCGAACGACTCCTTCAGCCACAGGTCGTCCCACCACTTCATGGTGACCAGGTCGCCGAACCACATGTGCGCCATCTCGTGCAGGATCACGTTGGCGCGGGACTCGTACGCGGCCTCGGTGACCTTCGAGCGGTAGACGAACTCCTCGCGGAAGGTCACACAGCCCGGGTTCTCCATCGCGCCGATGTTGTACTCGGGGACGAAGCACTGGTCGTACTTGCCGAACGGGTACGGGTAGTCGAACTCGTCGTGGAAGAAGTCCAGGCCCTGCTTGGTGACGGTGAGGATCTCGTCGGCGTCGAAGTACGGGGCCAGCGAGCGGCGGCAGGTGGTGGCGAGCGGGATCTCCAGCACGGTGCCGTCGGGCAGTTCGCGGGAGTAGTGGTCGCGCACCACGTGGTACGGGCCGGCCACCACGGCGGTCAGGTAGGTGGAGATCGGCCGGGTCGGCGCGAACTCCCAGGTGCGGGCGTCGCCTTCGTCGGTGATGCGCTCGTGCACCGCGTTGGCGTACACGTCCCAGGCCGCCGGGGCGGTCACGGTGAAGCTGAACGGGGCCTTCAGGTCGGGCTGTTCGAAGTTGGCGAACACCCGGCGGGAGTCGGCCGGCTCGTAGTGGGTGTAGAGGTAGGTCTCGCCGTCCACCGGGTCGACGAAGCGGTGCAGGCCCTCGCCGGTGCGGCTGTACGCGCACTCGGCGACCACGGTCAGCTTGTTGTGCGCGGCGAGCTCCGGCAGCGCGACCCGGGTGCCGTCGAACACCTCGGCCGGGTCCAGCGCGCGCCCGTTCAGCTCGACCGAGACCACCTCGGGGGCCAGCAGGTCGGCGAAGCTCGACGCGCCCGGAGCGCTGCAGTCGAACGAAATCCGGGTGGTGGATCGGAAGGTGGGCCGGCCGGGATCGGCCGCCGCACTCACGTCCAGGTGGATGCGGTAGTTCTCGACCCGAATGATCGCGGCCCGGTCGCGGGCCTCCTCACGGCTCAGGTTCTTGCCCGGCACGGCGGCACTCCTCTGTACGGAACACACGGCTTTTCGGAGTGTTCATGGCACCCCGTGGGGGGCATCCTTTCACGCTCCCCCCGCTGTGCCATTGCACTGGGTGAGGAATCATCAGGGAAGCCCCCGGGTTGCAGCTCCGAGGGGGACACTCCGCACCTCTCGACCGTCGACTTCCGAGGACGCCGCCCGTGAGCACTGCAGACAGCCGCAAGACCGCCGACTTCTGGTTCGACCCGATCTGCCCCTGGGCCTGGATGACCTCGCGCTGGATGCTGGAGGTCGAAAAGCTCCGCCCGGTGGACGTCCGCTGGCACGTGATGAGCCTGTCCGTCCTCAACGAGAAGCGCGACGACCTGCCCGAGCAGTACCGCGAGCTGCTGGCCGCCGGCTGGGGCCCGGTCCGGGTGCTGATCGCCGCCGCCGAGCAGTACGGCGAGGAGGTGCTGGGCCGCCTCTACACCGAGCTCGGTCTGCGCTTCCACAACCAGGGCCTGCCGAACACCCGGGAGACCGTGGTCGCCGCCCTCGCCGCGGCCGGGCTGCCCGAGGAGCTCGCGGATGCGGCCGACACGGACGCCCACGACGAGAAGCTGCGCGCCTCCCACGCGGAGGGCATCGGACTGGTCGGCGAGGACGTCGGCACCCCGGTCATCGCCGTGGACGGCGCCGACGGCGAGCGGGTCGCCTTCTTCGGTCCGGTCGTCACCCCCACCCCGCGGGGCGAGGCCGCGGCCCGCCTCTGGGACGGGACGCTGCTGGTGGCCTCGACGCCCGGGTTCTACGAGATCAAGCGGACGCGGACCGCGGGGCCGTCGTTCGAGTAGTCCGTCCGGTGCGCGGACGGCTGTGCGAACACCCTCGGCCACATCCGTGCCGGTCCCCGTGCCCTGCCAAGGGCGCGGGGATCTCTGCTGTCAGACGGCCCGGGCGCGGTTCCGCAGGAAACCGACGGCGGCCAGGGCGATCGTCAGACCGGCGGTGAAGTAGAGCTGGATGCGGTTCGCGGGGTCGAGGGTCATCAGGACCAGGATGACCGCGATCGCCGCCAGCGCGGTGTACGTCAGGTACGGGAACGCCCACATCCGGACGGGGAGCCGGTCGGCGGACACCTTGCGCCGCATCCGGAGCTGGGCGACGGCGATGAACGCCCAGACCACCAGGACAGCGGCGCCGACCATGTTGAGCAGCCAGCTGAAGACCGTCTCCGGCCACCAGTAGGACAGCAGCACCGCCAGGAACCCGAACGCGCAGGACGCCAGCACCGCGCGCCGCGGGACGCCGCCGGACAGCCGGGCCAGCGCACGCGGGCCGTGGTCGCGGGCGACCAGCGAGTGCGCCATCCGGGACGAGCCGTAGATGTTGGCGTTCATCGCGGACAGCAGCGCGATCAGCACCACCACGTTCATCAGCTGCGCCGCCCCCGGGATGCCCAGGGTCTGCAGCACCGCCACGTACGGGCCGGGCCGGACGACGGACGGGTCGTCCCACGGCACCAGCGTCACGATGACCGCCATCGAACCGACGTAGAACAGCGCGATCCGCCACATCGCGGTGCGCACCGCGACGGCCACGCTGCGCCGGGGATTCTCGGACTCGGCGGCGGCGATGGTGACGGTCTCCAGGCCGCCGTACGCGAAGACCGAGGCGAGCAGGCCGGTGACCAGGCCGCTCGCGCCGTGCGGCAGGAAGCCGTGGTGGCCGGTCAGGTTGGCGGCGCCGGGGGAGGCGGTGCCGGGCAGCAGGCCGAGCACGGCCAGCACGCCGATCACCAGGAAGGCGCTGATCGCCAGCACCTTGATCGCGGCGAACCAGAACTCGAACTCGCCGAAGTTGCGCACCGCCGCCAGGTTGGTGACGCAGAAGAAGGCCATGAAGATCGCGACCCAGGCCCAGGAGGGCACGGCGGGCAGCCAGCCGGAGACGATGCCGGCCGCACCGATCGCCTCCACCGCGACGCCGACGCACAGGAGTATCCAGAACAGCCAGCCGACGGTGAAGCCGGCCCACGGGCCTATCTCCCGGTCGGCGTGCACCGAGAACGAGCCGGAGGCGGGCCGGGCCGCGGACATCTCGCCGAGCATCCGCATCACCAGCATCACCAGCAGCCCGGAGGCGGCGAAGGCGAGCACCACGGCCGGACCGGCGGCGGCGATGCCGGAGCCGGAGCCGACGAACAGCCCGGCGCCGATCACGCCGCCCAGCGCGATCATCGACAGATGGCGCTGCTTGAGTCCGTGCGCCAGACCGGTGTCCTCGGCGGCGCCGTCGGCGGCCGGCCGGGCGGACGCCTTGGCGGAGGGGGGAGTACGGGTCATGCGGAGGGGTTCCAGACTGTGTGACTGCCCGACCATTTCGGTGGGGTCTGTCCACTATTCGGCATATGACGTGGACGCCCCAACCGGGCCCGGCATCCGGACGCCCTTCCGACGGACAGTGATCACCCCGCTACCGTACGCGGTCGTGAGGGCTTGGTCACAGGCCGGACCCGACAAGCCGGGCCCGGTCGGCTTTGTCGCGCTCCGACGCGGTGGCGGGGCCCTGACGCAGCGTAGGTTCACAGGTGATCACCCTCATCGGATCCCGGGAGCAGCCATGGCCATCGCCGCGCCGACACCGTCCACCGCCGTCCTCGCCGACCTGCTGCCGCAGGCGTCCACCCGGATCGGCGCGCGGGCCCGCGACCTGGCCCTGGTGGCCGGCGGCGCCGCGCTGACCGGCATCGCCGCCCAGCTGTCCGTCCCCGTGCCGGGCTCCCCGGTGCCGGTGACCGGCCAGACCTTCGCCGCGCTGCTGGTCGGCACCGCGCTCGGCGCCCGCCGCGGCGCCGCCGCCCTCGGCCTCTACCTGGCCGCCGGCGCGGCCGGGCTGCCCTGGTTCGCCGAGGGCACCTCCGGCGCCGGCATGGCCACCTTCGGCTACGTGATCGGCTTCGTGC
Source organism: Kitasatospora sp. NPDC059795 (assembly GCF_042732175.1). Classification (NCBI taxonomy): domain Bacteria; kingdom Bacillati; phylum Actinomycetota; class Actinomycetes; order Kitasatosporales; family Streptomycetaceae; genus Kitasatospora; species Kitasatospora sp. NPDC059795. Next base: position 43,024 of record NZ_JBHWID010000023.1, read on the forward strand.
TGGCCGCCGCCCTCACCGGCGCGCTGGCCCGCCGCGGCGCCGACCGCAGCCCGCTGCGCACCGCCGGCGCGATGGCGCTCGGCAGCCTGGTGATCTACGCGGTCGGCGTGCCGTACCTGGCGTTCGCCCTGGACGTCCCGTTGGCCAAGGCCGCCGGCCTCGGCATGTACCCGTACCTGATCGGCGACGCGCTGAAGATGGCCCTCGCGATGGGCGCTCTGCCGCTCACCTGGAAGCTCGTCGGCCGACGCTGACGACGTGTCCGAACCGGGCCCGCCGCCCCTGTCGGGGTGCGGGCCCGGTGGCATGTCACACTCGTGTCCATGCGCGTCTACCTGGGCTCCGACCACGCCGGATACGAACTGAAGAACCACCTCGTCGAGTGGCTGAAGGGGGCCGGGCACGAGCCGGTCGACTGCGGCCCGCACATCTACGACGCCGAGGACGACTACCCGCCGTTCTGCCTCCGGGCGGCCGAGCGCACCGCCGCCGACCCCGAGGCGCTGGGCGTGGTGATCGGCGGCTCCGGCAACGGCGAGGCGATCGCCGCCAACAAGGTCAAGGGCGTCCGCGCCGCGCTGGCCTGGAGCAAGCAGACCGCCGCCCTGGGCCGCGAGCACAACAACGCCAACGTGATCTCGGTCGGCGGCCGGATGCACACCCTGGACGAGGCCACCGAGTTCGTCGAGATCTTCCTCAACACCCCGTACAGCGGCGAGGCCCGGCACACCCGCCGGATCGAGATGCTCTCCGAGTACGAGACCACCGGTGAGCTGCCGCCCGTCCCGGCCCACCACCCGCAGGGCTGATCCACCCGCAACGCACCGCGCCCGCCCGGGAGTCGACCCGGGCGGGCGCGCGCGTGCTGCGGGCGGCCGGTCAGAAGCCGTGCGGCAGCCAGGGCTCCAGCCCCGAACGGAACGCCGCCGACACCGACTCCAGCGCACCCGGCCGCAACTCCCGCACCAGGCCCGCCGCGGCCAGCGCCGACAGCGCGGTGCCGCCCAGGTACGCCGAGCCCAACTCCCGTACGTCCAGCGCCAGATCGGCCGGATCGTCGGTCGGCACGCAGGACGCCGGCTTGCCCGGCGCGGCCGTCAGCCGCCAACGGCCCGCGTTCCACGGGCAGAACGCGTCGGTGACCTCCAGCACCGCGTCCACCGGCTGCGCCCAGCCGCGCGCCTCCAACGCCCTCGGCAGATCCACCAGCCGCACGAACATGGCGTCCACCAGGCGCGGCGCCAGGTGCCGGACGTCCGACACCAGGTGCAGCAGCGGGTCGTCGGCCGGCAGGTTGTGCGCCTCCACCCGCTCCGTCAGGTCGAGGTCGAGCAGGAACTCCCACAGCCGGGCGTACACCCACGGCTGCTCCGCCTGCACCACGCGGACCCGGACCACGCCGGCCGCACCCCGCTCGTTCCAGTCACTCTTCACCGCGTACCGGGCGTAGCCGAGCAGTTCGCCCGTGTTCGGGTCCTCCGCCACCACCGACTGCAGCGGGGAGAAGCCGCCGCGGGAGCCCGGCGCGTCCAGCACCGGCAGCTTCTCCCAGCCCGGCTGCCGCACCAGGGTGCCCGGACGGCGGGTGGCCAGGCGGGCGTACAGCTCCTCGCAGCGGGCCAGCTCGGCGGCCGGGTCCGCGAGCCGCAGCACCAACTCGCCCTGCTGCTCCGGGGTGTGCACCCGCACCCGGCCGCGGGTCATCGACACCGTCACCTTGCGGGTGCCCTGGCCGTAGCCGAAGCGCCCGTAGATCGGCGGCTCGGACGCCGTCAGCACCGCCAGCGGCTCCCCGGCCGCGTGCACGTCGTCCAACTGGCGGCGCATCAGGGCCGTCAGCGCGCCGCGCCGCCGGTGGGTGGGCAGCACGCCCACCATCGTCACGCCCGCCGCCGGCAGCACCGCGCCGCCCGGCACCACCACCCGGAAGCTCAACGCGGAGGCGCTGCCGACGATCCGCTCGCCCTCGCAGGCCGCCAGCGAACGCTCCACCTCCGTCAACTCGCGCCACAACGACCGCTCCTCGGGCGGCTCCTCGGTGCCGCCGAAGGCCACCAGCAGGCTGTCGTACCAGGTGTTCCACTCCTCGGCCTGCAGCGGCCGCACGGTCAGTCGGGGGTGTTGAGTCGTCATGAGGCCCTGCCTATCATCGGATCCGGAACCGTGCGAGCGATTTGTCGCGCGCATGTCGCGGGCGGCCCCCGCGCGGCCGAAACCCACCGGAGCGTGCCACTCCCGCTGCACTCGGTGCCACCCGGGCCGTCGACGCACGCACCGCCGGTGGATAAGGTCGGTCCCCATGGCCGGCAGAGCGCGTCCCACAGCGACGGGCCGGGACGGCGGACCGTCCCGCGAGCCCGTGACGGCCCGGCTGCGCGCGGCGCTGTACCGGGCCCGACGCAGGCTGCGCCGCACCGGAGTCGACTACTTCCGCGGCGACGGCGCCGACTGGTGGGCGTTCGCCGCCCTCGCCCTCGCGGTGCCCGTCCTGGTCCTGCTGAACATCGCGGCCCCCGACTGGGCCCCGCCCACCGCCCTGGTGCTGCCGGTGCTGGCCGGCGCGCTGCTGCTGCGCCCCGGCACCCTGGTGCTGCTGTACGCCGTCGCCGCCGCCGGGCTGGTCACCGAGTCCCTGGTGCACACCGGCGAACGCGTCGCCAGCGCGCGGCCCGAGGCCTACGCCCACGGCGTGACCCCGGGAGCCGCGCTGGTGGTCGGCGCGGTCGGCGTCGCCGGACTGCTGGTCGCCCAGTTCCGCCGCCGGATCGGCGTGCCCTGGCGCGGCGGCTCCACCATGCTGTTCGACCTGCGCGAGCGGATCCGGGTCCAGGGCCGCATCCCGCAACTCCCCGACGGCTGGCACACCGACACCGCGCTGCGCCCGGCCGGCGGCCAGTCCTTCTCCGGCGACTTCATGGCTGCCGCCCGCACCGGCCCCGGCGGGCGGATGCTCGAAGTCGTCCTCGCCGACGTCTCCGGCAAGGGCATGGACGCCGGCAGCCGCGCCCTGCTGCTGTCCGGCGCGTTCGGCGGACTGCTCGGCTCGCTGCCCGCCCACGACTTCCTGCCCGCCGCCAACGGCTACCTGCTGCGCCAGGACTGGGCGGAGGGCTTCGCCACCGCCGTGCACCTGGTGGTCGACATGGACACCGGCGAGTACGAACTGCTCTCGGCCGGCCACCTGCCCGGCATGCACCGGCTGGCCGGGGCCGGGTACTGGGAGGTCAAGGAGGCCGAGGGCCCGCTGCTCGGCGTCTACGACGAGGCCAAGTTCGAAGGGGTGCGCGGCGTCCTCGGCCCCGGCGACGTCCTGATGCTGTGCACCGACGGCATGGTGGAGATCCCCGGCCGCGACCTCGCGGAGGGCATGGACCGGCTGATGGGCGAGGCCGACCGGCTGGTCGCCACCGTCCCCGTGGCGGTCCGGCACGGCGCCGCGGTCCGGCTGATCGACACCGTCGCCAAGCACGTCAACGACGACCGCGCGGTGCTGCTGATCTGGCGCCGCTGAACTCGCCTGTCGTGCAGGTGCGGTGAGCGCGGAGTGCCCACGGAGTGTCAAACCCGGGCGTTGATCTTCGGCCAATTCCGGTACGCCGCCCGGAGACGGCGGCGATGGCGGATCTGCCTGCCGCTTTGCCGCGCCGGCCTGGGCGGACCACCGCCCGCCGACGGGACGTCAGAACCCGTCCGCTATCGTCGCGGTCGGCGAAAATCAGTCCTACCAGCCGGGTTGGGGCCCCGGGCGACCGGGCAAGTCCTTTACGCACTCAGCACGAGCGACCACACTGAGTCCGGATGGAGTGGTGGGGACACGGGGGGCAGGGGCCGGTTTCCGCCTGGGAGCCATCGGCGGCTCCCACCCGAACCCCCGCCATGAATCGAGGAAGTGAGTCCCGGTGGCCTTCTCCGTCTCCGCGCTTGTCCTGTTCGGCATCATCGTCGCGATCTTCATTCGCAACAAGCAGCTGAAGTCCGGGCACGCCATCGTCGCCGCGCTGTTCGGCTTCATGCTCAGCCAGTCGACCATGGCCGGTCCGATCCAGCAGTTCCTCACCTCCGTCTCCAAGGCCATCGCGTCGATCGCGGGTTGACGTCGCGTCGGGTCGCCGACGGCACGCCAAGACGGGTGGGAGGCCTCCCTGCGCCGTCCGCTCGGCCTGCCCGCGGGTGACCAGGCTCACCCGCGCGCTCACGCCGGGTCGTCGTGCGAACGCGCACGGTGGCCGATCTCGCCCACCGTGCGGGGTTCGTGTGCGTACCGTCATGATCCCGTACGCGCACCGCAGTGCGGCGCCCGCACAGCGTGACCTGGTGCTCCGTCAGCCCCTTCCCGATCCCGGGAGTGGGGCCAATCGGCGTTTGCCAGCCTTGCGGGCCGTGGGATTTGCTTCCTCCGCAGCCCGGCCAGTGACCGGGCGGGCCACCGGACGGAACGCCTAGTCCTGCCGTCGTCCGGTGCCGACCAGATACCACGCCACGGCAGGAGCGGGGGAACCACAGGTAAGTCGCCGGGCCCGGGAACATTCGGGAACGGCTTGGGGTGAAGTCGCACTCGTGCGGCCGGGCAACTCTCGCCCGAACCCGACAGCTCACCTCGCAGGCGTCGGAGAGGAACGCCTTCATGTCCGCTCAGGGCAAGCACCGCAAGCCGAGCCTGGCCACCGTCGTCCGCATCGCCATCGCCGCCGGTGTGGCCGGCGCCGCGATCGGCCTCCCGGTCACCGCCGCCTCCGCGCACACCGCCGCCGACCAGGGCGCCAACCGCCCGTCGACCGTCTCGGTGGACGCCACCCCGGTCGCCGACCAGACCCCCGCCGCGCACGACTACCGGGTCGTCTCCGGCGACACCCTGTCCAAGATCGCCGACGCGCAGCACGTCGACGGCGGCTGGCAGAAGCTGTACCAGGACAACCACTCCGTGGTCGGCGGCAACCCCGACCTGATCTTCCCCGGCCAGCAGCTGACCATCAACGGCCAGGCCGCCCCGGCCAAGGCGCCGGCCGCCCCCGCGAAGGCCCCGGCCGCCAAGTCCGCCACGGACGCCGCCGCCAAGCCCGCCGCCGCGCCGAAGGCCGCCACCCAGCAGGCCCCCACCGCCAAGCCGGCCACCACCGCCCCCACCGCCGCGAAGGCCCAGCCGGCCGCCCCGGCCCCGAAGGCCGCCGCCGTCGCCCCGGCCGCCCCCGCGAAGGCCCCGGCCCCCGCGACCACCAGCTCCAACGCCGCGTACGTCGCCCCGGCGCCGGGCAAGGTCACCACCGGCTACAAGGTGGCCGGCTCCAACTGGTCCAGCGGCTACCACACCGGCATCGACTTCCCGGTCGCCACCGGCACCAGCCTCAAGGCCGTCGCCGCGGGCACCGTGGTCTCCGCCGGCAACGGCGGCGCCTACGGCAACCAGGTCGTCATCAAGCTGGCCGACGGCAAGTACGCCCAGTACGCCCACCTGTCCTCGATCTCCGTCTCGGCCGGCCAGTCCGTGACGGCGGGCCAGCAGATCGGGCTCTCCGGCGCGACCGGCAACGTCACCGGCCCGCACCTGCACTTCGAGATCCGCACCACCCCGGACTACGGCTCCGACATCGACCCGATCGCCTACCTGGCGGCCCACGGCGTCAACGTCTGATCCACGCCTCACCCCCCGAAGGCCCCGCGCAGCCACCACGGCCGCGCGGGGCCTTCGGGCTGCCCGCGAACGACAGCGGCCCCGAAACGACAAGGGCCCGAAACGCCAACGGTCGAAACGCCAACGGCCCCGACTGCGTTGGCAGTCGGGGCCGTCGGCCTTGCTGGAGCGGGTGACGAGAATCGAACTCGCGTGACCAGTTTGGAAGACTGGGGCTCTACCATTGAGCTACACCCGCAAAGGCGTACCCGCACCGCTGTCGCGGTGGCGAGGACTGGATCAGGGTACCTGGTCGAGCCGGTGGATTGCACACTTCTTCCGCGCCGTCGGCTCGCGGATATCGCCCCGGTCGGAGGCGGGCCGACGTGTACTCTTCTGCTCGGCACCACGGGGTGTGGCGCAGGTTGGTAGCGCGTCCGCTTTGGGAGCGGAAGGCCGTCGGTTCGAATCCGGTCACCCCGACCGTGCGGCAGGGTCTCGTCGGTGGGCGGGGCCCTGTTGTCGTTGCGGGGCACGGATGTGGCGGATCCGCAGCGTGGTGCACCCGGTGCCGGGCACAGTCGCTTTCGTGGTACCGGTAGGATGGACCGCTGGCGGTAGTACGGACAGCATTTTCAGACCCAACCGCCTATCGCCCTGACCGCAAGCCCCCCTAGGAGACCCAACCGTGAAGAGCGCCGTCGAGACTCTGAACCCGACCCGGGTTCGACTCACCGTCGAGGTGCCCTTCGAGGAGCTCAAGCCCAGCCTCGACGCGGCGTACAAGAAGATCAACCAGCAGGTCACCGTCCCGGGCTTCCGCAAGGGCAAGATCCCGAACCGGGTCATCGACCAGCGCTTCGGCCGGGGCGCGGTGCTGGAGGAGGCCGTCAACGACGCGCTTCCGCGCTTCTACACGCAGGCCGTCGACGAGGGCCAGATCGATGTGCTGGGCCAGCCGGACATCACCGACATCGCCGGTGTCGAGAACCTGGCCGACGGCGGTGACCTGAAGTTCACCGCCGAGGTCGACGTCCGTCCCGAGGTCGCCCTGCCGGACTTCACCGAGATCGCCGTCGTGGTGGACCCGGTCGAGGTCTCCGACGAGGACATCGAGAAGTCGCTGCAGCAGCTGCGCGAGCGCTTCAGCTCCGTGAAGGATGTCGAGCGCGCCGCCGCCGAGGGCGACGTCGTGGTCATCGACCTGGAGGCCAAGGTCGACGGTGAGGTGCCGGAGGACGGCACCGCCACCGGCGTGAGCTACGAGATCGGCTCCGGCCGTCTGCTGGACGGCATCGACGAGGCCGTCGTCGGCCTGTCCGCCGGTGAGGTCAAGACCTTCACCACCACCCTCAAGGGTGGCACCCAGGCCGGCAAGGACTCCGAGGTCACCGTCACCGTGACCACCGTCCAGGAGAAGGAACTCCCCGAGCTGGACGACGAGTTCGCCCAGCTGGCGTCGGAGTTCGACACCCTGGAGGAGCTGCGCGGGGACTCCCGCAAGCGCCTTGAGCGGATGAAGGAGTTCGACCAGGCCACCCAGGCCCAGGAGAAGGTCCTGGACGAGCTGCTGACCCGGGTCGAGATGGACTACCCGGAGAAGCTGCTCGCGGACGAGATCGGCACCCGCAAGCACAACCTGGAGCACCACCAGCTGGAGCCGATGGGCCTGACCCTCGACACCTACCTCGCCTCCCAGGACAAGTCCCTCGAGGACTACGAGAAGGAGACCGAGGACCAGGCGAAGAAGGGCATCAAGACCCAGTTCGTGCTGGACCAGATCGTCAAGAACGAGGAGCTGGGCGTCAACCAGGAGGAGCTCACCGAGCACCTCATCCGTCGCGCCGCCGGCTCCGGCCTGACCCCGGACCAGTTCGCCCAGCAGGTCGTCCAGGGCGGCCAGGTGCAGCTGCTGGTCGGCGAGGTCGCCCGCGGCAAGGCGCTGGCCCTGGTCGTCGAGGCCGCCAAGGTCACCGACACCAACGGTGAGGTCGTCTCCTTCGAGGACGACGAGGAAGAGGTCACCGAGGCCGCCGCCGAGGCTGCTGCCGAGGAGACCCCCGAGGCCTGAGCCTCGTAACCGTCGGGCCTCCGACGGAGTTTTCGGACCGGGTGAGGGCCCGGGCACCGCACGGTGCCCGGGCCCTTACCCGTTCGGCCTGCTCACCCTGCGCTCACAGCGAACAGTTCTGCGTGGGGGATTCAGCGGCGGGGCCTGCGCGTTAGGGTCGGTGGACAGCGACACACACGCAGATCGACTGAGCAGGTGGCTAAGTGACGTTCCCGCAGATGCAGATGCCTGGCCCGATGGCACCGCACGCCGCCGGCGGCGACGTGGGCGGCGGCCTGGGCGACCAGGTCTACAACCGGCTGCTCAACGAGCGCATCATCTTCCTCGGCCAGCAGGTCGACGACGACATCGCCAACAAGATCACCGCCCAGCTCCTGCTGCTCGCGGCGGACCCCGAGAAGGACATCTACCTCTACATCAACTCCCCGGGCGGCTCGATCTCGGCCGGCATGGCGATCTACGACACCATGCAGTACATCAAGAACGACGTCGTGACCATCGCCATGGGCATGGCCGCGTCGATGGGCCAGTTCCTGCTGACCGCGGGCGCCAAGGGCAAGCGCTTCTCGCTGCCGAACGCCAACATCCTGATGCACCAGCCCTCCGCGGGCCTCGGCGGCTCCGCCACCGACATCCGGATCCAGGCCGAGCAGCTGCTGCGCACCAAGAAGCGGATGTCGGAGCTGATCGCCAACCACAGCGGCCAGTCCTTCGAGCAGATCACCGCGGACTCCGACCGCGACCGCTGGTTCACGCCGGAGGAGGCCAAGGCGTACGGCCTGATCGACGAGATCATGCACAGCGCCGCGGACGTCCCGGGCGGCGGCGGCACCGGTGCCGGCCAGGCCGGCTGACCGGTATCGAAACCCAGACCGCACGCTTCGGAGGACCAGAGAACATGAACATCCCCAGCCTGTCCGGTGCCAAGGCCCGCCTGGAGGACATGCGGGCCGAGGGCCGCTACATCGTCCCGCGGTTCGTCGAGCGCACCTCGCAGGGCGTCCGTGAGTACGACCCGTACGCCAAGCTGTTCGAGGAGCGCATCATCTTCCTCGGCTCGCAGGTGGACGACGTCTCCGCGAACGACATCATGGCGCAGCTGATCTGCCTGGAGTCGATGGACCCGGACCGGGACATCTCGCTGTACATCAACTCGCCCGGTGGCTCGTTCACCGCGCTGACGGCGATCTACGACACCATGCAGTTCGTGAAGCCCGACATCCAGACGGTCTGCATGGGCCAGGCCGCCTCGGCCGCCGCGGTCATCCTGGCCGCCGGCACCCCCGGCAAGCGGATGGCGCTGCCGAACGCCCGGGTGCTGATCCACCAGCCGTACACCGAGACCGGCCGCGGTCAGGTGTCGGACCTGGAGATCCAGGCCAAGGAGATCTTCCGGATGCGCGAGCAGCTGGAGAACATGCTGGCCAAGCACTCCAACAAGGACGTCGAGCAGGTCCGCGAGGACATCGAGCGCGACAAGATCCTCACCGCCGAGGAGTCGCTGGAGTACGGCCTGATCGACCAGATCGTCTCGACCCGCAAGAACTCCTACCTGGAGTGATCGCTCGCCCCGGGGCGGTGCGTACGTGATGTACGCCCCGCCCCGGGGCGTTCCGGTCGGGGCCCCGGCCCCGGCACAATGGCTGTCGGGTCATGCACCCGCGACGGCATCTGTTCGGTATCAATTCGCCCAGGGCGTAGGGCAGACCGGTCGAAGTCGACGGAAACAACGGCTCGGCAGAGTACCGTCGGATACCAGACCGACCGCCGACGGCGCAGCCGGTCTCACAGCACCAGGCCCCGACCCCCGCGGGGCCCCTGGCGAAGGGGAAGCACCTCGTGGCACGCATCGGAGACGGTGGCGACCTGCTCAAGTGCTCGTTCTGCGGCAAGTCGCAGAAGCAGGTGAAGAAGCTGATCGCCGGGCCAGGCGTGTACATCTGCGACGAGTGCATCGACCTGTGCAACGAGATCATCGAGGAGGAGCTCGCGGAGAGCTCCGAGGTGCGCTTCGAGGAACTCCCGAAGCCCCGCGAGATCTACGAGTTCCTGGACCAGTACGTGGTCGGCCAGGACCTCGCCAAGAAGGCGCTGTCGGTCGCGGTCTACAACCACTACAAGCGCGTCCAGGCGGGCGAGGCCGGTCGTTCCGGCTCCGGCCGGGACGACGCGATCGAGCTGGCCAAGTCGAACATCCTGCTGCTGGGCCCGACCGGCTCCGGCAAGACGCTGCTCGCGCAGACCCTGGCCCGGATGCTGAACGTGCCGTTCGCGATCGCGGACGCCACCGCGCTGACCGAGGCGGGCTACGTCGGCGAGGACGTCGAGAACATCCTGCTGAAGCTGATTCAGGCGGCCGACTACGACGTCAAGAAGGCCGAGACCGGGATCATCTACATCGACGAGATCGACAAGGTCGCCCGCAAGAGCGAGAACCCGTCGATCACCCGCGATGTCTCCGGCGAGGGCGTGCAGCAGGCGTTGCTGAAGATCCTGGAGGGCACCACCGCCTCGGTGCCGCCGCAGGGCGGACGCAAGCACCCGCACCAGGAGTTCATCCAGATCGACACCACCAACGTGCTGTTCATCGTGGGTGGCGCGTTCGCCGGCCTGGAGCGGATCATCGAGGGCCGGGCGGGCGCCAAGGGCATCGGCTTCGGCGCCACCATCCGCTCCAAGCGCGAGCTGGACGCCTCGGACCACTTCCGTCAGGTGATGCCGGAGGACCTGGTGAAGTTCGGGATGATCCCGGAGTTCATCGGCCGTCTGCCCGTCATCACCAGCGTCCACAACCTGGACCGCGAGGCGCTGCTGCAGATCCTCACCGAGCCGAAGAACGCGCTCGTGAAGCAGTACCGCAAGCTGTTCGAACTGGACGGCGTGGAGCTGGAGTTCACCCGGGACGCGCTGGAGGCCATCGCCGACCAGGCGATCCTGCGGGGCACCGGCGCGCGCGGTCTGCGGGCCATCATGGAGGAGGTGCTGATGTCCGTCATGTACGAGGTGCCGTCCCGTCAGGACGTCGCCCGCGTGGTGGTCACGGGGGATGTCGTCTCCAAGCACGCCATCCCGACCCTGGTCCCGCGCGACATGATCAAGCGCGAGCGCCGCGAGAAGAGCGCCTGACCCGGCGTCAACCCGGCGACACTGAAAGGGCCCCGCACCGGTGAACGGTGCGGGGCCCTTTCGCGTGCTCGCGCGACTGCCGTGCGGTGCGGGCTACTTGGGGACCTCGGCGAGCTTGCGCAGCTCCTGGGTGTCGGCGACGACCTTCGCCTTGGAGACGCCCGACGTGCCGCCGGCGTCCGTCTCCAGGATGATCACCGCGGACGAGCTGTCGGCCCAGGCGCAGACCCCGGCGGGCTGGCCGCCCAGATCGGTGGTGCCGCAGGACATCCGGCCGCCGAACGAGCCGGTGTCCACGTCGCTGCGGTCGGTGACGGGGACGCCGAAGCTGCTGATCAGGACGTCGACCTGCTTGGACGGGAACAGCACGTGGCCGGTCAGGCCGGACACCACCAGCATCTGCGTCTCGTCCGAGGAGCGGTAGATGCCGCTGACCGGCTCCGGGTTGGTGAACGAACCCTTCTCCGAGGACAGCCCGCTCTGCAGCATGTCGGCCAGACGCTTGGCGTCCGCGTCCGCCGGGTCGCTGGTCAGGTCGTGGAAGGACTGCGGCAGGGCGATCTTGTTCTTGCCGGTTTCGGCCGCGGTGTCGTAGATCAGGTAACCGATCACGCTCGCGCCGCCGAGCACCACCGCGGCCACCACGGACAGGCCGATCCACAGGCCCTTGCGGGACTTCTTGGCCACCGGCACGCCGGGCGGGTAGTAGCCGGCGGGGGCGCCGGGCGGGAATCCCTGCGGCGGCACGCCGCCGCCCCACGGCTGCTGCGGTGCGGCCGGCTGTCCCCAGCCGCCCTGGGGTGCGCCCGGCGCGCCCTGCGGGGGTATCTGGCCGTCCTGGGCGAGCGACCCGAAGCCGGGCTGCGGCGGGCCGAACTGGTTGTCGGACACGGAGGCTCCGTTCGAGCGTGAACTGCGGGGTGGTGAGGCCTACTTGGCGGCGGTCGCGGCGTCGCGGAACTGGCGGGCGCGGGCCGCGGCCTCGGTGGAGGTGATGCTCTTGCCGCTGGCGTCCATGGAGACGAACGCGACCACGCCGATGGTGGAGTGGCTGGCGAACATGCAGATCGGGATGCCCGGCGAGGCCTTGCCGGTGCCGTTGTCGGAGGAGCCCACGCCGCAGCGGAGCTTGGCGCCCGGGTCGTTCGGGTCGTTCGCGTCGACGTCCGTCAGCTGCTCCTTCCAGACCGGCTTGTCCGAGGCGGCCTCGCCGTCGCCCTCGTTGATCTTCTGGGCGGCGAGGTCGAGCGCCTTGGCCGGGTCCGGGACCTTGCCCCAGGAGCCGCTGAAGCTGGCCACATCGGTGGCGGTCTTCTGGTACGTCGCGCTGATCGAGCCCTCGAAGGTGCCGATGCCGTCCAGGCCCGTCAGCTGGCCCTTCTCGGAGGCGTTCTTCTGGGTGTAGCCCGCCACGCTCTGCGGCGCCGTCAGCTTGTACTTGCCCGCGGTGTCCGAGCCCTTGGAGCCGCTCAGCGCGTACCAGGCGCCACCGCCGGCGGCGGCCAGCACCAGGACCACCACCAGGGCGATGATGCCGCCCTTGCCCTTGGACGGGGCGGGCGGCGGCGGGAAGCCGCCGTAGCCGGGCTGCCCGGGCTGACCCGGCTGCTGGGGCACGCCGCCCCACTGCTGCGGGGGCGGGGGCGCCTGCTGCGGGTAGCCGTACCCGGGCTGTCCGGCCGGCGGCTGGGGAGCGCCGTACGGGGGCTGCTGCGGGGCGCCGTAGGCCGGCGGCTGCGGGGCTCCGTACGCGGGCGGCTGGGGGGCGCCGTAGGCCGGCGGCTGCTGCGGGGCGCCGTAGCCGGGCTGCGGCGGGGGAGCGCCGTACGGCTGCTGCGGCTGCCCCTGCGGATACTGCTGCGGTCCCTGGCCCTGGCCGTACATATGTCTTTTCTCCCCCGCCGCCCCAGTGGGCGGCCCCGTCCGGTCGACTATGCGGGCACGCTACCGTACGGCCCCCCCGGCGCGCCCGGTCGGTCGCTGCACTGTCGGGTCACAACCGCTGCCCCGGCTTCCGTAAACTGTGCGTCGTGACCGACACGACGAACCAGCGCCCCGTGAGCAACAACCCCGGGGACGAAGCAGCCACCCTCCCGACGACCTACACCCCCGCGGACGTAGAGGGCGAGCTGTACGAGCGCTGGGTAGAGCGTGGCTACTTCACCGCGGACGCCAAGAGCGACAAGCCCCCGTTCACCATCGTCATCCCGCCGCCGAACGTCACCGGCAGCCTGCACCTGGGCCACGCCTTCGAGCACACGCTGATCGACGCGCTGGTCCGCCGCAAGCGGATGCAGGGCTACGAGGCGCTGTGGCAGCCCGGCATGGACCACGCGGGCATCGCCACCCAGAACGTGGTCGAGCGCGAGCTCGCCAAGGAGGGCAAGTCCCGCCACGACCTGGGCCGCGAGGCCTTCGTCGAGCGCGTCTGGAAGTGGAAGGCGGAGTCCGGCGGCCAGATCTCCGGCCAGATGCGGCGCCTGGGCGACGGCGTGGACTGGTCCCGCGAGCGCTTCACCATGGACGAGGGCCTGTCCCAGGCCGTCCAGACCATCTTCAAGAAGCTCTTCGACGAGGAGCTGATCTACCGCGCCGAGCGCATCATCAACTGGTGCCCGCGCTGCCTGACCGCCATCTCGGACATCGAGGTGGAGTACCAGGACGACGACGGCGAGCTGGTCTCGATCCGCTACGGCGACGGCGAGAACGCGATCGTCGTGGCCACCACCCGCGCCGAGACGATGCTGGGCGACACCGCGGTCGCCGTCCACCCGGACGACGAGCGCTACCGGCACATGGTCGGCACCGAGATCGAGCTGCCGCTGACCGGCCGCCGGATCCCGATCGTCGCCGACGCCCACGTCGACCCGGAGTTCGGCACCGGCGCCGTCAAGGTGACCCCGGCGCACGACCCCAACGACTTCGAGATCGGCCAGCGCCACAACCTGCCGAACATCGCGGTCATGGACGAGCACGCGGTCATCACCGTGCACGGCCCGTTCCTCGGCCTGGACCGCCTGGAGGCCCGCTCGGCGATCGTCGCCGCGCTGCGCGCCGAGGGCCGGATCGTCGCCGAGAAGCGCCCGTACGTCCACTCGGTGGGCCACTGCTCGCGCTGCAAGACCACCATCGAGCCGCGGCTGTCCATGCAGTGGTGGGTCAAGGTCGGTCCGCTGGCCGAGGCCGCCGGCGACGCCGTCCGCGACGGCAAGGTCAAGATCCACCCGCAGGAGATGGAGAAGCGGTACTTCGACTGGGTCGACAACCTGCACGACTGGTGCATCTCGCGCCAGCTCTGGTGGGGCCACCGCATCCCGGTCTGGTACGGCCCGAACGGCGAGATCGTCTGCGTCGGCCCGGACGAGCAGCCCCCCATCGGCGAGGGCTGGCACCAGGACACCGACGTCCTGGACACCTGGTTCTCCTCCGGCCTGTGGCCGTTCTCCACGCTCGGCTGGCCGGAGCAGACCGAGAGCCTCGCGAAGTTCTACCCGAACTCCGTCCTGGTGACCGGCTACGACATCCTGTTCTTCTGGGTCGCCCGGATGATGATGTTCGGCCTCTACGCGATGGACGGCACCCCGCCGTTCCACACCATCGCGCTGCACGGCATGGTCCGTGACCAGAACGGCAAGAAGATGTCGAAGTCCTTCGGCAACGTGGTCAACCCGCTGGACTGGATGGACAAGTACGGCTCCGACGCGCTGCGCTTCACGCTGGCCCGCGGCGCCAACCCGGGCGTCGACGTGCCGATCGGCGAGGACTGGGTCCAGGCGGCCCGCAACTTCGCCAACAAGATCTGGAACGCCACCCGCTTCGCGCTGATGAACGGCGCCACCGTCGAGGGCCCGCTGCCCGCGGCGGAGGAGCTGACCGCGTCCGACCGCTGGATCCTGTCGCGCCTGGGCAGCACCGTCGCCGAGGTGGACGCGCTGTACGAGGACTACCAGTTCTCCAAGCTCTCCGAGGCGCTGTACCACTTCGCCTGGGACGAGGTCTTCGACTGGTACGTCGAGCTCTCCAAGACCACCCTGGCCAAGGGCGGCCCGCAGGCCGACGCCACCCGCCGGGTGCTCGGCGAGGTCCTGGACGTCACCCTGCGGCTGCTGCACCCGATCGTGCCGTTCGTCACCGAGGCCCTGTGGACCACGCTGACCGGCGCCGAGTCCGTGGTCATCGCCGACTGGCCGACCGACAGCGGCTTCCGCGACACCGCGGCCGAGGCCGAGATCGCCACCCTCCAGCAGGTGGTTACCGAGGTCCGCCGGTTCCGCACCGAACAGGGCCTCAAGCCGGGCCAGCGCGTCCCGGCCGCCCTGGAGCTGGACGGCACCGCGCTGGCCGCCCACGAGGACGCGATCCGCTCGCTGCTGCGCCTGACCGCGCCCGAGGACGGCTTCCACGCCACCGCCTCGCTGCCGGTCGCCGGCGCCACCGTGTCGCTCGACCTGTCCGGCACCATCGACGTGCCGGCCGAGCGCAAGCGCCTGCAGAAGGACCTCGCGGCCGCCGAGAAGGAGAAGGCGCAGACCGCCGGCAAGCTCGGCAACGAGGCCTTCCTGGCCAAGGCGCCGGACGAGGTGGTCGCCAAGATCCGGGTCCGGATGGAGACCGCCGAGGCCGACATCGCCCGGATCACCGCCCAGCTCGCGGCGCTGCCGCAGGGCTGACCGCGCGTCAGGAAGGGTCGCTGCTCCCGCTCCGCGGGGGCGGCGGCCCTTCGCCTTTCCCGAGTTGGGGCCGTCGGGTTGTCAATTCCCTTGGCCGCGCGTCGCCGTAACGGTTTCGCTGCGGCTATTCATCGTGCATTCCCGGCAATTGGCGCACTCCGCCAAAGGGAATACATCGCGTTGCCGCCCCCCGCGCGTTCAGCGAACTTCGTACATCGAATGTGTACGGTGGGCGGAGTTCCCATTCGGGCGGGGCATCGAACGGAGGGCAGACGCATGGTGGCGACCAGGGAGTTGGCCGACGAACTTCCGATGGAGGAGGTGGAGGCGGCCAAGGCCCGGGCGGCGACCCTCCTGCTGGCATTCCGGCACGGAAACCAGCTCGCCTTCGACACCGAACTCGACCTGCTGCTCGCCGCGAACGCCGAGCGCGAGACGACCACCCTGCTGGTGTGGATCGCCGCCGAGGCGGTCCGCAAGGCGTACGCCCCCGACGTCGCCGACCGGGTGCTGCGCGGCCTGGCCCGGCGCGCCCCGTACGGCGTCGCCGAGGTCGCGGTGGACGAGGAGGCGGCGAGCGCCGCGCAGTTGCTGGAGGCCGTCGCCGACGGGGACGTCGCGGCGGTCCGCGCCCTGGTGGCCGGCACGCCCGACACCACCTACCTGCTGGGCGGCCTGGTGCAGGCGGTGGCGATGATGCTGCCGCTGCTGCCGGAGGGCGAGGCCGCGGAGATCGGCGCCGAACTGCGCCGCCGGCACGCCGCCCGACTGCCCACACCCCGCGTCACCACGTGACGGATCGTCACTGCCCGGGCCCGGCGGGGTGTCTCCCGCCGGGCCCGGCGCCGTCCGGCCGTTACGGCATGGCGTGCAGGTGGGAGCCGATGGTGTTCGCGATGCCGCCGCCCGCGAGGGCGTCCCAGTTGGTCGACCAGGTCATCGCGCCGCCGATCCCCGGCCAGGTCTTCGCGGGCTTGTAGGAGCCGCAGTTGGTGCCGGCGGCGAGGCAGTCCAGCGCCGCGTTCACGGTCGCCGGGCTGGTGTAGCCGCCGCCCGCCGCACTGGTGGAGGCGGGCACCCCGAGGCCGACCTGGCTCGGGTCGAGGCCGCCCTGCAACTGGATGCAGGCCAGGCCGGTGAGGAAGTTCTCGGTGCCCTGCGAGTACACGCCGCCGTCGCAGCCGAGCATCGCGCCGGAGTTGTAGTACTGCATGTTGACGATGGTCAGGATGTCCTTGGTGGCCAGCGCCAACTTGAAGTACTCGGTGCCGGTGGACTGCATGTCGATGGTCTGCGGAGCCATCGTCAGCACGAACCCGGCCCCCACCTTGGCGGCGAGAGTGTGCAACGCCTGTGCCATGTAAGTGGAGTTGACGCCGTTCTCCAGGTCGATGTCGATCCCGTCGAATCCATAAGCCTGGATCAGGCTGTACGCGGAGTTGGCGAAGTTGGTCGCCGCGGTCGAACTCGCCACCGACACCGTGCCGTTCTGCCCGCCGACCGAAATGATCACCTTCTTGCCGGCCGCCCGCTTGGCCGCGATGTCGGCCTTGAACTGCGCGTCGGTGTACCCGTTCAGCTTCGAGGACAGCGCCGGGTCCAGGGTGAACGAGATCCCGCCCTGGGTGCCGGTGGCGTCCGCGAACGCCACCGCGATGATGTCGTACGCCGCCGGGACGTCACTGATCCGCTGCGGGGTCGCGCCGTTGTAGAAGTTCTGCCAGTAGCCGGTCAGTCGGTGCTTCGGCCCGGGCGGCGGCGGGGTGCTGTTCGAGCTGCTGGGCGAGGGCGACGGCGACGAGGAGGTCGACGTCGACGGGGACGGCGAGGCGGAGTCCGACGGCTTCGGCGTCACCGAGCCGGAGCCCGAACCGGACGGGCTGGGCGAGCCGGTGCCCGGGCCGACCATCGAGACCTTGTCCACCAGGTACGCGGACTGCCCGTACCAGCCGTGGAACCACACCTGCACCGAGGTGGTGGACGCGCCCGTGGTGAAGGTCGAAGTGAGCGTGTTCCACCCGGTGTTGGAGCTCCAGGTGGACGGGTCGGCGCCGCCGGTGCCGGTCGCGCCCAGGAACACGTACGTACCCTGCGCCACCGCGGACAGGGTGTACGTCGAGTTGGGCAGCACGGCGACCTGCTGGCTGCAGTTGGCGTAGTCGGAGCCGGCCGGAGTGCCCTGCAGGTCCCAGCCGGTGGCGGAGTTGTTCACCGGGGCGACGGTCGGGCCGCAGGTCCACGGCGCGATGTGGTTCGCGGACGAGAAGTCGCCGTTCTGGATCACGTCCACGTTCGCGGCGGTGGCCGTCCCGGCGCCGGTCAGCACCATGCCGACCAGGGCCAGCGCGGCCGACAGCAGCCCGGCGAGCAGCGCCCGCGCGCCGCGCGGGTCTCGATGTGGTGCACGCATGCCATCTCCATGTGGGGGAGTGTCGATGGGGGTGCGGTGCGGGGAGCGGGAGCGACTCACACGGTGGACTGGACCAATTCCGGTGTCAAGAGGGCAGGCGGGGGGAGCGTCGTCCCGCCGCCGGCAGCGGGGCGATCCGCGGGTCCGTACCAATCGGGCCCACCGGCCGTCGGCCACCCCGGCCGTGGTCCTCGGACCCGTCGGCCCGGGACTTCGGTCCCGGTTTCGCGGGCTCCGGGGTGGCCGTCGGGGCCGCGCGTCGGGAGTCCTTAGACTGGCGGGGTGAGCGACAAGGCCGAGCCCAACCCCTATACCGTCCGTCCCGCCGACGCCGGCGGCACCGACTCCGAACTGCGCGCCGTCGAGGCCGAGCTGGCCACCCGCTGGCCGGAGAACAAGCTGGAGCCCTCGCTCGACCGGATCGAGGCGCTGATGGACATCCTCGGCCAGCCGCAGCGCTCCTACCCGTCCATCCACATCACCGGCACCAACGGCAAGACCTCCACCGCCCGGATGATCGAGCAGCTGCTCGGCGCCTTCGAACTGCGCACCGGCCGCTACACCTCCCCGCACGTGGAGTCCGTCACCGAGCGGATCAGCCTGGACGGGGCGCCGATCAGCCCCGAGATGTTCGTCGAGACCTACCGCGACATCGCGCCGTACGTACAGATGGTCGACGCGGCGCAGCCGGTCGCGATGTCCTTCTTCGAGGTGCTCACCGGCATGGCCTACGCGGCCTTCGCGGACGCCCCGGTGGACGTCGCGGTGGTCGAGGTCGGCATGGGCGGCTCCTGGGACGCCACCAACGTGATCGACGCCCAGGTGTCGGTGATCACCCCGATCGGCCTGGACCACACCGACAAGCTCGGCGACACCACCGGCAAGATCGCGGTCGAGAAGTCCGGCGTCATCAAGCCGGGCGCGCTCGCCGTGGTCGCCCAGCAGCAGCTGGACGCCGCCGAGGTCATCCTGCGCCGGGCCGTCGAGGTGGACGCCACGGTCGCCCGCGAGGGCATGGAGTTCGGCGTGCTGCGCCGCGAGGTCGCCGTCGGCGGCCAGCTGGTCACCCTGCGCGGCCTCGGCGGCCACGAGTACCAGGACCTCTTCCTCCCGCTGCACGGCGACCACCAGGCGCAGAACGCGGCCCTCGCGCTGAGCGCCGTCGAGGCGTTCTTCGGCGTCGGCCAGGCCGGCGCCGAGCACCTGGACGAGGACAAGGTCCGGCAGGCGTTCTCCGGCGTCTCCTCGCCGGGCCGCCTGGAGGTGGTGCGCCGCAGCCCCACCGTCATCCTGGACGCCGCGCACAACCCGCACGGCGCGCAGGCCGCGGTCTCCGCGCTGGGCGAGGCGTTCGGCTTCACCAAGCTGGTCGGCGTGATCGGCACCAGCGGCGACAAGGACGTCACGGGCCTGCTGGAGGCCTTCGAGCCGATCCTCGCCGAGGTCGTCATCACGCAGAACTCCACCCACCGCGCGATGCCCGTCGACGAGCTGGCCGCGCTCGCCGTCGAGGTGTTCGGCGAGGACCGTGTGCAGGTCGAGCCCCGGCTGGACGACGCCATCGACGTCGCGGTCACCCTCGCCGAGGAGGAGGACCTCGGCGGCGCCGGCGTCCTGGTCACCGGCTCCGTCATCACGGTGGGCGAGGCGCGCCTGCTGTTCGGAAGGAAGAAGTAGCCGCCGATGCGCACCCTGTGCTCCTCCACCCTGATCGGCGAGGCGCTGCTGATCATGTTCGCCGGCCTGGTCGCGATGAAGCTGACCGACGTCGGCACCGGCACCATCTGGACGGTCAGCGCCGTCGCCATCGCGCTGTGCGTGCTGCTGTGCGGCGTGATCACCCGCCCCGGCGCGGTCTGGGTCGGCTGGGCGCTCCAACTCGGCGTACTGGCCAGCGGCTTGGTGCTGCCGACGATGTACGCCTTCGGCGTGGTGTTCGGCGCCCTGTGGTGGTGCTCGGTGCACTACGGCCGCAAGATCGACGAGTTCAAGGCGCAGCGCGAGGCGGCGACCGCGGCCGCCGCCTGACCGGGCCGGGAACCGGGACGGCCACCGGGCCGGGGTAGTGTCAGGTGCACACACCGCACTGCCGACGACCTCAGGAGCCGCCCCGTGTCCCAGCGCACTCTCGTCCTGCTCAAGCCCGACGCCGTGAAGCGCGGCCTGGCCGGCGAGATCATCAGCCGGATCGAGCGCAAGGCCGGCTGGCGCTTCGCTGCGATGGAGCTTCGCACCTTCGACCGGGGCACCCTGGAGCAGCACTACGCCGAGCACGTCGGCCGTCCGTTCTACGAGCCGCTGCTGGAGTTCATGACCTCCGGCCCGTCGATCGCGCTGATCGTCGAGGGCGAGAACGTGATCCCGGGCATCCGCGCGCTGGCCGGTGCCACCGACCCGCTGCAGGCGGGTGCGGGCACCATCCGCGGCGACTACGCGACGATCACCCGCGAGAACCTGATCCACGCCTCGGACTCGCCCGAGTCGGCCGAGCGCGAGATCAAGATCTTCTTCCCGGCACACGTCTGAGAACGGCCTGCGAGGACCCGGTAGGGGTCCTGCACGGCCCGGTGCCCCTGCCTCGGCAGGGGCACTTCGCCCAACTGGGCGTTAATCCTCAAATCACGGAACCCTACTCTCCGACACGGCGTCCCAATGCCAGGAGAAGCCGATACGTCCCCGGAGAATGGGCGGCACGCCGTGCCCGCCGCTCGTCATGTCCGGCGTGATTACGATGGACCCCAACTCATGGGCTCGGAACGGCTGCTCAGCCGCCGTCAGCCCCGCTGCGGGCCCGCGCGGCCGACTCTCTCCCCCCGCCCTTGATCCACATTAGGGAAGGCACTCGACATCCCATGGCGAACAACCTGTCGTTTCTCGGCCGGGACCTGGCGATCGACCTCGGCACCGCGAACACACTGGTGTACGTCCGGGGCAAGGGCATCGTGCTGAACGAGCCGTCGGTGGTCGCGGTGAACACCAATACCGGCGGAATCCTCGCGGTGGGCGCCGAGGCCAAGCAGATGATCGGCCGCACCCCCGGCAACATCGTGGCGATCCGCCCGCTGAAGGACGGCGTGATCGCCGACTTCGAGATCACCGAGCGGATGCTGCGGTACTTCATCCTGAAGATCCACCGCCGCCGCTACCTGGCCCGCCCCCGGGTCGTGGTCTGCGTGCCGTCCGGCATCACCGGCGTCGAGCGCCGCGCCGTGGTGGAGGCCAGCATGCTGGCCGGCGCCCGCCAGGTGCACATCATCGAGGAGCCGATGGCCGCCGCGATCGGCGCCGGCCTGCCGGTGCACGAGCCGACCGGCAACATGGTCGTCGACATCGGCGGCGGCACCACCGAGGTCGCGGTGATCTCGCTCGGCGGCATCGTCACCGCCCAGTCGCTGCGGGTGGCCGGCGACGAGCTGGACAACGCGATCGTCCAGCACATCAAGAAGGAGTACAGCCTGCTGCTGGGCGAGCGCAGCGCCGAGCAGATCAAGATGTCGATCGGCTCCGCGTTCGGCCTGGACGGCGAGAAGGACGAGCACGCCGAGATCCGCGGCCGCGACCTGGTCTCCGGCCTGCCGAAGACCGTGGTGATCTCCGCCGCCGAGGTCCGCGAGGCCATCGACGAGCCGGTGAACTCGATCATCGACGCCGTGAAGACCACCCTCGACCAGTGCCCGCCGGAGCTCGCCGGCGACGTGATGGACCGCGGCATCGTGCTCACCGGCGGCGGCGCCCTGCTGCGCGGCCTGGACGAGCGGCTGCGCCGGGAGACCGGCATGCCGGTGCACATCGCCGAGAACCCGCTCGACTCGGTGGCCCTGGGGGCGGGCAAGTGCGTCGAGGAGTTCGAGGCACTGCAGCAGGTACTCGACGCGCAGCCGCGTCGCTAGACAACTTTCCAACTGAACAACGGACAGAGCTGATGGACCGGCAGACGGACAACCGGCACGAAGGGGCGGCAGCAGCACCGTGAGGGACACCCGACAGAGTCGACTACTGCTGGTCCTACTGGTCGCGCTCGCATTCGCCCTGATCACCGTCGACATCAAGGGCGGCCAGGACTCGCCGCTCGGCGCTCCGCGCCGGGCGGCGGCTTCCGTGCTCGGCCCGGTGGAGAGGGCCG
The DNA here is from genome assembly GCF_042732175.1 of Kitasatospora sp. NPDC059795. Lineage (NCBI taxonomy): Bacteria > Bacillati > Actinomycetota > Actinomycetes > Kitasatosporales > Streptomycetaceae > Kitasatospora > Kitasatospora sp. NPDC059795. The sequence goes on from NZ_JBHWID010000023.1 coordinate 65,032, forward strand.
CGGCCGGCGCCGTCGACCCGGTCGCCGGATACATCCGGGCGATCCGCGACGCGGGCACGCACCAGCAGCGCCTGGACCAGATCACCCGGGAGAACACCGATCTGCGCCAGAAGCTGGCCTCCTCGGACGCCGCGGCCGGCCGCACCAAGCAGCTGGACGACATGCTCCGCACCGCCGGCACCGGCGGCTACACCGTCAAGGCCGCGCAGGTGATCGCGATCGGCGCCGCCCAGGGCTTCTCCTGGACCATCACCATCGACGCCGGCAGCGACGACGGCCTGACCCGCGACATGACCGTCATCGACGGCCAGGGCCTGGTCGGCCGGATCACCACCGTGGCCCCGACCACCGCCACCGTGCTGCTGGCCTCCGACCCCGGCTTCACCGCCGGCGTCCGGCTGGAGGGCAACAACGAGATCGGCTTCGCGGCCGGTCAGGGTGCCTCGCCGATGAAGATCGAGCTGCTGAACGGCCGCGCCCAGGTGAAGGCCGGCGACCGGCTGGTCACCTTCGGCTCGCAGAGCGGACGCCCGTTCGTCCCCGGCGTACCGGTCGGCACCGTCAAGGAGGTGCAGGCCACCCCGGGCCAGCTCACCAAGACCATCCTGGTCGAGCCGTACGTGCAGTTCACCCGCCTCGACCTGGTCGGCGTGGTGGTCGTGCCGCCGCGCACCGACCCGCGGGACGCGGTGCTGCCGCCCGTCCCCGCCGCCTCCTCCGGCGCCGCGGGCAACCCGCAGGCGCCGATCGCCGCCACACCGCCCACCACCGGGGGGAACTGATGTTTCGTCCGTCTCGGATCCTGCTGTCCGCCGTCCTGCTGGTGCTCGCCCTGGTGATCCAGGTCAGCATCCTCGGCCGGCTCCAACTGCCCGGCGCCACCCCGGACCTGCTGATGCTGGTGGTGGTCGGCCTGGGCCTGGTGTACGGCTCCGCCGGCGGCTGCCTGACGGGCTTCGCCGCCGGCCTGCTGGCCGATCTGGCCCCGCCGTCCGACCACGCGGTCGGCCGGTACGCGCTGGTGCTCTGCCTGGTCGGCTACGGCGCCGGGCTGCTCCGCCCGGAGGCCGGCCGGCAGCGTTCCGCGCTCAGCGCGATCGGTGTGGTGGCGGTCGCCGCAGTGGTCTCCACCCTGCTGTACGCCACCATCGGCGCCCTGGTCGGCGACACCGCGGCCCGGCACGTCGGCCTGACCGGCCTCGTGGTCAGCGCCCTGCTGTACGACGTCCTGCTGGCCCCGTTCACGGTGCCCCTGGTGATGCTGCTGGCCCGCCGGCTCGACGGCGACCGGGTGGTCAACGAGACGCTGCGCGGAGCGGACGGCGGCTCCGGCCTCGGCGCGCTGTCCCGCTACCGGACCACCCGCGAGACCTCGCCCACCCCCTCCTACAAGAAGAAGCGAGCGCTCGGCCTCGCCAAGCGCCCCTGAGCCGGGACGGAGTCCGCGCACGTGACGAACATTCCCGAGACCGGCCGCACCCGACGGGTGACGATCCGGCTGGTGGTGCTGCAGATCCTGGTGCTGTCGCTGCTGGCCACCCTCGGCGGCCGGCTGTGGTACCTGCAGATCCGCAACGGCAAGGAGTTCACCGCCAAGGCCCAGGGCAACCACATCCGCGAGGTGGTGGAGCCCGCCGTCCGCGGCGAGATCCTGGACGCCGCCGGGCGGATCCTGGCCGGCAACGAGACCAAGCTGGTGGTGTCGGTGTCCCGCACCGCGCTGATGCAGCAGAAGGACCACGGCAAGGCCGTGCTGGGCCGGCTCGCCGACGTCCTCGGCGTGCCCGCCGACGACGTCAGGAACAAGGTCCGGCTGTGCGACGCGAAGACCCCGCAGCCGTGCTGGAACGGCTCCCCGTACCAGCCGATCCCGGTCACCCAGCAGGCCACCACCCAGCAGGCGATGCAGATAATGGAGCGCCGCGAGGACTTCCCCGGCGTCACCGCCCAGCCCACCGCGCTGCGCCGCTACACCGGCGCCGAGGGCGCCAGCGCCGCCCAGATCCTCGGCTACCTGTCGCCCGTCACCGACGACGAGGTCACCAAGACCGCCGACAAGTCCGGCCGTGAACGCCGCCTGCCGTCCGACCAGATCGGCCGGGCCGGCCTGGAGTCGGTCTACGACGACGACCTGCGCGGCACCACCGGCGTCGACCGGCTGGAGGTCGACAACCTCGGCCGGGTGATCGGCAGCGCCGGCACCACCCCCGCCCAGTCCGGCAACAACCTGGTCACCTCGATCGACGCCCGGGTGCAGAAGGTCGTCGAGGACCAGCTCAACCAGGCGATGGTCGAGGCGCGCACCCAGTTCGACAAGGAGACCAACAAGAACTACGTCGCCGACTCCGGCGCGGCCGTCGTGATGGACGTCCACACCGGCCGGATCGTCGCGATGGCCAGCGCCCCCACCTACGACCCCAACCTGTGGGTCGGCGGCATCTCCGCCAAGGACTACGAGGCGCTGAACAGCAAGGACTCCAACTACCCGCTGATCAACCGGGCCATACAGGGTCAGTCCGCGCCCGGCTCGACGTTCAAGGTGATCTCCACCACCGCCGCCGTGCAGGCCGGGTACGACCTCAACGGGCACTACCCGTGCCCGAAGTCGCTGACCATCGGCGGCCGCGAGTTCAAGAACTTCGAGTCCGAGCAGTTCGGCGACATCTCCCTGGAGAAGGCGCTCGAAGTCTCCTGCGACACCGTGTTCTACGGCCTCGCCTACGACCAGTGGATGAAGGACGGCGGCCTCAAGCCCAAGAAGGACGCCCCGGACTGGTTCTTCAAGACCGCCCACGAGTTCGGCCTCGGCGCCAAGACCGGCATCGACCTGCCGGGCGAGGTCGCCGGCCGGGTCCCCGACCGGCAGTGGAAGCAGTCGTACTACGACGCGATGAAGCAGTCCTGGTGCGACCAGGCGGCCAAGGGCGGCCACGAGTACGCCGACGAGATCGCCCGCGAGAACTGCGCCGACGGCAACCAGATGCGCGCCGGTGACATGGTCAACTTCGCCATCGGCCAGGGCGACACCCTGGTCACCCCGCTGCAGATGGCCCGGATCTACTCGGCGCTCGCCAACGGCGGAACCCTGTACCGGCCCAGCATCGGCAAGGCCGTCGTCAGCCCCGACGGCACCCTGGTGCGGGACATCGCCCCGCACGAGGACGGCAAGATCCCCGCCCAGGGGCAGCTGCTCGAATACATCGACCAGGCCACCGCGGGTGTCATCACCAGCGGCACCGCCGCCTGGAAGTTCACCGGCGCCGGCTGGCCGCAGGGCAAGATCGAACTGCACGCCAAGACCGGCACCGCCGAGGTCGCCGGCAAGCAGACCACCTCCTGGCTGACGACCTACAGCAAGGACTACGCGGTGGTCATGACGATAAGCCAGGGCGGCACCGGCTCCGGCGGCTCCGGCGACTCCGTGCGCCGGATCTACCAGGCGCTGTACGGCGTCGACGACAAGGGCGCCATCGACAACGGCAAGGCGCTGCTGCCGAAGCCGCAGGCCGAACTGCCCAAGTTCAACCCGGACGGCACCGCGATCATCCAGGCCGCGTACACCTACGAGGGCGACCGGACCTTCCTGGACCCGGCCCGCCCCGCCCAGGCCGACCCCGCCACCGCGGTGGCGTCGGCCGCGCTGGAACCCCATCGGACCGGTGGCTACGGAAGGGGCCGGGCATGAGCTCCTACGGTTCGTACCGCACCGTCCGGCTCGCCCCGCGACGCTCCTCGCTGTCGCGGGCGCTGGCCAAGGACTCCCCGCTGCGCAGACTCGACTGGATCATGATCCTGGCGGCGCTGGCGCTCTCCCTGATGGGCTCGCTGCTGGTCTGGTCCGCGACCCGCGGCCGAGACTCGCTGACCCACGGCGACCCGCAGTACTTCCTGTACCGGCACCTCACCAACCTGGTGATCGGCGTCGGCCTGTGCGTCGCGGTGATCGCGCTGGGCACCCGGCGGCTGCGCACCGCGGTGCCGTTCGTCTACGTGGCCGTGATCCTGATGCTGTTCGCGGTGCTCAGCCCGCTCGGCTCGACCATCAACGGCGCGCACTCCTGGATCCAGCTCGGTGGCGGATTCTCCGTCCAGCCCGCCGAGTTCGCCAAACTGGCGATCGTGCTGGGGATGGCCGTGGTGCTGTCCGCCCGGGTCGACGCCGGCGAGCGCGAGTTCCCGCCCACCCGCAGCGTGCTGCAGGGGCTGGCCGTCGCCGCCTTCCCGATGGCCGTGGTCATGCTGATGCCCGACCTCGGCTCGGTGATGGTGATGGCCGTCACCACCCTCGGCGTGCTGATGGCCTCCGGCGCCGCCAACCGCTGGACGTTCGGCCTGCTGGCCGGCGGCACCGCCGGTGCGCTCGCGGTGTGGAAGCTCGGCATCCTCGACCAGTACCAGATCGATCGCTTCGCGGCCTTCGCCAACCCGGCGCTCGACCCGTCCGGCGTCGGCTACAACACCGCCCAGGCCCGGATCGCCATCGGCTCCGGCGGCCTGACCGGCATGGGCCTGTTCCACGGCACCCAGACCACCGGCCAGTTCGTGCCCGAGCAGCAGACCGACTTCGTGTTCAGCGTGGCCGGCGAGGAACTCGGATTCGTCGGGGCCCTGGTGATGATCGGTCTGCTCGGCGTCATCCTGTGGCGGGCCTGCCGGATAGCGCGCCAGGCCACCGACCTGTTCGGCACGATCCTGGCGGCCGGCGTGGTCACCTGGTTCGCCTTCCAGGCCTTCGAGAACATCGGCATGAACCTCGGCATCATGCCGGTCGCGGGCATCCCGCTGCCGTTCGTCTCCTACGGCGGCTCGTCGATGTTCGCGGTGTGGATCGCGATCGGGCTGCTGCAGTCGGTCCGTTCGCAGCGGCCGATAGCGATCTGACCCGTCCGGCCCTTGCGGACGTGGAAACAGTGACCCTCGGGGCTCGGCTACCCTGAAGGGTCACTGCTTTTTCTGCCGTAAAGGTCCTTGCGCATGACTGTCGAATCGGTCTTCCCACGCCTGGAGGCCCTCCTCCCGCACGTCCAGAAGCCGATCCAGTACGTCGGTGGCGAGCTCAACTCGACCGTCAAGGACTGGGACGCCTGCGACGTCCGCTGGGCGCTGATGTACCCCGACGCCTACGAGGTCGGCCTGCCCAACCAGGGCACCATGATCCTCTACGAGGTGCTGAACGAGCGCGAGGGCGTCCTCGCCGAGCGCAGCTACAGCGTCTGGCCCGACCTCGAGGCCCTGATGCGCGAGCGCGGCGTCCCGCAGTTCACGGTCGACGCGCACCGCCCGATCAAGGCGTTCGACGTGTTCGGCCTGTCGTTCTCCACCGAGCTCGGCTACACGAACATGCTGACCGCGCTCGACCTGGCCGGCATCCCGCTGAACGCCGCCGACCGCACCATGGACGACCCGGTCGTGCTGGCCGGCGGCCACGCCGCGTTCAACCCCGAGCCGATCGCCGACTTCATCGATGCCGCCGTCATCGGCGACGGCGAGCAGGCCGTCCTCGACATCACCGACATCGTCCGCGCCTGGAAGGCCGAGGGCCGCCCCGGCGGCCGCGACGAACTGCTGCTGCGCCTCGCCAAGACCGGCGGCGTGTACATCCCGCGGTTCTACGACGTCGAGTACCTGCCGGACGGCCGGATCGGCCGCGTCGTCCCCAACCGCCCCGGCGTGCCGTGGCGGGTCTCCAAGCACACCGTCATGGACCTCGACGAGTGGCCCTACCCCAAGCAACCCCTCGTCCCGCTCGCCGAGACCGTGCACGAGCGGATGTCCGTGGAGATCTTCCGCGGCTGCACCCGCGGCTGCCGTTTCTGCCAGGCCGGCATGATCACGCGCCCCGTGCGGGAGCGAAGCATCACCGGCATCGGCGAGATGGTCGAGCGCGGCCTGAAGGCCACCGGCTTCGAGGAGGTCGGCCTGCTCTCGCTCTCCTCCGCCGACCACTCCGAGATCGCCGACGTCACCAAGGGCCTCGCCGACCGGTACGCCGAGGACAAGATCGGCCTCTCGCTGCCCTCCACCCGGGTCGACGCCTTCAACATCGACCTCGCCAACGAGCTCTCCCGCAACGGCCGCCGCTCCGGCCTCACCTTCGCCCCCGAAGGCGGCTCCGAGCGGATCCGCAAGGTCATCAACAAGATGGTGTCCGAGGAGGACCTCATCAACACGGTGGCCACCGCGTACGGCAACGGCTGGCGCCAGGTGAAGCTGTACTTCATGTGCGGCCTCCCGACGGAGACCGACGAGGACGTCCTGCAGATCGGCGAGATGGCGAAGAACGTCATCGCCAAGGGCCGCGAGGTCACCGGCACCAACGACATCCGCTGCACCGTCTCCATCGGCGGTTTCGTCCCCAAGCCGCACACCCCCTTCCAGTGGGCGCCGCAGCTGTCCGCCGAGGCCACCGACGAGCGGCTCACCAAGCTCCGCGACTCGATCCGCGGCGACCGCAAGTTCGGCAAGAACATCGGCTTCCGCTACCACGACGGCAAGCCCGGCATCGTCGAGGGCCTGCTCTCCCGCGGCGACCGCCGCCTCGGCGCCGTCATCCGCGCCGTCTACGAGGGCGGCGGCCGCTTCGACGGCTGGCGCGAGCACTTCTCGTACGACCGCTGGATGGCGGCCGCCGAGAAGGGCCTGACCGGCACCGGCGTCGACGTCGACTGGTACACCACCCGCGAGCGCACCTACGAGGAAGTCCTGCCCTGGGACCACCTGGACAGCGGCCTCGACAAGGACTGGCTCTGGGAGGACTGGCAGGACGCCCTCGAAGAGGTCGAGGTCGAGGACTGCCGCTGGACCCCGTGCTTCGACTGCGGCGTCTGCCCTCAGATGGACACCCACATCCAGGTCGGCCCCACCGGCAAGAAGCTCCTCCCCCTGACGGTCGTCAACAACTGACGTACCCACAGCGGTCATTGCCCCCGTCGCACGCGTTTGCGGCGGGGGCTTTTCGCTGGGTCGGAAAATCGGCTCGGTCTACCATCGGTCGATCGGCGGACGGGGGAGCGGCAGTGGTGGAACAGCAGCAACAGCAGGGCGGCGGCGGGTGTTTGGCGGCCGTGGTGCGGCCGGTGGTGGTGGCGGTGGTGGTGCCGTTGCGGCTGCTGTGGGAGGTGCTGGTGCTGGTCGCCCGGGGGATCGGGTGGGTGTGCGACAAGGTACTGCTGTGGCCGTTGCGGATGCTGTGGCGGTACGTGCTGAGGCCGCTGTTGAGGTGGCTGGTCGTCATTCCGCTGTGCGGGCTGTGGCGTTGGGTGGTGCGGCCGACGCTGGAGTGGCTGTGGCGCTACGTGCTGGCACCGATCGGCCGCGGCGTGCGCGCGGTCGCGGCGGGGCTCGGCACGGTGGTGGCCCGGCTGGCCTGGTACGTGGTTGCGGTGCCGGCCCGGACGGTGTGGCGCTGGGTGCTGGTGCCGCTCGGCAAGGCCTTCCACTACGGGCTGTGGCGGCCGGTGCTGTTCCCGGTGCTGCGCGCGCTGTGGGCGGCGTTCGTGTGGGCCTGGCGACTGGGCGGCCGGATCTGGCGGTTCACGGTGATGCGTCCGTGCCGCTGGGTGCGCCGTGAGGTGTGGTGGCCGGTCAAGGCGGAGATCCGGCGGGTCGCCCGGGAGGTACGCCGGACACTGCTGGGCTGAGGCACCGCGTACCCTTGGAGCGACAGAGTTCGGCCGGAGCCGTAAGCGGTGCGAGGCCGGACGGGGACACACTGACGAAGGACTGAGCTCCCTGGCACGCCGCACGCCCGACGGTCCGCCGCCCGCGCCGACGTTGCAGCGCATCCGTCTGCGCTACACCAAGCGCGGCCGTCTGCGCTTCACCAGCCACCGGGACTTCCAGCGGGCGTTCGAGCGCGCGCTCCGCCGCTCGGCCGTCCCGATGGCCTACTCCGCGGGCTTCACCCCGCACCCGAAGGTCTCCTACGCGAACGCCGCCCCCACCGGTACCGCCAGCGAGGCCGAGTACCTGGAGATCGGCCTCGCCGTCACCCGCGACCCGGAGGCACTGCGCCGCCAACTCGACGAGTCGCTGCCGCCCGGCCTGGACATCACCGACGCCGTCGAGGCCCGCACCAGCAACTTCGTGGAGCGGCTGGAGGCCTCCGAGTGGCTGCTGCGGCTGCCCGGTGTGGAGCCGGAGCAGGCCGAGCGGGCCACCGCCGTGTTCCTGGCCGCCGAGGCCGTCGAGGTGCAGCGGATGACCAAGAACGGCCTGCGCACGTTCGACGCCCGCGGCGCCGTCGCGGCCCTTGAGCTGCTCCCGGAGGGCACCGCGCAGGTCGGGATCGGTGACGACACACTCACCGACGGTGCGGGCGATGTTCGGACGGGCGCTCCCTGTGCGATACTGCGCCTGGTAGTACGACACGCCACACCCGCCGTACGACCCGACGACGTATTGTCCGGCCTCCGTTCGACGGCCGACCTCGCGCCGCCGGTCCCCGCAGAGGTGACCAGGCTGGCGCAGGGGCCGCTCGACGAGCAGACCGGCACGGTGACCGACCCGCTGGCGCTCGACCGCGCCGCGGCCGAGGTCGGCCGGTAGGCCGCCCCGCCGCGCGCATCCGCCGTCCGCCGAGTGGGCGGGAGCGCAGGCACGGAGCTCATCTCCGGACCTGCGGCTCCCCGGCCTCCGCGGCTCCCCAGGGGAGCGAGCGTCGTCGCGCGCAGGCCGGGCCACTCTCGGCCCGACCGCTTGAAAACTGAGAAGACTGGTCAGACCAGAAGACTTTTCGACTTCCCGCGCCGTGCGGGGGTCGAGCGAGACTACGAGCCCCTGTGCGGCCTCGCGTCCGAACGACGGCACCGTTGGAGCCGGAACCGCCCGAATAGCGCGGCCGGCTGGTGAATGCGGTGGCACGTCGTGCCCGGATGCGGAGCCCGGGGGCCTGACGGGAGATACACCCGCATGCTCGAAAACACCGATCCGCAGTCCGCTGCGGCCGACAACACCGACGACGGCTCCTCCGCCGCCCCGCCGCGCCGCCGTCGCCGCGCGGTCTCCCGCCCGGCCGGCTCCCCGCAGGGCGCCGCGAGCGAGAGCGCCGAGACCGTCGTCGCCGCCCCGGCGAGCGCCGAGGAGACGCCGGCCGCCGAGAAGCCCGCCCGGGCCCGGCGCGCCCGCAAGCGCGTCGAGTCCCCGGCCGGTGCGCCGGAGGCCACCCCCGCCGCCGAGCCGGTCGCCGAGGCCCCGGCCGAGCCCGCTGCCGAGCCGGTGGCGGAGGAGAAGCCCGCCCGTGCCCGTCGGGCGCGCAAGCGTGTCTCCGCGCCGGCCCAGAGCCCCGTTGCGACCGAGGAGCCCGTCGAGGAGCCCGCGGCCGTCGAGGAGCCGGTCGAGCCCGTCGCCGAGCCGGTGGCGGAGGAGAAGCCCGCCCGTGCCCGTCGGGCGCGCAAGCGTGTCTCCGCGCCGGCCCAGAGCCCCGTCGTGGCCGAGGAGCCCGTCGAGGAGCCTGCGGCCGTCGAGGAGCCGGTCGCCGAGGAGCCCGTGGTCGAGGAGCCGCCGGCCGCCGAGCCGCCGCGCGCCCGCCGTCGGGCCGTCCGCCCCTCCACCGCGATCTTCCAGGCGCCGGTGTTCCAGGAGCCCGCGTCCCACACCGCCCCCGCCGCGAAGGCCGCCCCCGCGGCGAAGGCCGCCCCGGCTGCGAAGGCCGAGCCCACCGCCAAGGCCGAGCCGGTCCAGGCTCAGGCCGCCGCGCAGCAGGACGAGGCCGCGCACGACGAAGAGTTCGAGTACAGCGGCGTCGGCCGCCGCCGCCGGGTGCGCACCCAGGTGCGCGTCCAGCAGCCCGCGAGGGGTGCCAAGGCCGCGAAGGCCGCCCAGGCCGCGAAGGCCGCCGAGCAGCCCGTGAAGGCCGCCCCGGAGCCGGTGAAGGTCGAGGCCCCGGCCGAGGTCGAGGCACCCGCCGCCGGCCCCGAGCAGGAGTCGGAGTGGGAGGAGGACGGCCGTCCGTCCCGCCGCCGCCGTCGGGGCGGCCGTCGTCGCCGCCGCGGTGAGGCCGAGGACGGCAACGAGCCGGCCGAGACCGCCGAGACCGAGGCCGAGGACACCCACGAGGAGCCCGAGGCCCAGGACGGCCACGACGAGGACGAGGACGACGACCTGGCCGCCGGCCTGTCCTCCTCGCGCCGCCGCCGTCGCCGTCGCCGCCGCAGCGGTGAGGGCGGTGCAGACACGGGCGAGACGACCGAGGACGGCGTCCGCACCGTGGTGAAGGTCCGTGAGCCGCGCCGCCGCTCCACCGAGCCGGCGTTCGACCCGGACGAGGTGCAGTCCATCAAGGGCTCCACCCGCCTGGAGGCCAAGAAGCAGCGCCGCCGCGAGGGCCGCGAGCTGGGCCGCCGCCGCGTGCCGATCATCACCGAGGCCGAGTTCCTGGCCCGCCGCGAGTCCGTCGAGCGCGTCATGGTGGTGCGCCAGACCGGCGCCCGCACCCAGATCGGCGTGCTCGAGGACGGCGTGCTGGTCGAGCACTACGTCAACAAGGAGCAGGCCACCAGCTACGTCGGCAACGTGTACCTGGGCAAGGTGCAGAACGTGCTGCCGTCGATGGAGGCCGCGTTCGTCGACATCGGCAAGGGCCGCAACGCCGTGCTGTACGCCGGCGAGGTCAACTTCGGCGCGCTCGGCGGCCACGGCGGCCCGCGCCGGATCGAGTCGGTGCTGAAGTCCGGCCAGTCCGTGCTGGTGCAGGTCTCCAAGGACCCGATCGGCCACAAGGGCGCCCGCCTGACCAGCCAGATCTCGCTGCCCGGCCGCTACCTGGTGTACGTGCCCGAGGGCTCGATGACCGGCATCTCCCGCAAGCTGCCGGAGAACGAGCGGGCCCGCCTCAAGCAGATCCTCAAGAAGATCGTCCCGGACGATGCGGGCGTGATCGTCCGCACCGCCGCCGAGGGCGCCTCCGAGGAGGAGCTGACCCGCGACGTCCAGCGCCTCCAGCAGCAGTGGGAGGAGATCCAGAAGAAGGCCGCCACCGGCAACGCCCCGGCGCTGCTCTACGGCGAGCCCGACATGACGGTGCGCGTGGTCCGCGACATCTTCAACGAGGACTTCACCAAGGTCATCGTCAGCGGCGCGGACGCCTGGAGCACCATCCACGACTACGTCTCCAACGTCGCCCCCGACCTCACCGAGCGCCTGCAGAAGTGGACCTCGGACGTCGACGTGTTCGCCACGTACCGGATCGACGAGCAGCTGATGAAGGCGCTGGACCGCAAGGTCTGGCTGCCCTCCGGCGGCTCGCTGGTGATCGACCGGACCGAGGCGATGGTCGTCGTCGACGTCAACACCGGCAAGTTCGTCGGCCAGGGCGGCAACCTCGAAGAGACCGTCACCCGCAACAACATCGAGGCGGCCGAGGAGATCGTCCGCCAGCTGCGGCTGCGCGACCTCGGCGGCATCATCGTGATCGACTTCATCGACATGGTGCTGGAGTCCAACCGGGACCTCGTGCTGCGCCGCCTGCTGGAGTGCCTGGGCCGTGACCGGACCAAGCACCAGGTGGCCGAGGTCACCTCGCTGGGCCTGGTCCAGATGACCCGCAAGCGGGTCGGCCAGGGCCTGCTGGAGTCCTTCTCCGAGCCCTGCGTGCACTGCAACGGCCGCGGCGTGATCGTCCACATGGACCAGCCGCACAGCCACGGCGGCGGCGCCGCCGCGAGCACCCCCGCGGCGGGCGAGGGCGGCGGCAAGCGCCGTCGTCGGGGCCGCGGCGGGGCCGGGCAGGCCGAGGCGGAGTCCGTCGAGACGATCGAGATCGTCGAGCCGGTGGAGGCCGTCGAGGAGCTGGAGCCGGTCGTCGAGGCGCCGGACGAGGCCGAGGTCGAGGAGATCGTCGAGCCGGTCGCGGTCGAGCAGGCCCCGGTGGCGGAGCCGGCCGTCGAGCCCGTGGTCGAGGAGAAGCCGAGCCTGGTGGAGATCCCGCCGGCCGCGTCGGCCGCCCCGGCCCGTACCCGGCGTCGTGCGGTGCGCAAGGCCACCGCCCCGGCCGGGGCGTCCGGCGAGGCCGAGATCGTGGTGCTGCAGGCCCGTGCCGAGGCCGCGATGGAGGCCGCGCTGAGCGCCGCGGAGCAGTCCGCCGACCAGCCGGTCGCCGAGACCGCCGCCGAGGTGACGGCCGAGGCCGTGGCCGCGGTGGAGCCCGAGGCCGAGGTCGCCGTGGCGGTCGAGACCGAGGAGCCCGCGCCGAAGAAGCGTGCCGCCCGCAAGACGGCCGCCAAGACGACCGTGGCGAAGAAGACCACCACCGCCAAGAAGGCCGCGGCGAAGAAGACCACCACCGCCACGGCCGCCAAGAAGACCACCGCCCGCAAGACCGCCACCAAGCGGACGAGCGCGGCGGCCAAGAAGGCCGCGGCCGCCGAAGGTGACGGCGCCGCAGAGTGAGCCACGGAGGGCCGAGACCTCGGTCCCGGCCCTCCGTACGGCCCGGTTTGTCTTCGGATGGACAGGTCCGTATTCTTGACCATCGGCGTGTTGACGCCATGCTCCTGAGCATCTCACCTCCCGGGTGGGAGCCGGTTTCGGCTCTTTTCCGGGGGAGGCAGCCTGTGTCCATACCCAGGCCGCTGGCATCCGGAGTTCCGACCGAGTTAGGAAAGTAGGTACCGCATGTACGCGATCGTTCGCGCCGGCGGCCGCCAGCACAAGGTCGCCGTGGGCGATGTGCTGGAGATCGACCGTATCGAAGCCAAGCCGGGTGACTCGGTCGAGTTCTCGACCATCCTCGTCGTCGACGGTGAGTCCGTCACCTCCGACCCGTGGGTGCTCGGTGGAGTGAAGGCTCACGCCGAGGTCGTCGACCAGACCAAGGGCGACAAGATCGTCATCCTGCGCTACAAGAACAAGACCGGCTACCGCCGTCGTCAGGGCCACCGCCAGAAGCACACCGCGGTGCGCATCACCAGCATCGACTCGGTCAGCAAGTAATCACACTTACTGCGGTCTTCCTAGAAAGGGGCTAGCCAGATGGCACACAAGAAGGGTGCGAGTTCCACTCGCAACGGTCGTGACTCGAACGCCCAGCGCCTCGGCGTGAAGCGCTTCGGCGGTCAGGTCGTCTCCGCCGGCGAGATCATCGTCCGCCAGCGCGGCACCCACTTCCACCCGGGTGCGAACGTCGGCCGTGGCGGCGACGACACCCTGTTCGCGCTGACCGCCGGTGCCGTTCAGTTCGGCAACCGTCGCGGCCGCAAGGTCGTCAACATCGTGGCCGTCGAGGCCTGAGTCTGTACTGACTCGCAGTGAAGGGTGGGCCGGGACTATCCGGGCCCACCCTTTGCGCTTTACCAGCAGGACCACCTTTTCCTTGTTGCACTGGAGGCACACATGACCACCTTCGTGGACCGCGTCGAACTGCACGTCGCCGCGGGTAACGGAGGCCACGGCTGCGCCTCCGTGCACCGCGAGAAGTTCAAGCCGCTCGGCGGCCCCGACGGGGGCAACGGCGGCGAGGGCGGCTCGGTGACGCTGGTGGTGGACTCGCAGGTCACCACCCTGCTCGAGTACCACCACTCGCCCAAGCGCAAGGCCACCAACGGCAAGCCCGGCGCGGGCGGCCACCGCACCGGCGCCGAGGGCCAGGGCCTGGTCCTGGCCGTTCCGGACGGCACCGTCGTCATGGACCGCAAGGGCAACGTGCTGGCCGACCTGGTCGGCCACGGCACCACCTTCGTCGCCGCCCAGGGCGGCCGCGGCGGCCTCGGCAACTCCGCGCTCGCCTCCGCCCGCCGCAAGGCCCCCGGCTTCGCCCTGCTCGGCGAGCCCGGCGAGGCCCGCGACATCGTGATGGAGCTCAAGTCCGTCGCCGACGTCGCGCTGGTCGGCTACCCGAGCGCCGGCAAGTCCTCGCTGATCTCGGTGCTCTCCGCCGCCAAGCCGAAGATCGCCGACTACCCGTTCACCACCCTCGTCCCCAACCTCGGTGTGGTGACCGCCGGTTCGACCGTCTACACGATCGCCGACGTGCCCGGCCTGATCCCCGGCGCCAGCCAGGGCAAGGGCCTCGGCCTGGAGTTCCTGCGGCACGTCGAGCGCTGCGAGGTGCTCGTCCACGTCCTCGACTGCGCCACCCTCGAACCCGGCCGCGACCCGCTCACCGACCTCGAAACCATCGAGGCCGAACTCGCCCAGTACGGCGGTCTGGAGGACCGGCCGCGACTGGTCGCCCTCAACAAGATCGACGTCCCGGACGGCCAGGACATCGCGGACCTCACCCGCGCCTCGCTCGAGGAGCGCGGCTACCGGGTCTTCGAGGTCTCCGCGATCGCCCACAAGGGCCTGCGCGAACTCTCCTTCGCCCTCGCCGAGATCGTCTCCGAGGCCCGCGCCGCCAAGCCGGTCCAGGAGAACACCCGCATCGTCATCCGGCCGACCGCCGTGGACGACGCCGGCTTCACCATCGAGGAAGTGGACGGCGCGTACCACATCCGCGGCACCAAGCCCGAACGCTGGGTCCGCCAGACCGACTTCGCCAACGACGAGGCCGTCGGCTACCTCGCCGATCGCCTCGCCCGCCTCGGCATCGAGCAGGAGCTCTGGAAGGTCGGCGCGAAGGAGGGCGACACCGTCGTCATCGGGCCCGAGGAGAACGCGGTCGTCTTCGACTGGGAGCCGACCATGGCCGCCGGCGCGGAGATGCTCGGCCGCCGCGGCGAGGACCACCGCTTCGAGACCCAGCGACCGGCGGTCGACCGCCGCCGCGAGAAGCAGCGCGGGCGGGACTCGGCGGAGCAGGAGTACCTGGACTTCGAGGCGCTCAGCTCCGACCGGGAGCAGCTGGAGCAGTAGCAGGAGCGAAATCAGGGGCGCGTGGGGGTACCTCCCGGCCCGCTAGGGCGTGGAGGTACCCC
>NZ_JBHWID010000024.1:0-72975 GCF_042732175.1 Kitasatospora sp. NPDC059795
TTTTTGGGCCGGGGCGGGGGTCTCGGCGCGGCCCACCCCGCCCCCCGGCCCCGGCGCCCCCCCGAGCCCCTGACAACAGAAAAGGAGAAAGCCGACCACGATCCCCGAAGGGCGTGATCGGCTTTCACCGAGCGAGAAGGTGACCGGCGTACCGGTTACGCGTCAGCGCGAGACCTTACCGGCCTTGATGCACGAGGTGCAGACATTCAGGCGCTTCGGCGTGCGTCCAACCACAGCGCGCACCGTCTGAATGTTGGGGTTCCAACGACGGGGGGTGCGGCGGTGCGAGTGGGAGATGCTGTTGCCGAAGCCCGGGCCCTTGCCGCAGACGTCGCAGTTGGCAGCCACAGGAGTCACTCCAAGACTTCAGATCAGGAACTTGAACAGCCCGGGGTGTTCCAGGCAACCGGGAGAGCATACAACGGTGCATCCCGCTCAACGAAACTACCACGGCCGCCGGGGTGATCGTTCCCCCGACCTGGGTCGGAGGGTGCCGCAGGCGGTGCCGCGAGGGCCGATAACCTGCCAGCATCGCCCTCGCCACCGCGTCCCGTCGGGTTTCCGTGGCGTTCACCCGGAGGAGACCTGGTGCTGGACACCCTCGACGCCCCGGCCGTCCGTACGTGGTGCCGGCTCGCGCTGGCGGCCCTCGGCCAGGCCCGCGAGGAGATCGACGCGCTGAACGTCTACCCGGTACCGGACGGCGACACCGGGACGAACCTGTACCTGACCGTGGAGTCCGCCGCCGAGGCGCTGGACGGCATGTTCGCGCAGGAGGAGCAGCCCACGCTGGCCGCGGCGGCGAACGTCGCGGCGCGCGGAGCGCTGATCGGGGCGCGCGGAAACTCGGGCGTGATCCTCGCGCAGTGGCTGCGCGGCCTCGCCGAGGTGCTGGCCGAGGGCGGCGGGCTGGCGGAGGCGCTCGGCAACGGCGCGCGCTCCGCCTACCTGGCCGTCGCGGAACCGGTCGAGGGCACCCTGCTGACCGTCGCCGCGGCCGCCGCCGACGCCGCGAAGGCCGCGGACGGGCTGACCGGCCAGGCCCGGGAGGCGTACCGGGCGGCCCGGCAGGCGCTGCTGCTCACCCCGGACCAGCTGACGGTGCTGGCCGAGGCGGGCGTGGTGGACGCCGGCGGCCGGGGGCTGGTGGCCGTGCTGGGCGCGCTGGTGGACGCCGTGTCCGGGCAGCAGCCGATGGGTCCGGTGGCGCTGCGCCGCGAGGACCCGGTGGTGGTGGCCGGCTGCGAGGGCCACGAGCGCCCGCCGGGCCCGGGCCACCCCGCGTTCGAGGTGATCTATCTGCTGGAGGCCGAGGACGGGCAGCTGCCGCGGCTGCGCGAACGGCTGGGGCGGCTCGGCGACTCGCTGGTGATCGGCGGCGGCGACGGCCTGTGGAACGTCCACGTGCACGTGGACGACGCGGGCGCGGCCGTGGAGGCCGGCGTCGAGGCCGGACGGCCGTACCGGATCCGGATCACGCACTTCGCGGAGGCGGCGGCCCGCTCCGGCGAGCGCGAGGAGACCGTCTCGCACGGCCGGGCCGTGCTGAGCGTGGTGACCGGCAGCGGGCTGGCCCAACTGTGCGAGCAGGCCGGTTCGGTGGTCCTCGAAGCGGACCCGGACCGCGCCCCCGCCAGCGCCGAACTGGTCGCCGCCGTGCACCGCTGCGCGGCCCGCGAGGTGATCGTGCTGCTCAACGACCCCGAACTGCGGGCCGCCGCCGGCGCCGCCGCCGACCAGCTGCGCGAGGAGGGCGTGCGGATCGCCGTGCTGCCCACCCGCTCCCCGGTGCAGGGCCTGGCCGCGCTGGCCGTGCACGACGCCGGCCGCCGCTTCGACGAGGACATGGTCGCCATGACGTCCGCCGCCGGCGCCACCCGGTACGCCGAACTCGCCGTCGCCGAGGGCGAGTCCTGGACGATGGCCGGCGTCTGCCAGGCCGGCGACGTGCTCGGCCTGATCGACGGCGACGTCGCGGTGATCGGCCGAGACCTCACCGAGACCGCCGTCGCCGTGCTGGACCGGATGATCGCCGCGTCCGGCGAACTCGTCACCCTGGTGCTCGGCGAGGACGCCCCCGCCGACCTCGCCGACCGGCTGATCGCGCACGCCAGGCGCACCCGCCCGGAGGTCGACACCGTCGCCTACCGGGGCGGCCAGGAGGCCGCGCCGCTGCTGATCGGCGTCGAGTGAGCCGGGACGTCCGACCTGTGGTGTGAAATGGGACCCGATGGGCGCTCTCGATGAACCACTGAAGGACCTGGTCGGCGACCGCACCGCGAAGGTGCTGGCCGACTCCCTCAAGCTGCGCACGGTCGGCGACCTGCTGCACCACTACCCGCGCCGGTACGTCGAGCGCGGCCAGCTCACCAGCCTGGACGAGCTGGAGGTGGACGAGCACGTCACCGTGCTGGCCCGGATCGAGAAGGTCACGCTGATCCCGTTCCGCGGCCGCAAGGGCGACCGGCTGGAGGTGGTGGTCACCGACGGCCGCTCCCGGCTGTCGCTGGTGTTCTTCAACCAGGGCTGGCGGCAGAAGGACCTCAAGCCCGGCCTGCAAGGCCTGTTCGCGGGCAAGGTCGGCATGTTCAACCGGACCCGCCAACTCGCCTCGCCCGACTACCAGTTGATCGACGGCGAGGAGGGCTCGTCGGCGGCCGAACAGTTCGCCGGCCGGCTCATCCCGGTCTACCCGGCCAGCGCCCAGCTGCCCAGCTGGAAGCTCTCGCTCTGCGTCGAACTCGCCCTCACCAAACACCTGGCGGACGTCGGCGAACCGCTGCCCGCCGACCTGCGCGCCGAGCACGAGCTGATCCCGCTGCCCGAGGCGCTCGAACTGATCCACCGCCCGCGCAACCAGGTCGACAAGGAACGCGCCCAGAACCGGCTGCGCTGGGACGAGGCGTTCGTCCTCCAGGTCGCCCTCGCCCAGCGCCGCGCCGCCGACTCCGCGCTGCCCGCCGTCCCGCGCCGCGCCGTCCCCGACGGCGTACTGGACGCCTTCGACGCCCGGCTGCCGTTCACCCTGACGGACGGCCAGCAGAAGGTCTGCGCCGAGATCTTCGCCGACCTCGCCACCGACCACCCCATGCACCGCCTGCTGCAGGGCGAAGTCGGCTCCGGGAAGACCCTGGTCGCGCTGCGCGCCATGCTCGCCGTGGTCGACGCCGGCGGCCAGGCCGTGCTGCTCGCGCCCACCGAGGTGCTGGCCCAGCAGCACCACCGGTCGATCGTCGAGATGATGGGCGAACTCGCCGAGGCCGGCATGATCGGCGGCTCGGAGATCGGCACCCGGGTCGCCCTGCTCACCGGCTCGATGGGCGCCGCCGCCCGCCGCGGCGCGATGCTCGACATGGCCTCCGGCAAGGCCGGCATCACCATCGGCACGCACGCCCTGATCGAGGACAAGGTGCAGTTCGCCGACCTCGGCCTGGTCGTCGTCGACGAACAGCACCGCTTCGGCGTCGAACAGCGCGACGCGCTGCGCGCCAAGGGCGAACAGCCCCCGCACCTGCTGGTGATGACCGCCACCCCGATCCCGCGCACCGTCGCGATGACCGTCTTCGGCGACCTGGAGACCTCCGTCCTCGACCAGCTGCCGTCCGGCCGCTCCCCGATCTCCACCCACGTCGTCCCCGCGCTGGAGAAGCCCAACTTCCTCACCCGCGCCTGGGAACGCGTCCGCGAGGAGGTCGGCAAGGGCCACCAGGCGTACGTGGTCTGCCCCCGGATCGGCGACGAGGAGGACACGCCGAAGGGGAAGAAGAAGCGCAAGGACGACCCGGAAGAAGTGGACGGGGGAGCGGGCAGCGAGGAGCGGCGGCCGCCGCTCGCCGTGGTGGAGACCGCCGAGAAGCTCGCCAAGGGCCCGCTCGCCGGGCTGCGGGTGGAGATCCTGCACGGCCGGCTCGCCCCCGACGCCAAGGACGACGTGATGCGCCGGTTCGCCGCCGGCGAGGTCGACGTGCTGGTCGCCACCACCGTCATCGAGGTCGGTGTCAACGTCCCCAATTCCACCGTCATGGTGATCATGGACGCGGACCGGTTCGGCGTCTCCCAGCTCCACCAGCTCCGCGGCCGGGTCGGCCGGGGCTCCGCGGCCGGCCTGTGCCTGCTGGTCAGCGACATGCCGGCGGCCAGCGCCGCCCGCGCCCGCCTCGACGCCGTGGCCGGCACCCTGGACGGCTTCGCACTCTCCCGGATCGACCTCGAACAGCGCCGCGAGGGCGACGTCCTCGGCCAGGCCCAGTCCGGCGTGAAGTCCTCGCTCAAGGTGCTGTCCGTCCTCGACGACGAGGACGTCATCGCCACCGCCCGCGCCGAGGCCACCCGACTGGTCGCCGCCGACCCCGAACTCGCCGCCCACCCCGAGCTGCGCACGGCCCTGGAGAGCCTGCTCGACGAGGACCGCGCGGAGTATCTGGAGAAGGGCTGAGAAGGGCCGTTCGAACAGGACCGATTGTCAGTGCCCCGAGAGAGAATGGAGTTGTTCGGGGCGCACTTCAAGTGGCGTCCCCGGCGCGAGACTTGGGGGTCATTGCATGGCATTCCGTCACCTCAACGAGCTCCCGCTCGGCGACAAGGTCTTCCGGATCGAGGTCGCCAGCGAAGACGACCGAGAAGTCACCCTCACCCTGACCGGCTGGCGCGAGGGCAACGCCGCCAACCCGGTCGCCTCCGGCAAGCTCCGCCTCCCGGTGGAGGACGTCGCCTCGCTGCGCATCGCGCTCAACCGCGCCCTGCGCGCGCTGGCGATCGTCGCCGACGTCTCCGAGCCCATCCCCGACCGCGACGTGCTGCGCGAGCTCTACCCCGGCCACGGCTCCCCGTGGGTGCCGCAGCACGAGGAGGAGCTGGTCCGCCGTTTCCACGACGGCGACACCATCGCCCGGATCGCCGCCCGCTACGGGCGCACGCCCGACTCCGTCCGCACCAAGCTGCGCGAGCTCGGCCACGACCCGCGCCGCCCGGAGTACTGCCCGCCGGACGGCTGCCTGTCCTGGTCGCGGTACGCGTCGCCCACGTTGCTCGGCGCCGCGTCCAACGAGTAGGGCCTGACGTGAGGGGCTGCGCGCCCGGCCATGCACTATTTGTCAGCTATGGTCGGGCGCGCAGCCCCTCCCACCTAAGGAACGTAATGCCCCGCGTAATCGCCGGCCATGCCGGAGGCCGCCGGCTCGTCGTGCCGCCCGGCCGGAACACCCGTCCGACCTCCGACAAGGCGCGGGAGGCGATGTTCTCCACCGTCGAGTCGCTGTTCGGGCCGATCGCCGGGGCACGGATGCTGGACCTGTTCGCGGGCAGCGGCGCGGTCGGGCTGGAGGCGCTGTCGCGGGGCGCGTCGCACGCGCTGCTGGTGGAGGCGGACGCGAGCGCGGTGAAGGCCGTGCGGGAGAACGTCCGGACGCTGGGGCTGCCGGGCGCGGAGGTGCGGGCGGACAAGGCGGAGAAGGTGATCGAGGGGCCGCCGCCGGCCGAGCCGTACGACCTGGTGTTCCTCGATCCGCCGTACGCGGTGGAGGACGCCGTACTGCGGGAGATGCTGGTCACACTCCGCTCGGGGGGCTGGCTGTCCGAGCACGTTCTCGTCACCGTGGAACGCAGCACCCGAGGCGGCGAGTTCGGCTGGCCGGACGGCTTCGAAGGGCTGCGCTCGCGCCGGTACGGCGAGGGCACGCTCTGGTACGGTCGCGCCGCTGCCGGGGCTGACCAAGACTCGTAGCAGAACATCCCGCCCCACAAGGGAGCACACCCATGCGCCGCGCCGTCTGCCCGGGGTCCTTCGACCCCATCACCAACGGACACCTCGACATCATCGAGCGGGCCTCGAAGCTGTACGACGTGGTGCACGTGGTGGTGGCGGTGAACCGCAGCAAGCAGGGGATGTTCACGGCCGAGGAGCGGATCGGCCTGATCGAGGAGACCACCGCACACCTGGGCAACATCCAGGTGGAGCCGCACAGCGGCCTGCTGGTGGACTACTGCAGGGAACGCGGCATCCCGGCGATCATCAAGGGCCTGCGCGCGGTCAGCGACTTCGACTACGAGCTGCAGATGGCGCAGATGAACCACGGCCTGACCGGCGTGGAGACGCTGTTCGTGCCGACCTCGCCGACGTACAGCTTCCTGTCCTCCAGCCTGGTCAAGGAGGTGGCCACGCTGGGCGGCGACGTCTCCCACCTGCTGCCGGCGCTGGTGCACGCGCGACTGGTCGAGCGGATCGCCGAACGCCGCAAGTGACGAAGGCGTTGTGAGCGGCGGGGTGGGTGGCCGTACAGTCTGTACTCCCGGCCCCGGGACCGCCGTTCGCGGACTCGTGGCACTGCCTCCGCCGCACTTCGGCGGCACACGGAAAGACTGAAGACGCCCGTGGACGTGCAGCAGAAACTCGACGAGATCCTCGCGATGGTCGAGAAGGCCAAGGCGATGCCGATGTCGGCCTCCTGCGTGGTCAACCGTGCCGAACTGACCGGCCTGCTGCGCGACTTGCGCGAGGCGATGCCCGCCGAACTCGCCCAGGCGCAGTCCGTGGTGGCGGACCATCAGCAGATGGTGGCCGACGCCCAGGCGCAGGCCGACCAGATCATCCGCGGCGCGCACGACGAGCGCGGTTCGCTGATCTCCGACACCGGGGTCGTGCGGCAGGCCCAGGCCGAGGCGGACCGGATCCTCGCCGAGGCGCGCGCCGAGGAGCGCACCAAGCTCGCCGAGGCGGACGACTACGTCGACTCCAAGCTCGCCAACTTCGAGGTGGTGCTCACCAAGACGCTCGGCGCGGTCGGCCGCGGCCGGCAGAAGCTGCGCGGCGAGGCCGGGGTGTACCAGTCGGGCGCAGAGGGCGCCGAGGACGGCGAGGAGTTCCAGCCGCAGCGGATCAGCCCCAGCCCGGAGGCCGACGAGTACGTCGATGTGAAGCTCGCCACCCTGGAGGCGGTGCTGTCGGCGACCCTGGAGGCGGTCGGCAAGGGCCGGGACAAGCTGCTCGGCAAGGCCCCGATCGACGATCTGGGCGCCTACCTGGCCGCCGCCGACGAGGCCCAGCAGCTCAAGGACCGCGCCGAGGCGGTCGCGGCGGGCTTCGCCACGGGCGACGGCGAGCAGTCCTGGTACGCGGACGTCCCGCAGCAGCAGAGCTGGCCCGAGCCCGCCCCGGCCGCGGCCGGCTGGCAGAACCCCGCCGAGGACCAGTACGGCCAGCCGCAGACCCCGCAGTACGCCGAGGCGTACGGCGGCGGCTACGACCCGGCGGCGCCCCCGCAGGCCGACCCGTACGGGCAGCCGTACGGCTACCAGCAGGCGGCCGACCCGGCGTACTACCAGCAGCAGCCGTACCAGCAGCCCGGCTACGACCAGTGGGGCAACCCGCTGCCCGCCGACCCGAACGGCTACCAGCAGCAGCCCCAGCAGGTGCCGCAGCTGCCCCAGCAGCAGGCCGGGCTGGACGAGACCAGCTTCTTCGACACCAGCATGATCGACATGACCCGGCTGCGGGAGCTCGGCGGACGCTGACCCCGGGCGAGTTGGGTTCGGCCCGGACTCTCGGGTAGTCTGACCACTCCGGCCAGCTTGTGCCGGGTTCGCCGCGTGCCCGCGTCCGGGCCGCGCACCGCAGGAACCGCACTCGCGCCACGCAGGAATGCGTGCGCCACCAGGAAGTCAGGAAACCTTGAACCGCCTCGACCACCGCGACCCCCTCGTGTTCGACACGCACGAGCTCGGCCGTCGCCCCGGCTCGCTGCGCAAGGTGTCCCGCACCCTGGAGGCCCCGGCGGAGTTGGGCATCGCGGATGTGATCGGCGTCCCGGAGAAGAGCGAGGTCAAGCTGGAGCTCCGGCTGGAGTCCGTGGTCGAGGGCGTGCTGGTCACCGGCACCGCCGAGACCCACGTGACCGGCGAGTGCTCCCGCTGCCTGGAGCCGCTGGAGGACGACCTGGAGGTCGACTTCCAGGAGCTCTACTACTACCCGGAGTCCGAGGAGCGTCACCGCGCGATCGCGGGAGACGACTTCGACGAGGAGTCCGAGGACGAGACTTACCGCCTGGAGGGCGACCTGTTCGACCTCCAGCCGGTGCTGCGTGATGCGGTGGTGCTCGCACTGCCGCTGCAGCCGGTGTGCCAGGACGACTGCCTGGGTCTGTGCTCCGAATGCGGGGCCCGCCTGAGCGACGACCCGGCGCACCACCACGACGCCGCCGACCCCCGGTGGGCGGCCCTGCAGGGACTCTCCGCCGCCCCCGGCGACGAGGGTGACGAGGAATAAGACACAGCGGTACCCGTGAGGGTCTCGCCGTAGAACCAGGAGATTTACCGTGGCTGTTCCGAAGCGGAAGATGTCGCGCAGCAACACGCGTCACCGGCGTTCCAACTGGAAGGCCGTCGTGCCCGCGCTCGTCGCGTGCGACCGCTGCCACGAGCCGAAGCTTGGGCACATCGCGTGCCCGAGCTGCGGCACGTACAACCGTCGCCAGGTCCTCTCGGTCTGATCGGCGGGGTGCACGGATCGATGTCGGACGGCAGCAATTCTTCTCGCAAGCCGACCCCCGGTACCAACGGGGGTAAGGGCGGCGGGCCGGCTTCGACCGAATACGACGTCCTGGAAGGGCGCCTCGGGTACTCACTTGAGCGCGCCCTTCTGGTACGTGCCCTGACCCACCGCTCGTACGCGTACGAGAACGGCGGGCTGCCCACCAACGAGCGCCTGGAATTCCTCGGCGACTCGGTGCTGGGCCTGGTGGTGACCGACACCCTCTACCGCCTCCACCCGGAGGTCGCCGAGGGGACGCTCGCCAAACTCCGTGCCGCGGTGGTCAATTCCCGCGCGCTCGCCGAGGTCGGCCGCGGGCTGGACCTCGGAGCCTTCATCCGGCTCGGCAAGGGTGAGGAAGGAACCGGCGGCCGCGACAAGTCGTCGATCCTCGCCGACACCGTCGAAGCCGTGATCGGCGCCATCTACCTCGACCAGGGCCTGGGTTCGGCCACGGACTTCGTCCACCGGCTGTTCGACCCGCTGATCGCGGAATCGGCGCTGCTCGGTGCGGGCCTCGACTGGAAGACCAGCCTCCAGGAACTCACCGCTGCCGTCGGCATCGGCGTTCCCGAGTACGTGGTCGCCGAGTCCGGACCGGACCACGAGAAGACCTTCACCGCCGCCGCCCGGGTGGCCGGCCAGGACTACGGCTCCGGGAGCGGACGCTCCAAGAAGGAAGCCGAGCAGAAGGCCGCCGAGTCCGCCTGGCGCTCCATCAAGGCCAAGCAGGACGGCGAGGGCGACCGGCCGGCCACGACGGTCTGACCGCGCCGTGCCCGAACTCCCCGAAGTCGAAGTCGTCCGCCGCGGCCTGGCCCGCTGGGCCGCCGGACGGACCGTCGGCGACATCGAGGTGCTGCACCCGCGCGCCGTCCGCCGACAGGCAGGCGGCGCCGAGGAGTTCACCGCCCTGCTGCGCGGCCGCACCCTCGGCACGCCGCAGCGCCGCGGCAAGTACCTGTGGGTGCCGCTCGGCGACGGCCTGTCGATGATCGGCCACCTCGGCATGAGCGGCCAACTGCTCGTCCAGGAAGCCGACATGGCCGACTCCGTGCACCTGCGGGTGCGGCTCCGGTTCACCGACGGCGGCACCGAGCTGCGCTTCGTCGACCAGCGCACCTTCGGCGGCCTCGCCGTCGAGGAGACCGAACCCGACGACCCCGAGTGCACGCCGCTCTCGCTCGCCCACATCGCCCGCGACCCGCTCGACGCGCGCTTCGACGACGCCGGGTTCGTCACCGCGCTGAAGGCCAAGCGGACCACCGTCAAGCGGGCCCTGCTCGACCAGACCCTGATCAGCGGCGTCGGCAACATCTACGCCGACGAGGCCCTGTGGCGCAGCCGCCTGCACTACGACCGGCCCACCGCCACCCTGACCCGCCCCGCCGCGCTCGGCCTGCTCCAGCACGCCCGCGACGTGATGACCGCGGCCCTCGCCGTCGGCGGGACGAGCTTCGACTCGCTGTACGTCAACGTCAACGGCGAGAGCGGCTACTTCTCCCGCGACCTGGACGCCTACGGCCGCGAGGGCGAACCCTGCCGCCGCTGCGGCACCCCGATGCGCCGCGACGCCTGGATGAACCGCTCCAGCTACTACTGCCCGAAGTGCCAGCGCCGCCCGCGCTGACCCGTCAGCGGTGCGCGGCCTTCGCCTCCTCCTCGTCGGCGGCCGCCTGGAGCGCCCCGCCCTCCTCGCCGAAGTAGGCGACGCCGACCGCGCTGACCACCGCGAGGACGAAGCCGAGGACGGCCAGCCAGGCCAGGCCCGGCCGGGAGGAGTCGCCCAGCCAGAGGACGCCGACCGCGCCGGGGACGACGGTCTCGCCGACCACCAGGGCGGCGGTCGCGCCGTTGACCGAGCCGACCTGCAGGGCGACGGTGTGCAGGTACATGCCGCCGATGCCGCCGACCAGGATGGCGTACAGCGCCGGGTCGGCCAGCAGCGCGGTGATCGAGAACGGCTCGATGCCGTCCAGGATGCGCACCCCGATGCCCAGCACGCCGAAGCCGAGACCGGACAGCAGACCCGCCACGATGGCGCCGTTGGAGCCCATCCGCCGGACGATCAGCGAACCGCCGGCGATCAGCACCGCGGAGCCGATCAGCAGCGCCCAGTGGAAGGACCGGGCGGCCTCGTGCCCGCCCTCCGGCCCGGCGGCGACCGCGAGCAGCACCAGCGCGCTGCACAGGATGCCGATCGACAACCACTCCAACTGCCGCAGCCGCAGCCCGAGCAGCTTGACCGACAGCACCGCGGTGATCACCAGGTTGGCGCTGATGATGGTCTGCGACAGGAACAGCGGCAGCAGCCGCGCGGCCAGCGCACCCAGCCCGAAACCGATGAAGTCCAGCACCGTGCCGAGGATGAACTCCCAGGTGACGGCGGCCTTCGCGGTCGAGGCGAGGCTCGGCCCGCCGTGCTCGGTGACGGTGCCGTCGGCCGCCTCCTGCCGGGCCGAACGCCGGGCGCCGACGGCTTGCAGCACCGATCCGGTGCCGTAACAGACGGACGCGGCGACGGCGGTGACGAGGCCGAGGATCACGCTGGGAGCTCCTGTCGGGGGAGGGAAGATCGGCACCACTATGCCTGCTCGACGCCCCGACACGGCCGGGCGGGGCCCGACTCCGGCCGGTCGGCGGGGGTTCGGCCGGGTGGCCTCGTCCCCGAGTAGGGGACGACCTCAGGGTCGGACCGTCCCGGGGTAGGGCGTGGACCCGGGGTCGGGCCCGGTACGGTCTGGGGTATGAGAACTGTGCTTCGCCGCTCCCGAGCCACCGGGCCGGCCGCCGTGCTGGCCGCTCTGCTCGGCCTGTTGATGGTCCTCGGCCTGTCCGTGCCCGCCCAGGCGGCGGGCCTGAACGACGCCACCGACACGCTGAAGAAGACCCAGGTCTACGTCGACCCGGCGATGAGCGGCCGGTTCTCCAAGGACCAGGCCGACGCGCTGGCGAAGAAGCTGAAGAAGGCCGACAAGCCGATCTTCGTCGCGGTGCTGCCGGACAGTCAGGCGTACCCCGCGAAGAGCCTGATGAACGACGTGCGGACCAAGGTCGGCATCGTCGGCGTCTACGCGGTGTGGCGCGGCAACGCGTTCGACGCCCGCGCCGACGCCAAGGCGCTGTCGAAGGGCTCCGTCAGCAACATCGCCGGCTCCGCCTTCCGCGCCAACAACGGCGACATCAACGCCACCGTCAACGACTTCGTCGACCAGGCCGTCAAGCAGACCAAGGGCGACGGCCCGCAGCACAGCACCTCCGCCGCCTGGATCGTCGTCCCCGTGGCGCTGCTGGCGCTGGCCGGCGGCGGCGTGTTCCTGCTGTTCCGCCGCGCCAAGAAGCGCAAGGCGGAGAAGGCCCGCGCCGAACTCGCCCAGCTGCGCACCGTGGTGGACGAGGACATCACCGCGTTCGGCGAGGAACTCGACCGGCTCGACTTCAACCCCGGCGCCCCCGGCGCGGACGACGCCCAGCGCACCGACTACACCCGGGCACTGGACTCCTACGACCGCGCCAAGCGGACGATGGACGAGGCCAAGAAGCCGGACGACGTCCGCCCGGTCACCGAGGCGCTGGAGGACGGCCGGTTCGCGCTGGCCACCCTCGCCGCCCGCCGCGACGGCCGCCCGCTGCCCGAGCGCCGCGTCCCGTGCTTCTTCGACCCGCGGCACGGCCCCTCCACCATTGACGTCACCTGGGCTCCCCCCGGCGGCGCGGCGCGCACCGTCCCCGCCTGCGCCGACGACGCGAACCGGCTGGCCGTCGGTCAGGACCCGTACATCCGCACCGTGGAGACCGAGCACGGCCACCAGCCGTACTGGAACGCCGGCCCGGCCTACAGCCCCTGGGCGGGCGGCTACTTCGGCGGCGGCATGCTCCCCGGCCTGCTGGTCGGCACCATGCTCGGCTCGATGATCTCCTCCCCGGGCTACGCCTACGCGGGCGGCCACCACGACCACGGCTACAGCGGGGGCGGCACCGACTACACCGGCGGCGCGGACGCCGGCGAGTACTCGGGCGCGGCCTTCAACTCCTCCGACTTCTCCGGTGCCGACTTCGGCGGCGGGGACTTCGGTGGCGGGGACTTCGGCGGCGGTGGCGACTTCGGCGGGGGCTTCGGCGACTGACGTCGAACCTCCCCTGCCCGGCCCCCGGTCCCGTCTGCGGACCGGGGGCCGCTGTCATGCCCGGGCGGGGGAGGGGGCTTCGCCTGCCTCGCCCGCCTCGCCGGCCTCGGCTCCGACGGCGGCCGGGTCGGCGGGCTCGCGGCGGCCCAGCACCAGCAGCGTCAGCGCGCAGGACACCAGCTGCCAGACCGCGCCGAAGCCGAGCACCGAGCCCGCACCCACCCGGTCGGCGATCGGCCCGGCCAGCGCCAGCCCGACCGGGCCGAACGCGAACGCGCCGAGCGTCCCGTACGCGCTGACCCGGCCCAGCGCCTCCGGGGGGACATGACGCTGCGTCAACGTCGCGAACAGGGTGCCGCAGACGATCGAGGTCACCCCCGCGCCGGCCGCCGCGACCGCCACCAGCGGCAGCGGCCACCCCAGCGCCAGCGCACCCGAGGGCAGCGCCCAGCCCGCCGTCACGGCGATCGCCGTCCGCAGCGGCCTGGACGGTCGGCGGCCGAGCAGCAGCAGCCCGCCGAGCACCGCGCCCGCCCCGTACGCGCCCATCACCACGCCCCAGCCGCCCGCCCCGCCGAGCCGGTCGTCCGCCACCACCGGGCCGAGGATCAGGAACGGCGCCCACACCAGCAGGTTGAACAGGCAGCCCTGCAGCGCGCTCGCCCACTGCCACCGCCGGGAGCTGAACTCGCTCCAGCCGGCCCGCAGTTCGGACAGCAAGGAGGGCTCGTCGGCGGCGTCCCGGGTGACGGCGGGCAGCCGGAGCAGGGCCAGCGCCACGCCGCCGACCGCGTACGAGGCGGCGTCCACCAGCAGCACCCAGCCCGGGCCCGCGACGGCGGTCAGCAGGCCGGCGAGGGCCGGGCCGGCCACCGCGACGCCGTTCCGGGCGATCCCCAACAGGGCGTTGGCGTCGGAGAGTTCACCGGCCGGGACGAGGCGCGGCAGCAACGCGTCCAGGGCCGGCATGAACACCGCCTCGGCCAGACCCCAGAGCACCATCAGCGCGGCCAGCGCCCACACCCCGCCGTGCCCGGTGAACAGCAGCAGGGCCATCGCGGTCTGGGTCGCGCAGCGCAGCCCGTCCGAGCCGAGCATCACCCGGCGCGGGCCCAGCCGGTCCGCGGCCGCGCCGCCGAGCACCAGCAGCAGCACGATCGGCAGGATCCGCGCGGTCATCACCACTCCCAGCCCGGAGCCGCCGCCCCCGCCGTCGAGCACCGCGAAGGCCACCGCCACCGAGGCCATCGAGGACCCGAACAGGGAGACGGCATAGCCGAGGAAGAAGAGGCGGAACTCCCGCCCGCGCAGGACGGCGAGCCGCCGTGAGGTCAGCACCATGACCGGCAGACTGCACCGCCGCGTCGGCGTCCGGCAAGGACTTCCGGGGAGAAACTTGAGCGTCGCGGCATCAATTTTTCGGAGGGTGCTCAGTGCCGCAGTAAACCGTGCTGTTTACCGCAGTGGAGGCGGGTATTGACGTCACGTCGGCTCGGCGATTTACTGCGGGCATGGCACCTGTGGAGTTCGCCGTCGCGGCCGAGCACTACCTGACGGAGGCCCCGCTCTCGGCGGGCTCCCGGCGGGTCTACCGGATCGCCCTGCACACCTGGGCCTGGCTGCTGGTCGGGCGCACCCCGCCGGTCGGCGCCGAGCGGCGGCGGGCCGCGCCGCCGGTGCTGCCGCTCGCCCTGCTGGACGGGCCGGACGCGCCCCGGCGGGTCGCCGAGGCGTTCGCCGCCCGGGCCGAGGCGGTCGGCGCGCGCACCGCGAACCGCGAACTGTCCGCGCTGCGGGCCGCCGTGCGGCACTGGCGCGAGCGGGGCTGGCTGACCGGCGACCCCGCCGAGGGCCTGCGTCCGCTGCCCGCCGCCGCGCCCGGACCCGCGCTCACCGACGCCCAGGTGCGGGCCGTGCTGGCGCTGCGGGCGCCGCTGCGCGAGAAGGTGCTCTGGCACCTGGTGCGGGAGACCGGCGCGCCCATCGAACGCCTGCTGGCGCTGGACGTCGACCGGCTCGACCCGGCCGACCGGCAGACCCGGCCCGCCGTCGGCGAACGCCCGCTGCGCTGGCGCGGCGGCGCCGCCCGGCTGCTGCCGCTGCTGATCGCCGGCCGCAGCGCCGGCCCGCTGTTCCTCACCGACCGGCGGGCCCCGGCCGGCACCCCGGAGCGCGACCGCTGCCCGCTCACCGGCCGGGCCCGACTCTCCTACCGCCGCGCCGCCGAACTGTTCACCGCCGCCACCGCCCCGCTGGATCCGGCCGGCCGCGGTTGGACGCTGCACCGGCTGGCCGAGCCGCACCGCTGAGGTGGCCCCGGGCGGCGGCGATGTCGATGCCGTGGATGCGCACGGGCCGATGAGGGGGCACGGTGGAAGGGGCGTGAAGCCCGTTCCGTGCGCCCCTGAAGTGCCCGACTATGGTCGACGCATGCAAGGTCGCGACAGTCATCGTTCCGTCCGCGCCACCATCTGGGTGCGTGGGCGCGTCCAGCAGGTGGGGTTCCGCTGGTGGACCAGGGCGCGGGCCCTGGAGATCGGGCTGACGGGCTATACGAGCAACCTCGGCGACGGCCGCGTCCAGGTGGTCGCCGAGGGGTCGCGCGCGGACTGCGAGCGGCTGCTCGCCGCGCTGCGCGGGCCCGGAACGCCAGGTCGGGTCAGCGGAGTCACGGAAATCTGGAGCGCCGTGGGCGACGGATACGAGAGCTTCGCGATCCGATGAACACACCGCAGTTGCCGGTCGGAGGAGAGCCGCCGGCAACTGCCGGTGTCATGCGGTTGCCAACCGGGCAGACTCGTGGTTGACTCCGCAGGCGTAGTGATCCACTACCCCGGCCGATGGCGTGACGACCCCGCCATGCAGGTGACAGGGGCGCGGTAGCGTGCGGTGATCGTGTTGACCCGTACGGTCTTTGGTGAGACGCTGGAAACCCGCGTACAGGCCTGAGTTTACCGGCGAGGCTCCGCCGTGTGAGCATGCCACTCACCAGCGGCTGTCCCGTAGTGCCCAGCCAGCACGTCCGGCGCCCAGGCGCGTGCGTATCCCTTCCCCCAAGACCCACACCGTACACGGTTCGGTCACTCAGCGTGGAGGACCACACATCATGGCAAAGGCGCTTCTCGGGTACGTCGGCGGCCCCGACCCGCGAATGCTCTCCGAGATGCGGCGGCTTCAGCAGCGCGTCCAGGACCTGGAGAACGAGCTCACGAAACTCCAGGCCGAGAACGACGCGCTGATCGCCGTCGCTGACGAGCATTCGTTGCTCAACAGCATCGACCTGGACCAGCGCGAGCCGGCCCTCACCTGATCGAAACGGTCAACCGATCGCTCGTGGTCCTCACGATCGACGCTGTGACGCACTGAGCGTCCCCGATTCGGGGATGGCAGCCTGCAAGGGACGTCCGAGGCGGACGTCCCTTCGTCGTGTGCGCGGTCTCCTTTCGTCCCAACCTGCCCCGCTCACGGCGTGGCCAAACCGCCACCTGGGGGCAGTCGGGCGGCCCCGCCGGATACAGTCGCCAAGCGACGGGCCCCGGACGGGACGGCCCGGCGCCGGCGGCGGCGACAGCGGGCGAGGAGGACGGCCGGGTGCACCTGAAGAGCCTGACCCTGCGCGGGTTCAAGTCCTTCGCCTCGGCGACCACCCTGCGCTTCGAACCCGGCATCACCTGCGTCGTCGGCCCCAACGGCTCCGGCAAGTCCAACGTCGTCGACGCGCTGTCCTGGGTGATGGGCGAACAGGGCGCGAAGTCGCTGCGCGGCGGCAAGATGGAGGACGTGATCTTCGCCGGCACCAGCGGGCGACCCCCGCTCGGCCGCGCCGAAGTCAGCCTCACCATCGACAACACCGACGGCGCGCTGCCCATCGAGTACACCGAAGTCACCATCACCCGGACGATGTTCCGCAACGGCGGCAGCGAGTACGCGCTCAACGGCACCGGCTGCCGGCTCCTCGACATCCAGGAACTGCTCTCCGACTCCGGCATCGGCCGCGAGATGCACGTCATCGTCGGACAGGGCCGGCTCGACTCCGTGCTGCACGCCGACCCGATGGGGCGGCGCGCCTTCATCGAGGAGGCGGCCGGCGTCCTCAAGCACCGCAAGCGCAAGGAGAAGGCGCTGCGGAAGATCGACGCGATGCAGGCCAACCTGAACCGCGTCCAGGACCTGGTCGCCGAACTGCGCCGCCAGCTCGGCCCGTTGGGACGGCAGGCGAAGATCGCCCGGCGGGCCGCCGGCATCCAGGCCGAACTGCGCGACGCCCGACTGCGGCTGCTCGCCGACGACCTGCTCACCCTGCGCAAGGCCGTCGAGGCCGAAGTCGCCGACGAGCTGGCGCTGAAGCTGCGCCGCACCACCGTCGAACAGCAGCTCGCCGCCGCCGTCCAGCGCGAAGCCGTCCTGGAGGCCCAGGTCGAACAGCTCGGGCCCGCCCTGGAGGCCGCCCGGCAGACCTGGTACCGGCTGTCCGCGCTCGCCGAACGCACCCGCGGCACCGTCGGACTCGCCGAGGCCCGGATCCGGGCCGCCGCCACCGCGGGGCAGCCGGAGGAACGGCGCGGCCGCGACCCCGAGGACCTGGAACGGGAAGCCGCCCGGGTCCGCGAGGAGGAAGCCGCCCTCGAAGCCGCCCTGGAAGAGGCCCGGTACGCGCTCGCCGAAGCCGTCGAGGAACGCGCCGAACTCGAACGCGCCCTCACCGCCGAGGAGTTGCGGCTCAAGGCGGACGCCCGGGCGATCGCCGACCGCCGCGAAGGCCTGGCCCGACTGCAGGGCCGGGCCGCCGCCGCCCGCTCCCGCGCCACCGCCGCCGAAGCCGAGACCGAACGGCTCGCCACCGCCCGCGACGAAGCGCTGCTGCGCGCCGAGGCCGCCCGGGCCGAGTACCGGGAACTCCTCGAACAGCACGAGCTGACCGAGGCCGGCGACCAGGACATCGAGAGCCGCCACGAGCTGGCCCGGGCCGCGCTGGCCGACGCCGAACGGGCCGCCGGCGCGGCCCGGGACGCGCTCGCCGGAGCCGAGAAGGAACGCGCCGCGCTCACCGCCCGACACGAGGCCCTCGCCCTCGGCCTGCGCCGCAAGGACGGCAGCGCCACCCTGCTCGGGCGGCCCGGCGTCCTCGGACCCGCCGCCGAACTGCTGCGCATCGAGCCCGGGTTCGAACTCGCGATCGCGGCCGGGCTGGGCGCCGCGGCGGACGCCGTCGCGGTCGAGGACGCCGCCACCGCCGCCGAAGCACTCGCCGGGCTGCGCGCCGAGGACGAGGGGCGGGCGGCCCTGCTGATCGCCGTGCCGGATCAGGGGGTCGGCGACGGGCTGCCCGAAGGGGCGCGCTGGGCGGGGGAGTTGGTCGACGGGCCGATGGCCGGGGCCGCGCGGCGGCTGCTGCGGGCCGTCGCGGTGGTGGAACACCTCGGTGCGGCGCAGGAGTTGATCGACCGCCACCCGCAGTGGACGGCCGTCACCACGGACGGCGACCTGCTGTCCCGCGCCTTCGCGAGCGGCGGCTCGGCCGGCGCCCCCAGTGCGCTGGAGACCCGGGCCGCCGTCGCGGAGGCCGCCCGCGGCATCGAGGAACTCGACGAGCGCTGTGCGGAGTTGACCGAGCGGCTCGCCGAGGCGGTCGAACATCGGCGCGAACTCGCGGCCGAGGTCGATCAGTTGGCCGTGCTGCGCAGGCAGGGCGAGAAGCAGCGCGCCGAACTCGCCGGAGCGCTCGGCCGTTCGGGCGGCGCCGCGCGGGCCGCCGCCGGCGAGGCCGAACGCACCGCCACCGCCGCCGCCAAGGCCGAGAGCGGCCTCGCCGAGGCCACCGCCGCCGCCGAGGAACTCGCCGAACGCCTCGCCACCGCCGAGGAGTCGGCCGACCGCGGCGAGGACGAACCCGACAGCACCGAACGCGACCGGCTCGCCACCGCCGGAACCGCCGCCCGGCAGACCGAGATGGAAGCCCGGCTCGCCGTCCGCACCCACGAGGAACGCGTCCGCGGCCTGGCCGGTCGCGCCGAGCAGCTGGACCGCGCCGCCCGCACCGAACGCGAAGCCCGGGCCCGCGCCGCCGAACGCCGCGCCCGCGCCCGCCACGAAGCCGCCGTCGCCGGAGCCGTCGCCACCGCCGCCCGCCAACTCCTCGGCCGGATCGAGGAGACCCTCGCCACCGCCGAGACCGAACGCGCCGGCGTCGAGGCCGACCGGGCAGCCCGCGAGACCGAACTCCGCCATTTCCGCGAGAACGGCCGCGAACTCCAGGCCGAACTCGACCGGCTGGTCGACGCCGGCCACCGCGACGAGGTGCTGCGCGCGGAGAAACGGCTCCGGATCGAACAGCTGGAGGCCAAGGCGCTGGAGGAGTTCGGCATCGAGGGTGCCGAACTGCTCGCCGGCTACGGCCCCGACCGGCCCGTTCCGGCGCCGCTGCCCGAGGACGGCCGGGACGGGCAGGACGGGCAGGACGAGCAGGACGGGCAGTGCGGCCAGGAGCCCGGGGAGCCGCGTCCGTACGTCCGAGCCGAGGTGGAGAAGCGGCTCAAGGCCGCCGAACGCGCCCACCAGCAGCTCGGCAAGGTCAACCCGCTCGCGCTGGAGGAGTTCGCCGCGCTGGAGGCCCGCCACCAGTTCCTCGGCGAACAGCTCGACGACCTGCGCAAGAGCCGCCGCGACCTGCTCGACATCGTCCGCGACGTCGACGCCCGGGTCGAGCAGCTGTTCACCGCCGCCTACCAGGACACCGCCGCCCAGTTCGAGGGCGTCTTCGCCCGGCTCTTCCCCGGCGGCGAAGGCCGGCTCGTCCTCACCGACCCCGAGAACATGCTCACCACCGGCGTCGAGGTCGAGGCCCGGCCGCCCGGCAAGAAGGTCAAGCGACTCTCGCTGCTCTCCGGCGGCGAACGCTCACTGACCGCCGTGGCACTGCTGGTGGCGATCTTCAAGGCCCGGCCCAGCCCGTTCTACGTCATGGACGAGGTCGAGGCCGCGCTCGACGAAACCAATCTGCGCCGGTTGGTCGCGATCATGGAAGAACTGCGGGAGAGTTCCCAACTGATCGTCATTACCCACCAGAAGCTCACCATGGAATCCGCCGACGCCCTGTACGGCGTGACCATGAAGGGAGACGGCATCTCCCAGGTGATCAGCCAGCGCCTGCGAATGCCGGACGGCACGGCGGGGCAGGACGGAAAGGCTGGAGCCCGCGCAACCCGGGCCGGCGTAGGCGCTAAGTGATACTGGACGGGTTATGGAATACGTGATCCTTGCCGTTGTCATCGCGGTGGTCGCCATCGGCGCGATCACCGGACTCGTCGTTTCCGGCAAACGACGCAAAGAGCTGAACAAGCCGACCCAGACCCCGACGATCACCGCGCCGTCGAAGGCCGACCGCCCGAGCGCGCCCGCCAAGCCCGCCGAAGGCGCGGCCGAGCCCACCGCGCCCCCGGCCGCCGAGACCCCGGCCGCACCGGTGGTCGAGGAGCCCCCGGCCGCGGCCCCCGCCGAAGAGGTGCTGGTCGAGGAGGCGGAAGCCGCCCCCGCGATCGAGGTTCCCGAACCCACCGCCGGACGCCTGGTCCGACTGCGCTCGCGGCTCTCCCGCTCGCAGTCCACGCTCGGCAAGGGCCTGCTGACCCTGCTCTCCCGCGACCGCCTCGACGAGGACACCTGGGAGGAGATCGAGGAGATCCTGCTCACCGCCGACGTCGGCGTCGGCGCCACCCAGGAGCTCGTCGACAACCTGCGCACCCGCGTCAAGGTGCTCGGCACCCGCACCCCCGACGAACTGCGCGGGCTGCTCCGCGAAGAGCTGGTCAAGCTGATCGGCCCCGAGTTCGACCGCACCGTCCACTCCGTCAAGGCCGGCGGCGGCCCCGCCGTGGTCCTGGTGGTCGGCGTCAACGGCGTCGGCAAGACCACCACCACCGGCAAGCTCGCCCGCGTCCTGGTCGCCGACGGCCGCAAGGTCGTGCTCGGCGCCGCCGACACCTTCCGTGCCGCGGCCGCCGACCAGCTCCAGACCTGGGGCGAGCGCGTCGGCGCGCACACCGTCCGCGGTCCCGAGGGCGGCGACCCGGCCTCCGTCGCGTTCGACGCCGTCAAGCAGGGCATCGCCGACGGCGTCGACACCGTCCTGGTGGACACCGCCGGCCGCCTGCACACCAAGACCGGCCTGATGGACGAGCTCGGCAAGGTCAAGCGAGTCGTCGAGAAGCACGGGCCGGTGGACGAGGTGCTGCTCGTCCTCGACGCCACCACCGGTCAGAACGGCCTGGTGCAGGCCCGGGTGTTCGCGGAGGTCGTGGACATCACCGGCATCGTGCTCACCAAGCTGGACGGCACGGCGAAGGGCGGCATCGTGATCTCGGTGCAGCGCGAACTCGGCGTGCCCGTCAAGCTGATCGGCCTCGGCGAAGGCGCGGACGACCTCGCGCCGTTCGAGCCGGGGGCGTTCGTGGACGCGCTGCTGGGCTGACGGACACCCGTCGGCAAGGTCCGTTCGAGGAGAGACGCTCTCTCCTGGGACGGACCTTGCTGTGTGTGCGGCCCGTCAACCGGCCAGCGAGGTCTCGCGGTCGCGGGTGCGGTGGCAGGCGTACGCCAGCGTGCCCAGGAGGAGGCGGGCCTCCGGGGGACGGGTGTCGGGGGTGGGGCGGCGGAGCCAGCGCATCGGACCGAGCGGGCCGAGGGCGACGGGCGGGGCGGCCAGGTAGGAGCCGAGGCCGTGGCAGCCGAGGTCGAGGGAGGCGTCGTCCCAGCCCATGCGGTAGAGCAGGTCGGGCAGGCGCTCGGCGGTGCGCGGGGCGACGAAGAAGAGCAGACGGCCGGTGGGGGAGGCGAGGACGGGACCGACCTGGGTGCCCATCCGTTCGAGCCGGACCAGGGCCTGCAGGCCGGGTCGGGCCGGCACGTCCAGCACGTCGAACTGGTGGCCGGTGGGCAGCAGCAGCGGCGCGCCCGCGGGGCAGCTCGCGGCGAGCTCGGCCGCGTCGGCCCCCGGCGGGATGAGCGGGCCGACCCGGTGGTGCAGGTTGGGTGCGGCGCAGAGCGGGACGGCGCAGTCGCAGCGGAGCGAGGCGTGCGGCGGCGGGCTGCCGGCGGCGAGCGTCCAGCCCCAGCGCTCGGAGTACTCGCCGGCGGTGCGGAGCGCGGTGGGCCGGGTGCGGCGGCGGCCGGCCAGGGGCGCGAGTCGCAGGGTGCCGAGCAGCTTGTCCATGCCTCCCCCAACAGGTTCCGGTTCCGGGTGGTTACGGGACGGAGGCGGTGCGTCGCTTGGTGGGCGCGTGGTGCGTGGTGCGCCGGAGGCGCGCGTGGACCGGCGCACACCGATTCGAGCGGCCCGGGCGAGCAGGTGCCTTGCACCGGCGCTTCGGATGCCGGATCGTCGTTGCCGCACGCGTGCCTCCATCGGAATCCGGGCATGTGCCGGGGTCATGACGAGCTGTCACATAGTGAATCGCGGCTCCGCGCCCGGTAGTTCACTCGTGGGGGTGGCGAAAGGTGGCGTTTCCCCGACGTTGCTCCCTCGGATGGCGGAGGGGCGCTACGTTCTGGATACGGAATGCAGCGGACCGGTCACAGCGGTCGGCGAAGTGACGAGTCGTCAAGGCGAGCGGGAGCCCCTGTCGGGGCGGGATGGGGACGGTCCCATGGGTGAGAAGCAGCCGAACGAGAAGCTGGGCTCCTGGTTCGCGCGGAGTGGCTGGTCGAAGGGCGAACTGGCCCGCCAGGTGAACCGGAGAGCGCGGCAGATCGGCGCGCACCACGTCTCCACGGACACCTCACGGGTGCGCCGATGGCTGGACGGGGAGCAGCCGCGCGAGCCGATTCCGAAGATCATGTCGGAGCTGTTCTCCGAGCGTTTCGGCTCGGTGGTGTCGATCGAGGACCTCGGCCTGCGCGCCGCGATCCCGGTGACGACGGTCGGCGGCGGGGTCGACCTGCCGTGGAGCCCGCAGCAGACGGTGCAGGCGATCAGCGAGTACTCGCGCAGCGACCTGATGCTCAACCGCCGCGGCTTCCTGGGCACTTCGCTGGCGCTGACGGCCGGCGCGGCGCTGATCGAGCCGATGCAGCGCTGGTTGACGCCGGGCCCGAACGGCGAGCCCACGCCGATCC
The DNA here is from genome assembly GCF_042732175.1 of Kitasatospora sp. NPDC059795. NCBI lineage: Bacteria > Bacillati > Actinomycetota > Actinomycetes > Kitasatosporales > Streptomycetaceae > Kitasatospora > Kitasatospora sp. NPDC059795. The sequence goes on from NZ_JBHWID010000024.1 coordinate 22,762, forward strand.
TGGCGGCGGCCAACGGGGGCGACCAGTTCTCCGGCCGACTGTCCGAGCCGGAGATGCAGTTGCTGGAGCAGACCACCGAGATGTTCCGGAAGTGGGACGCCCAGAACGGCGGCGGCCTGCGCCGCAAGGCCGTGGTGGGCCAGCTCCACGAGGTCACCGACCTGCTGCAGGAGACGTACCCCGAGGCCATCACCAAGCGGCTGTTCCGGCTCACCGCCGAACTCGCCCACCTGGCGGGCTTCATGTCGTACGACGTGGGCATGCACCCGAGCGCGCAGAAGTACTACGTGCTGTCGCTGCACGCCGCCAAGGAGGCCGGTGACCGGCCGTTCGGCGCGCACGTGCTGACCGACATGTGCCGGCAGATGATCCACCTGAACCGCGGCGAGGACGCGCTGGAGCTGATCCACCTGGCCCAGTACGGCAGCCGGGACACCGCGAGCACCCGCCAGCAGTCGCTGCTGTACGCGATGGAGGCCCGTGCGTACGCCACCATCGGCGAGGTCAACCGCTGCGCCCGGGCGATCCGACTCTCCGAGGACACCTTCAGCGACATCAACGCCGGTGACGAGTCGCCGAACTGGCTGCGGTTCTTCTCGGAGGCCGAGCTCAACGCGGAGAACGGCCACTCCTACCGGGACCTCGCCTACACCTCGGACCGGGGCGTCGCGATGGCCAAGTCCGCCGAGCCGATGATCACCAAGGCCGTCGACATGTTCCGCGAGGACGGCGACCACGTCCGCACCTACGCGTTCAACCTGGTCGGCATGGCCTCGGTGCGGCTGCTGCAGCGCGAGCCGGAGGACGCCGCGGAGTACTGCGAGGCGGCGGTGGACATCGCCCGCAAGGTGCGCTCCGAGCGGCTGAACACCCGGGTCCGAAAGACCTCCGAGGCCGCCACCCGGGACTTCCGCGGCGTGTCCGGGGTGGACCGGCTCGCCGAGCGGGTGGTCCAGGACATCCCGGAGTTCGTCTCGGTGGTCTGACCGGCCCTCGCGGTTCACGCGCCCGTAACGAGCGCGTCGACCACGTCACCGCAGTGAAACACCGAGCCGCATCGGCGGAAACCCGCCTTCGGCACGCTCCTCCCAACGCCGACATGCCGGGACGGTCACCCGTCCCGGCATGGAGCGGCTTCCACTTCGGAGGAGACGCCGATGCCGGACGGCTTCAGCGCGGGCGACACCGCATTCGTGCTCATCAGTGCGGCCCTGGTCATGGTGATGACCCCGGGCCTGGCCTTCTTCTACGGGGGCATGGTCAGGGTCCGCAGCACCCTCAACATGCTCGCCATGAGCTTCGTCTCGCTCGCGATCGTCAGCGTGCTCTGGGTGCTCTACGGGTACTCGCTGGCCTTCGGGCCGGACGCCGGCGCCGGGCTGATCGGGAACCTCGACTTCGTCGGCCTGCGCGGCATCGACCTGAACGCGCTCACCGGCAGCATCCCGGTCACCGCGTTCGCCGTGTTCCAGCTGATGTTCGCGATCATCACCCCGGCGCTGATCAGCGGCGCGATCGCGGACCGGGCGCGGTTCGCGTCCTGGTGCCTGTTCGTGGCGCTCTGGGCGACGATCGTGTACTTCCCGGTCGCGCACTGGGTGTTCTTCTTCGACGGCGGCCACGGCGGCTGGCTCGGCGACCGCAACGGCGTGATCGACTTCGCCGGCGGCACCGCCGTGCACATCAACGCCGGTGCGGCGGGCCTGGCCCTGGCGCTGGTGCTGGGCCCGCGGATCGGCTTCCGCAAGGACCCGATGCGCCCGCACAGCTTGCCGCTGGTGATGCTCGGCTCCGGCCTGCTGTGGTTCGGCTGGTTCGGCTTCAACGCGGGCTCGGCGCTGGCCGCGAACGGCATCGCGGGCATGGCGTTCCTGAACACCCAGGTCGCCACCGCCGCCGCGATGCTCGGCTGGCTGGCGTACGAGCGGCTGCGGCACGGCGCGTTCACCACCCTCGGCGCGGCGTCCGGCGCGGTCGCCGGGCTGGTCGCCATCACCCCCGCGTGCGGCTCGGTGTCGCCGCTCGGCGCGGTCGCCGTCGGCCTGCTCGCGGGCGCGGTGTGCGCCGCCGCGATCAGCCTCAAGTACCGCTTCGGCCTTGACGATTCGCTCGACGTGGTGGGCGTCCACCTGGTCGGCGGCGTGATCGGCTCGCTGCTGATCGGCCTGTTCGCCACCGGCCACGTCGGACAGAGCGCGGCCGGCCTGTTCTACGGCGGCGGTCTCGGACAGCTCGGCAAGCAGGCGCTCGGCGTGGCCGTCGTGCTGGTGTACTCGTTCGTGCTCTCCTGGCTGCTGGGCACCGCGATCCAGCGCACGATCGGCTTCCGGGTCACCGAGGACGTCGAACTGTCCGGCATCGACCAGGCCGAACACGCCGAGTCCGCCTACGACTTCACCGCCGCCGGAGCCGGCCAGGCCCGCACCGCACCCACGTTCGCGATCACCGAGAAGACCGAGGTCGACGCCCGATGAAGCTCATCACCGCCGTCATCAAGCCGCACCGCCTGGACGAGGTCAAGGAGGCCCTGCAGGCGTTCGGGGTGCACGGCCTGACCGTCACCGAGGCCAGCGGGTACGGCCGGCAGCGCGGCCACACCGAGGTCTACCGGGGCGCCGAGTACACCATCGACCTGGTGCCCAAGGCCCGGGTGGAAATACTGGTCGAGGACGAGGACGCCGAGCAGGTGATCGACGTGGTGGTCCGGGCCGCCCGGACCGGGAAGATCGGCGACGGCAAGGTGTGGTCCGTCCCGGTGGAGACCGCTGTGCGGGTCCGCACCGGCGAACGCGGCCCCGACGCCCTCTGACCCCGACCCGGGAGCAGCCGTGACGAGCACCGACCGCGGCGGACCCGCCGAACGCGCCCGGCTGCTGGCCGACCCCGCCCGCACCGGACGCGAGCGGCGCACCGCACTGGCCCGGCTCACCGACGACTGGCTGGCCGACCTGTACCGGGCGGCCGGCGCGCCCCCCGGCACCGCGCTGGTCGCCGTCGGCGGCTACGGCCGCGGCGAACTCTCCCCACGCAGCGACCTCGACGTGCTGCTGCTGCACGACGGCCCGCTCCCGGCCGGGCTCGCCGAACGGATCTGGTACCCCGTCTGGGACAGCGGCATCGCCCTCGACCACGCCGTCCGCACCCCCGACGGGGCCCGCAAGGTCGCCGCCGCCGACCTCAAGGCCGGCCTCGGCCTGCTGGACGCCCGCCACCTGGCCGGCGACGCGCGGATCACCGCCGCGCTGCGCACCCGGGTGCTCGCGGACTGGCGCGCCGCCGCCCCCGTCCGGCTGCCCGACCTGCACGCCCTCGTCCGGGCCCGGGCCGAACGCCACGGCGAGGCGTCCTTCCTGCTGGAACCCGACCTGAAGGAGGCCCGCGGCGGCCTGCGCGACCTGGTCGCACTCGACGCGGTCGCGGCCAGCTGGCTCGCCGACGCCCCCCGCGACGGCCTGGACGCCGCCGCCCGCACCCTCGCCGACGTCCGCGACGCCCTGCACCTGACCTGCGGCCGGGCCACCGAACGACTCGCCCTGCAGGACCAGGACCAGGTCGCCGCCCGGCTCGGCCTGCCCGACGCCGACACCCTGCTGCGGCAGGTCTACCGGGCCGCCCGCACCGTCGCGTACGCCTCCGACGTCACCTGGCGGGCCGTCGAGCGCGTCCTCGCCGCCCGCCGACCGGCCCGGCTCGGCCTCCCGTTCCGCGGCGCCCGCCGGTCCGCGCCGGTCGAACGCCGACCGCTCGCCGAGGGCGTGGTCGAGCAGGACGGCGAGGCGGTGCTCGCCCGGGCCGCCCGCCCGGCCGCCGATCCGGTGCTGCCGCTGCGCGCCGCCGCCGCGGCCGCCCAGGCCGGACTGCCCGTCGCGCACGCCACCGTCCGCCGGCTGGCCGCCGAGACCGGACCGCTCCCGGTGCCCTGGCCCGACGAGGCCCGCCACCTGCTGGTCACCCTGCTCGGCGCCGGCGAGGCCTGCCTGCCGGTGTGGGAGGCGCTGGACGCCGAAGGGCTGATCGTCCGGCTGCTGCCCGACTGGGAGTCGGTCCGCTGCCGCCCGCAGCGCAACGCCGTGCACCGCTGGACCGTCGACCGGCACCTGATCGAGACCGCGGTGCGCGCCGCCGCGCTCACCCGCCGCACCTCCCGCCCCGACCTGCTGCTGGTCGCCGCGCTGCTGCACGACCTCGGCAAGGGCCGGCCCGGCGACCACTCCGAGACCGGCGGGGCGATGGTCCGCGACCTGGCCGTCCGGATGGGCTTCGACAAGCCGGACACCGACACCCTGGCGCTGCTGGTGCGCCACCACCTGACGCTGGTGGACACCGCCACCCGCCGCGACCCCGACGACCCGGCCACCGCCGACCTGATCGCCGGGGCCGTCGGCGACCGCACCCACCTGGAGCTGCTGCACGCGCTCACCGAGGCCGACGCCACCGCCACCGGACCCGCCGCCTGGTCCGCCTGGCGGGCCACCCTGGTCGACCAGCTGGTCGTCCGGACCGCCGCCCGGCTGGCCGGCTCGCGCCCGCCGACCGCCGGCGCCCCCACCGTCGAGCAGGAGCGCCTCGTCGTCGAGGCCGCCCGCACCGGCGCCCCCGTGCTGGCCCTGCGCGCGCAGGCCGAACCCGCCGACGGCGCCGAGGCCGTCGGCGTCGAACTGACCCTCGCCGTCCCCGACCGCCCCGGCCTGCTCGGCACCGTGGCGGGCCTGCTGGCCGTGCACCGGCTCGCCGTCCGCAAGGCCGTGCTGCGCGCACTCGACCCGGTCGGCGCCGGTCCCGTCCTGCTGATCGACTGGACGGTCGCCGCCCAGTACGGCGACGTCCCCGAGGCGGCGCGGCTCCGGTCCGACCTGCGGCGCGCCCTGGACGGCTCGCTGGACGTCGCCCGCCGACTCGCCGAACGCGACGCCGCCGCCCCGCTCCGACCCGGCATCCGCACCCCGCCGCCGCTGGTCACCGTCGCCCCCGACACCGCGTCCCGCTCGGCGACCGTGCTGGAGGTGCGCGCCCACGACGCCCCCGGCCTGCTGCACCGGATCGGCCGCGCCCTGGACACCGCGGGCGTACGGGTCCGCACCGCGCACGTCTCCACCCTCGGAGCGGAGGCCGTGGACGCGTTCTACCTGACCACCGAGGACGGCCGACCGCTGCCGCCGGCCCGTGCGCGGCAGGTGGCGAGGGCCGTTCAGGACGCCCTGGAGACCGGCCGGTAGCGCGTTGACGCAGGGGCGCAGACCGCCCACCGGGCGTACGGCTACCCTTGGGGGCGACGACAGTACCCGTACTCGATGCCGCAAGGGACCCGCGACCGACGTGTTCGACACTCTCTCCGACCGCCTCGCAGCGACGTTCAAGAACCTCCGGGGCAAGGGCCGTCTCAGCGAGGCGGACATCGACGCCACCGCGCGCGAGATCCGGATCGCCCTGCTGGAGGCGGACGTCGCGCTCCCCGTGGTCCGCGCCTTCATCAAGCAGGTCAAGGACCGCGCCCTCGGCTCCGAGGTCTCCGGCGCGCTGAACCCCGCCCAGCAGATCATCAAGATCGTCAACGAGGAGCTCATCGGCATCCTCGGTGGCGAGACCCGCCGCCTCCGGTACGCCAAGACCGGCCCGACGGTGATCATGCTCGCCGGTCTCCAGGGCGCCGGTAAGACCACCCTGGCCGGAAAGCTCGGCCACTGGCTCAAGGCCCAGAAGCACACCCCGCTGCTGGTCGCCTGCGACCTCCAGCGCCCCAACGCCGTCAACCAGCTGCAGGTCGTCGCCGACCGCGCGGGCGTCGCCTTCTACGGCCCGCAGCCCGGCAACGGCGTCGGCGACCCGGTGCAGGTCGCCCGCGACTCCATCGAGTACGCCAAGCAGAAGCAGTACGACGTCGTCGTCGTCGACACTGCCGGCCGCCTCGGCATCGACGCCGAACTGATGCAGCAGGCCGCGGACATCCGCGCCGCGGTCGACCCGGACGAGGTCCTGTTCGTGGTCGACGCCATGGTCGGCCAGGACGCGGTCACCACCGCGCAGGCCTTCCTCGAAGGCGTCGACTTCACCGGCGTGGTGCTCTCCAAGCTCGACGGCGACGCCCGCGGCGGCGCCGCGCTCTCCGTCGCGCACGTCACCGGCCGTCAGATCATGTTCGCCTCCAACGGCGAGAAGGTCGACGACTTCGACGCCTTCCACCCCGACCGGATGGCCTCGCGCATCCTCGGCATGGGCGACGTCCTCTCCCTGATCGAGAAGGCCGAGCAGACCTTCTCGCAGGCCGAGGCCGAGAAGATGGCCGCCAAGCTGCAGGGCGGCGGCAAGGAGTTCACGCTCGACGACTTCCTGTCGCAGCTGGAGCAGGTCCAGAAGATGGGCTCGATCTCCAAGCTCCTCGGCATGCTGCCCGGCATGGGCCAGATCCGGGACCAGATCAACAACATCGACGACAAGGACGTCAACCGGGTCGGCGCGATCATCAAGTCGATGACGCCGGCCGAGCGCACCGACCCGAAGCTCATCAACGGCTCGCGCCGCCTGCGCATCGCCAAGGGCGCCGGCGTCCAGGTCGGCGAGGTCTCCAGCCTGGTCGAGCGGTTCTTCGACGCCCGCAAGATGATGTCCGCGATGGCCTCCGGCAAGGGAATCCCGGGCATGCCCGGCATCCCCGGCATGGGCGGCGGCGGCAAGCGCTCCGGCAAGAAGGCCCCGGTCGCCAAGGGCAAGCGCAAGAGCGGCAACCCGCTCAAGCGCGCGCAGGAAGAGGCGGCAGCCGCCGAGCGCAAGGCCCTCGGGCCGGGCCAGGCCGACGGCAACGCGTTCGGCCTCCCGCCGGGCAAGGGGCCGTCGGACTTCGAGCTCCCCAAGGAGTTCAAGGACCTGCTGTAGGAGCACAGCCAGGGGCGCGGGGAACTGCGCGATGCGGGAGGACCCCGTCCGTAGGGTCGCGATCACGTGCAGGTCATTGTCCTGCGTCGCAATCTTGCGGTCGGGTGCGTTCCCCTTCGCGCAGTTCCCCGCGCCCCTGTTTTCGCTCCCGCCCGTGCCCGCTGCGTCATGATGGCTCGCATGCGCGTAACGATCCGAGCCCCCCGCCCCGACGACGTCGTTCCCTACGCGGAGGCGGTTCGCCGTTCCGCCGAGCACATCGGGCGGTGGAACCCGGTGGAGCCGGACGGGCTGCCGGATCTGTTGAGCCGTCAGGGGATGGGCCTGCGGACGTTCATGGTCTTCGACCGGGAGACCGGCGGCCTGGTCGGCAAGTGCAACGTGGCGAACATCGTGATGGCCCGGTTCCGTTGCGGTGTGCTGGGCTACGACTCGTACGTGCCGTTCGAGGGGACGGGCCGGATGTCGGAGGGCATGCGGCTGGTGGTGGAGCGGTGCTTCACGCCGGCCGAGGAGGGCGGGCTCGGCCTGCACCGGCTGGAGATCAACGTGCAGCCGGACAACGAGCGTTCGGTGGCGATGGCGCGCCGGCTGGGCTTCCGGCACGAGGGCTTCTCGCCGCGGATGCTGTTCCTGCAGGACACCTGGCGCGACCACGAGCGGTTCGCGCTGACGGCGGAGGAGTGGCCGACCCCGGTCCCCGTACGCTGACGGGCGTCGAGTCGTCGAGCCGTTGCAGCGTCGAGCCGTCGCGCCGTCGCGGCGTCGCGGCGTCGCGGCGTTGCGCACCGACCGGCGGGCGGCATGTCCGTATTGTCCGACGGGTGAGCAACCCCGTGCCGCCGCGCCAGACCCCCGACCAGCCCTGGCGGTCCGAGGGGGCGCCGCCCCCTCCGCCGCCGAAGAGGAAGATGCCGGGCGGCTGGACGGGCCTGATCCTCACCGCCCTGGTGGTGTTCCTGCTGTCGGACCTGCTGCTGAGCTTCTTCGGCGGCGGCGGGTCCACCACCATCTCGTACACCGAGTTCAGCAAGCAGCTCAACAGCGACAACATCACCAAGATCTACTCCAAGGGTGACTCCATCGAGGGCACCCTGCGGAACAAGCAGCCCAAGCCGGACGGCGGCAAGGGCGACTACACCGAATTCACCACCCAGCGCCCGGCGTTCGCCACCGACAGCCTGTGGAGCACGCTCCAGTCGCACAACGTCGAGGTGACCGCCCGCCCGGTGGTGCAGCAGCGCAGCTTCCTGGCGAACCTGCTGATCTCGCTCGCCCCGATGCTGCTGCTGATCGCGGTCTGGGTGTTCCTGGCCCGCCGGATGGCCGGCGGCCTGGGCGGCGGCGCGCTCGGTCGCAAGGCCCCGCCCAAGCCGGTGGACACCACCCAGGGCCGGCGCACCACGTTCAATGACGTGGCGGGCATCGACGAGGTGGAGGCCGAACTCAGCGAGGTCGTCGACTTCCTGAAGAACCCGCAGGCCTACCGCAGGCTCGGCGCGAAGATGCCCCGCGGCGTCCTGCTGTCCGGCCCGCCCGGCACCGGCAAGACGCTGCTCGCCCGCGCCGTCGCCGGGGAGGCGGACGTCCCGTTCTTCTCCGCCTCGGCGTCCGAGTTCATCGAGATGATCGTCGGCGTCGGCGCCAGCCGGGTCCGCGACCTGTTCACCGAGGCCCGCAAGGTCGCCCCCGCGATCATCTTCATCGACGAGATCGACACCATCGGCCGCCAGCGCGGCGGCGGTGGCGGCATGGGCGGCCACGACGAACGCGAACAGACGCTCAACCAGATCCTCACCGAGATGGACGGCTTCTCCGGCTCCGAGGGCGTGATCGTGATCGCCGCGACCAACCGCGCCGAGATCCTCGACCCCGCCCTGCTGCGCCCCGGCCGCTTCGACCGGCGGATCACCGTCAGCCCGCCCGACCGGACCGGCCGCGAGCAGATCCTGCGGATCCACGCCCGCGAAGTCCCGCTGGCCGAGGGCACCGACCTGGACGTCGTCGCCCGCACCACCCCCGGCATGACCGGCGCCGACCTGGCCAACCTGGTCAACGAGGCCGCGCTGCTGGCGGTCAAGCACCAGCAGGACGCGGTGAACCAGGAGAACCTGTCCGAGGCCCTGGAGAAGGTCCAACTCGGCGCGGTGCGACCGCTGGTGATGCCGCAGCAGGAACGCGAACGCACCGCCTACCACGAGTCCGGACACGCCCTGCTCGGCATGCTCCAGCCCGGCGCCGACCCGGTCCGCAAGGTCACCATCGTGCCGCGCGGCCGCGCCCTCGGCGTCACCCTCTCCACCCCCGACACCGACCGCTACTCCTACACCGAGCTCTACCTGCGCGGCCGGATCATCGGCGCCCTCGGCGGCATGGCCGCCGAGCAGGTGGTCTACGGGGTGGTCACCACCGGTGCCGAGAGCGACCTCGAACAACTCACCACCATCGCCCGCTCGATGGCCGGCCGCTGGGGCATGAGCAGCCTGGTCGGCCGGGTCACCGCCATCCCCAACGACGGCCAGTCCCCGTACGGGCTGTCCGCCGCGCCCACCACCCTGGACGCCGTCGACGAGGAGGCCCGCCGGATCGTCGCCGAGTGCTGGGAGGAGGCGATCGTCCTGCTCAACCGCCACCGCCACCGGCTCGACGCCCTCGCCACCGCCCTGCTGGAGGCCGAGACGCTGGACGAGGAAGCCGCCTACGCCGCCGCCGGGCTCAGTCGCGAGTAGCCCCGGCGCCCGCTGCCCAGTGGAACTCGTCCACCATCCGCACCGAGCCGTCCGGACGCAGGAACGGGTGCAGCGCCTCCTCCAACTCCTTGGCCACCAACGCCGCCCCGGCCTGCTGCTCCGCCCGGTCGAACAGACCGGTGGCCAGCAGGCCGCGGACCGCCGAGTCCAGGCCCGGGTAGGCGAACGGGCAGACCGCCCGGCCGGTGGCGGACGGGCGCAGACCGGCGGCGAGCAGCAGCGGCTCCAGCGCGAGGTGCTGCGGATCCTCCGGCGGCGCGTGCCGGTGCGCGACCTCCAGCACCGCCGTGCTCTCGCAGCGCTCCGCCGGGCCCCGGCCCGCGAGCACCAGCAGCCCGCCGGGGAGCGTGCGCTGCGCCGACCAGGCGACCAGCGCGGGCGTCGGCGTCCGCTCGAAAACCGTCACCAGGGAGTGCGCCGGCCGGGGGACGGGGTGCGCCGAACGGGCGAGACTCCCGCCGGGCGCCACCTGGAGCCCGCGGGCCGCCGCCAGCTCCCGCAGCTCCTCGTCCCACTCCACCCCAGCGACCTGCGCGCCGCGCCCCTCGGCGAGCAGCAGCGCCAGCCCCGACCGGCACCCCACCCCGAGCAAGCTGGTCGCCGGGCCGACCTCCAGCCGGCGGTAAACGTCCTGGTAGAGGGGGACGAGCATGCGCTCCTGGATCTCCGCCCAGTCCCGCGCCCGACCGCACCGCTCCGCCGGACCGTCCGCCCGTACCCGGTCCACGGTGCTGCCGGTCACCTGCGCTGAAGCCATCGCGGCCTCCCAATCGGTCCACGTCGGTCCTCGGAATCGGCTGCGTGTGCCGCAGCCCGGCACCCCCCGGCCCCTCTCAGCGAACAGCGGGTCGCCACCGTCGTCCAGAGGGGTGCGAGCAGGTCTCCGCGCGCTGCGGGTGTGCGCCCCGGGGTGTGCGCGGGCGTGCTGCCGCCCTGTCCGCGGGCCGGGGCGGGGGAAAACGGATTCACGGTCGGGCCGCCGCTCCCCGTACCATTCGGCCCATGGCTAAGGCACCCGTTCTCACCCCCCAGGCGGAAGACTTCCCCCGCTGGTACCAGGACCTCATCAACAAGGCAGAGCTGGCCGACAACGGTCCGGTGCGGGGCACCATGGTCATCCGACCGTACGGCTACGGCCTGTGGGAGCGGATGCAGCAGGAGATGGACGCCCGGATCAAGCAGGCCGGCGCCCAGAACGCGTACTTCCCGATGTTCATCCCGCAGTCGTACCTGACCAAGGAAGCCGAGCACGTGGAGGGCTTCGCCCCCGAGCTCGCGGTGGTCACCCACGGCGGCGGCAAGGAGCTCGAGGAGCCGGTGGTCGTCCGGCCGACCTCCGAGACGATCATCAACGAGTACTTCTCCAAGTGGGTGCAGAGCCACCGCGACCTGCCGCTGCTGATCAACCAGTGGGCCAACGTGGTCCGTTGGGAGCTGCGCCCGCGCGTCTTCCTGCGCACCACCGAGTTCCTCTGGCAGGAGGGCCACACCGCCCACGCCACCTACGAGGACGCCCGCGCGTACGCCTCGCGGATCCACACGGACGTGTACGGCGACTTCATGACCAACGTGCTCGGCATCGACGTGGTGCTCGGTCGCAAGACCGCCAAGGAGCGCTTCGCCGGCGCGATCAACACCCTCACGCTCGAAGGCATGATGCGTGACGGCAAGGCGCTGCAGATGGGCACCAGCCACGAGCTGGGCCAGAACTTCGCCAAGGCCTTCAACACCACCTACCAGCTCCAGGGCGCCGAGCGCGAGTACGTCTGGCAGACCTCGTGGGGCGTCTCGACCCGCATGGTCGGCGGCCTGATCATGTCCCACGGCGACGACAACGGCCTGCGGGTTCCGCCGCGCCTGGCCGCCGTCCAGGTCGTGGTCCTGGCCATCAAGGGCGAGGACGCGGTGCTGGCGAAGGTCCGCGAGATCGGCGCCCAGCTGGAGGCCGTGGGCGTGCGCGTCGTCGTCGACGACCGCACCGACACCCCGTTCGGCCGCCGCGCCGTCGACTGGGAGCTCAAGGGCGTGCCGCTGCGCATCGAGGTCGGCCCGCGCGACCTGGAGGCCGGCACCGCGATGCTGGTCCGCCGGATCGCCGGCGGCAAGGCGCCCGTCCAGGTCGACTCGCTGGCCGCGATCGTCCCCGGCATCCTCGAGGAGGACCAGGAGCAGCTGCTGCGCGAGTCCCGCGAGCGCCGCGAGTCGCGCACCGTCGACGTCAAGACCATCGACGAGGCCGTCGAGGCCGCCGCCACCGGCTGGGGCCGGATCTCCTGGGCCGAGCTCGGTCCGGAGGGCGAGGCGAAGTTGGCCGAGCAGGGCGTGTCGGTGCGCTGCATCGTCGCCGCCGACGGCTCCGTGCCGGCCGCCGACGACCAGGAGGGCAACGTCGCCCTGGTCGCCCGCGCGTACTGATCCGATCTTCGGGCAGCGTCCCCGGGCTTCGGCCCGGGGGCCCTGTGCGGAGCGTGATCACCGCAGTGAGCTGCGAAGCTCCCGAACGGGCCGGGTGAAACGTTAACCCCCGTTCGCATACCGGTAGTTGAAACTACTGCCCAGTCAACTCCCGGCGGTACCTGACAAGCGGTACGGTATACGGCCCGTGGCCCTGTCAATTTTCGGACAGTGTCGCGGGCCGTCCGCCGTGGGGATGTTGGGCTCCGCGACGGGTGCCGAGAGCCCCGGCGATCCCGCCGGGTCCAAACGTGCAGGGGGTTGGTCTTGCGTCAGTCCGGAACCGCGCAATTCGTGCGCGGAAGTGCATTCCTGAGAGTCCGCTGGGAATTCCCGAACCACCGGGTCCGGCGGAACATCGGCTCTCTCCCCATCGTTGGTACAGCGTGAGCACGACACAGCCCCTCGTCCTTGCGGCCGAACTGGCCGCCGCCTGGAGCGACATCCAGGCCCACCACCGGGACCTGCCCGACCTGGCGTCTCCCGAGGCGCTGATCGGCGAGTCCTCGTCGGCCTGCGGCACCCGACTCAACTTCGAGCGCCTGCTGCACGAGGCCGCGCACGGCCTGGCTGCCGCCCGGGAGATCCGCGACACGTCGCGGGCCGGGCGCTACCACAACCGCCGCTTCCTGCTGCTCGCCTCCGAGCTGGGCCTGGCCCACCCGGTCGAGCCGCACGCCAGCAGCGGGTTCTCCCAGGTGACGATGGGTCACGAGACCCGCGAGCGCTACGCCGAGACCATCGAGCGGCTCGACCGCGCGCTGGGCGCGCACCAGCTCGCCGTCGCCGGCGAGGGCAACCACCGCGCCTTCCGCGGACCGGCCGCCCGGCACGGTTCCTCGGGCGGCGGCGTGCGGGTCAAGGCGGTCTGCGGCTGCGGTCGCAACGTCCGCGTCGTCCCGTCGGTGCTGGCGCAGGCGTCGATCGTCTGCGGCGCCTGCCAGCAGCCGTTCAAGATCGCTTGATTCCGGGCCGCGGGCGGGGTGCCCGCGGACCTGGCCACGAGTCGGCCGGCCCCTTCGGGGGGCGGTCGACATCACTTTTTCCGGGCCCTTTCCGGAGCTTTCTTCCAGCGCCTTCTTCTACCGCCTTCTTCCAGCGCCTACTTCCGGGGTCTTCTTCCGGGGTCTTTCCGGGCTCTTCCCGGCTTCCTTCCGTGCTCGCGTCGGGCATGTTCCGGGCTTCTGGCGGGCTCCTGCAGGGCTCGCTCGGGGGCTCGTTCGGGGCGAGGGCGCGGTTCGGGGGTATCCGCGATGTGGCAGAATGGACAGCTGAGTACTCGGCAGCCAGGCAGGACCCTCTCTCCTAACGGCTGGCGTGTCCCTTGAACGGCACCTCGCGCCGCAGCCCCACGCGGCGGAGCGCTGCTCACCCACGTCAAAACCAGGAGAATCCACACCCGTGGCTGTCAAGATCAAGCTGAAGCGTCTGGGCAAGATCCGCTCCCCGCACTACCGCATCGTCGTCGCCGACTCGCGCACCAAGCGTGACGGCCGCGCGATCGAGGAGATCGGCATCTACCAGCCGACCTACAACCCCTCGAAGATCGAGGTCGACGGCGACCGCGCCCAGTACTGGCTGTCCGTCGGCGCCCAGCCGACCGAGCCGGTGCTCGCCATCCTCAAGCTGACCGGCGACTGGCAGAAGTTCAAGGGCCTGCCGGCTCCGGAGCCGCTGAAGGTCGCCGAGCCCAAGGTCGAGGACTTCTCGCACCTGTTCGCCAAGGCCGTCGCCGGCTTCGAGGACGCCACCACTGGTGTCGCCATCACCCCGAAGGCCAAGAAGTCGGACAAGGCTGACGAGGCCGAGGCCGCTTCCACCGAGGCCTGAGCATGATCGAGGAAGCCCTCGACCACCTGGTGAAGGGCATCGTCGAGCACCCCGACGAGGTGCAGGTCCGCTCGCGGAACCTGCGTCGCGGTCACACCATCGAGGTGCGGGTGCACCCCGACGACCTCGGCAAGGTGATCGGCCGGGGCGGCCGCACGGCTCGCGCACTGCGCACCGTGGTCGGCGCCCTCGGCGGTCGCAATGTCCGGGTCGACCTGGTCGACGTGGACAGCATTCGCTGACCTCCGCGATCGACCGGCAACGTCAATCGACAGGTCGACCACCGGGTTTCCGGACCGGCCGGGACGCATCCGTCCCGGCCGGTCCTTCCCGTTTTCCGGGTTCTTCCGAACCCTCACCATCACGCTCGCCTCACCCAGGCTGATCTCAGGAGAACGATCACCGTGCAGCTCGTCGTCGGCAAGATCGGCCGCGCCCACGGCATCCGAGGGGACGTCAGCGTCGAGGTCCGCACCGACGAGCCGGAACTGCGGCTCGGACCCGGCGCGGTCCTCCTCACCGACCCGGCCGGCATCGGACCGCTGACCGTCGAGTCCGGAAAGGTGCACAGCGGACGCCTGCTGCTGCGCTTCGCCGGAGTGAAGGACCGCACCGCCGCCGAGGCGCTGCGCGGCACCTTCCTGATCGCCGAGGTCGACCCGGAGGAGACTCCCGATGACCCCGACGAGTACTACGACCACCAGCTGATCGGCCTGGACGTCGTCCTCACCGACGGCACCCTGATCGGCGAACTCACCGAGGTGGTCCACCTTCCGTACCAGGACCTGCTCACCGTCCAGCGCCCCGACGGCACCGAGGTGCTGATCCCGTTCGTCGAGCAGATCGTTCCCACCATCGACCTGGACGAGCAGCGCGCCGTGATCACCCCGCCGCCCGGCCTGATCGACCCCGTCGACGCGGTCGACGCGGTGGTCGCCTCGTCGCGCGAGGAGGGCTCCGCCGGCGCCGCTGACGGTTCCGAAGGGCCTGAGGGCTCTGCGGGGTCCGAGGACTCTGAGGGCTCCGACAGCTCCGAGGGTGCGGCCGGGGGTGCGGCGTGACCGACATGCGGATCGACGTCGTCACGATCTTCCCCGAGTACCTGGAGCCGCTGAACGTCTCGCTGGTCGGCAAGGCGCGGGCCCGGGGCCAGCTCGACGTGCACCTGCACGACCTGCGGCAGTGGACCACCGACATCCACCGCACCGTGGACGACACCCCGTACGGCGGTGGCCCCGGCATGGTGATGAAGCCCGAGCCGTGGGGCGCGGCGCTGGACTCCGTCCTTGCCGCCGGACCCGAGGGCGAGGTGCCGACCCTGGTGGTGCCCACTCCCAGCGGCCGGCCGTTCACCCAGGAACTCGCCCAGGACCTGGCGTCCCGCAGCTGGCTGGCTTTCGCGCCCGCCCGCTACGAGGGCATCGACCGGCGGGTCATCGAGGAGGCCGCGACCCGGATGCCCGTGGTCGAAGCCTCCATCGGCGACTACGTGCTGGCCGGCGGCGAGGTCGCCGTGCTGGTGATGGTCGAGGCGATCGCCCGGCTGCTGCCCGGCGTCCTCGGCAACGCCGAGTCGCACCGGGACGACTCCTTCGCCCCCGGCGCCATGGCCGATCTGCTGGAGGGCCCGGTGTACACCAAGCCCGCCGAGTGGCGCGGCCGCGAGGTGCCGGAGATCCTGCTGAGCGGCCACCACGGGAAGATCGCCCAGTGGCGGCGCGAGCAGGCCTTCGCCCGTACCCTCGCCAACCGGCCCGACCTGGTCGCCCGCTGGCCGCGCGACGCGTTCACCAAGAAGGAACGCGAGGCGCTCAGCGTCCTCGGCCTGGCCTGGGACGACTCCGCCGGCCGATTTCGGTCTGCGGTAGAGCCTGTGGAAGAATAGGCGACTGTTGTCTGTCGCCCGGCTCCCCTCCGTGGGAGTCAGTGGACCGGTGCCCCCGCCACGGGGGGTTCACCGCCAGCCGAAGCGGCCCACAGCACCAACCATTTGAGACGAATTTCCGTGGGCGGCCCGTGGCGCCTGCGATGGAGAGCAACGATGAGCAACAAGCTCGCTGCTGTCGACGCGGCCTCGCTGCGTACCGACATCCCCGCCTTCCGCTCCGGCGACACCCTGAAGGTGCACGTCCGAGTCATCGAAGGCAACCGCTCGCGCGTCCAGGTCTTCCAGGGCGTTGTCATCCGTCGTCACGGCGCCGGCATCGGTGAGACCTTCACCGTTCGCAAGGTCAGCTTCAACGTCGGTGTCGAGCGCACCTTCCCGGTGCACACCCCGATCGTCGAGAAGATCGAGGTCGTGACCCGTGGTGCGGTCCGCCGCGCCAAGCTGTACTACCTGCGTGACCTCCGCGGCAAGGCCGCGAAGATCAAGGAGAAGCGCGACGCGTGATCGCGCAGGCTCGACGGGGAAGGCCCTCCGACCGGCTTAGACCGGGAGGATAAGCTCACCCCCGATGAGCACGCACGAGCCACCGACGGACCGCGACGGCAGTCCCGCACCCACGGGTACGGACACACCGGCGCGGTCCGTTGCCGTTTCCGGGCCGGACCTGGACGCCGGGGGTGGCGTCGGGGGCACCGAGGGCGCCGAGGGCACCGGCGGTGCCGGCGGTGCCGGTAGTGCCGACGGTGTCGGTGGTGCCGGTGAGGTCTCGGGTGACGCGGGCGGCGACGAAGCCGCCGGCGACGAGGGCACCGGTGGGCGGCGGTGGTCGCGGGACCTGCTGTGGATCGGCGCGGTGTGCGTGGTCGTGCTGCTGCTGGTGAACGCCTTCGTGGCCCGTCCCTTCGCGGTGCCCTCGGGCTCCATGGAGGGGACGCTGCGGCCCGGTGACCGCGTCCTGGTCAACCAGCTCGCCTACGCCTTCGGCGGGCACCCCCAGCGGGGCGACGTGGTGGTTTTCGACGGCATCGGCTCCTTTCTGCCCTACCGGGACGAACCGTCCGGGGTGAAGCGGTTCCTGAGCGGGGCCGGGCTGGCCCCGGCCGGTGACACGGTCTACGTGAAGCGGGTGATCGGCGTGGGCGGCGACCGGGTCACCTGCTGCGGCTCCGACGGCCGCCTCCGGATCAACGGAGTCCCGCTGGACGAGAGCGACTACCTGCTCCCCGGCGACGCACCGTCGGCGGTACCGTTCGACATCGTGGTTCCTTCCGGCAAGTTGTGGGTGATGGGAGACCACCGCAGCGCGTCCCGCGACTCCCGGGACCACCTTGGAGAGCCCGGAGGCGGCACCGTGCCCGTGGACCGGGTGATCGGACGCGCCGACTGGCTGATGTTCCCCCTTGACCGGACGACCTCGCTCGACCGGCCGGCGGCATTCGCCGCGATTGAGGGGACCGGTGGCCATGGGGAGCAGAGGTAGACCCCGGGCCGCCACCGACGGCACGGCGGGCACCGGGGGCCGCCCCGACCACGACTCGCCCCAGGAGCCGCCGGAATCCGTGTACCTGCCCGACCCTGCTCCCGAGGACTCCGGCGGAGTCGACGACGCCGACAGGACCGGTGGGGTCGGGGGCACGGCCGAGGACGGCGGGGTGGAGGGCGCGGCCGAGGACGGTGGTGACGGCGCCATGGGCGGCCGGCCCGGGAGGGGCCGCGCCGAGCGGCGGCGCACTGCCAAGCGGGTCGCGCGCCGTGGTCGGCACTCCTTTCTTCGCGAGTTGCCGGTGATCGTGCTGGTGGCGCTGGTCATCGCCGTGGTGCTGAAGACCTTTCTGGTCCAGGTGTTCGTCATTCCCTCCGGTTCGATGGAACCGACCCTGCAGGTCGGTGACCGCGTGCTGGTGGACAAGCTCACCCCGTGGTTCGGCTCGGAGCCGGAGCGCGGCGAGGTGGTGGTCTTCAAGGACCCGGGCGGCTGGCTTGAGAACGACCGCACGTCGTCCCCCGACGGGTCCGTGCTGCACCGGGCGAAGTCGGTGTTCTCCGCGGTGGGACTCCTTCCTTCCGACGACGAGCGGGATCTGATCAAGCGGGTGATCGGTGTCGCCGGCGACACCGTGGAGTGCTGCGACGCCCAGGGCCGACTGAGCGTGAACGGCACCCCGGTGGACGAGCCGTACATCGCGCCGGGCAACGTGCCGTCGCGGATCACCTTCAAGGTGACGGTTCCTCAGGGCCGGATCTGGGTGATGGGGGACCACCGCGATCTGTCCGCGGACTCCCGCTACCACATGGGCAATCCGGGTTCCGGGACCGTGCCGGTGGGGAACGTGGTCGGCCGTGCGTTCGTGGTCGCATGGCCGCTCTCCCACTTCGGTCAACTGGGTGTTTCCGATTCACTCTCCTCTCTGCCGGTGCGAGTGGCAGGATCATCCGCCGTTGGGCCGATTCCTGCGGAACCCCCGCTCGTTATGGGTGTGTTGGGCGTCCTCCCGGTCGTTGTTCGGCGGTGGAGAGCGCGCCGTCGGGCCGGGCCGATGGCTGACTGATGTTCCGGTCGGCGCGTGGAAACACGGGCTGGCCGACCGGGAGTGATAGAGAAGTGCTGAAGTGCTCGGTTCCGGCCTGGTGTCGGGCGTGCCCGAGTAGGGCAAGCCAGAGGCGGGTTTTCGATCGATCGCAGAGTGTGGTGCCCGCTGTGCGGCACTGGTGAGCGCGGGCGCGCAGGCGTCCGCACAGCAGGGAGGAGATGTCGTGGGGGATCTGGTGATCGGTGCCCGCTCAGGTGCTCCGGAGCCCGACGGTGAGCCTTCGGGCAATGCCGAGGGCCGGCACGTGGAGGACGGTGACGCCCTGCGGGCGGCCGAGTCCGACGCGGCGGAGGAGGGCGATTCGGAATCGTCGGGCAGGGCCAAGAAGGCTCCCAAGCAGCGCTCCTTCTGGAAGGAACTGCCGATCCTGGTCGGCATCGCCCTGATCCTGGCCCTGGTGATCAAGACCTTCTTCGTCCAGGCGTTCTCGATTCCGTCGGGTTCGATGGAGAACACGCTGCAGGTCGGCGACCGCGTGCTGGTGGACAAGCTCACCCCGTGGTTCGGCTCGGAGCCGGAGCGCGGTGAGGTGGTGGTGTTCAAGGACCCGGGCGGCTGGCTGAACGACGAGCCCGCCCAGCGCAGCAGCAACTCCTTCGTGCGTGGCATCCAGGACGTCTTCAGCTTCATCGGGCTGATGCCGTCCAGTGACGAGAAGGATCTGATCAAGCGCGTCATCGCGGTCGGCGGCGACACCGTCGAGTGCCAGGGGTCCGGCCCGGTCAAGGTGAACGGCCTCGCGCTCGACGAGCCGTACATCTTCGCCGGCAACACCCCGTGCGGGGAGAAGCCGTTCGGTCCGGTGAAGGTGCCGGACGGTCGGATCTGGGTGATGGGCGACCACCGCGCCAACTCCCTGGACTCCCGGTACCACATGGACCAGCCGGGCGGCGGCACCGTGCCGGTCGGAAACGTCGTCGGCCGCGCGTTCGTGGTGGCCTGGCCGATCGGTGACTGGGCGACGCTGCCCGTCCCCGACACCTTCGACCAGAAGGGTCTGGCGGCCGGCGGGCCGCTCGCCCCGCCGCTGGCCGGTGCGGCCCTGGCTGCCCCCGCCGTGTGGTGGGTGCGCAAGCGCCGTCGCTGACCGGTCGCATCCTGTCCGCGACCGACTCTTGCGCGGGCCGTGGTACTCGTGAGTAGTCTGCTCGCACGTGCCACGGCCCGCAGTGCTGTCCAGCCCAGGACAGCGAGGGCCGGGCCGGCAGCGAGCGCTCGCCCGGAGCGCGTGAGCGCCAGGAGAGGGCGAAGCCGATGAGCAGCGTCGCGGAGCGGACACCGCCCACCGAGGCCCGACCGGCTCGCCGCCGGAGTTCGGCGTCGATCGTGCAGGGCCTGGTGATCGCGATCGGATTCGTGATGCTTGTCGGGGGTTTCGCGGTGCTCGCCGTCCAGTACCGGCCCTACAAGATCCCCACCGGGTCGATGTCCCCCACACTGCAGATCGGCGACACCGTCCTCGCCCACACCGCCGACGGGAAGTCGATCGGACGCGGCGACATCGTGGTCCTCCAGGACTCGGACTGGGGCAACGCCACCCTGGTCAAGCGGGTGGTCGCGGTCGGCGGCGACACCGTCTCCGGCGACCGCGAGGGGCGGATCACCGTCAACGGCCACCGGGTGGAGGAGCCGTACCTGGCGAAGGCCACCGTGCTCACCACCGAGTTCTCGGTGACGGTGCCCGAGGGGCGGCTGTTCCTGCTCGGAGACTTCCGCGGGAACTCGTTGGACTCGCGCAGCCACCTGGACGTGGCCTCCGGCTCCGTTCCCGCCTCCGCGGTGAAGGCGAGAGTCGAGGCGGCGATCCTGCCGATGTCCCGGGCAGGGCTGGAGGGGCGCACCACAGCCTTCGACGAACTGGGTGCGCCGCGTGCGCACCAGGCGGGCGCACTGCTGCCCGCCGCCTGGACGTCGGTCGGCGGGGCGGCCCTGATCGTGCTCGCCTCGGCGGCGGGCTGGGCGGTCTCGCTGGGCCGCAAGCTGCAGGGGCGGCGGAAGGCCTGAACCGGGGGCCGGCGGCACCCCGGGGCCGGCCCGGAAACGCGCGCAGAACCTCAGGACGGAGCTGAACCAGGTGGCGGTCGAGCGTCGCAGAGCCGTTCGCGTGCTGCTGCTGGATCCGGACGGGCGCGTCCTGCTGCTGCACGGGATCGACCCGGCCACGCCGGGCGCCGAGTGGTGGATCACGCCGGGCGGCGGCATCGAGCCGGGCGAGAGCCCGGTCGAAGCAGCCCGGCGCGAACTCGGCGAGGAGATCGGGCTGACCGAGGTGGAGTGGGGACCGCTGGTTGCGTACGGCACGGTGGAGTTCTCCTTCCGAGGCAGGGACTACGAACAGGAACAGTGGTTCCACCTGGCCCGCACCGGTCGGCGCGCGGTGGCACTGCGCCAGAGCGGAGCGGAGGAGCATGCGCTGCTGCTGGGCCTCCGCTGGTGGACGGCGGGGGAGTTGAGGACCACTGCGGAGACCGTGTACCCGCGCGGACTGGCCGCGTTGATCGAGCAGGTTGTGGCGGAAGGACCGCCAGAACCGCCAGTACGGCTCTGAGCACTGGCCCGGTGGTCCACAATGGGGTGGACGTGACGAGTGAGGGGACGCTTGGAATGAGTGCCGAAGACCTCGAGAAGTACGAGACCGAGATGGAGCTCAAGCTCTACCGGGAGTACCGGGATGTCGTCGGCCTGTTCAAGTACGTGATCGAGACCGAGCGGCGTTTCTATCTGACGAACGACTACGACCTGCAGGTGCACTCGGTGCAGGGCGAGGTGTTCTTCGAGGTGTCGATGGCGGATGCGTGGGTCTGGGACATGTACCGACCGGCCCGGTTCGTTCGTAAGGTCCGCGTGCTGACTTTCAAGGACGTGAATATCGAGGAGCTGGCGAAGAGCGATCTCGAGCTGCCCTCGGACGACTCCGCATTCGGGAACTGACCGCTCTGCGGTTGAACGGCCGGCCCGGGAGCGCCCCGGGCCCGACCGCCCGGGGTGGGCGAGGAACGGCGCGGCCGACCGCGCCCTTCCCCCGAGCGGCCGCACCGTAATGACCTGCGGCGATGCCCGGGCCACCGAGACTGGTCGCTGAGATCTCCGGTTGTCCAGCGCATTTTTGGATTTGTCACTCGGGCGAGCGACCTGAGTTATCCACAGGCCCGAGTTATCCACAGGTCCGGCGATTTCGGTGGCCCACTTCCCGGCCGTGGCGGCAACCTTCCGGCCGGAGGTGATTGCCGTGCAGAATCCCAACAAGATTTCCACCAGCGGCCTCGGACGCTACGGCGAGGAGGTCGCCGCCCGCCGGCTCGCGGAGGGCGGGCTTTGCATCCTGGAGCGCAACTGGCGTTGCGCCGAGGGCGAGCTCGACATCGTCGCGCTGGACGGGGACACCCTCGCGGTGTGCGAGGTGAAGACCAGGTCCGAGCGCGGCTTCCAACAGCCGTCCGAGGCGATCGACCGGACCAAGGCCGACCGACTGCGCCACCTTGCCGAACGGTGGCTCGCCGAACGCTGGCCGATGCACTTCTCCCGACTGGCACTGGCTGCCGAACTGGGCGACGACGGCGAACCGCCGGACGAAGTCGCGGCCACCGGTCCGGCACCCCCGCCGCCGGGCGGAGTCCGCATCGACCTGGTCGCCGTGGTCAACCCCCTCAGGGGCGCCGCCGCGGTCGAGCACCTGCGCGGGGCGGTGTGAGATGGCCTTCGCCCGTACCTGCTCGGTCGCCCTGGTCGGGGTGGACGGCGTCGTGGTCGAGGTACAGGCCGACCTCGAACCCGGACTCGCTGCCTTCAGCCTGGTGGGCCTCGCCGACAAGGCCCTCCTGGAAGCTCGCGACCGGGTCCGCGCAGCCGTCTCCAACAGCGGTGAGAAGTGGCCGCTGCGCAAACTGACCGTGGGCCTCACCCCGGCCTCCGTACCCAAGAGCGGCAGCGGGTACGACCTGGCCGTCGCCTGCGCCGTACTGGCGGCCGCCGAACGGCTCGACCCCGCGTCGATCGACGGCCTGCTGATCATCGGCGAGCTCGGACTGGACGGCCGGGTACGCCCGGTGCGCGGCGTCCTGCCCGCAGTACTCGCCGCGGCGGACGCCGGCTACCGCCAGATCGTGGTCGCCGAACAGACTGCTGCCGAGGCCGAGTTGGTGCCGGGCGTCTCCGTCCTCGGGGTGCGAACCCTGCGCCAACTCATCGCGATCCTCACCAACGCCCCCGTCCCCGACGAACCGCCCGACCCGTCCACCGGCCGCCCCGACTCCTCGTTCGCCGGACTCCTGCTCCCCGGGCTCGGCGTCCGCGACGTCACCTCGGACCAGGCCTGCCGACCCGACCTCGCCGACGTGGCCGGGCAGCACGAAGCCAGACAGGCCCTGGAGATCGCCGCAGCGGGCGGCCACCACCTGTACCTCAAAGGGCCGCCCGGAGCCGGCAAGACCATGCTGGCGGAACGGCTCCCCGCCCTGCTCCCGCCGCTCACCCAAGCCCAAGCCCTCGAAGTGACCGCGATCCACTCCGTGGCCGGCCTCCTGCCACCCGACCGCCCACTGATCGACACCCCGCCCTACTGCGCGCCGCACCACTCGACCACCATGCCCGCCATCGTGGGCGGCGGGACGGGACTGCCCCGACCCGGCGCCGTCTCCCTCGCCCACCGCGGCGTGCTCTTCCTCGACGAGGCACCCGAATTCCCGGCCCGGGTCCTCGACGCCCTGCGCCAACCCCTCGAATCGGGAGAGGTGATGATCGCCAGAGCCGCAGGCTCGATGCGGCTGCCCGCCCGCTTCCTGCTCTGTCTGGCCGCCAACCCCTGCCCCTGCGGCCGCTATTCGTTGAGAGGAGAAGGCTGCGAATGCACACCCGTCATGGTCAACCGCTACCAGGCAAGACTGTCCGGGCCGTTGCTCGACAGAGTGGACCTCCAGGTTCAGGTCTCCGCGGTCAGCAGAGCCGAGCTGATGCAGCACGGAGCAAAGGCCGAGAGCACGGCCACGGTCGCCGAACGCGTACGGGAAGCCCGCGACCGAGCCGCCGCTCGCCTCGCCGACACCCCGTGGCGGACGAACGCCGAAGTGCCCGGGCACGAACTGCGCACGCGCTGGCAACTCGCACCCGGCTCGCTCGCCGACGCCGAGCGTGACCTCGACCGCGGCCTGCTCACCGCACGAGGCCTCGACCGGATCCTCCGCGTCGCCTGGACGGTCGCCGACCTCGCCCGCCGGCCTCGCCCCACCCGCACCGACGTCCAGACCGCGCTCACCCTCCGCACCGGAGTCCAGCGCGTCACCCGCCCGACCGACCGCCGGCCCGACCCGCACTACGACACGGATGTCGACCCGGGAGGCGAACTCTGACCGCCCGTCACCCGGCACCGAACCGCCTGCTCACCGAACCGCCCGCCCACCGAACCACCGCTGGAGAATGTCCATGACCGCAGCACTTCCCACGCCCCAACAGCATGCCGCCCCCACCGCCACGACGAGCCGGCACTGCACCGCCGAACCGGCCACCGCGAGTCATTCCACTCGCACGGGCGCGGCGCGGGGCGACCCGCGAGCCATCCGCCCCACCAGGTGGGCCGCGGCGGCGACCACGCCGGACCCGCCCGAGCCCGATCGGGTGGCCAGGGCGGCGCTCACCCGGCTGATCGAACCGGGCGACGCAGCCATCGGCCGGGCGATCCAACGCCTCGGCGCGGTCGGCCTGGTGCAGGGCTTCTACCACGGAGCATCGCCGAACCGGCTGGGGCTGGGAGCAGACCGGATCGCCGCCTACCAGGAGAGGCTGCGAAAGTTCAACCCGGCCACGGACCTCGAACGAATCGCCAAGCTCGGTGGGAAGTTCATCATTCCGGGCGACACCGAGTGGCCCTCACAGCTGGACGACCTCGGAGACGGCCGCCCGGTCGGACTGTGGATCCGGGGCCGGCCGGGGCCACGACTTCCCTCGCTGCGCCTGCTGGCACTGAGGTCGGTCGCCATCGTCGGATCCCGGGCCTGCACCGCCTACGGGCGGCACATCGCCGGCCAACTCGGCTCCGAACTGGCCGAGCGCGGTTGGGTGGTGGTCTCCGGAGCGGCGTACGGAGTCGACACGGCGGCCCACCTGGGCGCGCTGGCCGTCAACGGGATGACGATCGCGGTCCTGGCCAGCGGCGTAGACATCTGCTACCCGCGCGGGAACGAGTCACTGATGGCCCGGATCGGGGACGCCGGGCTGCTGGTGAGCGAACTGGCGCTCGGGATGAACCCGACCAGGTTCAGGTTCGTGCTGCGGAACCGCGTGATAGCGGCGCTCACCCGAGGCACTGTCGTGGTCGAGGCGGCGCCGCGCAGTGGAGCGCTCAGCACCGCGCGACGCGCCCTGGACCTCCACCGGCACACGATGGGCGTCCCGGGCCAGGTGACGTCCGAACTCTCCGCAGGAGTCCATGCGTTGATCAGGAGCGGCGCTGCGACGCTCGTCACCAACGGTGCCGAGGTGGGCGAGTTGATCGGCTCCATCGGCGACGACCTGGCACCGGAGCGAGCCGGCCCGATCCTTCCGCGCGACGCGCTGGCACCGCCCGTGGCCCGCGTGCTGGAAGCGGTGCCGGCGAGCGCGGACGGCGCGCCGGTGCAGCGACTCGCCCAGTACGCCGCGCTCTCCGACCAGGAGACCGTGCACCACCTGCACGAGCTGAGCTCGCTTGGTTTCGTCGAGCGGCACGGGGCGCATTGGAGGCTGGTGCGACGCAAGTGATCGGATCTGCGCAACAGCGGACACGGAAAGTCGACCGAACGGAGCACGCCGTCAACAGGAAGGAACCCCAGGTGAGTTGAGAGCAGCGCCGAAGCGGCCGAGCCCGGGTGGGCGACAACGGTGAACCAGTGTGACGCGGAGGCTCCGACGTGTCGGGAGAGGTCTGCGCTGGTCGGCGGCCCGGCGGGGACGGCGCACTCGGCGGCCGGTCGGGGCGCGTTCCGCGACGCGCCGGTGAAGCCCGCCACTGCCACCGGATCGGGGGACGCCCGAGTGGCGGTAGCACTGTGCAGCTACGTGGTCACGCTACGCTCCCTTATGGCGTCCCTATCAGCACATGACTCGGCAGAACGGCGCAGACCAACGCATGCCCACTCACATTCCCGGACACAGGGTGACCGGTGACGGTCGGTCCTCGGACGGGACGGGGGCCGAGACCCGCAACGCCGCGGAGCTGCGGGCCAGGCCCTCGGGAGTCGTGGGAATGACGAGGTCGGGCACCCCCCCGACCGCGACCCCACAGTCCCAGGCCCGTCCCGCCTCGCCCTCGCCCCTTCCCCGTCCCCCCGTCCCCCAGGGGCCGTCGGACCGGCAGTCCTCGACGCGCCCACCCGTCGAGCGCCACGGCCAACTGCTGCCCTGCCCACAGACAGGGCCGTCGAGCTCCGCGGCCAGACCCCGGCCGCGCACCGAGGAGCCCGACGGTCCACCGAGCGGGTCGGCACCGTTCGGCGGGCCGCGCGCCGAACAGCCGGGCGCCGACCGCCCGGGCGACGGCGGGCCGCCGTTCGGGCGGACCGCAGCCGACGAACCAGCGGAGAGCGCCTCCGCCGCCGAGGCGGCGGCCTCGAACGGTCGGGCGGTGCGTGGTCAGTCCAGGCGCGGCGCGCGGTCGAAGGTGAAACCGGGCGAGCCTCCGGTCCGGAGCTCGCAGGTTCGCAGGCAGGCGAACGGCCCGGAGGCGGAACGTTCCGTGGAGACGCCCGCCCCGGCACCGGAGACGGAGACGGAGCCGGAGCCGGAAGGCGACGCGTCGCAGCCCGGGCCGTCGGTCGGTCCGCCGTCGGTCGGTCCGTCGCCGGTCGGCCCGCCGTCGGTCGTGCTGCCCGGGCCGGCCGCGGCACCGACGCCCGCGTCCGTGCCTGCGCCCGCGTCCGTGCCTGTGCCCACTCCCGCGCCCGCAGCGGGTGTCGCGGAGGGCCGGACGGAGAACCCGAGCGGGGGAGGGGAGCGGGGCGGGGCGAAGGGCAGCGACCAGTCGGCGCTGAAGGCGCTGTGGCGCTCGTACAAGGAGACGGGGGACCAGGGGCTGCGCGACCAGCTGATCCTGCACTACTCGCCGCTGGTGAAGTACGTCGCGGGGAGGGTCGGGGTCGGGCTGCCGGCCAATGTGGAGCAGGCGGACTTCGTGTCCTCCGGGGTGTTCGGACTGATCGACGCCATCGAGAAGTTCGACATCGATCGGGCGATCAAGTTCGAGACCTACGCGATCAGCCGGATCCGCGGCGCGATCATCGACGAGCTGCGGGCGCTGGACTGGATCCCGCGGTCGGTGCGGCAGAAGGCGAAGGCGGTCGAGCGGGCCTACGCCACCTTGGAGGCCCGGCTGCGGCGGACGCCGCACGACCCCGAGGTCGCGGCGGAGATGGGCATCGCGTTGGACGAACTGCACACCATCTTCAGTCAGCTGTCGCTGGCCAACGTGGTGGCGCTCGACGAACTGCTGCACTCGGCGGGCGAGGGCGGCGACCGGCTGACCCTGATGGAGACGCTGCCGGACAACGGCGCCGACAACCCGGTCGAGATCGCCGAGGACCGCGAGCTGCGCCGCCTGCTGGCCTCTGCGGTCAACACCCTGCCCGAGCGGGAGAAGACCGTGGTGACGCTCTACTACTACGAGGGCCTGACGCTCGCCGAGATCGGCCAGGTGCTCGGGGTGACGGAGAGCCGGGTCAGCCAGATCCACACCAAGTCGGTGCTGCAACTGCGGGCGAAGATGTCGGACGTCCGCTGAGAGCGGGCCACGACGCGACGGTCGACGGGTCGGCGGGTGCGCGGTGTGCGCCCCCGTCGGCCGTCGGCGTCCGTAGAGTTGGTGCGTGCCGAAAATCCGGGCGGCCACGGTGGCCGAGCATCGACAGTTGCAGCAGGCAGCACTGTTGGACGCTGCGCGCGTCCTGTTGGCCGAAGGCGGCAGGGAGGCGCTGAACTTCGGCGCCCTCGCTGCGCGCACCGGCCTGGCGAGGTCCTCGGTGTACGAGTACTTCCGGTCCAAGTCGGAGCTGGTGGAGGCGCTCTGCGCGGTGGACCTTCCGCTGTGGGCCGCCGAGATCGAAGCCGGCATGGCTGCCTGTGACGGCGCGGCCGAGCGGATCGAGGCGTACGTCCGGGGCCAGTTGGCGCTGGCCACCGACCCGGTGCACCGCGCCCTGGTGGCCGTCGCCGAGTACGAACTCGACGATGCCGCGCGGGCGCGGATCAGGGCCGCGCACACCGGTCTGACCGCGATGGTGGTGCACACCCTGGAGGAGCTCGGTCACGCCAGGCCGGCCGTCGCCGCCTCGCTGCTCCAGGGCGTGGTGGAGGCGGCGGTCCGCCAGATCGAGCGGGCCAGGGAGGCCGCCGACGGGACGGAGATCGCCGACACGGCGGTGCGGTTCGCGCTGGACGGTCTCCGGTCCGGCGCCGTCGCTGCGCCCCAGGTCGAGCCGGAGCCCGGTCCGGCCCCGGGCTGATCCGGCGGCGGGGCCGTCGAGCGGCAGCAGCCGGGCGCGGCCGGTGCCGAGCAGGGCGAGCGGGTCGAGGTAGCGGGCGCCGCGGAGCAGGCCCCAATGCAGGCAGTCGACAGGACAGTGCCCGGAGTCGCCGGTCAGCTCGCCGATCCGGTCGCCCGCCGCGACCGCGGTGCCGACCGGGACGGACCCGGCGACCGGAAGGTAGCTGGTCCGCAGCGGGGGAGTGCCCGAGCCGGGGTGGGTGATCACCACGACCGGACGCCCGGCCACCTGCCCGGAGAACGTCACCACACCGGGCGCGGCCGCCCGCACCGTCGCCCCGGCCGCAGCCGCCAGATCCACGCCCCGGTGCCCGGCAGCCCAGCGCGCCGGAGGCGGGTCGAACCGCCGCAGCAACCCGGACCGGTCACCGACCGGCCACACCCGCCCCGGCCCGGGGGGAGACACCGACACCGCCGCAGGCCCCACGGCGGCCACCACCGCCGTCGGACGCTCGACCGCACCCGCACCCGCACCCGCACCCGCACCCGCACCGGCGAGCACCGGGGCGACCAGCGCGACCGCCAGTGCCACCCCCACCCGAAACGCCCCGACCAGCCCCACGTCGACCCGACCTCCTCCCTCGCACGGCGAACACGGCGCACACCACGACAAGCCCGCTCGGCGGGCGCGTCCCCCACCATGGAGGCCGGACCGCCCGTAGCACCCGCCGATTCCGGAAGCTGTGGACAAACCCCGGGCTGTGGACAACTGCCGTCCCCCGCAGGGGTGAACGCCGGTCGCCGGGCCGCCCGCAGCGGTGCTGAACAGGGCGGCGGGACCGCACGGAGTCGCCCGCCGCTCGGGGCTTCCCGTACACTTCACACGCGACCCGGTCTGCCGGGTCGACTTCGCACGCCCCGCCACCAACGGCCGCCCCTCCGGGAACGGTCGCACGGTGCGAGTGCCGCTCGGTCCGCCGAGCCTGCCGAGGCCGCAAGCCCCGAGCAGGCCAAGCGGCTTGGCACGTCGGGGCGTCAGGCGTGGCGGTCGCCCGACCGACACGGACAACCGAGAGCCCCGGCACCCCGCAGAGCGCACCTGCCTCGCGGCGCGCCGGGCGACACAGAGGAGCACGGCACATGGCCGTCGTCACGATGCGGGAGCTGCTGGAGAGCGGCGTCCACTTCGGTCACCAGACCCGTCGTTGGAACCCGAAGATGAAGCGCTTCATCTTCACGGAGCGCAACGGCATCTACATCATCGACCTCCTGCAGTCGCTGAACTACATCGACCGCGCCTTCGAGTTCGTCAAGGAGACCGTTGCCCACGGCGGCAGCGTCCTCTTCGTCGGCACCAAGAAGCAGGCCCAGGAGGCCATCGCCGAGCAGGCGACCCGCGTGGGCATGCCGTACGTCAACCAGCGCTGGCTGGGTGGCATGCTGACCAACTTCTCGACCGTCTACAAGCGTCTGCAGCGCCTCAAGGAGCTCGGCGAGATCGACTTCACGGATGTGGCCGGCTCGGGCCTCACCAAGAAGGAGCTCCTGGTCCTCCAGCGCGAGTACGACAAGCTGGAGAAGACCCTCGGCGGTATCCGCGACATGCAGCGCGTCCCCAGCGCTGTCTGGATCGTGGACACCAAGAAGGAGCACATCGCGGTCGGCGAGGCCCGGAAGCTCAACATCCCGGTCGTCGCCATCCTCGACACCAACTGTGACCCGGACGAGGTCGACTACAAGATCCCGGGCAACGACGACGCGATCCGCTCCGTCACCCTGCTGACCCGCGTGATCGCCGACGCCGTCGCCGAGGGCCTGAAGTCCCGCGCCGGTGTCGCCAAGGGCGACGCGAAGGCCGAGCCGGGCGCCGACCAGCCGCTGGCCGCCTGGGAGAAGGAGATCCTCGAGGGCGAGAAGGCCGCCGAGGCCCCCGCTGCCGAGGCCCCCGCCGCCGAGGTCGAGGCCGCCGAGGCCCCCGCCGCCGAGGCTGCTGTCGAGGCCCCGGCCGAGGCTCCGGCCGCCGAGGCCGACCAGGCCTGACGTACCACCAGGGTGAGGGGCACCGGCCGGGCTGAGCCGGTGGGTGCCCCTCTCTCCCGTGCCGAGGCCCACAACCCTGGGCCCCGGCACTTTCCCACGCAGACACGCGAGACGTGAGAAGAGATCACACCATGGCGAACTTCACCGCCGCGGACGTCAAGAAGCTCCGTGAGCTCACCGGCGCCGGCATGATGGACTGCAAGAAGGCCCTGGACGAGGCCGAGGGCAACGTCGAGAAGGCCGTCGAGCTCCTTCGCATCAAGGGCCAGAAGGGCGTTGCCAAGCGCGAGGGCCGCGACGCCTCCAACGGTGCCGTCGCCGCGCTGATCGCCGAGGACAAGAAGTCCGGCGTCCTGGTCGAGCTGAACTGCGAGACCGACTTCGTCGCCAAGGGTGGCAAGTTCGTCGAGGTCGCCAACGCGATCGCCGCGCACGTTGCCGCCACTTCCCCGGCCGACCTGGACGCCGCCCTGGCCTCCGAGATCGCCGCGGGCCAGACCGTCCAGCAGTTCGTGGACGAGGCCAACGCGACCCTGGGCGAGAAGATCGTCTTCCGTCGCTTCGCCCAGTTCGACAACGACGGCTTCGTCGCGGTCTACATGCACAAGTCGGACCCGGACCTGCCGCCGACCATCGGTGTCCTCGTCGAGCTCGACAAGGAAGACGCCGAGACCGCCAAGGACGTCGCGCAGCACATCGCCGCGTTCGCGCCGAAGTACCTCTCCCGCGAGGAGATCCCGGCCGAGGAGCTCGAGAACGAGCGCCGCGTCGCCGAGGCCACCGCTCGTGAGGAGGGCAAGCCCGAGGCTGCCCTGCCGAAGATCGTCGAGGGTCGCGTCACCGGCTTCGTCAAGGAGAACTCCGTCCTGGAGCAGGCGTTCGCCAAGGACAACAAGAAGTCCGTCGCCAAGGTCCTCGACGAGGCCGGCGTCACCCTCAAGCGCTTCGTTCGCTTCCGCGTCGGCGCCTGAGACCGTTCCGCGCAGCTCCTCCCGCCAGGACCGGCCCCGAGCCGGACATAAGGTAGGAGAGCGCCCGTCCGCAGGGACGGTGGAACGCGCCGATCGCGCCCTCCAGTACCCCATGAGGGCGGCGTCGGCACCATGAACGACGAGGAGGCCATTGCCGTGCAGGAGACCGTACCGGTTCCCGCGGCAGTGGCCTCCTCTCGTGTACACGGCACCGGGCCCGCACGCCCGGTGGCGTGAGTAGCACTTGCAGATCTGCTGACCAGCAGGCGGAGAAGGGAAAGTCCATGCAGGAGACGCAGGAGACCGCACCGGACGGCACCCGCCGCCGGGTACTGCTCAAGCTGTCCGGCGAGGCGTTCGCCGGCGGAGGCGGCCTCGGCGTCGACCCGGACGTGGTGCACGCCATCGCCCGTGAGATCGCCACGGTGGTCCGCGCGGGGACGGAGGTCGCCATCGTGATCGGCGGCGGCAACTTCTTCCGCGGCGCCGAACTTCAGCAGCGCGGCATGGACCGGGCCCGCTCCGATTACATGGGCATGCTGGGCACCGTGATGAACTGCCTCGCGCTCCAGGACTTCCTGATCAAGGAGGGCATGGAGACCCGTGTGCAGACCGCCATCACCATGGGTCAGGTCGCCGAGCCGTACCTGCCGCTGCGCGCGATCCGGCACCTGGAGAAGGGCCGCGTGGTGATCTTCGGCGCGGGTATGGGCATGCCGTACTTCTCCACCGACACCACCGCCGTCCAGCGCGCGCTGGAGATCCACGCCGACGTCCTGCTGATGGGCAAGAACGGCGTCGACGGCGTCTACGACTCCGACCCGCGCAGCAACCCGGCCGCGGTCCGGTTCGACTCGCTGGACTACACCGAGGTGATCTCCCGCGACCTGAAGGTTGCCGACCTGACCGCGATCACCCTGTGCAAGGACAACGGTCTGCCGATCCTGGTCTTCGAACTGCTCGCCGAGGGCAATATCGCCCGTGCGGTCAAGGGTGAGAAGATCGGCACACTCATCAGCGAGGACTCCGCCCGGGCCTAGGCGTCGGGGGCACCGAGCAGCAACAGCCGTCCGGGGCACCGGTACGGGACAACAGCAGATGAACCGGACAGGGAGCACACAGTGATTGACGAGACCCTCCTCGAGGCCGAGGAGAAGATGGAGAAGGCCGTCGCGGTCGCCAAGGACGACCTCGCCGCCATCCGCACCGGCCGTGCACACCCGGCGATGTTCGCCAAGATCGTCGCGGAGTACTACGGCACCCTGACGCCGATCAACCAGCTGGCCTCGTTCTCCGTTCCGGAGCCGCGGATGGCCATGGTCACCCCGTTCGACAAGACCGCGCTGAAGGCCATCGAGACCGCGATCCGCGACTCGGACCTGGGCGTCAACCCGTCGAACGACGGTTCCGTCATCCGGGTGGTGCTGCCGCAGCTCACCGAGGAGCGCCGCCGCGAGTACATCAAGCAGGCCCGCGGCAAGGGCGAGGACGCCAAGGTCTCGGTCCGCTCCGTCCGCCGCAAGGCGAAGGACGCGATCGACAAGCTGGTCAAGGACAAGGAGATCGGCGAGGACGACGGCCGCCGCGGCGAGAAGGAGCTCGACGACCTGACCGCCAAGTTCGTGGCGCAGATCGACGAGCTGCTCAAGCACAAGGAAGCCGAGCTGCTGGAGGTCTGACCCCAGACCCTCGCGCGTACGCCCCGGACCGGCGGTTCATCCGCCCGGCCCGGGGCGCGGCTCGACCCGGGCCGGCACCAAACGGGTCACTCGCGGCGGCCTCCGGTATGGCGAAGGGGGCGGCGCGGCACAGACTCAGTTCATGCCCCCCGCCCAGGAGACCTCCGTGGCCCAGACCGAACAGCAGCCCCGCAAGCCGCGCGGCGGCCGCAACCTGCCCGCCGCGATAGGTGTGGGAGTCGGCCTCGGGGCGGTGATCGCGGCCTCGCTGTTCGTGGTCAAGGCAGTCTTCATGGTGGTGGTGGCCGCCGCCGTCGCCGTCGGCATTTGGGAGCTCACCAGCCGGCTCGCCGAGCGCAAGGACATCCACGTCCCGCAGATCCCGCTGCTGGTCGGCGGCGTCGGCATGGTGGTGGCCGGCTACTTCGAGGGCGGCCAGTGGGCGGCGGCGATCCTGGCGCTCACCGGGCTGGCGATGATGGTCGCCCGGATGGCCACGCCGCCGGAGAACTACCTGCGCGACATAACGGCCGGCGTGTTCACGGCCTTCTAC
The DNA here is from genome assembly GCF_042732175.1 of Kitasatospora sp. NPDC059795. Classification (NCBI taxonomy): domain Bacteria; kingdom Bacillati; phylum Actinomycetota; class Actinomycetes; order Kitasatosporales; family Streptomycetaceae; genus Kitasatospora; species Kitasatospora sp. NPDC059795. The sequence continues at coordinate 55,836 of NZ_JBHWID010000024.1, forward strand.
GTGCCGTTCCTGGCGACCTTCGTCGCGCTGATCCTGGCCGCCGACGACGGCGCCTGGCGGATCCTGCTGTTCCTGGTCGTCACCATCTGCTCGGACACCGGTGCGTACGCCGTCGGCTACAAGTTCGGCCGCACCAAGCTCGCCCCGACCATCAGCCCCGGCAAGACCCGCGAGGGCCTGGCGGGCGGCATCGGCCTGTCGATGATCGCCGGCGCGCTGCTGATGCACTTCCTGATCGACGGCGGCTCCTGGTGGCAGGGCCTGATCCTGGGCGGCTGCGCGGCCGTCGTCGCGACCCTCGGCGACCTCGCCGAGTCCATGATCAAGCGCGATCTCGGCATCAAGGACATGGGCACCCTGCTCCCCGGCCACGGCGGCATCATGGACCGCCTGGACTCGCTGCTCCCGACCGCCCCGGTGGTCTGGCTGCTGCTGACGGTCTTCGTCGGCAACTGACGGGCGCCCGACCGGTACGGCCTCCGATTCGGGGGCCGTTCGCCGTTTATGGGGAGGTTCCGCGGTCTGCGACACTGGACGGACCATGCCTAAGCCCGGAGAACTGACCTTTGTCGCGCCGCGCGGCGCCAAGCCCCCGCGACACCTTGCCGACCTCAGCCCTGCCGAGCGCAAGGAGGCCGTCGCCGAGCTGGGCGAACAGCCGTTCCGCGCGAAGCAGCTGTCGAACCACTACTTCGGCCGGGTCTCGAACGACCCGGAGAGCTGGACGGACATTCCGGCGGCCAGCCGGGGCAAGCTGACCGAGGCGCTGCTGCCCGAGCTGATGTCGGTGGTGCGGCACGTGTCGTGCGACGACGACGAGACCCGCAAGACGCTGTGGAAGCTCTTCGACGGGACGCTGGTCGAGTCGGTGCTGATGCGGTACCCGGACCGGGTGACGATGTGCATCAGCTCGCAGGCCGGCTGCGGCATGAACTGCCCGTTCTGCGCGACCGGCCAGGCCGGGCTGACCCGGAACCTGTCGACCGCCGAGATCGTCGAGCAGATCGCCGCCGGCATGCGCGACCTGAAGTCCGGTTCGGTGCCCGGTGGCGAGGCGCGGCTGTCGAACGTCGTGTTCATGGGCATGGGCGAGCCGCTGGCGAACTACAACCGCGTGCTGTCGGCGATCCGCCGCCTCACCGACCCGGCGCCGGACGGCTTCGGGCTCTCCCAGCGCGGCATCACGGTCTCCACCGTCGGCCTGGTCCCGGCCATGCACCGGTTCGCGGACGAGGGCCTGAGCTGCCGCCTGGCGCTGTCGCTGCACGCCCCGGACGACGAGCTGCGGGACGAGCTGGTCCCGGTGAACACCCGGTGGAAGGTCGCCGAGGTGCTGGACGCCGCGTGGAACTACGCGGAGAAGTCCGGCCGTCGGGTGTCGATCGAGTACGCGCTGATCAAGGACATCAACGACCAGGCGTGGCGGGCGGACCTGCTCGGCCGGCTGATCAAGAACCAGCGGGTGCACGTGAACCTGATCCCGCTGAACCCGACGCCGGGTTCGAAGTGGACGGCCTCCCGCCCGGAGGACGAGCGCGAGTTCGTCCGCCGGCTGCAGGCGCACGGTGTGCCGACCACCGTCCGCGACACCCGCGGCCAGGAGATCGACGGCGCCTGCGGCCAGCTGGCCGCGGCGGGCTGAGGCCCCGACTTCCCCGGACTCCCCGGTGGCTCCCGCGAGGGAACCGCCGGGGAGTTCTGCGTCAGCGCAGCGGGCAGAGTGCCAGCGTCAGGCCGCCGGTGACCAGCAGGACGGTGCCGGCGGCCAGGGCGCGCAGGGCGAGGGTGCCGGTGAGCAGGCCGGGCGGGGTGCCGAGGCGGTCCAGGGCGGCGAGGGCGGGGCGGCGGTCGGCGCGCAGTTCGAGCAGGCGGGCGGCGAGCGCGGCGACGGCGCAGGCCAGGATCAGCAGCCCCTCGACCAGGGTGAGCGCGGGGACGTCGGTGTCGGTGCGGGCCCAGCTGCGGCCGGCCACCAGCAGCAGCGCGGCGATCGCGGTGAGCACGGCCAGCGGCGTGCCGAGGCGGTGCGCCTGGGCGGTGAGCGCGCGGCCGGCCAGCAGGCGCAGCGGCGCGGGCCGGCGGATCACCATCAGCCGCCCGGTGAGGGCGAGCAGCGGGCCGGTCCACAGGGCGAGCGCGAGGGCGGCGAGCGTCCAGCCGGCCAGCAGGGCGGGGCTGGTGGCGGGGAGGCCGCCGGGCAGGTCGAGGGTGCGTTCGGCGTCGGTGGCACCGGGCCGCAGTCCGTACAGTTCGAGGCCGATCCCGGCGAGCAGCACGGGTGCGGGCAGGGCGAGCCGTCGGGCGCTCCAGCCGGGCCGGGCGGTTTCGGCGCGGCGGCCGGGCAGGCTGTCGGGGAGCCGGACGGCACAGGCCGCGGCGACGCCGGCGACCAGCGTGGGGACGGCGAGCAGGGCGACCGGCGCGGCGGCGGGCAGCGGGACGCCCATGCCGATGTCGGCGGCGAGCGAGGGCCCGGCGATGTCGTTGCGCAGCACCAGGAAGAGCAGCAGGGTGAGGCCGGAGCCGAGGGCGCAGGCGAGGGCGATCTCGCCGGCGATCAGCAGCCGGATCCGGCGGGGTCCGGCGCCGGCGGCGGCGAGGCCGGCGATCCGCTCGGGGTGCTGGGCGGGGACGGCGCGGGCCGCGACGGCGGCGAACCAGGCGACGGCGGCCAGCGGGGGCAGGCACCACAGCAGCCGGTCGGTGCCGCCGGCGGGTTCGGCCAGGGCCCGGCCGAGGGCGCGCAGCAGGAAGGCGGCGACCACGGCGGCGGCGCCGGTGGTGAGCAGCCAGCGGGCCAGGTCGAGGGCGCGGTAGCCGCGGGCGAGTCCGAGGTAGTACACGTCGAGACCCTCTCAGCGCCCGGCGGGGACGGCGGCGGTCTCGGCCGCGATCCGGCCGTCGACCAGGTGGACGGTGCGGTCGGCGAAGCGGGCGAGCTCCGGGTCGTGGGTGGCGAGGACCAGCGTCAGTCGGTGGGAGCGGGCGGCGCTGGTCAGTATCCGCAGGACCTGTTCGCGGGCGTCGCGGTGCAGCGGTGCGGTGGGGTCGTCGGCGAAGACCACGGGTGGTTCGGGGGCGAGGGCCCGGGCGACGGCGATCCGCTGGCGGAGGTCCTGCGGGAGGTCGGCGGGCCGGAGCTTCGCGCAGGCGGCGACGTCGAGGCGTTCGAGCCATTCGACGGCGGCGCGGTGGGCGGCCCGGTGGCCGGCACCGGCCAGCAGCAGCGGCAGGGCGACGTTCTCACGGGCCGTCAGTTCCGGCACCAGGTGCGGTTCGGAGCCGACCCAGCCGAAGCGTTCGCGGCGCAGTCGCTCCCGGCCGGCCCGGTTGAGGGTGTGCACGGGGGCGCTGTGGAACCAGACCTCGCCCTCGTCGACCGCGAGTTGGGCGGAGAGGCAGCCGAGCAGGGTGGACTTGCCGGAGCCGCGCGGGCCGGTGACGGCGAGCATCTCGCCCTCGCGGATGCGCAGGGAGACGCCGCGCAGTGCGGGGCTGCCGTGATGGGACTTGACGATCCCTCGGGCCCAGAGCACGTCGTTGTCGGGCGGGGCCGATGACATGTGATCCATCCAGGTGCCGACGGGGATATGACAGTCGTCAGATTAGAACGATCGGACGGCCGTGCGGGTGCGCCGCACTGGCCCGAACAGGGAGGAATCACCGCGAAAGCGACGTGTTGATCGCAGATTCGTTCCCGGGTACGCCGAAGGGCGGTCCCGACGTGAGGAGTCGGGGCCGCCCTTCGGTGGAGGGTGGGGAAGAAAGCTCAGAAGATCAGATCTTCGCCCACGCGTCGGTCAGGCTGGTCCGCAGGATCTGCTCGATCTCGTCGAAGGTCGACTGGTCGGAGATCAGCGGCGGGGCCAGCTGGATGACCGGGTCGCCACGGTCGTCGGCACGGCAGTACAGGCCGTTGTCGAACAGCGCCTTCGACAGGAAGCCGTAGAGAACGCGCTCGACCTCTTCGTCGTTGAACGACTCCTTGGTGGCCTTGTCCTTCACGAGCTCGATGCCGTAGAAGTAGCCGTTGCCGCGAACGTCGCCGACGATCGGCAGGTCTCGCAGCTTGTCCAGGGTGCCCAGGAACTTCGACTCGTTGTCGAGGACGTGCTGGTTCAGACCCTCACGCTCGAAGATGTCGAGGTTGGCCAGCGCCACCGCGGAGGAGACCGGGTGGCCGCCGAAGGTGTAGCCGTGCAGGAAGGTGTTGTCACCCTTGTAGAACGGCTCGGCCAGGCGGTCCGAGATGATCGTGGCGCCGATCGGGGAGTAGCCCGAGGTCATGCCCTTGGCGCAGGTGATCATGTCGGGCTGGTAGCCGAACTTGTCGGCGCCGAACATGGTGCCCAGGCGGCCGAAGGCGCAGATGACCTCGTCCGAGACCAGCAGCACGTCGTGGCGGTCGCAGATCTCGCGCAGGCGCTGGAAGTACCCGGGCGGCGGCGGGAAGCAGCCACCGGCGTTCTGCACCGGCTCGACGAAGACGGCGGCGACGGTCTCGGCGCCCTCGTTGAGGATGGCCACCTCGATCTCGTCCGCGCACCAGCGGCCGTAGGCCTCCGGGTCGACGGTGCCGTCGGGCGCCGTCAGGAAGGACGGGGCGCGGTAGATGTTGGTGTTCGGGGCCTTGTGGGTGCCCGGCACCAGCGGCTCGAACGGGGCCTTCAGGCCCGGCAGGCCGGTGATCGACAGGGCGCCCTGCGGGGTGCCGTGGTAGGCGACCGCGCGGGAGATGACCTTGTACTTGGTCGGCTTGCCGGTCAGCTTGAAGTACTGCTTGGCGAGCTTCCACGCGGTCTCGACGGCCTCGCCGCCACCGGTGGAGAAGAAGACCTTGTTCAGGTCGCCCGGGGCGTAGTTGGCCAGGCGCTCGGCCAGCTCGACGGCCTTCGGGTGGGCGTAGCTCCACACCGGGAAGAAGGCGAGCTCCTTGGCCTGCTTGGCAGCGGCCTCGGCCAGCTCCTCGCGGCCGTGGCCGGCCTGGACGACGAACAGGCCGGCGAGCCCGTCGAGGTACTTGCGTCCCTTGTCGTCCCAGACGTAGGTGCCTTCGCCCTTGACGATCGTCGGCACGGGGGAGTTCTCGTACGACGACATGCGGGTGAAGTGCATCCACAGGTGGTCGTAGGCGGTCTTGGAAAGGTCCTTCTGCGCCGGCTCGGCTGTCATCGGGTGCCCCAGGTGTAGGTCTGTTTCCGGAGCTTCAGGTAAACGAAGCTCTCGGTGCTCCGCACGCCGGGAAGCGCGCGGATGCGCTTGTTGATCAGTTCGAGGAGGTGCTCGTCGTCCTCGCACACCAGCTCTGCGAGGAGATCGAACGAACCCGCGGTGCAGACCACGTAGTCGACCTCGTCGAACGCGGCCAGCGCGTCCGCGACCGGCTCGATGTCGCCCTCGACGCGGATGCCCACCATCGCCTGGCGGGTGAAGCCGACGGTGAGGGGATCGGTCACGGCGACGATCTGCATCACGCCTTGGTCGAGCAGCTTCTGGACGCGCTGTCGGACGGCCGCCTCGGACAGGCCGACGGCCTTGCCGATGGCGGCGTACGGACGGCGCCCGTCCTCCTGGAGTTGCTCGATGATCGCCTTGGAGGCGGCGTCGAGGGGAACGCTGGCGTTCCGGTCACGGTTGGCCACGCCGACACTGTGCCCCACGGACGAGCGAATCGCAAGCGACAGTGCTGCTGATTTCGTCGTCCTTTTGATGATCAAGAGCGGAATGCGTGGCGCTCCGGGCGGGCTTCTGTCGATTACAGCAGTGTCGGAGGTAGTCTGACGACGTACACGCGCGAGCGTGCACACCGCCGATCGTGGCTTGTCGCTGACATGCTGTGTCTGCCCCCCGCCGGAGTAATCTGGCGCGCGTGGCTGCAACGACGCAGGCCCAGACCGAGGAGAGACCCGTGAGCGAGCTTCGTACGCTGCGCAACTACATCAACGGTGAGTTCGTCGACGCGGCGGACGGCCGCACGCTCGACATCGTCGACCCGACCACGGGCGAGGTGTACGCGACGTCGCCGCTGTCCGGTGCCTCCGACGTGGACGCCGCGATGGCCGCCGCTGCAGCCGCCTTCCCGATCTGGCGCGACTCGATCCCGTCCACCCGGCAGAAGCTGCTGCTGAAGATCGCCGACGCGGTCGAGGCCCGGGCCGACGAGATCGTCGACGCCGAGGTGCGCAACACCGGCAAGCCGCGCGCGCTGACCCTCTCCGAGGAGATCGGCCCGATGGTCGACCAGCTGCGCTTCTTCGCCGGCGCCGCCCGCCTGCTGGAGGGCAAGGCCGCGGGCGAGTACATGGACGGGATGACCTCGATCATCCGCCGTGAGCCGGTCGGCGTCTGCGCGCAGGTCGCGCCGTGGAACTACCCGATGATGATGGCCGTGTGGAAGTTCGCCCCGGCGATCGCCGCCGGCAACGCCGTGGTGCTGAAGCCGTCCGACACCACCCCCGCCTCCACCGTGCTGCTGGCCGAGATCATCGGCGGCGTGCTGAAGGAGATGGACCTGCCGGCCGGCATCTTCAACGTCATCTGCGGTGACCGCGAGACCGGTCGCCTGATGGTCGAGCACCGCACCCCGGCGATGGCCTCCATCACCGGCTCGGTCCGGGCCGGCATGCAGGTCGCCGAGTCCGCCGCGAAGGACGTCAAGCGCGTCCACCTGGAGCTCGGCGGCAAGGCCCCGGTCGTGGTCTTCGAGGACGCCGACATCGCCGAGGCCGTCGAGGGCATCTCGGTGGCCGGCTACTTCAACGCCGGCCAGGACTGCACCGCCGCCACCCGCGTGCTGGTGCACGAGTCGATCCACGACGCGTTCGTCGAGGCGCTCGCCAAGGCCGCGAACGAGACCAAGACCGGCGGCGTGGACGACGAGGACGTGCTCTACGGCCCGCTGAACAACGCCAACCAGCTGAAGCAGGTCACCGGCTTCATCGAGCGCCTGCCCTCGCACGCCAAGGTCGAGGCCGGCGGTCACCGGGTCGGCGAGGTCGGCTACTTCTACGCGCCGACCGTGGTCTCCGGCCTGAACCAGGACGACGAGATCATCCAGAACGAGGTCTTCGGCCCGGTCATCACCGTGCAGAAGTTCACCGACGAGGAGCAGGCCGTCGAGTACGCGAACGGCGTCGAGTTCGCCCTCGCCTCCTCGGTGTGGACCAAGGACCACGCCCGCGCGATGCGGATGTCCCGCCGCCTGGACTTCGGCGCGGTGTGGATCAACACCCACATCCCGCTGGTCGCGGAGATGCCGCACGGCGGCTTCAAGAAGTCGGGCTACGGCAAGGACCTGTCCTCGTACGGCTTCGAGGACTACACCCGGATCAAGCACGTCATGACCGCGATCTGAGTCGCGTAGCGGACGGAGAAGGGGCGCGGGGAATCGAGCCTTCGATCATCGCTCTTCGTGAGCGCGTGGTCGGGCGCGCGGTTCCTCGCGCCCCTTCACGTTGTCAGGGTGCGACACGAGCTCCGTGACACGATGCAGCTGCCCCGGCCGGGAGCCGCTCCCTACGCTGGGCGCATGAGCACTCCCACCGCTGACTCGGTCGCCGGGCAGGCCGTCAAGGCCGCCGACCGCGCGCACGTCTTCCACTCGTGGTCCGCCCAGGCGCTGATCGACCCCCTCGCGGTGGCCGGTGCCGAGGGCTCCTACTTCTGGGACTACGACGGCAACCGCTACCTGGACTTCTCCTCGCAGCTGGTGAACACCAACATCGGCCACCAGCACCCGAAGGTGGTCGCCGCGATCCAGGCCAAGGCCGCCCAGCTGTGCACCATCGCCCCCGGCTTCGCCGAGGAGTCGCGCAGCGAGGCCGCCCGGCTGATCGCCGAGCGCACCCCCGGCGACCTGGACAAGATCTTCTTCACCAACGGCGGCGCCGAGGCGAACGAGAACGCGATCCGGATGGCCCGGCTGCACACCGGCCGGCACAAGGTGCTCTCCACCTACCGCTCGTACCACGGCGCCACCGCCAACGCGATCGCCCTGACCGGCGACCCGCGCCGCTGGGCCAACGAGGCCGGCGTCTCCGGCATCGTGCACTTCTGGGGCCCGTACGCCTACCGCTCCAACTTCCACGCCGAGAACGAGGCGCAGGAGTGCGAGCGCGCGCTCGCCCACCTGGAGCAGACGATCGCGTTCGAGGGCCCGGGCACCGTCGCGGCGATCATCCTGGAGACCGTGGTCGGTACCGCGGGCATCCTGGTGCCGCCGGCCGGCTACCTGGCGGGCGTGCGGGAGATCTGCGACAAGTACGGGATCGTGTTCATCCTGGACGAGGTCATGGCCGGGTTCGGCCGCACCGGCGAGTGGTTCGCCGCCGACCACTGGGGCATCACCCCCGACCTGCTGACCTTCGCCAAGGGCGTCAACTCCGGCTACCTGCCGCTCGGCGGCGTGGCGATCTCCGGCGCGATCGCCGAGACCTTCGCGCAGAAGGCGTTCCCCGGCGGCCTCACCTACTCCGGCCACCCGCTGGCCTGCGCCTCCGCGGTCGCCACCATCAACACGATGGCCGAGGAGGGCATCGTGGAGAACGCCAAGCACATCGGCGAGAACGTGCTCGGCCCCGGCCTGCGCGAGCTGGCGGAGCGTCACCCCTCGATCGGCGAGGTCCGCGGCCTCGGCGTGTTCTGGGCGCTCGACCTGGTGAAGAACCGCGAGACCCGCGAGCCGCTGGTGCCGTACAACGCGGCCGGCGCCGACAACGCGCCGATCGCCGAGCTCGCCGCGGCCTGCAAGAAGCGCGGCCTGTGGCCGTTCACCAACATGAACCGCTTCCACGTGGTCCCGCCGTGCAACATCAGCGAGGAGGACGCCAAGACCGGCCTCGCGGTGCTGGACGAGGTGCTCACCCTCACGGACGCGCACACGATCTGACGATTCGTCGGCGAAGAAGGCCCCGGGCGACCGCCCGGGGCCTTCGTACTGTCAGCGGCACAACACGCGGGGCTATGTCCGATGATCGGCTCGCGCACGGTCAACACACGACGGCGTCCCGTGCACGCACCTGGTCCGAGTCCTGTCTGTCCCTGCGCTTCGCGGACGGCTCGCCGGCCGCCGCTGACCGCGCGTCAGCGGCGGACTGCGTCCAGGGCCAGCAGGGCGACGTGCAGGGACAGGCAGGACTCGACCTGGTCGAGGTCGACGGCGAGGATGCGTTCGACCTTGTGGAGGCGGTCGTAGAAGGACGGGCGGGAGAGGTGGGCGGCGTCCGCGGCGGCGGACTTGTTGCGGCCCTGTTCGAGGTAGATCCGCAGCATCTGCACCAACTGGCCGCCGTGTTCGGCGTCGTGGGCGAGCAGGGGGCCGAGTTCGCGTTCGACGTAGGTCTGCAGGCGCTCGTCGTCGCGGAGCAGGTGGAGCAGGCCGCGGAGACGGACGTCGGGGAGGCGGTAGTAGGCGGCGCGGCTGCCTGGGGCGTCGTGCAGGGCGGCGTCGGCGACCTGGGTGGCCTCCAGCAGGGCGCGGCGGGCGTCGCGGACCGAGCCCACCGAGGAGCCGACCGCTATCACCGGCTCGGCGGCCGCGCCGTCCCGGCCCGCGTCCGCGGAGAGCCGGCGCAGTGCCGCGGCGAACGCCTCCAGCGAGGTGTGCTCGTCCTGCTGCGAGCCGAGGGCGATCAGGACGCCGACGCCCTCGTCGTCCAGTGCGCCGACCAGCGCGGACAGCCGGGAGGAGCGGATCGCGGTGGCCGCGAGCTCGGTGAAGTCGCGCAGCCGGGCCTGCGCCTCCAGGGCGGCGGGCAGCGGGCCCTGGCGCTGCCGCAGCACCACGCCGACCAGCCGGCGGCCCTCCAGCGGAACGCCCAGCGCCTGGGCGCGCAGCGCCACCTCGGAGACGGTCAGCGAGTGGGTGAGGATGCCCGACAGCAGGGTGCGGTGGGTCTGCCGCTCCAGCGACTCGCGGTCGCGGACCACCAGCCGGTTCAGTGCGAGGGTGGCCGCGCCGCGCTCCAGCAGCATCGCGTGCGGGTGCGGCACGTCCTGGGGGAGCGGCGCCGGCTCGTCGACCAGCACCAGCCGGCCCCAGTCCTGGCCGCGCGCGCCGACGGTGGTCACCAGCCAGCCCGAGCGCGGGTCGTAGCCGGTGCGGCCGGGCGGGTTGACGCCGCGCGAGCGGTGCTCCCAGTTCTCCAGCAGCTCCTGCTCGCCGCGTCCGGCCGTGTCGTGCGCCAGCACCTGGTGGGCGAGGTTCTCCAGCACCACGGGCGCGCCCGCCATCCGGCCGACCTGCCGGACCACCTCGGCGGGCTCCGCGCCCTCGGTGGCCAGCTCGTTGAACACCTGGTGCACCGCTTCGGACACCCTCAGCTGTTCCAGCTGCGCGTTCACCACCAGCGCGTGCACCGCCTCGGTGACGGCGACGAACTTCAGCTCCCGGCGCAGCACCACCAGCGGCAGGTTGTGCCGCTCGGCGGCCGCCACCAGGGCCCGCGGCAGCGAGTCGAAGTAGCGCCGGCCGAACTCGATCACCAGCCCGGCCACCCCGACCTCGGCCAGCTCCCGCACGTACCGGGCCAGCCCGTCCCGGTCCTCCGGCAGCGCGATGCCGGTGGACAGCACCAGCTCGCCGCCGCGCAGCAGGCCCGCCAGGTCCGGCAGCTCGCTGACGTGCACCCAGCGCACCGGCCGCTCCAGCGCGGAGGCCCCGGCCACCACCTGGGGCAGGCCACGCCGCATCACGTCGAGATCGAGCACGCGGGCGACGGTGGGCAGCATCGCGGACACCTCCAGGGGGTTTCAGGGTGTCAAGTGAATCACGCCCGGGAGCGACGCCCTGTCGCCCGGCCCTTGCCTTGCAGCGTGTAAGGCCGCCCGTCCGGGCCGTTGCTGAGTGCCGCTTGCCTTCGACACCCGAACCGAGGCATCGTCGGCCGGGTCGAGTAGGCAATGGAGGCAACTCATGGACCTGACCAGCTTCAACGACGGCGCGCAGTACATCGCGGGCCGCCAGACCCGGGGCACCGGCGGCGAGCCGTTCGAGGTGGTCAACCCTGCGGACGGCAGCACCGTCCAGCGGGTCGAGCTCGCCACCACGGCCGACGTCGACGCCGCGGTCGCCGCCGCCCGTGCCGCCCTGCCCGAGTGGTCCGGCGCCACCCCCGGCGCCCGCTCCGAGGCGCTGAACCGGCTCGCCGGCATCCTGAGCGACCGGGCCGGGCAGTTCGCCCGGGTGGAGACCGCGCAGACCGGCAAGCCGATCAAGCTGTCCACCGAGTTCGACGTCCCCGGCACCGTCGACAACACCGCGTTCTTCGCCGGCGCCGCCCGCAACCTCGAAGGCAAGGCCGCCGGCGAGTACAGCGGCGACCACACCTCGTACGTGCGCCGCGAGGCGATCGGCGTGGTCGGCAGCATCGCGCCGTGGAACTACCCGCTGCAGATGGCCGCCTGGAAGGTCCTCCCGGCCATCGCCGCCGGCAACACGATCGTCCTCAAGCCCGCCGAGCTCACCCCGCTGACCTCGCTGATGTTCGCGCAGGCCTGTACCGACGCGGGCATCCCCGACGGCGTCGTCAACGTCGTCACCGGCGCCGGACGCACCGCCGGCGAGCACCTGATCGGCCACCCCGACGTGGCCATGGTGTCCTTCACCGGCTCCACCGCCGTCGGCAAGCGGGTCGCCGAGATCGCCACCGCCACCGTCAAGCGCACCCACCTCGAACTCGGCGGCAAGGCCCCGTTCGTGGTCTTCGACGACGCCGACCTGGACGCCGCCGTGCACGGCGCCGTCGCCGGCTCGCTGATCAACAGCGGCCAGGACTGCACCGCCGCCACCCGCGCCTACGTCCAGCGCCCGCTGTACGACGCCTTCGTCGCCGGCGTCGCCGAGCTGTACGCCGCGATCCGCCTCGGCGACCCGCTGAACCCGCAGACCGACCTGGGCCCGCTGGTCTCCTTCGCCCACCGCGACCGCGTCGCCGGTTTCGTCGAACGCGCCCGCTCCTACGCCACCGTGGTCACCGGCGGCCCCGCCGACGGCAAGGGCCACGACGGCCACGACCTCTCGCTCGGCGCCTACTACCGGCCCACCCTGATCACCGGCGCCGCCCAGGACAGCGAGGTCGTCCAGGGCGAGATCTTCGGCCCGGTGCTCGTCGTGCTGCCCTTCGACAGCGACGAGGAAGGCCTGCGGCTCGCCAACGACACCCCCTACGGCCTGGCCGCCTCCGCCTGGACCCGCGACATCCACCGCTCGCTGCGCGCCACCCGCGAGATCGCCGCCGGCTGCGTCTGGGTCAACGACCACATCCCGATCATCAGCGAGATGCCGCACGGCGGGTACAAGGCCTCCGGCTACGGCAAGGACATGTCGCAGTACTCGCTGGACGAATACACCCAGGTCAAGCACGTCATGTTCGACACCACCGCGGTCGCCCGCAAGGACTGGCACCGCACCATCTTCGGCGACCGCTGACAGCCCGGTTTTCCCCGCGGCGATCCGTGTAAGAGAACGCCGCGGCCCCGCTCTCCCCGGTGACGGCAGCAGGCACCCCGCCTGCCGCCCGTCACCCGGGAGAGACGAGGCACCGCACATGAGCACCACCCGCCACCCCAGCGCCCTGCACTGGCTGGCCGACGCCGCCCCCGACCCCGACCGCTGCCGCCGCAGCTGGGAACGGACCGGCCTCGCCCTGCTGCCCGCCGGCCGCCGCTGGGACGTCCTGCACGCGCCCGGCCCGCTCGGCCGCCCCGCCGCCGCCCTGCTCGACCGGCCCGGCGGCGGACCCGTCCTGGAGGACCCGGCCGACGACACCGTCGGCTTCCTCGTCCCCGTCGGCACCGCCGACCGGTGGATCGGCACCGGCATCCGACGCTCCGGCGACGGCATCTGGATCGCCGTCCCCCACCCCGACCGCACCGGCCGCGGCCCGCACTGGCTGATCCCCCCGCACCGCAGCGGACGCCTCGTCGACCCCGCCGCCCTCGAACTCGCCCTGCACGACACCGCCGTACACCTGCGCTGCCCGCGCTTCCCCCGCTGAGCGGACCACACTGTCCCCATGGACACCAGCACCGCCGACCCCGGACCGCCCACCCGCGACCGGCACACCGACCGCGCCCGGCTGCTCATCGACGCCCAGCCGTACTGCCTGCGACACGGCCTCGCCCTCGCCGGGGCCGACGCGCTCCGGCTGCACGGCCTGCCCGTCCGCCTGCACGGCGCCGACCTGCTGCTGGTCTGCGCGGACGGCCCGCCGCTCGCCGACCTCGCCACCGGACTCGCCGAGACCCTGCGCGCCGCCGGCCACCGCACCGAGAACGCCCCCGGCACCGCCCGACGCCACCAACTCTCGGTCGACGCCGGAGAGCCGATCGGTGTCGAGCCGATCGGCGTCGAACTGCGCAGGGAACCGCTGGCCCACCCGCCCGTGCTGCCCGAGGACGCGCCCGTCCCCGTCGCCGCGCTGGAGGACACCGCCGCGCTCGCCGTCCTCACCCTCTGCGAACGCGCCCTGCCCGCCGACCTGTTCGCCCTGCACGCCCTCACCGCCCGCCTGCGCGAAGGCCAACTCCTCGCCCTGGCAGGCACGTTCGACGAGGAGTTCACCGCCGGGACGCTCGCCGACCGACTGGAGAGCGCCGCCGCGCTGCTCCCCGCCGGGGCCGCCGACACCCGCGAGTGGGCCGAGAGCTGGGCCCAGGACCTGCGGCTCGACCTGCTGGAGACCACCGAACTCGCCGACGGGCTGCACGACCCCTACCTGGACGCCGAGGACACCGCGGAGGACGATCCCGAGGCCGCTTCCGACGACCTGTAAGGGTGAATCACGCTTCCCCGTCAGGGTGCTCGTTGAGCGGGCCCGGTGTGCCGCGCAGACTGGACAACGAGCGCGGGACATCCGTGGACATCGGAGGCAGAGACCCTTGAGCAAGCACATCACGCACTGGATCGGCGGCCAGTCCGTCGCCACCGCCGGAACCGCGCCCCGCCGCGGCGACATCTTCGACCCGGCCACCGGCCAGGTCACCGGCCAGGTCGACTTCGCGGAGATCGCCGAGGTCGACCAGGCGGTCGCCGCCGCAGCCCAGGCCTTCACCTCCTGGCGCAAGGCGTCCATCGCCAAGCGCACCCAGGTGCTGTTCAACTTCCGCGAGCTGTTCAACGCCCGCAAGGACGAACTCGCCGCGATCATCGTCGCCGAGCACGGCAAGGTGCACTCCGACGCCCTCGGCGAGCTCGCCCGCGGCCAGGAGGTCGTCGAGTACGCCTGCGGCATCCCGCAGCTGATCAAGGGCGGCTTCACCGAGCAGGCCTCCACCGGCGTCGACGTCTACTCGATCCGCCAGCCGCTCGGCCCGGTCGCCATCATCTCGCCGTTCAACTTCCCGGCCATGGTGCCGATGTGGTTCTTCCCGATCGCCATCGCGGCCGGCAACACGGTCGTCCTCAAGCCCTCCGAGAAGGACCCGTCCGCGGCCAACTTCATCGCCGAGCTGTGGAAGGAGGCCGGTCTCCCCGACGGCGTCTTCAACGTCGTCCACGGTGACAAGGTCGCGGTCGACCGCCTGCTGGAGCACCCCGACGTCAAGTCGGTCTCCTTCGTGGGCTCCACTCCGATCGCCCGCTACGTGTACGAGACCGGCACCCGCTACGGCAAGCGCGTGCAGGCCCTCGGCGGCGCCAAGAACCACATGCTGGTGCTGCCCGACGCCGACCTCGACCTGGCCGCCGACGCCGCCATCAACGCCGGCTTCGGCGCGGCCGGCGAGCGCTGCATGGCCATCTCGGTGCTGGTCGCCGTCGACCCGATCGGCGACGAGCTGGTCGCCAAGATCAAGGAGCGGATGGCCACCCTCAAGGTCGGCCCCGGCTGCAACGGCGAGTCCGAGATGGGCCCGCTGGTCACCGGCCAGCACCGCGACAAGGTCACCTCGTACGTCGAGTCCGGTGTCGCCGACGGCGCCGAGCTCGCCGTCGACGGCCGCAAGCACGCCATCACCACCGAGGACGCCTCCGGCGCCCCCACCGCCGACGGCTTCTGGCTCGGCCCCACCCTCTTCGACCACGTCAAGCCGGGCATGTCCGTCTACAACGACGAGATCTTCGGCCCGATCCTGTCGATCGTCCGCGTCCCCTCCTACGACGAGGGCCTCGAACTGATCAACAACAACCCGTACGGCAACGGCACCGCCATCTTCACCAACGACGGCGGCGCGGCCCGGCGCTTCCAGAACGAGGTCGAGGTCGGCATGGTCGGCATCAACGTGCCGATCCCCGTCCCCGTCGCCTACTACTCCTTCGGCGGCTGGAAGGCCTCGCTGTTCGGCGACAGCCACGCCTACGGCGCCGAAGGCGTCCAGTTCTTCACCCGCGGCAAGGCCGTCACCCAGCGCTGGCTCGACCCGTCGCACGGCGGCATCAACCTCGGGTTCCCCACCAACAGCTGAACCCACCGCGTGACATGCCGAACGGCCGGCCCCTCCTCCCGGGGCCGGCCGTTCGGCATGGGTGCCTGCTTCTGCTCGGCTTCTACTCGGCGCCGCTGTTCTTGACCTGGCGGCGCACCGTGGCCCGCACCGCCCGCGACACCACCGGGCCGAGACCGTCCACCACCTCGACCAGCAGCCCCAACTGGTCCAGCGCCGCGAACGCCCCCTGCGCGCCCGCCGGGTCGACGCCCTCGTACAGCTCCAGCCCGACGAACCCCGCCGTCACCGCCTGCGCCAGCCCCGCCAGGTCGAGGAACTCCGCCAGCGGATGCCCCACGAACAGCCGGGTCAGGACGGCCTCGATCTCCACCGTCCACAGCCGCAGCGCCTCGGCCGTCACCTCCGCGAGCTGCGGGTAGCCCGTCGCCCCCGCCAGGAACTGCGCCATCAGCGCGACGTTCCCGCTCTCGCGCTCCTGGACGTGCAGGTCCTGGCCGACCGTCAGCAGTTCGCGCAGCGAGCGCACCTCCGCGAACCGCTCGCGGTACCGCTCCAGCCGCAGCCCCGTCTCCCGCAGCGCCGCCGCCGCGAGCAGCCCCTCCACCGTTTTGAAGTGGTAGAAGACCAGCGCCTGGTTGGCCCCCACCTCGGCGGCGATGCTCCGCGCCGACACGCCCGAGATCCCCTGCCGCTTGAGCGCACTGGTCGCCGCATCCATCAACCGCTCACGTGTGTCGCCCATGCGCCGCAGCGTAACCGCCGCCCGACCGACGGGACCCGTCACATCCGGGAACGCTCACGGACCGGGCGGACGTGACGCGGAATCCCCTCCGACCCCACCTGCGGGTACTCCGCCGTGAACCACCCCTGGTAGCCCAGCACCAGGCCCACCAGCGGATTGCTCACCCGCACCCGGATCCGGAACCGCCCCGACTCGTCGTCGAACCACTCGTGCAGATCCGCCCGCGCTCGCAGCAGCTCCGGCACGATCGGCGCCCCGACCAGCGCCGCCACCCGGTGTGCCTCCGACGAGATCAGCAGCCCACCCCGCGTCGACACCCCGAGCCGCAGGTCCACCGCCAGGTGCTGGTGCGTGCCCAGGTAGTCGACCACCGTCCCCGGCCGGTCGGGCGCCGCCACCATCGTCGCGTCGAACCGCCGCGGCCGGGTGAACTGGAACGTCCGTACGAACGTCACCGTCTCCCGCCCGAACCCGTCCCGGTACGCGTAATTGGCGATGGTGAACGGGACGTCCCGCCCCTGGTCCGGGAACAGGACGTTGCGCCGCGCCCCCGCGGTCAGCAGTGGCACCAGCAGCGGCGAGCCGTGCTCGACCCGGTCCATCCGTCCCGTCCCGATGCAGGCGAAGCCGTCCACGCTGGAGAACCCGAACCTGCGCCGCAGCTCCGGGTGCAGCCGCTCGAAGTCCGCGCCCAGCGCCGCGTGGAAGATCGATCGGACGGGACCGCCGGCGGTCGGGGAGTCGGTTCGGTCGGTGGTGACGGCAGTGGTGGTGACGGGCACGGTTGATCCCCCTGAACAGATTTGAGCGATCGCTCAATGCTTGGCGTGGGCATCATGGCAGAGGTTTTGAGCGACTGCTCAAGATGGGGTGCCGGCGGGGTGTGGATCGCCGACTCAGGGGGTGTTTGCGCCTGGGGCGGATCCGGCGTAGTGTTCACTGGTCGCTCGGCAGGGAGCACCGGACACGCATCTGTGTGGACGGTCCCGGGGCGGCCAATCCCTTGGAACCACC
>NZ_JBHWID010000025.1:0-72068 GCF_042732175.1 Kitasatospora sp. NPDC059795
TATCTGGCGTTGACTTTTGGCACGCTGTTGAGTTCTCAAGGAACGGACGCTTCCTTCGAGCCGCATTCCTGCGGACCCTCCGGGCATTCGTTTCATGTTACTGCGTTCTTTCGTGTTTCCAGCTTATCAGATGTTTTCCGCTCCGTTTTCCGGAGTTTCATTCGATCCGATTTGCTTTTGCCTTTCGGCGCTCCCGAACTCTATCAGAGTTTCTCGGCCTGTTTTCCCCGCCCCATTCGAACGAATTCGAATCCGGAGCGAAGCCGCACGACCGTGGGGCAACCCGGAGAACATTACGCACCGGGCTGCCCCAGGTCAAATCAGGTCGGTCAGACCTCGACGACGACCGGGAGGATCATCGGGCGGCGCCGGTAGTTGTCGGCGACCCACTTGCCGACGGTCCGGCGGACCAGCTGCTGCACCTGGCGGACCTCCAGGACGCCTTCCCCGGCGGAGCGGGTGAGGGCTTCCTCCAGCTTGCCGGCGATGGACGCGAAGGCGCCGTCGTCGATGCCGGAGCCGCGGGCCTGGATGGTGGGGCTGCCGACCATCTTGCCGTTGGCGGAGTCGACCACCACGAAGACGGAGATGAAGCCCTCTTCGCCGAGGATGCGGCGGTCCTTGAGCGACGCCTCGGTGATGTCGCCGACGGAGGAGCCGTCCACGTAGACGTAGCCGGCCTGGACCTTGCCGACGATCCGGGCGACGCCCTTCTCCAGGTCGACGCAGACGCCGTCCTCGGCGATCACCACGCGGTTGCGCGGAATGCCGGTGGCGATGCCGAGGTCGGCGGCGGCACGCAGGTGCCGCCATTCGCCGTGCACCGGCATCAGGTTCTTCGGCTTGCAGATGTTGAAGAAGTACAGCAGTTCGCCGGCCGAGGCGTGGCCGGAGACGTGCACCTTGGCGTTGCCCTTGTGGACGACCTTCGCGCCCCAGCGGGTGAGGCCGTTGATGACCCGGTAGACGGCGTTCTCGTTGCCGGGGATCAGCGAGGAGGCGAGGACGACGGTGTCGCCCTCGACGATGCGGATCTGGTGGTCGCGGTTGGCCATCCGGGACAGCGCCGCCATCGGCTCGCCCTGGGAGCCGGTGCAGATCAGCACCACCTCCTTCTCGGGGAGGTCGTCGAGGGTCTTCACGTCGACGATCAGGTTGCCGGGGACCTTCAGGTAGCCGAGCTCACGGGCGATGCCCATGTTGCGGACCATCGAGCGGCCGACGAAGGCGACCTTGCGCTTGTACTCGTGCGCGGCGTCCAGCACCTGCTGGATGCGGTGCACGTGGCTGGCGAACGACGCGACGATGATCCGGCGGTCGGCGTTCGCGAAGACGTTGCGCAGCGCGGCGGAGATGTCGCGCTCGTGCGGGATGAAGCCGGGGACCTCGGCGTTGGTGGAGTCCACCAGGAGGAGGTCCATGCCCTCTTCGGCCAGCTTGGCGAAGGTCGGCAGGTCGGTGAGACGGCCGTCCAGCGGGAGCTGGTCCATCTTGAAGTCACCGGTGGCGACGACCATGCCCGCGGGAGTGCGGACGGCGACGGCCAGGGCGTCGGGGATGGAGTGGTTGACCGCGATGAACTGGCAGTCGAAGGGGCCGATCCGCTCGCGGTCGCCCTCGGTGACCTCCAGCACGTAGGGGCGGATCCGGTGCTCGGCGAGCTTGGCCTCGATCAGGGCGAGGGTGAGCTTGGAGCCGATCAGCGGGATGTCCGGGTTCTCCCGGAGCAGGTAGGGAACGGCGCCGATGTGGTCCTCGTGGCCGTGGGTCAGGACGATGCCGTCGATCTTGTCGAGGCGGTCCCGGATGTAGCTGAAGTCGGGGAGGATCAGGTCGACGCCGGGCTGCTCGTCCTCGGGGAAGAGCACGCCGCAGTCGATGATCAGGATGCGGTCGCCGTACTCGAGGACCGTCATGTTGCGGCCGATCTCGCCGAGACCGCCCAGCGGGGTGATGCGGAGGGCGCCCTCCTTGAGTGCGGGGGGAGCGCCGAGTTCGGGGTGCGGGTGGCTCAAAAGACTCTCCTCACGACGCACGCCATATGCCCGGGGGGTTCCTCCCCCGGTGACATATGGCGTGCGTCCATCGTGGTTACCTGACTGCCGATTGCCGCGCGCCTTCGGTCCCGGTCCAGCGGCGGACCCGGGTGGGGTCCGGCGAGCCGGGGGCGCGCACGTCTGTTGTTGGTTACAGGTGTACCCCGCCGGCGGCGAGATCCTCCTTCAACCGGGCGATCTCCGCGTCCGTGGCGGAGATCAGGGGCAGCCGGAGCGGGCCGGCCGGGTGTCCCTGCAGGTTCAACGCAGCCTTGGAGAGGATCACTCCCTGGGTGCGGAAGATTCCGGTGTAGACCGGCAGCAGGGTCTGGTGGACGGCGAGTGCCTCGGCGTGGTCGCCGGCGACGAACGCCTCGATCATGGCGCGCATCTCGGCGGCGACGACGTGGCCGACCACGCTGACCACGCCGACGGCTCCGACCGAGAGCAGCGGCAGGGTCAGGTTGTCGTCGCCGGAGTACCAGGCGAGGCCGGTGTCGGCGATGGCGCGGGCGGCGGCGGCGACGTCGCCCTTGGCGTCCTTGTTGGCGACGATCCGCGGGTGCTCGCCGAGGCGGACCAGGGTGTCGTGTTCGAGGGCGACGGCGGCGCGGCCGGGGATGTCGTAGAGCATGACCGGCAGGTCGGTGGCGTCGGCGACGGCGACGGTGTGCCGGTACAGGCCTTCCTGCGGGGGCTTGCTGTAGTACGGGGTGACCGCGAGCAGGCCGTGGGCGCCGGCGGCCTGGGCCTGGCGGGCCAGTTCGACGCTGTGGTGCGTGTTGTTGGTGCCGACGCCGGTGATGACGTGGGCGCGGTCTCCGACCGCCTCGACCACGGCCCGGACCAGCTGGGCCTTCTCCGCGTCGGTGGTGGTGGGGGATTCGCCGGTGGTGCCGTTGAGCACCAGGCCGTCGTTACCGGAGTCCACCAGGTGGGCGGCGAGGCGCTGGGCGCCGTCGAGGTCGAGCTCGCCGTCGGCGGTGAACGGGGTGACCATCGCGGTCAGGACCCGGCCGAAGGGCGTCTGCGGTGTGGAGGTCGGAGCCATGGGTCCAAAGCTACTCGTAGGGCGGGGTCCGTCAGCCACGCAGGTCCAGGGTTTGGACAGTCCCGGAGGCCGCGAACCGGGCCCGACATGGGATTCCGGTGCTGCGCGCTCGGGGGTTCACGCAGCACCGGAATCCGTGTCCTGAGCGTAGGGAGCGCCCGAGAACGCCGCAATCCGGGCATCTCGGGCGAGTCCGGCCATCTGCCCGTCGGCGCAGGTCAGCGGCCGGTTCGCGGCGCGCTGCGAGTGGCCGCACGAGTGAGCAGGCCCGGGCCGGGGTCCGACGGTCCGTCAGACCCCGGGTCCGAGGTCGGACGTCAGACCTTGCGCCAGCCGGGGACCCAGGCGCCGTCCTCGACCGTGTAGTCGCCGAACAGCGAGGGCGCTTCCTTGACCATCAGCTCGCCGATCTTGCCGAACAGCAGCCGGATCTCCTCCTCGGCGCCCGGCGCGGTGCGGTTCTCGATGACGTGGCGCAGGGTGCGCACGTTCGCCGTCCAGACCAGGCCGGTGGCCAGGCCCTCGGGGGCGAAGCGGCGCATGAAGGAGGTCTTCTCCTTCTTCTCGTGGAACTTGACGCCTTCCTCGTCCAGCCCGAAGTGGTCGGCCATCCAGTGCTGGAACTCCTCGATCTGCTGCATCAGGCCGGTGGCGCGGCCCATCAGCTCCTCGTCCTGCTGGGCCCACTCGGGGAACCAGAACGGGATGTCGTCGAGGCGGACGAAGCGCAGCGACTCCTGGGAGACGGCGACGCCGGCCCGGTGGCGGACCAGTTCGTGGGTGACCACACGGCTGACGTTGTGCAGCACGAAGGTGAAGGAGACGTGCTCCAGCACCGAGCCGTGCGCGCTGGCCAGGATGTTCTTCAGGTAGACGTCCTGGTCGGTGCGGACCTTGGTGACGTTCGGGTTGAGGCCCGGCTTCCACGAGCGGTAGCAGATCCGGCCGGCGAACTCGGCGAGGTTCTGGGCGTCGTCCAGGTCACCGCGGTCGACCCGCTCCAGCCAGCTCTCGCCGCCGACGTCCTGCAGGTAGGCCGCGACCTCGTCGTAGTCGAGCTCGGGGCGGGCGATCAGGTGGACCTGGGGTTCGACTGCGCGCATGGGTGATGTCCTGGCTGTTGGGGGCGGTACGTGTCAGTTTACGGCGGGCGCCGCGGCGTCCCGGCCATGCAGCTTGATCGCGTGCTGCATGGCCTTGCGGGCGCGCGGGACGTCGCCGGCGTCGGCGTAGGCGACGGCGAGCCGGAAGAAGTTCCGCCAGTCGGTCGGGTCGGCCTCGGCCTCGCGCTTGCGGCGGGCGAACACCGCGTCGGCGGAGGCCCGGTCGATGCGGCCGCCGCCGGTGCGCCGGAGCTCGTCCACGGGCAGGCCGCCCTCGGCCTCCAGCTGGCGGGCGAGCCGCTCGCTGGCCCGGCCGAAGCGGACGGTCTGGCGGAGGAACCAGACGCCGATCACCGGGATGACGAAGGCGCACGCGCCGATGCCGATGCCGAGCGGCTTGCCGGTGGCGACGAGCTGGACGCCCTCGCCCACGCAGACCGCGCTGACCAGCAGCAGGATGCCGGAGAGGACGAAGAAGCCGGTGCGAGAGGTCATGTCACAGGTCCAGGAAGTGTTCCAGGCCGAAGGTCAGGCCCGGGTGGTCGGCGATCTTCCGCACGCCGAGCAGGATGCCGGGCATGAAGCTGCTGTGGTGCATCGAGTCGTGCCGGATGGTCAGGGTCTCGCCGGTGTCGCCGAACATCACCTGCTGGTGGGCGAGCAGGCCGCGCAGTCGCACCGCGTGCACGGGGACGCCGTCCACGTCGGCGCCGCGGGCACCGGGCAGGCTGTGCGTGGTCGGGTCCTGCTGCGGCGGCAGGCCGGCCTCGGCGCGGGCGGCGGCGATCAGCTGCGCGGTGCGGGTGGCGGTGCCGGACGGGGCGTCGGCCTTGCGGTCGTGGTGCAGCTCGACCACCTCGACGGACTCGAAGTACTTGGCCGCCAGCTGGGAGAACTTCATCCCGAGGATCGCGCCGATGGAGAAGTTCGGGGCGATCAGCAGACCGACGGCCGGGTTCTGGTCGAGCAGGCCGCGGACGGTCTCCAGGCGCTCCTCGGTCCAGCCGGTGGTGCCGGTGACCACGTGGATGCCGTTGCGCAGGCAGTGGTCGAGGTTGCCCATCACCGAGTCGGGGTGGGTGAGTTCGACGGCGACGTCGACCCCGGCGTCGGTGAGTTCGGTGAGCTTCGAGTCACGGCCGAGGGCGGCCACCAGCTCCAGGCCGTCGGCGGCCTGCACGGCCTTGACCGCCTCGGAGCCGATCCGGCCCTTGGCGCCGATCACGGCGACGCGCAGCGTCATGTCAGTTGTCCTTCCGAACGAACGGGCGAATCAGGCGAGCAGGTCGGCCAGCTTGGCGGCCCGCCGGTCGTTGATCGGGCCGATCAGCGCGAGCGAGGGCCGCTGCGCCCCCAGCACATCACGGGCGACGGCGTGCACGTCCTCCAGGGTGACCTCGGCCATCTTGCGCAGCATCTCGTCCACCGACAGGTGGTGGCCGTAGGAGAGTTCGGCCTTGCCGATGCGGTTCATCAGCGAGCCGGTGTCCTCCATGCCGAGCACGGTGGAGCCGGAGATCTGGCCGATCGCGCGGCTCAGTTCCTCCTCGGTGATGCCTTCCTCGACGACCCGGGCGAGTTCCTCGCGGCAGATCTTCAGCACTTCCTCGACCCGCTTGGGCTGGCAGCCGGCGTAGATGCCGAACAGGCCGGTGTCGGCGTACGAGGAGGAGTAGGAGTACACCGAGTACGCCAGGCCGCGCTTCTCCCGGACCTCCTGGAAGAGGCGGGAGCTCATGCCGCCGCCGAGGGCGGCGTTCAGCACGCCCAGCGCCCAGCGGCGCTCGTCGTGGCGCGGGATGCCGGGGACGCCGAGGACCAGGTGGGCCTGCTCGGTGGGGCGGTTGAGGACGGCGGCCTTGCCGGAGGTGCGGACCGCCTTGACGCCGCGCCGGGGGTCGGCGGGGTGGCCCTGGGACTTGGCGAGCACCGGCGCGAAGGCCTTCTCGACCAGCTTGACCACCTTGCCGTGGTCGAGGTTGCCGGCCGCCGCGACCACCAGGTTCTCCGGCTTGTAGCGGCGGTGGTAGAAGCCCGCGATCTGCTCGCGGCTCAGCGCGGAGACGGTCTCCTGGGTGCCCAGGATCGGGCGGCCGAGCGGGCCGCTCCCGAAGATCACCTTGGCGAACAGGTCGTGCACCACGTCGCCCGGGTCGTCCTCGGCCATCGCCATCTCTTCCAGGATGACGCCGCGCTCGGACTCCACGTCCTCGGGGCGGATCAGCGAGCCGGTGAGCATGTCGCACACCACGTCGATGGCCAGCGGCAGGTCGGTGTCCAGCACCCGCGCGTAGTAGCAGGTGTTCTCCTTGGCGGTGAAGGCGTTCATCTCGCCGCCGACCGCGTCCAGCGCGGCGGAGATCTCCAGTGCGTCGCGCCGGGCGGTGCCCTTGAAGAGCAGGTGCTCCAGGTAGTGCGTGGCCCCGTTCAGGACGGGGGTCTCGTCCCGGGAGCCGACGCCGACCCAGATGCCGAAGGTGGCGCTGCGCACCGTCGGGAGAGTCTCGGTGACGACCCGCAGGCCGCCGGGGAGCACGGTGCGGCGGACGGTGTTCGCGCCGCCTTCGGTGCCCTTGAGCAGGGTCCGGGTGGTGCCGGGGCGCTGCTTCGCCGCCGAGGCCTGGGCCACGGGTGATCCTTCCAACTACTGCTTCACGAGGGGAGCTTCACGAACTGCACGAACCGCATCGACTGCGTGGTCCGCGCGGACTTCACGAACAGGGCGCGGCCCGCACGCGCCGAATGGGGCGTGCGGGCCGCAGGGTGTTACCGGGGTGTCACTCGGAGGCGGCGGCGTCGCCGCCCTCCTCGCCCTCGATGACGGGGATCAGCGACAGCTTGCCGCGCGGGTCGATCTCGGCGATCTCGACCTGCACCTTGGCGCCGACGCCGAGGACGTCCTCGACGTTCTCGACGCGCTTGCCACCGGCCAGCTTGCGGATCTGCGAGATGTGCAGCAGACCGTCCTTGCCCGGCATGAGCGAGACGAAGGCGCCGAAGGTGGTGGTCTTCACCACGGTGCCCAGGTAGCGCTCGCCGACCTCCGGCATGGTCGGGTTGGCGATCTGGTTGATCGTCGAGCGGGCGGCCTCGGCGGCCGGACCGTCGGAGGCACCGATGTAGATGGTGCCGTCGTCCTCGATGGTGATCTCGGCGCCGGTGTCCTCCTGGATCTGGTTGATCATCTTGCCCTTGGGGCCGATGACCTCGCCGATCTTGTCCACCGGGATCTTGATGGTGATGATCCGCGGCGCGTTCGGGGACATCTCGTCGGGCGAGTCGATGGCCTCGTTCATGACGTCGAGGATGTGCAGGCGGGCGTCGCGGGCCTGCTTCAGCGCGGCGGCCAGCACGGAGGCCGGGATGCCGTCGAGCTTGGTGTCCAGCTGCAGCGCGGTGATGAAGTTGCGGGTACCGGCGACCTTGAAGTCCATGTCGCCGTACGCGTCCTCGGCGCCGAGGATGTCGGTGAGCGTCACGTAGTGGGTCTCACCGTCGATCTCCTGCGAGATCAGGCCCATGGCGATGCCGGCGACGGCGGCCTTCAGCGGCACACCGGCGTTCAGCAGCGACATGGTGGACGCGCAGACCGAGCCCATCGAGGTGGAGCCGTTGGAGCCCAGCGCCTCGGAGACCTGGCGGATCGCGTAGGGGAACTCCTCGCGGGTCGGCAGGACCGGGAGGATCGCGCGCTCGGCGAGGGCGCCGTGGCCGATCTCGCGGCGCTTCGGCGAACCGACGCGACCGGTCTCGCCCACCGAGTACGGCGGGAAGTTGTAGTTGTGCATGTAGCGCCGACGGGTCTCCGGGGAGAGGGTGTCGAGCTGCTGCTCCATGCGCAGCATGTTCAGCGTGGTGACGCCCAGGATCTGGGTCTCGCCGCGCTCGAACAGGGCCGAGCCGTGCACCCGCGGGATGGCCTCGACCTCGGCGGCCAGGGTGCGGATGTCGGTGACGCCGCGGCCGTCGATACGGACCTTGTCCTTGATGACGCGCTCGCGGACGATCTTCTTGGTGAGCGCGTTGTAGGCGCCGCTGATCTCCTTCTCGCGGCCCTCGAACTCCGGGAGCAGCTTGTCGGCGGCGACGGCCTTGATGCGGTCCAGCTCGTTCTGGCGCTCCTGCTTGCCGGCGATGGTCAGCGCCTTGGCCAGCTCGTCCTTGACGGCGGCGGTCAGCGCGGCCAGCACGTCGTCCTGGTACTCCAGGAAGCGCGGGAACTCGCCGGTCGGCTTGGCGGCCTGCTTGGCCAGCTGGGCCTGCGCGGCGCACAGCACCTTGATGAACGGCTTCGCGGCCTCCAGGCCGGAGGCGACGACCTCTTCGGTGGGGGCGTCGGCGCCGCCCTCGACCAGCTTGATGGTCTTATCGGTGGCCTCGGCCTCGACCATCATGATCGCGACGTCGCCGTCCGGCAGGGCGCGACCGGCGACGACCATGTCGAAGACGGCCGACTCCAGCTCGGAGTGGGTCGGGAAGGCCACCCACTGGCCGTTGATCAGCGCGACGCGGACGCCGCCGATCGGGCCGGAGAACGGCAGGCCGGCCAGCTGGGTGGAGGCGGAGGCCGCGTTGATGGCCACCACGTCGTACAGGTGGTCGGGGTTGAGCGCCATGACGGTGACGACGACCTGGACCTCGTTGCGCAGGCCCTTGACGAAGGACGGGCGCAGCGGGCGGTCGATCAGGCGGCAGGTGAGGAT
The DNA here is from genome assembly GCF_042732175.1 of Kitasatospora sp. NPDC059795. Lineage (NCBI taxonomy): Bacteria > Bacillati > Actinomycetota > Actinomycetes > Kitasatosporales > Streptomycetaceae > Kitasatospora > Kitasatospora sp. NPDC059795. Next base: position 8,894 of record NZ_JBHWID010000025.1, read on the forward strand.
CGCGTCCTCGGACGGCCGGCCCTCACGACGGAAGAACGAGCCGGGGATGCGGCCGGCGGCGTACATCCGCTCCTCGACGTCCACCGTCAGGGGGAAGAAGTCGAAGTGCTCCTTGGGCTGCTTCGAGGCGCTGGTGGCCGACAGCACCATGGTGTCGTCGTCCAGGTAGGCCACGGCGGAGCCGGCGGCCTGACGGGCCAGACGGCCGGTCTCGAAGCGGATGGTGCGGGTACCGAAGCTGCCGTTGTCGATGACGGCTTCGGCGTAGAAAACGTTCTCTTCCACCTGGAAGATCTCCTCTTTTGTACGTCTCCCCAGGAGCGCCGCTGCGCTTGCCTGCCGTGGCCCGGGCAGTTGGGCCGGTCTTCGATCGAAGCCACCGGGTCCGTCCCCGCGTGTCGGGGGTTCCGGCGGCCACTACCGAGGACCGGCGCCTTTCGGCGTGCGGCGGCGTCTGCGTGTGGACGCTCCTGCGGTGCGGGCGGCTTCCGTTTGAAGCCTTGTCGGCCCGCAAGGGCGGGCATGCCCTTTACCTTACAAATTCACACCCTATCGAGCGCGCCTTTACGGCCGGGCTGTTCGCGGGGTGTGGTCGCGGGGTGGCGCGGAAAGCGCCGAAGGGCGGCTCCCCCGGTGAGGGGAGCCGCCCCTACGAGCGGTGTCAGCGGGCGCCGCCGGCGGCACCGCGGCGGATGCCGAGGCGGTCCACCAGGGTACGGAAGCGCTCGATGTCCTTCTTGGCCAGGTACTGCAGCAGGCGGCGACGCTGGCCGACCAGGATCAGCAGGCCACGGCGCGAGTGGTGGTCGTGCTTGTGGAGCTTCAGGTGCCCGGTCAGGTCCGAGATGCGGCGGGAGAGCATGGCCACCTGGACCTCGGGGGAGCCGGTGTCGCCCTCCTTCTGGCCGAACTCGGCGATGATCTGCTTCTTGACGTCAGCGGCGAGGGCCACGGGCATCTCCTTCGGTGTGAGTGACCGAGCGGTCCTGGTCGAAAGCACAGGACCTGACAAGACTCGGACGGGTCAACGATACCAGCGCGGCTCAGCCGGTCGCGCCGCGCACCACGTTGTAGATGTTGAGCACGGCCAGCGCCAGCGGCACCAGGGCGATCAGCATCAGGCTGTCCACCATGTCCAGGATGCGGCCCCAGAACGGGGACACCCCGGAGCGGGGGACGATCAGGGCGATCGCGGTCATGATCGCCGCGCCGGCCGCGATGGACGCGGACAGCCACACGGTGCGCAGGTCGCCGCTGCCGCCGCCCGGGGTGGCCGCGGCCAGCGCCAGGTGCAGCGGGGTGTGCAGGGCGAGGCCGAGGATCAGCAGCGCCAGGCCGACCAGGCCGGCGATGGTGAGCGCGAACACCTGGGCGGTGTAGCGGAACAGCCGGGCGCGCAGCATGGTCGAGACGCCGATGGTCAGGGCCAGCAGTTCGGCCCAGGTGCGGTCGCTGAAGCCGAGCACGGTGCAGGCGCCGACGATGGTGGTGGCGGCGCCGCCCACCAGGCCGACCAGCACCTCGTGGCCGCGGCGGGCCTGGGCGGCGATCCGCTCGTACTGCACGGTCTCGGCGCTGCTGTTCTCCTCGCCGTAGGCGGTGCCGCGGGTGCGGGCCTGGCCGGGGGCGCTGAAGCCGACGGGCAGTCGGGCGAAGCGGGCGGAGAGCGCGGGCAGGAAGCCGACCGCGGCGACCGAGGCGACGCCGGTGACGGCGGCGATGTCGGTGATCGCGGTGCCGGACATCAGCACCGCGGCGAAGGTGGCCAGGGTTCCGGCCGCGGCGACGAAGGCGGCGGCGACGAACACCGAGTCCTTCTCCGGCAGCAGGCCGACCAGCAGGACGGAGACCACCAGCACGGTGACGCAGCCGACCAGGAACTGGAGGCGTCCGGGGCCGTCGCCCGCGTTCGGGACGTCGATGATGCCGGAGCCGGCCAGCATGGCGTGCGGCAGCGCGCCGAGGCCGAGCGCGAGCGCGGCGACGTGGTCGTCGTACACCCGGGCGCGGACGGCGGAGAAGGTCACCAGCACGACGGCGGTGACGCCGGACAGGATGCCCGGCAGGCCGAACATGTTGTGCCGCAGGTCGGAGAACCAGAGCGCGAACGCCAGCAGCACGAGCAGCATCGTGCCGGCGATCAGGCCGAAGGCCCGCATCAGGTCGGGGCTCCAGAACCGGCGGTCCGCCTCGACCGCGGAGGCGATGGCGTCGGCGACGTCGTCGTAGACGGCCGGCGGCAGCGACTCGGAGAACGGGCGCAGGCTCAGCAGGTCGCCGTCGCGAACCTGCTGGGCTGCCAGCGGAAGTCCGCTGTCGAGCACGGTGCCGTCCCGCCGCACCAGGTGGAACCCGGTCGGCGTCCCGTCCACCTGCGTCTGCCCGGAGAGCCGCAGCACTTCCGGGTAGATGTCGGCGAGCGGGACGTCCTCCGGCAGTGCGACGTCGATCCGGCTGTCCGGTGCCACCACGGTGACCCGGCAAAAACCGGTCGTAGCGTTGTTGCTCACCGGCCTTCTCCCCCTCGTTGGCTAGTCGGCAAGTCTGCAGACCACTCGTCGACGGGGTTCCGGAACTGTCACGGCCCGAACGAGAGTTGGCGCGGCGTCACCTTACCCCCTCAGGGCAAGGGTGCACTGCGGTGGGGGCGTGCACGGTGCGGAGGCGGCGTGCGGGGGTGGAGGCGGTGCGCAGGTGCGCCGAGGGTTGTGTGTTGACGGCAGGTCAGTACTCTGCGGGTTGCCGACCCCGTGGACGAACGGCTTGGCCCGCGCAGTAGGATCGGCCCCTGCGCACGGCGTACGGGGGCGGCGATCGAGACGCGACAGCCCCGCGCGCCTGCGGTTCGGCGGAGCGGGGGCGGCGTCATCACACGGGGCGCCCTCACCGTACGTATCCAGATGCGTGAGGGCGGATTGTGAGCGAGCGATGGGGGTGCCCCCGACCCTGTGCCCGGGGAGGGCGCACCGTTGACGACGGGGAGTCGCGCGCTGCGGCTGCCGCTGGGGGCGGGGTGGTCGCGTGAGTGAGCGAAGCGAGCTCACCATCAAGAGGCGCGTGTGTACGAAGTGCCCGCCGAGCGCCAGCGAGGTGGTCGCATGAGTACTGTGACGGTGAAGCGCCCGCCACGGGCGTTCCCGCCTCCGGTGTCGGAGGAGCCGGTCGAACTGGTTCCGCCGCCGGAGCTGCCGCGAGGCGGTGGCGAGGACTGGATGATGTCGCTGCTGCCGCTGCTCGGCATGGGCGGTTCGGCGGCGTTCTTCTTCTCTCCGGGCGCACAGGGCCCGATGAAGATGATGGGTGTCCTGATGGTCGCGTCGACCGCCGCGATGGCGGTGGCGCAGATCGTCAAGGCGCGCAAGGGCGGTAGTGCGGCCACCTCGGACGAGCGCCGCGACTACCTGAAGTACCTGCAGCAGAAGCGCCGCGAGGTGCGTCGAACGGCCGAGCGTCAGCGCGGGTCGCTGCTGTTCACCCACCCGGAGCCGGACCAGCTGTGGTCGATCGTGGCCGAGGGCCGCCGGCTGTGGGAACGCAGGCCGACGGATGCGGACTTCGCGCAGATCCGGGTGGGCCTCGGCCCGTTGCAGTTGTCGACGCCGCTGGTGGCGCCGCAGACCGCCCCGATGGACGAGTTGGAGCCGCTCGCCGCGGAGGCGATGGGCACCTTCATCAAGACCCACGGCACGCTGCAGGACCTGCCGTTGGCGGTGTCGCTGCGGGCCTTCTACCACATCACGGTGTGCGGCGACCCGGACTCGGTGTACGGCAACGTGCGGGCGATGGTGGCCCAGTTGGCGACCCTGCACTCCCCCGAGGACCTGATGATCGGGGTGGCCGCCGCGCCCGGCGCGGTGGAGGAGTGGGAGTGGGCGAAGTGGCTGCCGCACACCCAGCACCGCAAGGAGAGCGACGGCGCCGGTTCGCGTCGTCTGATCGCCGCCGGGCTGGGCGAGCTGGAGGAGCTGCTGGCCAACGAGCTGGCCGGCCGCAAGGGCTTCTCCCGTGACAGCACGCCGAGCTCGGACCAGCCGCACCTGGTGGTCATCATGGACGGCGCCTCGGTGCCGGTCGACTCGATGATCGCCGGTCCGGAGGGCGTCCAGGGCGTCACCGTGATCGAGGTCGTCCCGGGTGACCTGGACGAGCCGAACGGCCACCTGGTGATCACCGTCGGCAAGAACGAACTGCTGCTGGAGGCCGCCTCCGGGGCGAGCTACCCGGGCACGCCGGACACCCTGTCGAGCTGGCAGGCCGAGGCGCTGTCACGCCAGTTGGCGCCGTTCCGGGCGTCCGCGGGCGGCGACGACAGCGACCCGTCGCTGGTGTCGATGGACTTCACCGAGATGATGCACACCGGCGACCCGGGCTCCTTCGACCCGGCCCGGCACTGGCGTCCCAAGCCGATCCGGGAGAAGCTGCGCGTCCCGCTGGGCGTCGGCTCGAACGGCGAGTACGTCTGGCTGGACATCAAGGAAGCCTCGCTGGAGGGCATGGGCCCGCACGGCATGTGCGTCGGCGCGACCGGTTCCGGCAAGTCCGAGGTGCTGCGCACCATCGTGCTGGCGCTGGCGGTCACCCACTCGTCCGAGGTGCTGAACCTGGTCCTCGCGGACTTCAAGGGTGGTGCGACCTTCGCCGGTATGTCGGAGATGCCGCACACCGCGGCCGTGATCACCAACCTTGAGGGCGAAGCCACCCTGATCGACCGCATGCGCGACGCGATCGAGGGCGAGATGAACCGCCGTCAGGAGCTGCTGCGCGCGGCGGGCAACTACGCGAACATCAACGAGTACGAGCGGGCCCGTACCGCGGGCGCGCCGCTCGACCCGCTGCCCTCGCTGCTGATGATCATCGACGAGTTCTCCGAGCTGCTCACCGCGAAGCCGGACTTCATCGACCTGTTCATCCAGATCGGCCGTATCGGCCGTTCGCTCGGTATGCACATGCTGCTCGCCTCGCAGCGACTGGAGGAGGGCAAGCTCCGCGGTCTGGACACCTTCCTCTCCTACCGCCTGGGTCTGCGCACCTTCTCGGCCGCCGAGTCGCGGGCCGCGATCGGCGTGCCGGACGCCTACCACCTGCCGCCGATCCCCGGCGTGGGCTACCTCAAGTTCGGCTCCGACGTGATGGAGCGCTTCCGGGCCGCGTACGTGTCCGGCAAGTACCGTCCGCCGGGCCAGCAGCGCGCGGTCGGTGGCCGGGTGGTCACCGCCCAGGCGGTGCTGTTCACCGCCGCCGAGGTCGAGGTCATCGAGCCCGAGGTGGAGGAGATCCTCCCCGACCCGACCGAGGAGGAGGAGAAGGACGACGCGCTGCTGGACACCATGCTCGACGTGTTCGTCCAGCGCATGATCGGCCAGGGCCCGCCGGCCCACCAGGTGTGGCTGCCCCCGCTGGAGGCCCCGCCGTCGGTGGACAGCCTGCTGGAGCCGCTGCTGGTCAGCCCGGAGCGCGGTCTGACCCCGGCCTCGATCCGCCAGGGCAACCTGGTCGTCCCGGTCGGCATCGTCGACAAGCCGCGCGACCAGCGCCGCGACGTGATGTACCTGGACTACGCGGGTGCGGCCGGTCACGGCATGATCGTCGGCGGTCCGCGGTCCGGAAAGTCGACCATGGTGCGCACCATCGTGGCGGGCTTCTCGGTCACCCACACCCCGGTGGAGACGCAGTTCTACCTGCTCGACTTCGGCGGTGGCGGTTTCGGCTCGCTGGCCGACCTGCCGCACGTCGGCGGCGTCGCGGGCCGACTGGACGTCGAGAAGGTCCGCCGCATGGTCAGCGAGGTGCATGGGGTGCTCAACCGCCGCGAGGAGCTGTTCCGCTCCTCCGGCATCGACACCATCACCACCTACCGCACCCGTCGGGCCAACGGGCAGCTGCCGGACGAGCAGTTCGGCGACGTGTTCCTGTTCATCGACGGCTGGCTGACCTTCAAGCAGGAGTTCGAGGTCCTGGAGCCGGTCATCGCCGACATCGCACTGCGCGGTCTCGGTTACGGCGTCCACGTGGTGATCACCGCGGCCCGGTACGCCGAGGTCCGCCCGGCACTGAAGGACCAGCTGCAGAACCGTGTCGAGCTCAAGCTCGGTGACTCCATGGAGTCGGAGATCGGCCGCAAGGCCGCCGCGAACGTGCCGGCGATCCCGGGTCGTGGTCTGACCCACGAGCAGCTGCACTTCCTGTCCGGTCTGCCGCGCATCGACGGTGCCAGCTCCACCGAGGACCTGGTCGACGGCGTCGCCGACATGGTCGCCCAGATCAACGCGGGGTGGACCGGCCCGCGCGCGCCCCAGGTGCGCATGCTGCCGCCGGTGCTCGACGGCAACTCGCTGCCCAAGGGCTTCGAGCACCCCGAGCTGGGCATCGCGTTCGGTGTCGACGAGGTCGAGCTGGCGCCGGTGTTCATCAACTTCGACACCGACCCGCTGTTCGTCGTCTTCGGCGAGAGCGAGTCCGGCAAGTCGGCGATGCTGCGCATGCTGATCAAGCAGATCACCGAGCGGTACACCCCGGACCAGGCCGGCATCGTGGTCGGCGACTTCCGCCGCTCGCTGCTGGGCGTGGTTCCGCCGGAGTACCTGGTGGAGTACGCGGCCGCCGCGCCCGCCATGTCGGCGATCGTGGAGATGCTGCGCGGCGCCTGCGGGCGTCGTCTGCCCGGTCCGGACGTCACGCCGGAGCAGCTGCGCAACCGCAGCTGGTACACCGGCAAGGACATGTTCGTGATCGTGGACGACTACGAGCTGGTCGCCACCCAGTCGGGCAACCCGATGGCGCCGCTGGCGGAGTTCCTGCCGTTCGCGCGCGACATCGGTCTGCGTCTGATCATCGCCCGTAACGCGGGCGGCGCCGGCCGCTCGCTGTTCGAGCCGGTGATGCAGCGCATGCGCGAGCTGGGCGGCCAGGGTCTGGTCATGTCCGGTGACAAGGGCGAGGGCGCGCTGCTGGGCACGGTCAAGCCGCAGCCGCAGCCGCCGGGCCGTGGTGTGTTCGTCTCCCGCCGCATTCAGGCGGGCCAGACGGTGCAGACGGGTTGGCTGCCGATCCAGCAGTAGCCGCGGGGCGGACGTCACGCACCGTGACCGATGGGGCCGGGTTCCGAAAGGGATCCGGCCCTTCGGCATCCCGGACCCCGAACGGTGCCAGAACGTTATCTTCTGACTTTTGGCCGCTTCCTTCGGTTCCCGTACCTCGAAGGCCGGGCGGCCTTGGTTTTCGGGCCATCGGCCGTCCCGGCGCAGTACCTTTGAATCGGAGTTGCGCAGATCACTTCACCTTCGATTCAAGCGCAGTTCACCGGAGTTGACACCGCCGAAACATGCGCCCGACCGACCGCGGGGCTGTGTTCCGCAGGAAAAGCTTGGTTTCCGCAACGGATTCCGCAGCCGATCGCGCGTTGACGACACCTTTTCCCCCAGGCAACCTGGCGCATCAGGGAGCGATGCAGAACCAGACCCACGAGAACGTGTTTCGGAGGCGATACCGCTCCCACCCCCATCACCGCCGTACAGCCGATCGGATGCCCCATGACCGACACGCTTCCTCCGCAGGCAGCCGCCCCCGCCACGGGGACCGCCACTGGCGCGGACGCCCCGAAGAAGCTCGCCCGATCGCTCGGCGTCGTGGGCGGCACGCTCCTCACGCTCTCCTGCGTGACTCCGGCGTCCTCGCTCTTCGTGCTCGTCCCCGAGCTGTTCAAGGGCCTCGGCACCTTCACCCTGATGGCGATCGTCATCGGCACGGTGATCTGCATCGCGGTGGCGTTCTGCTACTCCGAGCTCGGCACCCTGGTGCCCTCGGCCGGCGGCGAGTACGCGATGGTCGGCACGCTGGCGGGCAAGTTCGCGGGCTGGCTGGTCTTCATCCAGTCGCTGATCGTGGTGATGATCGTCCCGTCGATCATCGCGATGGGAACCGCCGAGTACCTCGAACCGATCATCCACGTCGACCCGATGATCGCCGGCGCCGTGGTGATGATCGCGGCCACCGTCGCGGGTCTGCTGGACCTGCGGGCCAACGCCTGGATCACCGGCATCTTCCTGGTGCTGGAGGTCATCGCCTGCGCGGTCGTCTCCTTCCTCGGCTTCACCCACACCGAGCGCGGCGCGGACACCATGCTGCACGGCACCGTGGCCGACGCCGCCGGCACCACCTCCGGCGTGGGCCTCGGCGCGATCCTGGCCCTGATGGGCACCGCGCTCTTCGTCACCCAGGGCTTCTCCACCGCGATCTACCTCTCCGAGGAGCTGGAGAACCCGCGCAAGAACGTCGCCCGCACCGTGCTGTGGACGCTGGGCCTGTCGGTCGCCATCATCGTGATCCCGGTCGCCGCCATCACCATGGGCGCCCCGGACCTCACCGCGCTGTCCGAGGGCAACATCTCGCAGCTGGTGATCGGCTGGAGCAACAGCGGCGTCGGCACCTTCATCAGCCTCTGCATCGCGCTGGCCATCATCAACGCCGGCATCGTGATGGTCATCCAGAACTCCCGGGTGCTGTTCGCCTCCGGCCGCGACAAGGCCTGGCCCGAGCCGGTCAACAACGCCTTCGGCACCCTCAACAAGTTCAGCGCCCCGTGGGTCTCCACCCTGGCGGTCGGCATCCCCGGCGCGGTGCTCTGCTTCGTGCCGCAGACCCTGCTGATCGACATCACCGGTGTCGCGGTCGCCGCGCTGTACCTGCTGGTCGCCGTCGGCGCGCTGTTCTCCCGCCGCGGCCACCACAAGCACGCCCCGGCCTGGCGCCAGCCGCTCTGGCCCGCGCTGCCGATCCTGGTGATCGTGGCGCTCTGCTTCACCCTCTTCAAGTTGGCCGGCCCCGGCCTCTGGTGGACCCTCGGCATCACCGCCGCCGCCAGCCTGTACTGGCTCGTCTACCTGCGCCCCCGCCAGGAGACCCGCTGGGTGATCACCCTCCCCGAGGACGAGCGGGTCTGACCCCCCCCTGCAGTCCGCTCCCTCCCGGCCCCGTCGGTTCCCCGAAACCGACGGGGCCGACCCCTCTCCAGGAGCCGGCCCCGCACGGTGTCCACAGGCCGTCAGGGGCGGCGACGACGCCCCAGGTCACGGGTGACGATCGCCCCGCCGGCCAGGCCCGCCACCAGCAGGCCGCCGGCGCCGAGCACGAAGGTGGCGGTCCTCCGGTCCCGGTCGGCCTGGGTCTCCGCGATGCCGAGCGGCTGCGCGATCAGCGGAGCGGCGTCCAGCTTGGTCGGCGCGTCGGGGTGCGGGGTGGCCTCGGGCACGCCTTCGAAGTTGACCGCCTTGACCGGGTCGACGACGCCCCAGCCGATCCACTTGTTCGGGCCGTGCTCGGTGCGCTGGGCGGTCTGCTCGATCACGGTACGGATCTGCTTGGCGGTCCAGTCCGTGTGCTGGCCCTTGAGCACCGCGGCCAGGCCGGCGACGTAGGGCGCGGAGAAGCTGGTGCCGTTGTCGGTGCACTGGCCGCCCCCGGGGACGGTGGAGAGCATGTCGACACCCGGCGCGACCACGTCGACGAAGTCGCCGTACTGCGAGAACGGAGCCCGCTCGTTGTTGCGGTCGGACGCGCCCACGGCCAGCACGGTCTCGTACTTGGCCGGGTAGGTGGGGCCCTCGGCGCCGTCGTTGCCGGACGACGCGACCACCACGATCTGCCGGGACTCGGCCTTGCTCAGCACTGCCTGCAGCTGCGTGTCCTCGGCGAACGCCGGCGCGTCGGCGGGCTTGGTGGGATCCACCTCGACCCGGACGTCCTGCGAGATGTTGATGACGTCGACCTTCGCGTCGATCGCCGCGTTGATGGCATCGATCAGCGTCTTGACGCTGCCGTGGCCCTCCGCGTCGTTCTGCCGGATCGACAGGATCGTGGCGTCCTTGGCCAGGCCGACGAAGCCGACCTTGTCCTTCTGCGCGGCCCCGATGATGCCCGCCACCTTGGTGCCGTGCCCGACCGGATCGGTCCGGCTGTCGCCCTCCGGCTTCTTCTGGTCGGCCGGCGTCGAGGAGCCGAGCAGGTCCGGCCCCGCGATCACCTTGCCCGGGGCGCTCAGCTGCTGGTTGACGACGTCCACGCCGGTGTCGATCACCGCGACCTTGACCCCGGCCCCGGTGTGCGGGTTCTTGGAGTTGGTCCCCCACAGCTCGTCCAGGAAGACCCGCTGGAGGGCCCAGGGCTTGGCCTCGACGTCCTTCGAGGGGAAGGTGCAGTCACCGGCCGCCGCGATGACCAGCGAAGCCCGCTGCTTGTCCCCCTCCGACGCTGTGGGTGACGGCTCGGCGAAAGCGGGTCCGGCGGCGGTAGTGCCGACCACACCGAGCACCAGCAGCACCGCGCCGGCCCGGCGCAACGATCCTGACGACACCTGAACTCCACCCCTCATTGCATCCACCCGTGTTCGGCGCGTGCCCCGTGCAACGCGCGAAGGGCGGGCGCCCCGTGGGACGCCCGCCCTTGAGAAGTGCGCTGGTCGCGCAGAGTCCCCGAGTGGGAAACTCAGCCCCAGAGCGACGCGTTCGAGTTCTCGGTCTGCTGGTAGCTCTGCGCGGCGTTGTCCAGCGCGGTCGCGATCTGGGTCAGCGTCTGCTGCAGGTCGGCGGCCTTGGCGTCCCACTGGGCCTGGCGGGCCTGGTAGCCCTCCTGAGCCGAGCCCTCCCACGAGGAGGCGATGCGCTGCACGCCGGACTTCAGGTCGTCGAGCTGCGACTGGACACGGGCCGCGGTCTGACGGACCTCGGAGCTCGCGTTCTGGATGGTCTGGAAATTGACGAGAATGGCCATGATTGTCTCCCCTTCGATGGATGCACGGCGCGCCCCCGCGAGGGCGCGATGTGGCGGTTACCGAATCCGGCGTCAGCCGGAGACGCCACCGACCGCAGCAGCCTGCTCGTCTTCGGTCATCGAGTAGGCCTTGGTGGTCGCCTCGATCGCCTGACGGATCTCGTCGAGCACCTTGTTGAGCGCGTTCGCGTCGTCGTTGACCCGCGACTGCATCTGCTGGTACGCGGTCGCAGCCGCGCCCTTCCAGCCGGACGCGATCTCGGAGACCAGGTTGTTCAGGCGGCTGATCTCGCCCTGGACCTGCTGGTTGACCTCGCCGATGCGGTTAGCGAACGCGGTCATTTCCTCCGCGGTCGTCGTGAACTGACCTGCCATGATCCACCGTCCCCCATGAGACAGATTTCGTCCGGGCGCCCCTGTGGCGAACGCCCGCACGGGCACCACTTGGTGTGGTGCTCTGTAGCACTGTAACGGCCAAGTGCGGTTGGCCCAACACCGGGTAGCGGGTAGTTACCAGACCATGACACTGAACTCCCGCACCGGCGTTGACGATTCGTCAGGCGTTCTGGGCCTGAAGTGCGGTGTTCGTGTTGAGCACCGGTCCGGCCGGCACCAGCCGCGACCATTCGTCCGGTACGAACTGCGGGTTGATCGACTTGTAGCCCAGTCGCACCTGGGACTCGTTCGTGCCCTTCTTGTCGCCGCCCTGCGCGTTCGGGCTGGGGCTCGGCGTCGCACCGGTGCCGCCGTCGTTGTTGGCGGGCAGCGAGTAGCGCAGACCGGAGTCGGTGATCAGGAAGTCGCGACCGGAACTGCCGTCGTTGGGCCCGACCTTGCCCTCCAGCGCGCGGTACAGCAGGCCGTGGCCGGGCGTCATGTGCGCGCTGACCGCGTCCCCGCTGACGTCCGTCGGGTACGCGGTGCCGGCCCACACCGTCTGCTGGATCTTGTTGTCCACGTAGCCGTTGAACGTCGAACAGACCACCGTGCGGGCGTCCTTCTCGCCGAGGTTGACCGCCGGGGACTTCTGCTTGGGCAGGTTCCCGGACTTGTTCAGGAGTTCCGTGGAGGTCTTCCCGGCGAGGTTGTTCAGGTCGCCCGCGCCGAGCGTGCCGAAGGCCGGCGGGCTGCTGTACGCCTTCTGCGTCTCGGGGTCGTTGAGCATCAGGTTCGCCTGGAACTCGGTGATCTCGTACAGCTTGCTGAGCCCGACCACGTAGTACTTGTTGTCCTGGAACTTCAGCAGGCGGCCGACCTTCTTCTCCGAAGGCTGCGAGAGGTCGAGCGTGGACGCGGCGCCGACCGCGCCGTCGACCCGGGTGAACTCCACCGGGTCGCCGTCCTCCAGGGTGGCGAGCCACTCCTTGGTGACCTTCTGGGCCTGCGCGTTCGGGCCGAACAGCGCGGTGACCAGCGCGGTCCGGTCCGTGCCGGTGGTCTCCATGACGCCGACCGCGTGCCGCTTGCCGCTGGGGTCCACCAGGAACCTCGTCCCCGGCTGGGTCGCCGACAGGTCCGGCTCCTGGACGAACAGCGACTGCCCGTCGCCGAGCTTCCGGTCCCCCTGGAGGGTCTTGGTGTCCGCCCCGGCCGCCACGAACACCGACTGGGCGATCGAGGACTGCAGGTTGTCCTTGCCCTGCTTGTCGCACACCGACCACAGCTTCACGGCGCTCGCGTCGTCCGCCTTGGGCAGCTTGTCCGGGGCGTACGGGATGCCGATCGCCGCGCCGCGGCGCGGGTACTTGTCGAGCACGTCGTCGGCCACGGTCTGCACGGTGGCGCCCTCGGAGAGCACCAGGCGGGCCGAGGACATGTTCAGCACCTGGTGCAGCGTCGGCTGGCCGGTCTTCGAGTCGGGCAGGATCACGTAGCGCGTGGTCGACGACTTGCCCTGCAGGATGTACTTGCCGTTGTCCCAGTTCGGCGGCGCACTGGGCTTGATGACGCCCCACATGCCGAAGCCGGCGACGACCACGGCGCCGATCACGAAGCTCGGCAGCACCGCGCGGATCGGACGCGGCGCGTCCTCGTCGTTGCCGCCGCCCCCCGGCTGCAGGAAGGCCCCGACCATCCGCTTGCGGGCGAAGGTGTAGGCGTTCAGCTCGTCCCGGCGTGATGCCATGCTCGTCCCCGTCTCCCCTGTGTGACCCGACGTGCGGGTGTCAACGCGCTTGTGCTGTGCGTGAGTCTGCCACCCGACGGGCGTCCGGAGCGGCCAACCCTCTACGATGCGACAGCAGACGGTGAGTACGGTAACGGGTAGGCTCCGACGGTCCGCCATCCGGGCTGTCGACCCGGCCCGCGACCGACGGCCCTGATGGCCGCAGCCGCACGGGGATCTGACGGCACATCTGAAGCAGAGAGGGCAATTCGGGGGATGCCAAGCCAGTCCGCTCCAGCACGACGACGCTCCACCTCGCACGGTCGGAGGCCGGACGCCCAGGGCGGGCGGCGGGCCCGTACCGCCCCGGTCGCGGCGGCCACCGGCCCGGTCGGCCTGCGGCTGCTGCCCAGGCCCGGGCTGCTCGCGCGTCGGCTGGAGCTCAAGCAAATCGTCCAACTCGAGGTAGCCGTCGCCCTGGTGGCGGTCGGCTGGTCGGTGAACAAGCTGGTGGCCGCGGTGCTCGCGGTGCCCGCGGTGATCCTCGTGGTGGTGGCGCTGCTGCGTCTCGGCGGCCGCACCACGGGCGAGGCGATGGGGGTCCGCTCCGCGTACAACTCCCGTCGCCGCGAGGCCAAGTACAACGTTCCGCCGCCCGGCACCGACCCGGCGCTGGCGCCGGTGATGGAGCTGGAGCCGGCGCTGAGCACCTGCACCCACGCCATCGAGACCGACCTCGGCGACGGGCGTCCGCTGCGCCGGGAGACCGGCATGGTCGGCGACGGCACGTTCTTCACCTCGGTGCTGCTGGTGCAGTCCAAGGACCAGCCGCTGCGTCCGGGTCGCGCCAACTCCGCGCTGCCGCTGGACATCATCTGCTCGGTCCTGCGGGTCGACGACATCCCGCTGGAGTCGGTGCAGCTGATCCAGCACACCCAGCCGGCGCCCGCGCCGCACCTGCCGGAGCACGCGCTGGCCGCGCGCGCCTACCAGCAGGCACCCGGAGGAGTGAATACTCCTGCGCTGCGGTTGACCTGGGTCGCCATCAAGCTCGACCCCGAGCGCGCCTCCACCGCCGTCGTGGCGCGCGGCGGCGGCGAGGAGGGCGCCCGCAAGGCCCTCCAGCGCGTCACCGACCAGCTGGCCGGGCGGCTGAACAGCGCCGGCTTCACCGCCACCGTCCTGGACGAGCGGGAGCTGATCGCGGCGCTGGCCATCTCGGTGTGCGCCAACCCGGTGGCGGTGGCGGGCCGTCAGGGCTCCGGCGGCGGCGGGGTCGGCGTGCGCCGGGCCCAGGAGTCCGCGAAGTTCTGCCGGATCGACGACCGCTGGCACGCCACCTACTGGATCTCCAAGTGGCCGGAGCTGACCCGGCCCGGCGCCGGCGGCGGCCGGGTCACCGCGCCCGAGCTGGTCAACCAACTCACCAGCACCCCGGCGGCGTTCGCTTCCACGTTCTCGGTCACCGCGACCCGCGCGATGGGCGGCGCGGTGGCGCTCAGCGGGCACGTCCGGCTGACCGCGCGCAGCGAGAGCGAGATCGCCCAGGTGGGCCGTCTGGTGGAGTCCCGCGCGCAGCACTCCGGCACCGCGCTGACCCGCCTCGACCAGGAGCACGGCCCGGGCCTGCTCGCCACGCTGCCCCTGGGAGGGACGTCCTGATGGCCTACCAGACCTACTCCGGCCAGGCCCCGCAGCCCGCCGATCAGCAGCGGGTGCGGGTCCGTCCCGGCTTCGGCCTGCGCGGTCCGCGCCGGGAGAAGCACGTGCTGACCGTCGAGGACCTGGCGGCGCTGGCCTTCCCGGTCGGCGACGACGGCGTCGTGATCGGCCTGGACCAGCAGCAACAGCCCGCCGTGATAGGGCTGTTCCGGCCCACCCAGTACGACGTGGTGCTGGTCGGCGGCATGTGGACGGCGCAGCTGATCGCGCTGCGCGCCGCGGCCACCGGCGCCCGGATCGCGGTGGAGACCGGCCGTCCGCAGGCCTGGGCGCCGATGGCGCAGGCGGCGGGCGGCGGGCAGCCGTGCGTGACGGTCCACCAGGTCGGCCGTCTGGGCGCGCAGGGCGCGTCGGTGGCGTCACCCGTCCTGGTGGTTCGCGACCTGGGCGCGCGGCCCTCGCGCAGCCGGCTGTCGGCGGCGCCGTGGCAGACCACGCTGACGGTGCTGCCGTACCTGGGCCCGAACGCGAGCCGGGTGCTGAACGCGGCCGACCTGGTCGGCCTGCAGCGCGTGTCGCCGCAGGAGGCCGAACTCGTGGGCCGGCTGCTGTCGTTGTCGCCGGGCGACGTGAGCACGCTGCCGACGATGCCGGACCACATCACCCTGTGGGCGACCCGGATGCGCCGTCAGTACGTGATGACCAATCCGGGCGAGGCCGAGACCCAGGTGCTGGGCGGCCCGCGCCGCATGGACTGAAGCGGTGCGGCCGGGCGGGCCGCGTCGCACGGGCCGGCCGGCCGGTGCGCCTGACGGGGACGGTGTTTCCCGAGGGACGGACCGGTCGGCCGACCCGCTCCGATTCGCCGTCAGGTCGGGCTCCGCCTTCAGCGAAGCCGCCTGCACGGCCTAGTCTTGTTGCCCGAAGGCAACCGCCGAAGCAATGTCGGCGAGAACGAGGGAGCCCCAGTGAGCAGCGATCGGGACGGCGTCTACGTCGGCGACAACGCGGCCGAGGACGACGATGACTGGTCCGATGCCCCGGACTACACCGCTCCGTCCTGGTACACCCAGAGCGCCGCTCCCGGCCCGGCCCAGCCGCCCGTCCAGCAGCAGCCTCCGGTGCAGCAGGCTCCCGTCCAGCAGGCTCCGGTGCAGCAACCGCCGGTCCAGCAGGCCCCCGTGCAGCCCGAGGTGCAGCAGCAGGCGCCCGCGCCGCAGCCTCCGGTGGTCCCCGAGCAGCCCCAGCCTCAGCCCATGCAGCCCCAGCCCGTACAGCCCCAGCCCGTGCAGGCGCAGGTTCCGCCGGTCGCCGCACCGCCGGTGACGGGTGTTCCGGAGGCGGCTCCGCCGCCGCCCGCGCCGGGTCCCCAGCAGCACGCCGGTCCGGCCACCAACGGGCAGGGCGTGGCCTCGCCGCCGGTCGAGCTGGCGTCCGCGCCGCCGCCGGTGCAGGAGGCCCCGCAGCAGCAGCCCCCGGTCCAGCAGCCGCCCGTGCAGCAGCAGCCTCCCGTGTACCCGCAGCAGGGTCAGCAGCCCCCGGTCCAGCAGCCGTGGCCCAACCAGCCGCAGCCGCCGGCGTATCCGCAGCAGGGCCAGCAGCCGCCCGTACAGCAGCAGCCCGTGCAGCAGCCGCCGGTCCAGCAGCCGCCCCCGGCGTATCCGCAGCAGGGTCAGCAGCAGTGGGGCGGGCAGCCTCCGGCCGATCCGCGGGCGGGCGGCTGGCCGCAGGCCGGCCCCGGCCCCGGCCCGGCGTACCAGCAGCACTCGGGCCCGCAGAACGCCCCGCAGGCGCCGGCCCATTTCCAGCAGCCCGGCCCGCAGGCGGCGGCGCACGGCGCGGCACTGGGCTACACGGCGGCCGTCGAGCTCTCCTCGGACCGGCTGCTGCGCGGCCAGCCGAAGGTGCAGAAGCAGCCGCGGTTCCAGTTCGGCGGCAAGTCGGCGCAGGCCGGCAAGCAGCAGAAGCTGGAGCTGATCCGGCACCCGGTGATGACCTGCTACCGGATCGCGGTGATCAGCCTCAAGGGCGGTGTCGGCAAGACCACGACCACCACCTCGCTGGGTGCGACGCTGGCCAGCGAGCGGCAGGACAAGGTCATCGCGATCGACGCGAACCCGGACGCGGGCACCCTGGGCCGCCGCATCAAGCGGCAGACCGGGGCGACCATCCGCGACCTGGTGACGGCGATCCCGCACGTGCGCAGCTACATGGACATCCGTCAGTTCACCTCGCAGGACCCGAACTCGGGCCTGGAGATCGTCGCCAACGACGTGGACCCGGCGGTCTCCACCACCTTCGACGACTCGGACTACCGCCAGGTCATCCAGGTGCTCGGGCAGCACTACCCGATCATCCTGACCGACTCGGGCACCGGTCTGCTGTACTCGGCGATGCGCGGTGTGCTGGACCTCGCGGACCAGCTGATCGTGGTGGCCACGCCCAGCGTGGACGGTGCGTCCAGTGCCTCCACCACGCTGGACTGGCTGTCCGCGCACGGCTACGCGGACTTGGTGCAGCGGTCGATCACGGTGGTCTCCGGGGTGCGCGAGACCAGCAAGATGATCAAGATCGAGGACATCGTGGCGCACTTCCAGACCCGCTGCCGCGGCGTCGTGGTGGTGCCGTTCGACGAGAGCCTGGCGGCCGGCGCCGAGGTCAACCTGGCGATGATGCGGCCGAAGGTCCGGGACGCCTACTTCGAGCTGGCGGCGCTGGTCGGCGAGGACATCGCCCGGGCCCAGCAGCAGGGCGGCTGGCAGGCGCAGCAGCAACAGCAGCAGGGCGGCTGGCAGCAGCAACAGCAGGGCGTCCCGCCGCAGCAGCAGCCCTACCCGCAGCAGTACCCGCAGCAGGGCGGCTACCCGGCGGCCGGTCAGCCGTGGCAGCAGCCTCCGCAGCAGCCGTACCCGCAGCAGGGGCCTCCGCAGCAGGGCGGCTACCCGCCGCAGGGCCCGCCGGCGCCCGGGTACGGCTACCCGCCGCCGCACGAGGCGCCGCCGCCCGGTTACGGGTACCCGCCGCCGCAGCACGGCTGAGCGAGCGACAGAAAGCCCCCCGCGAAGGGTTCTTCGCGGGGGGCTTTCCGACGGCCGGGGTCAGGGGCGCTCGGTGAGCTCCCGGGCGCGCTTGACGTCCTCGGCCATCCGCTCCAGCAGGGCGTCGATGCTGTCGAACTTCTCCATGCCGCGCAGCCAGGTGAGGAAGTCGACGGCGACGTGCTTGCCGTACAGGTCGAGGCCGACGCGGTCGATGGCGTACGCCTCGACGGTGCGGGCGGTGCCGTCGAAGGTCGGGTTGGTGCCGACCGAGATCGCGGCGGGCATGGTCTCGCCGTCGGCGGTCAGCCAGCCCGCGTACACGCCGTCGGCGGGGATCGCCGAGTGCGGCACGGTGTCCACGTTGGCGGTGGGGTAGCCGAGTTCGCGGCCGCGCTGGGCGCCGCGGACGACCTCGCCCTCGACCCGGTGCGGGCGGCCGAGGACCTCGGCGACGCCCGCCATGTCGCCGGCCGCGACCAGGCGGCGGCACAGGCTGGACGAGAACGGCTCGCCGTCGCCGGCGGCGCCGCGCACCTGGAGGTCGACCACCTCGACCGCGAAGTCGTCGGCCCGGCCGAGTTCGGCGAGCAGTTCGACGTTGCCCGCCGCGCGGTGTCCGAAGCGGAAGTTGGGGCCCTCGACGACGGCCTTCGCGCGCAGCGCGTCGACCAGCACCGACTGCACGAACTGCTCGGGCGACTCCTTGGAGAACGCCGCGGTGAACGGCAGCACCAGGACGGCGTCCACGCCGAGCTGCTCGACGAGTTCGGCCCGCCGGGGCTGCGGGGCGAGCAGCGGCGGGTGGCTGCCCGGGCGGACCACCTCGCTGGGGTGCGGGTCGAAGGTGACGACGACGGACTTCGCCGCCAGTTCCCCGGCGAGCTCGACCACCCGATTGATGATCAACTGGTGTCCGCGGTGGACCCCGTCGAACGATCCGATGGTGACGACGCTGCGCCCCCAGTCCCCGGGGATCTCCTCCAGGCCGTGCCAGCGCTGCACCTGACCGCTCCTTGTTCCTACGGTGTGCACACCTGGTGCACTCGAAAGACCGAAACCGAACCCCTATAGCGTGCCATGCGACCGGCCCTGCCCAGGTACCGGAAGGCCTCCGGTGTGACCGGTCAGACGGCCGCCGGGGCGGTCGACCTGCCGTTCGGCCTCCGCGGCGGCGTACTGCGGGTCGCGGCCGGCCGCGGTGAGCGTCCGCATCCTGGTCAGTCGGGGCCCTTCGGGCGGCGGTGCGGCGTCGGCGGGCCAGTCGGCCAGCAGCCTGGCGAAACCGGCCCAGCGGCCCGCGCAGCGCACCAGGACGGCGTCCGCGCCGGGCCAGTGGTCGGCGATCCGGCGGAGCAACTCGCGCACCCGGGACGGCGGGTGGCCGGCGTGGCGGGCCGCCAGCGCCTCCACGACGGCGCCCAGCACCACGGGTGCCCGCTCGGCGGCCAGCAGGGCGTCCAGCAGCCCTGCACGGCCCGTGCCGGGGGCGGCCAGCACCGGGGCGAAGCGGGCCCGCGCCGGGGGCGCTGCGGCGAGCACGGCGGGCAGCAGCGGGCGGCCGTCCCGTCCGGCGTCCAGCAGCCGGTCAAGGTGGTCGGCGACCTGCCCGGCCCGCTCGGGCTGTTCGCGCAGCAGTTCGGCGGCGAACAGCAGCCCGGACCGCACCACCTCCGGGTCCGCGGCCCGGCCGAGCGCCCGCAGTCCGTCGCCGCCCCGTGCCCCGGGCAGCCGCAGCCGTTCGCGGACGGCGGCCAGCACCTCGGCCGGGTACTCCTCGACGAGGTCGCCGAGGACCTCCTCGGTGAGGAACGGGTCGCCGTCCCGGTAGGCGGCCAGCGCGGCGGGCAGGTGCTCGGCGCGGGCCTGCGGGTCGCGCACCAGCAGCGCCAGCGCGGCGCCGTGCAGCGCCGGTTCGTCGTCCCGGCCGAGCAGGGTGCGGGCGGCCAGCCGCAGCAGTTGCGCGCCGGATCCGCCCGCGTGCGGCGCGGTGCGCAGGGCGTGGACGGCGGCCGCGACGTGGCGTTCGGGGCGCGGGTCGTGGCTCCAGCGGTCGACGGCGCGGCACAGCGCGGACGGTTCGCGTTCGGCGAGGCGGCCGAGCAGTGCGTCGGCCCGGGGGTGCGCGGCGGCGACCAGAGCCTCCGTCAACTCGTCGAGGGCGAACTCCCGATGGTCGAACAGCAGGGTGTCGGCGAGGTCGGCGGCGCCCGGACCGGCGTGCTCGTACCAGCCGCACAGCAGCGGCAGCACGGTGTGCGGGTCGGCGGCGAGCAGGTCGGCGACCCGCTCGCGGACGGCGCGGGCCAGGTCGGCGGGGCCGTCGGCGAGGCGGCCGAGCAGCGCGACCCGGTCGGCGGCGGGCAGCGGCAGGGCGGCCCAGAACGCCGGGCCGAAGCGTGCGTCCCGGCCGGCCCGGTCGGTGAGCAGCTCCACCAGCTCGCGGTGCGCGCCCGGTTCGGGGCTGCCGGCGATCCCGGCGGCCAGCAGGCGGCCGGCCCACCAGTCGGGGTCGCCGCCGGGTTCGGCGCGTTCCAGGGCCAGCCGGATGCGGTGCAGCCAGCCGTCCAGCGCGGCCGCGCCGCGGGCCGCCGCGACCCGGCGCAGCGCCCCCGCCACGACGCCGACCCGGGCCCGGCCGACGGCGCCCTGGCGGCTCTTGGCCGCGGCCGCCGCCGCGGGCGGGAGGACGTTGCGGGCCACCGGGTCGCCGGGGGTGTCACGGGGAATGTCGGCGGGAGTGCCGCCGGTGGCCTCGTCCTCGGCGAGCAGCAGGCGCAGCGCCGCGTCGAGGTCCAGGTGCAGGCTCTGCAGCCACTCCCCCCACTCCTCGTGGCCGGCCCGGTGGCCGGTGCCGGCGGGCACCAGCAGGCGTTCCTCGTGGACGGCCCGCGCCCAGCCGCCGGCGGCGGGGAACAGCCGGTCGAACTCCTCGGCGGGCAGCGCCCCGTCGCCCGCGCCGAGCATCAGCCGGGCGGCCTCGTGCAGCCGTCCGGCGGCGACGGCGGCCAGTCGGCGCACCTGGCGGGCGTCCTCGCCGGGCGGGACGGGGCCGCCGCGCCGGTGGCGGCGCTGGCCGCCGGAGGCGAGGGCGATCCGGCGGGCGACGGTCAGGCAGGCCAGGTCGAGCCAGCCGTCGAAGAGTTCGGTGCGGTCGGCGACCGGCCCGTGCACGCCGGCGCCGTGCAGGTCGCCGGCCAGTCGCAGGGCCAGCGGGTGGCCGTGGTCGGCGGGGCCGAGGAAGGACTCGGGCAGGCCGTAGCGCCGGCCGGCGCGGGCGGCGGCGTCGTCGGTGAGCGGGCCGAGCCAGAGCGCCCGGGCGGCGGCCCGCCAGGGGCCGAGCTGCTGCCAGCCGTCGGGGCGGCAGGCGACCAGGGCGCGCGCCCGGCGGGCCCGCAGCCAGTCCAGGGCGTCGGCCAACCAGTGGGCGGAGAGCGCGAGTTGGGCCTCCTCGGGCCCGTCGAGGACGAGCAGCAGCGGGCGTCCGCCGTCGGCGCAGCGTTCGGCGAGCTCCGCCGGGGCGACCTCGGGGACGCCCAACTGCCGTGCGGCGGCGGCGAGTCGGCGGCGCAGGGTGTCGTCGAGGGCCTGGTCGTCGAGGGCGAGGTCGGCGCCGCGCAGCCAGAGCGTGGGCAGGGGTTCGGCGGCGCCGGCCCGGCGGACGGCGAGCGCGGCGAGTTCGGTGGTGCGCCCGCTGCCGGCTTCGCCGAGCAGCACGGTGAGGGTGTCCTGCGGTTCCTCGCCGCTGAGGCCGTCGGGCCGGTCGACGCGGTCGGCGGCGAGTTCGGTGATCCGGCCGGGCCCGGCGGTGGCGGCGTCCAGCTGGGTGGCCGTCAGGCGCAGTCCGCCGGCCAGGTTGAGGGCGCGGCCGAACGCGGGCACGCCGGAGGCGTTGCGGGCCAGCAGCAGGCCGAGCGGGCCGTCTCCCGGCGGGCCGGCCACGGACAGCGGGACGGCGGCCACCCCGGCCCCGCCGGCGGTGCGGACCCGGGGTGCGACGACGGCCAGCACCGCGCCGGTCTCGGGGTCGATGACGGGCGCGCCGGCCACCGGCGCCGCCGGGAGGTCGAGCAGCAGCACGCCCGGCACGGTGCGGGTCTGCGCGCCCTCCCCGCAGCGGCCGTTCTCCCGGCCGAGCAGGCCGCCGCGGGCCAGTGCGGGCGCGCCGTCCTCCCAGCGCTGGTGCGGCACCACGACGGTCCCGCCGACGTCGCCGCGCCCGATCGGCAGCGCGCGGCCGGGCACGCCGCCGACGGCGGTGGTGCGCAGCAGGGCGAGGCCGTGTTCGGGCAGCAGGTCGACGCTGTCCGGTCCGAGCACCCTGGACTGCCCGCCCGGGGTGTGCAGCACCAGCCTGGGCAGGCCTGCCACCGCCTCGTGCGCGGTCACCACCGTGCCCTGCCGGTCGGCGACGAACCCGAGGCCGCACAGCCGGCCCTGCACGTCCCGGATCCGCAGCAGCCCGTGCGCCGGGTCGCCCGCGAAGCCGGCGCTCGCGCCCTCGCCCATCCCGCCAGTCCTCCGTCCGCTCTTCCGGCCGCTGTTCCGGCCGCCGGTCAGCCTGCCCCCCACCAGCCCCACAGCACCCCGCGCGCCCCGCTCACCACACCCGTTCACCTCGCGCGCCCCCGCCGACACGCCGCGCAATGCCGCGTCCGCCCCCGAAAACCGGTGGGCCGGGCGGCGGCCGCTCTGCCACCATCCCGGCATGGACGTCCGCCTCGACCCCTGGTCCGACTCCCGTTTCGCGCTGCTGGAGCGCATCAACACCCCGGCGATGCGCCGGCACGTGGGCGGCCCGGAGACGCCGGAGCAGCTGCTGCACCGCCACCGCCGCTACCTCGCACTCCCCGCGCAGGGCGGCGTGATGTTCGCGGTCCTGGCCGACGGCGCGCCCGCCGGTTCGATCGCCTACCACCGCCGCGAGTGGCGGGGCGAGGAGATCTGGGAGACCGGCTGGAACGTGCTGCCCGAGTTCCAGGGCCGCGGCCTGGCCGTCGCGGCCGGGCGCCTGATGCTGGCCGCGCTGCGTGAGGCGGTCGCCGCGGACGCCGCCGCTCCCGGCACGCTGCACGCCTTCCCGGCCGCCGACAACGCCGCCTCGAACGCCCTGTGCGCCCGCCTCGGCTTCACCGACGCGGGCCCGTGCGAGTTCGAGTACCCGCAGCGCTCCGGCCGCTTCCTGCGCAGCCACGACTGGCGCCTGGCCCTGCGGTGAAACGCCGGGCGGCCCCGGCGGAGAATCTCCACCGGGGCCGCGCCGCAAGCTTGTTGACGCCGCGTCAGCCGACGAACACCGCGACCGGCTTGGCCTTGCCGCCGTGCTCCTCGACCAGCGCCAGGAACCGGCCGTCCGGGTCGAAGACCGCGATCGGCCCGTCCACGCCGAGGCCGGGCGCGGGCAGCCGCACGCCGTTGGAGAGCAGCTTGGCCTGGTCGGCGTCGATGTCCCAGCGCGGGAACGCGGCCGCGGCGGCGTCGGCGATCGGCAGGACCTCCAGCTTCTCCTCCAACTGCTCGATGGTGTGCGCCGATTCGACCGAGTACGGCCCGACCTTGGTGCGCCGCAGCATGGTCAGGTGCCCGCCGACGCCGAGCGCGGCGCCCAGGTCGCGGGCCAGCGCGCGGATGTACGTGCCGGAGGAGCACTCGACGGTGACGTCGAGGTCGAGCACCGGCGTGCCGTCCTCGGCGACCGCGGGGCGCACCTCGTGCACCGTGAAGGAGTGCACGGTGGTCGGCCGGGCGGCGAGTTCGAAGTCCTCGCCCTCGCGGACCCGCGCGTACGAGCGCTTGCCGTCGATCTTGATGGCGCTGACCTTGGACGGCACCTGCATGATCTCGCCGGTGAGCTTCGCGATCTCGGCGTCGATCGCCTCCCGCGCCACCCCGTCGGCGGGGGCGGAGGCGGTGACCTCGCCCTCCCGGTCGTCGGTGATCGTGGTCTGCCCGAGCCGGACGGTGGCCTCGTAGGTCTTGGCGGTGAGCATCAGGTGCCCGAGCAGCCGGGTGGCCCGCTCGACGCCGATCACCAGCACGCCGGTGGCCATCGGGTCGAGGGTGCCGGCGTGCCCGACCTTGCGGGTGCCGGCCAGCCACCGGAGCTTGGCGACCACGCCGTGCGAGGTGATGCCCTCCGGCTTGTCGACGATGACCAGCCCGTCGGGGCCCGTCCCTTTACGCTTCATCGCTCATCGTTCCAAAATCCGTGCGCATTCTCTGCGCAACCGCCTAGGGTCTGTCCGGTCGATCTTGTCGGAAAGGCGCGCGGCGTCGGGCGCCCGGCTGGGCGTGCCGGCGAACCGTCCTCGTACTGGGTGTACTTGGATGGTTTGCCGGTGCGTTCAGGCGGGATGATCCGGCGTCGCGCGCCCGGCAAGATCGGCCGGACAGACCCTAGCGCGGACCGTCCACCGAACCGGACGAGCCTAGCGCGCGGTCTCCTCCGCCAACGCCGCCCGGAACCGTTCGACGGTCTCCGTCACCCCGGCGCGGGCCGAGAACCCGGCCGCGAAGACGTGCCCGCCGCCGTCCATCCGGGCGCACGCCGCGGCCACGTCGACCGCGCCCCGGGAGCGGCAGGAGCCGCGCAGGGTGCCGTCGGGGTCCTGCTTGAGCACCAGCGCGACGTCCGCCTCGGCGGGCTTGCGCAGCACGTCGATCAGGCCCTCGATCTCCTCGACGGTGACGCCGAACAGCGCGAGGTCCTGGTACGGCACCCAGGTCCACACCAGCCCGTGCCCGCCGGCCTCCTCGGGCTCGAACACGGCGCGCTCCAGCGCCCCGGCGAGCACCTTCAGGTAGCCGAACGAGGTGGTGTCCCACAGCTGCCGGGAGATCAGGTCGTGCCGGATCCCGGTGGCCAGCATCCGTCCGGCCATCTCGTGGGTGGCGGGCGTGGTGGCCCGGTACTTGAACGAGCCGGTGTCGGTGGCGATGCCGGTGTACAGGCAGGCCGCGATCGCCCGGTCCGGCCGGACGCCCAGCCGCCGCAGCAGCTCGTCGACCAGGACGGCGGTGGCGGGCGCGGACGGGTCGATCAGCCGGACGTCGCCGAAGCCGGGGTTGGAGGCGTGGTGGTCGAGGACGACCAGGTCGGCGGCGGCGAACGCCTTGTCGCGCAGCAGGCCGAGCCGTTCCTCGGAGGCGGCGTCGAAGGCCAGTACCAGCGCGGGTGCGTCGGGCACCGCGGCGGCCGGGACGATCAGCTCCTGCCCGGGCAGGAAGGACAGCGACTCGGGGATGATCTGCGGGTCGTCGCCGAACGACACCCGCACCCGCTTGCCGAGGCCGCGCAGCGCCAGCGCGGCGGCCAGCGCGGAGCCCAGCGCGTCGCCGTCGGGGCAGATGTGGCAGATCAGGTCGATCTCGTCGGTGCCGGCGATCAGTTCCAGGGTCCGTGCCCAGGCGGCCTCGAACGGCCGGCCGGGCTCGGGCGTCGACGACCCGCTGCGCGGGCCCGGAAGCACCGCGAGGGCGGTCTCCACCTCGACAGTGGAGACCGCCCCCGCGGCGCCGGACTCGGCCGGGATCCCGGCCGTGGTCACTCGTCCTCGTCGTCGTCGCGGGCCGACTTGTACGGGTCGGCCTCGCCTGCGTAGTCGGCCCCGGCAGCGACGGTGCGGACGGCGGCGTCGGAAGCCCGGGCCTTGTCCAGCAGGTCGTCGATGTTCCGGGCGTTGTCCGGCAGGGCGTCGGCGACGAAGGTCAGGGTCGGCGTGAACCGCACCCCGGTCTGCTTGCCGACCTCGGAGCGCAGGATGCCCTTGGCGCTCTCCAGCGCGGCCGCGCTGGACTCCCGCTCGGTCTCGTCGCCGTAGACGGTGTAGAAGACGGTGGCCTCGCGCAGGTCACCCGTCACCCGGGCGTCGGTGATGGTGACGTACCCGAGTCGCGGGTCCTTGATCCGGCGTTGCAGGGTCTCCGCCACGACCACCTGAATGCGGTCCGCGAGCTTGCGCGCCCTTGCGGTGTCGGTCACGTTGCCTTGCCTCCTCGTGCAGTAGGCGCGTACCCGGGTCATGACCTCGACCCGGTGGGGCCCTCTCCCCAACGTACCCGCCCGCGCCCAGCCTTGTGGGCGCTCCGGTTCCGATGCGGGTGTGACGGTGGTGACGCCCGCAGGTCATTCGTCGTCGTCGTGGTGGTGGCGCCTCCTCGCGGAGAGCAGCATCACCTCGGGGCGGCCCGCCACGAGCCGCTCACAGCTGTCCAGGATCTCGTTGACGTACCCGGCGTCGCCGGACACCACCGCAACGCCGATCTCGGCCCTGCGGTGCAGATCCTGGTTCCCGACCTCTGCGGCGCACACGCTGTACTTGCGCTGCAGTTCGGCCACGATGGGCCGCACGATCGACCGCTTCTCCTTCAGCGAGTGAACGTCGCCGAGGAGCAGGTCGAAGGTGAGAGTACCTACATACATGTAGTGACAGGCCTGGCCGGCCTGGGGGCCTCGAAGGATTCCCGACAGCCAGGACCCTAACAGCGCGGCCGGGGCCGGTCGACGGGATAACTGCACCCCGTCGGCCGACCCCGGTCAGCAGCCGTTACGCGCGCGGCTTCTCGCGCATCTCGTAGGTCTCGATGACATCCTCGATCTTGATGTCGTTGAACGAGCCCAGCGTGACACCGGCCTCGAAGCCCTCGCGGACCTCGGTCGCGTCGTCCTTGAAGCGGCGCAGACCCTCGATGTTGAGGTTCTCCGCCACGACCTTGCCGTCGCGCAGCAGGCGGGCCTTGGTGTTGCGGCGGATGATGCCTTCGCGCACCAGGACACCGGCGATGTTGCCGAACTTGGAGGAGCGGAACACCTCGCGGATCTCCGCGGAGCCGAGGCGCACCTCCTCGTACTCGGGCTTGAGCAGGCCCTTGAGCGCGGCCTCGATCTCCTCGATCGCCTGGTAGATGACCGAGTAGTACCGGATGTCGACGCCTTCGCGCTCGGCCGCGGTACGGGCACGCCCCTCGGCGCGCACGTTGAAGCCGATGATGATGGCGTCCGAGCCCATCGCCAGGTCCACGTCGGACTCGGTGATGGCACCCACACCGCGGTGCAGGACCCGCAGCTCGACCTCTTCGCCCACGTCCAGCTTGACGAGAGCGTCTTCCAGGGCCTCGACCGAACCGGAGACGTCACCCTTGATGATGAGGTTGAGCTTCTCGATGTTGCCGGCGGCCAGCGCGGCCTCGAAGCCCTCCAGCGACACGCGGACGCGGCGCTGGGCCATCGAGGCGTTGCGGTCGCGGGCGGCGCGCTTCTCGGCGATCTGACGGGCGGTGCGGTCCTCGTCGACGACGATGAAGCTGTCGCCGGCGCGGGGCACCGAGGTCAGACCGAGCAGCAGCACCGGACGGGACGGGCCGGCCTCGGAGAGGCTGTTGCCGTTCTCGTCCAGCATCGCGCGGACGCGGCCGTAGGAGTCGCCGACGACGATCGAGTCGCCGACCCGCAGGGTGCCGCGCTGGACGAGCAGCGTCGCCATGGCGCCGCGGCCCTTGTCCAGGTGGGCTTCGATCGCGATGCCCTGGGCGTCCTGCTCGGGGTTGGCGCGCAGGTCGAGCGAGGCGTCCGCGGTCAGGACCACGGCCTCCAGCAGCTCCTCGATGTTGAGGCCCTGGCGCGCGGAGATGTCGACGAACATGGTGTCGCCGCCGTACTCCTCGGCCACCAGACCGAACTCGGTCAGCTGACCGCGGACCTTGGTCGGGTCGGCGCCCTCGACGTCGATCTTGTTGACGGCGACCACGATCGGCACACCGGCGGCCTTGGCGTGGTTGAGCGCCTCGACCGTCTGCGGCATGACACCGTCGTTGGCCGCGACCACCAGGATCGCGATGTCGGTGGACTTCGCACCACGGGCACGCATGGCGGAGAACGCCTCGTGACCCGGGGTGTCGAGGAAGGTGATCGGACGCTGCTCGCCGTTCACCTCGGTGACCACCTGGTAGGCACCGATGTGCTGGGTGATGCCACCGGCCTCGCCCGCGACCACGTTGGTCTTGCGGATCGCGTCCAGCAGTCGGGTCTTACCGTGGTCGACGTGACCCATGACGGTCACCACCGGCGGACGCGGAGCCAGCTGCTCCTCGTCGCCCTCGTCGACACCGAAGTCGATGTCGAACGACTCCAGCAGCTCACGGTCCTCGTCGTCCCGGCTGACGATCTCCAGCACGAAGCCCATCTCGTCCGCCAGCAGCTGCAGCGTGGCGTCGGAGACCGACTGGGTGGCGGTGACCATCTCACCGAGGTTGAACATGACGGAGACGAGCGCGGCCGGGTTGGCGTTGATCTTCTCCGCGAAGTCCGTCAGCGACGCACCGCGCGACAGGCGAACGGTCGAACCGTTGCCACGCGGCAGCATCACACCGCCGACGGACGGGGCCTGCATGGCCTCGTACTCCTGGCGCTTCGCGCGCTTCGACTTCCGGCCACGCGCCGGACGGCCACCGGGGCCGCGACCGAACGCACCCTGCGTGCCACCACGGGCACCCGGGCCGCCGGGACGACCGCCGAAGCCACCGGGACGGGCACCGCCGCCACCGAAGCCGCCGCCACCGGTGCCACCCGGACGGGGACCGCCGAAGCCGCCACCGGCCGGACGCGAGCCCGGACCGGCCGGACGGCCCTGGAAGCCCGGACGGGCGCCACCCGGAGCACCCGGACGCGCACCGGGACCACCCGGACGCGCACCGGCACCCGGACCCGGACGCGGGCCCGGACGCTGCGGCATCATGCCGGGGTTCGGACGGGGCATGCCGGACGGGCTGGGCGCGCCGGGGCGCGGACCGGCCGGACGGGGCATGCCGTCGGGACGCGGAGCACCGGCACCCGGAGCACCGGGACGCGGGGCGCCACCGGGACGGGGACCGCGCTCACCGGCCGGGGCACCGCCCGGACGCGGAGCACCGGCACCCGGACCGCCGGGACGGGGACCGCGCTCGCCACTGGGACGGGGACCGCGCTCGCCGGCCGGACCGCCCGGACGCGGAGCACCGGCGCCCGGAGCACCCGGACGCTGGCCGCGCTCGCCGGACTGGCCGCCCGGACGCGGGGCGGACGGACGGGCCATGCCCGACGCGCCACCCGAGGTGAAGGGGTTGTTGCCCGGACGCGGACCGGCCGGACGCGGGCCCGGACGGGCCGCGGGGTTGGCCGGAGCCGGCCGCGGGGCGGCCGGACGCGCCGGAGCCTCACCGGCCGGAGCCGGGGAGGAGAACTCGGCCGCCGGGGCGGGCGCGGCAGGCGCGGCCGGCGAAGCCGGACGGGCAGCCGGGCGCGGACCCGGGGTCGGCGCCCCGGCGGGCTTCGGCGCAGCCGAGCCCGCAGCGGGCGCGGGAGTGGTCGGACGGGGGCCCGGCGTCACGGTCGGACGCGGGCCGGGGGTGGGGGCACCCGGCTTGGGTGCGGCCGAACCGGCGGTGCCGGACGGCTGGGGCGCCGCGGGCTTCCGCGGGCCAGGCTTCGCGGAGGACGCGCCGCCGGACGGCGGGGTCGCTCCCAAAGCGTCAGTCAACTTGCGCACGACCGGCGCCTCGATCGTCGAGGACGCCGAACGCACGAACTCGCCCAGCTCGGTGAGCTTGGCCATGACGGCCTTGCTCTCCAGACCCAGCTCCTTGGCGAGTTCGTAAACCCGGACCTTAGCCACTTCGCTCCTGTCTATACGTCCGGGGTATTCGTCCGCCGGACTGTCGCTACTTCATGGGCGTACTCATCGCGTACTCATCGAGTGCTCATCGCAATCTCGACCTACTTCCATCTCGCGAGGTACCTGACTTTGTGGCACACGGCGATGTACCCACTGCCGTGCACTGGTGCGTGTTGCCGGACGCAAGGCCCGTCAGCGGGCCGACTGACCGTCGGCCGGACTTGCTCCTGCCCCGACGTACTCCCGCAGGGCGCCGGGTTCGAGCGTGCCCTGGACCCGGAAGGCCCTCGGGAACGCCCGGCGGCGGACCGCGAGGTCGAGGCAGTTCGGTACGGGATGCAGATACGCGCCCCGGCCCGGCAGTGTGGCGCGGGGATCGGGGACACACTCGCCCTCGCCCGCCACGACACGCAGCAGCTCATGCTTGGCCGCCCGCTTGCGGCAGCCCACGCAGGTGCGTTCAGGGCATGCACGGGCATGCGTCCGGCCAGACACGCTCAAGTCTACCCCTCCGAAGGGACTCGCCGCCGCCGAGTAGATCTCCGGAGGCTGGGAACAACGCTTGCTACCGGCTCGCCGATTCCTCGACCGGGACTTCGGTGTCCGGACGGATGTCGATCCGCCAGCCGGTGAGACGGGCGGCGAGGCGGGCGTTCTGCCCCTCCTTGCCGATCGCCAGCGACAGCTGGTAGTCCGGCACGATCACCCGGGCGGACCGCTGCGCCAGGTCGACGATCTCGACCTTGGTCACCCGCGCGGGCGACAGCGCGGCCGCGACCATCTCGGCCGGGTCCTCCGACCAGTCGACGATGTCGATCTTCTCGCCGTGCAGCTCGGCCATCACGCCGCGCACCCGCATGCCGTTCGGGCCGATGCAGGCGCCCTTGGCGTTCAGGCCCTGGCGACGCGACCACACCGCGATCTTGGTGCGGTGGCCGGCCTCGCGGGCGATCGCCGCGATCTCCACCGAGCCGTCCGCGATCTCCGGGACCTCCAGCGCGAACAGGCGCTTCACCAGGCTCGGGTGGGTCCGCGACAGGGTCACGGACGGGCCGCGGACACCGCGACGCACGCCCACCACGTAGCACTTCAGGCGGGTGCCGTGCCGGTAGTCCTCGCCCGGGACCTGCTCCTGCGGCGGCAGGATGGCCTCCAGCTTGCCGATGTCGACCAGGATGTTCTTCGGGTCGTTGCCCTGCTGGACGACACCGGTGACGATGTCGCCCTCCTTGCCGGCGTACTCGCCGAAGGTCTTGTCGTCCGCGGCGTCCCGCAGCCGCTGCAGGATGACCTGCTTGGCGGTGGAGGCGGCGATCCGGCCGAACCCGCTCGGGGTGTCGTCGAACTCCTTGGGCTCCACGCCCTCGTCCAGCTCGGCCGCGTCCTCCAGGGCCCACACCGTCACGTGGCCGCTCTTGCGGTTCAGCTCCACCCGCGCGCGGCGGCGCGAGCCCTCGGTGCGGTGGTACGCGATGAGGAGGGCCGACTCGATCGACTCGACCAGCAGGTCGAACGGCACGCCCTTCTCGGTGACCAGCCCGCGCAGGGCACTCATGTCGATGTCCACGATTACGCCTCCTCTTCCTCTTCGTCCGTGTCCGCGATGTCGGCGGCGGCGTCGAGCAGTTCCTCGTCCTTGCGGTTGAACTCGACCTGCACCCGGGCCCGCGCGATCTCCGCGAACTCCAGTCGGCGCTCCTTGGGGCGGCCGCGCCCCTTCACCGGCTGCACCTCGACCAGCGCGCCGTCCTCGTCGCTCTCCAGCACCTGCGCGGTCAGTTCCGCGCCGTCCACCAGCTTGATCGCCGCCAGCCGGCCGGTCGCCCGGCGCCAGTGCCGCGGCTCGTTCAACGGGCGCTCGGCGCCCGGCGAACCGACCTCCAGCAGGTACGCGGCGTCGCCCATCAGGTCCGACTCGTCCAGCGCCTGGCCGACCAGGCGGGAGAACTCCGCGATCGCGTCCAGGTCGACGCCGCCGTCGGCGTCCACGTCGATCTGCACCTGGCGGCGGCTGCCGGCCTGGGTCACCTTGACCTCTTCGAGATCCAACCCTGCCTCGGCGGCCAGCGGCTCCAGCAATGTGCGCAGCCGGTCAGTGGGGGTGGTGCTCATCCGGGTGACTCCTCGGCCGCGTCTGCTGTTGTCAGAGGTGCTAACTCAGGTGGAAGCCTATCCGGTCAACCCCCGAACCGCCGATTCCGACCCGGGCCCCGGCCACCCCGCTGCGAGCAACGTCACAACCACCCGGTACTGTCCGAGCTTTCGCCGGGAGTGCCCGGCTCCGGTAGAGATTCTCCCGACGGGGGCGTCCGGCCCCACGAACACGCTGGAGTGCCGATGCCCGCGCCCACACGGCGGTCCTTCCTGGCCCTCGGGGCGCTCGCCCTGCTGTGCGGCTGCACCTCCGGCCCCGACAAGGCCCGGCGCCCCGCCGTCGAGGACGCCGACCGGCCGCTGCGACTGCGCCAACTCGCCGCCACCGACGCGCTGCTCGCCGACTACGACGCGGTGCTCGCGGCGAACCCCGGCGACGCGGACCGGCTCGGCAACCTGCGCGACGACGTCGTCCAGCACCGCGAGGCGCTCGCCCAGTCGCTGCCCGCCGCCTCGCCCGCCTCCTCGCCCGCGGCCTCTCCCTCGGCCTCCTCGCCCGCCGCCCGCACCGTCGCCGACCTGGCCGCCGCCGAACTCCGCACCGCGGGCCTGCGGTTGGCCGACCTGGCCGCCGCCTCCCCCGCCCTCGCCAGGATGCTCGCCTCCGCCTCCGCCTCCGGCGCCGCGCACGCTGCCGCCCTCGGCGACACCGGGCCGATCGCCGCCGACGGGCCCTCGCCCGCACCCTCCGCGTCGGCCGCCGCCGACACCGAGGCGCTCCAGTCCGCGCTCGCCGCCGAGCACGCCGCCGTGTACGGGTACGGCGTGGTCGGCGCGTTCCTGCCGGCCGGCCCGCAGCGCGAGGACGGGCGCGCCGCCTACGCCGCCCACCAGTCCCGCCGGGACGCCTGGCAGCGCCTGCTCGCCGCCGGCGGCGCCTCCCCCACTGCCGCCGCACCCGGCTACCGGCTGCCGTTCCCCGTCAAGGACGCCGCCACCGCCGGCCAACTGGCCGCCCACCTGGAGATCCAACTCACCGCCGCCTACGCCGACCTGTGCGCCACCACCGCACTGCGCCCGCAGGCCGCCACCGCCCTCCGCGAATGCACCCTCCGCGCCGCCCACTGGGGCGCCGACCTCCCCGCCCTCCCCGGCCTCACCCCCGCCGACCCCGCCGACCCCGCCCCGACCACCGGCGCCGGCTAGGGCCTGTCCGGTCGATCTTGTCGGATCAGCGCGCGGCTCCCCCAGCCCTTGCGGGCCGGGAGGTGCCCCCATTTCGCGCCCGGCTGGGCGTGCCGCCGGAACGTCCTCGTACTGGGTGTACTTGGATGTTTCGGCGGTGCGTCCAGGCGGGATGATCCGGCGTCGCGCGCCCGGCAAGATCGGCCGGACAGGCCCTAGGGCCTGTCTCGCCGTCCGCGGTCGCCGCTCTGCGCGATGATGGCGGCATGTCCGCACAGCCTCCGCAGTTCACCGTCCCCGAGCGTCTGGCCGCGTCGGTCCGGGCTGGGGGTGATCCCGCCGAGGCGGAGTGGCTGGCCGCGCTGCCCGGCCGGTTGGCGCGTCAACTGGCTGGCTGGGGGCTGGTGTTGGAGCGGGTGGCCGAGCCCGGCGGGGGCCGCGGGCTGGTCGGGTACGGGTACCGGGTCGAGGACCGTACGCCGGTGGCGGTGAAGGCGGTGCGGCCGGCCGCCGACCCGGCGGCCGAGGCGGCGGCGCTGCGGGTCTGGGCCGGTCGCGGGGCCGTGCTGCTGCTCGCCGACGCCGACCGGACGCTGCTGCTGGAGCGGCTGCACGGGGAGATCCCGCTGCGTTCGCTGGTGGAGGCGAAGGCCACCCTGGAGGCGACCAGCCTGCTGCGCCGCCTCTGGGTCGAGCCGCCCGCCGGGCACGCGTTCACCACCCTCGCCGAGCACGCCGACGCACTGGCCGGGCGGATCGCCGAGCGGCGGACACTGCCGGGCGCGGCCGACGCGGGGCCGCTGGTGGACGAGGCGCTGGAGGCGGTGGCGCTGGCCGCGGACGGCGGCGGGTGGCTGCTGCACGGGGACTTCCACCACGGGCGGGTGCTGGCCGCCGACCGTTCGCCGTGGCTGGCGGTCGGCCCGCGTCCGGTGGTCGGCGACCGGGCGTTCGACCTGGCCCGCCTGGTGCTGGACCGGGTGGAGACGCTGGCGGCCGCACCGGGCCCGCGCGGTGCGGCCCGGCGGCGGCTGGCGCAGCTGTCGGAGGCGGTGGAGCTGCCCGCCGACCGGGTGCGGGCCTGGACCCTGCTGCGGGCCGTGGACACCGCGTTGGCGGCGCTCGCCCGGGGCGACTCGGCGGGCGCGGAGCTCCATCTGGAGTTCGCGGCCTGGCTGTGAGGACGGGCCGCGCGTCCGCCCGCGACGGCAGGTAGTAACGTCCCGCTTCATGGAGCAGCGCACCGGGGTGACGATCGAGGCCATCGACCTGGCGGCGTGGGCGCCTGCCGTGCTGGAGGTCCAGGCGGTCGCGTTCGGGCTGGGTCCGCAGGAGGTGGCGGTGCGGCTGCCGATCGTCGGCCGGCACGCGTTGCAGCCGGGGGTGCTGGCGCTGGGGGCGATGGCGGAGGGCCGGCTGGTCGGGTTCGGCTACGGGATGCCCAATCAGCGCACCCACTGGTGGTCGACGGTGATCGAGCCGTACCTGGCCGCGCGCGGCCACGAGAGCTGGCTGGACGGGGTGTTCGCGGTGACGGAGCTGCACGTGCTGCCCGAGTTCCAGGGCCTGGGGGTGGGCACCCGGCTGATCCGCACCCTGTGCGGGCACTCGGGTCTGGACCGTTCGATCCTGTCGGCGATCGACGCGGAGACGCCGGCGCGCCGGCTGTACCGCTCGCTCGGCTACCGGGACCTCGCGCCGGCGGTGCGTTTCCCGAACACGGCCCGGCCGTACGCGGTGATGGGCGCCCACCTGCCGCTGCGCGACCCGGCCGAGGCCTGACGGATCGTCAGAACAGCACGCTCATGAAGGTGCCGACCTCGCGGAAGCCGACCCGGCGGTAGGCGGCGCGGGCCCGCAGGTTGAAGTCGTTGACGTACAGCGACACCACGGGGGCGACCTCGGCGAGCGCGGTGTTGACCACGGTGGCCATGCCGCTCTCGGAGAGCTTCCTGCCGCGGTGCTCGGGGGCCACCCAGACGCCCTGGACCTGGCAGGCCCCGGCGGTGACGGCGCCGATCTCGGCCTTGAAGACGACCTTGCCGTCCTCGTCGAAACGCGCGAACGACCGTCCGGAGGAGACCAGTTCGGCGACCCGGGCCTGGTAGAGCAGGCCGCCGTCGCCGGCCAGCGGGGAGATCCCGACCTCCTCGGTGAACATGGCGACGCAGGCGGGGATCAGCGCCTCGATCTCGGGGCGCTGCACCCGTCGCACCAGCGGGTCGGGTTCGACGTCGGTGACGGGCGTGGAGGTGGCCATCAGCGGCTGGTGGCCGCGCACCTCGCGGGCCGGGCCCCAGGAGCGTTCCAGCAACGCCCACAGGGCGGCGGTGGCGGCGGCCGGGCCGACGATCGAGGAGCAGCGGCGGCCCTGTCGGCGGGCGCGTTCGGCGAAGGCCCGGACGGCCTCCGGGCCGGCGTTGACGGGGACCAGGTTGGCGCCGGCGTAGCAGAGCGATTCGAGTCGCCCGTCGGCGTCGTGCCAGCCCCACATCTCGCCGCCGAGCCGCCACGGGTCGAGGCCGACGGCCTCCACCCGGGTGGCGACGAAGGCGTTGGCGACCGGGTCGCGGCGCAGGATCTCCAGCGCGTCGTCGAGGTCGGGCGTCTCCAGCACGCGGGTTGCGGCCAGCGCCCGGGCGACCTGGAACGGGCCGGGCAGCATCACACCTCGATCGAGCACGGGAGGCACCTCTCGCAGCGGGCGGGACCGCCGAAAGAAGCGGTCCCGCCGGGAACTTCAGACCGTCACTCGGCGGCCACGACGACGGGGGCGCCCGACTCGACGCCCTCTTCCTGCATCTGCTCGGCCAGCTTCATGGCCTCTTCGATCAGGGTCTCGACGATCTTCGACTCGGGCACGGTCTTGATCACCTCGCCCTTGACGAAGATCTGGCCCTTGCCGTTGCCGGAGGCGACGCCGAGGTCGGCCTCGCGGGCCTCGCCGGGGCCGTTGACGACGCAGCCCATGACGGCGACCCGCAGCGGCACCTCCATGCCCTCCAGGCCGGCGGTGACCTCCTCGGCGAGCTTGTAGACGTCCACCTGGGCGCGGCCGCAGGACGGGCAGGAGACGATCTCCAGGCCGCGCTGGCGCAGGCCGAGCGACTCCAGGATCTGGTTGCCGACCTTGATCTCCTCGGCCGGCGGGGCGGACAGCGAGACCCGGATGGTGTCGCCGATGCCCTCGGCGAGCAGCGCGCCGAACGCCACGGCGGACTTGATGGTGCCCTGGAAGGCGGGTCCGGCCTCGGTGACGCCCAGGTGCAGCGGGTAGTCGCAGGCGGCGGCGAGCTGGCGGTAGGCGTTGATCATCACGACCGGGTCGTTGTGCTTGACCGAGATCTTGATGTCGCGGAAGTCGTGCTCCTCGAACAGCGAGCACTCCCACAGCGCGGACTCGACCAGCGCCTCCGGGGTGGCCCGGCCGTACTTCTCCAGCAGGCGCTTGTCGAGGGAGCCGGCGTTGACGCCGATCCGGATCGGCACGCCGGCGCCCTTGGCGGCCTTGGCGATCTCGCCGACCTTGTCGTCGAAGGCCTTGATGTTGCCGGGGTTGACGCGCACCGCGGCGCAGCCGGCGTCGATCGCGGCGAACACGTACTTGGGCTGGAAGTGGATGTCGGCGATCACCGGGATCTGCGACTTCCTGGCGATGATCGGCAGCGCGTCGGCGTCGTCCTGCGAGGGGACCGCGACCCGGACGATCTGGCAGCCCGAGGCGGTCAGCTCGGCGATCTGCTGGAGCGTCGCGTTGACGTCGGAGGTCAGCGTGGTGGTCATCGACTGCACCGAGACCGGCGCGTCACCGCCCACCGGTACGTTGCCGACCATGATCTGCCGCGAGTACCGGCGCTTGGCCAGCGGCTTGAGCGGCAGGGAGGGGATACCGAGCGAGATCGCGGTCATGTGCGCAGTGTTTCCTCTGCAGAAATTCGGTGAGCCGACGCGCGCCGTATCCGGCGCGCCCGGCGTCCAACGGTACGGCACGGCCGGGTGGCGGAGCACACCCGGCCGTGGGTGGCGCGCGGCTAGTTGATGCGCACCGGGTTGATGATGTCGGCGGCCATCACCAGGGCCGTGAAGCAGATGAACACCCCGGCGACCACGTAGGCCAGCGGCATCAGCCGGGCCACGTCGAACGGTCCGGGGTCGGGGCGGCGCAGCACCCGGGCGGCGCCGCGGCGCAGCGACTCCCACAGGGCGCCGGCGATGTGTCCGCCGTCCAGCGGGAGCAGCGGCAGCATGTTGAACAGGAACAGCATCAGGTTGATGCCGGCCAGCAGTTGGACGAAGAACGCGAGCTGCTGGGTGGCGGGCAGGTCCATCGCGAACACGTCGCCGCCGAGCCGGGCGGCGCCGACCATGCCGATCGGCGAGTCGGTCTCGCGCGGGGCGCCGTCGACCACGGCGTGCCACAGGCCGGGGATCTTGCCGGGCAGCTGGGCCAGCGACTCGACGCTGTGCCGGGCCATCGAGTCCATCTGGTCGACGCTCTCGCCGAGCGACAGGTGGTGCACGCCGGTGGCGGGGGTGATGCCGAGGAAGCCCGCGGTGACGGTCCGGCCCTTGACCGGGTTGTTGTCCTTGTCCAGCGCCTGCAGCGTGTTGGTGGTGATGTCGGCGTTCAGCGTGGCGAGGCCGCCGTCCTTGTGGCGGACCTCGATGGCGACCTGCTTGCCCGCCGAGTCCCGGATCAGGTTGGACAGCTGCGGGTAGTCGTGGATCTGCACCCCGCCGAAGCTCAGCACGGTGTCGCCGGCCCGCAGGCCCGCCAGGTTGGCCGGGGACTTCGCGTCCTCCGGCTTGCAGGTGTCGGTCTTCTGGCTGACCGGCACCACGCACTCGCTGACGGACTGCACGGTGGGCACCGACTGCTGGACGCCGATGCCCATGAACAGCGTCAGGAACAGGCCGATCGACAGGATCAGGTTCATGCCGGGGCCGGCGAACATCACGATGACGCGCTTCCACGGCTTGCGGGTGTAGAACAGCCGGGTCTCGTCGCCGGGCCGGACCTCCTCGTAGGAGGCCTCCCGGGCGTCCTCGATCATCGATCGCCAGGGCGAGCTGGAACGCTTCGTTATCCGGCCGTCCGCGCCGGGCGGGAACATGCCGATCATCCGGATGTAGCCGCCGAACGGGATCGCCTTCAGGCCGTACTCGGTCTCGCCCCGCTTGGTCGACCAGATGGTCTTGCCGAAGCCGACCATGTACTGCGGCACCCGGATGCCGAACAGCTTCGCGGTGGAGAGGTGGCCGAGCTCGTGCCAGGCGATCGAGAAGAGCAACCCGATCACGAAGATCAGGACG
This sequence comes from Kitasatospora sp. NPDC059795, assembly GCF_042732175.1. Classification (NCBI taxonomy): domain Bacteria; kingdom Bacillati; phylum Actinomycetota; class Actinomycetes; order Kitasatosporales; family Streptomycetaceae; genus Kitasatospora; species Kitasatospora sp. NPDC059795. Next base: position 46,702 of record NZ_JBHWID010000025.1, read on the forward strand.
CCCAGCACCCACATCAGCTTGTCCACCGCGTCGCCTCCGTCGTCCTACCGCTCAGCCTGCCGCCAGTTCGCGGGCCCGGGCCCGGGCCCAGCTCTCCGCGTGGAGGACGTCCTCCACCGTGAGCGAAGTTCCCGCCCGGGGGGCGCCGTGTTCGGCGACCACCTTCGCCACAGTGTCCACGATTCCGGTGAAGGGCAGAGCGCCCTTCAGGAAAGCGTCCACACATTCCTCATTGGCGGCGTTGAAGACCGCCGGGGCGGTCCCGCCGAGCGTACCCACCTCGCGGGCGAGCTCGACGGCCGGGAAGGCCTCGTTGTCGAGCGGGAAGAACTCCCAGGTCGCGGCCTTGGTCCAGTCGCAGCCGGGGGCGGCGTCCGGCACCCGGTCCGGCCAGCCGAGGCCGAGCGCGATCGGCATCCGCATGTCCGGCGGGCTGGCCTGGGCGAGCGTGGAGCCGTCCAGGAATTCCACCATCGAATGAACGACCGACTGCGGATGGACGACCACCTCGATCCGGTCGAAGGGCACGTCGTACAGCAGGTGCGCCTCGATCACCTCCAGGCCCTTGTTCACCAGGGTCGCCGAGTTGATCGTCACCACCGGGCCCATCGCCCAGGTCGGGTGCGCCAGCGCGTCGGACGGCGTGACGCCGGCCAGCTGCTCGCGGGTGCGGTTGCGGAACGGGCCGCCGCTGGCCGTCACCACCAGCTTGCGGACCTCGGCGCGGGTGCCGCCGGCCAGCGCCTGGAACAGCGCGGCGTGCTCGGAGTCGACCGGCACGATCTGGCCGGGCTGCGCCACGGCCTTCACCAGCGGGCCGCCGACGATCAGCGACTCCTTGTTCGCCAGCACCAGCACCCGGCCGGCCCGCAGCGCGGCCAGCGTCGGCGCCAGGCCGATCGAGCCGGTGATGCCGTTCAGCACCGAGTGGCACTCCGTCGCGGCCAGCTCGGTGGCCGCGTCCGGGCCCGCCAGCACCTGCGGCAGCGGGGCGCCCTGCGCCTTGGCGGCCAGCGCCTCGCGCAGCGGCCGCTCGGCGGCCGGGTCGGCCACCGCGACGGTGTGCACGCCCAGCGCGACGGCCTGCTCGGCGAGCAGCTCCACCCGGCCGCCGGCGGCGGACAGCGCGACCACCCTGAACCGGTCCGGGTGGCGGAGCACCACGTCGATGGCCTGGGTGCCGATCGAGCCGGTGGAGCCGAGGATGACCAACTCCCGCGGCCCGTCCGGGTCGGCGACGGTCGGGGTGAAGCGCAGCTGCGGGTGGGCGAGCGAATTCATGCCCCCCATTGTGGCCTGTGCTGCGCGGTGGTCACCGCCATCTCCGGAGCTTCCCGGCGGCCCCGCCGTCGACCGGGGCCACCCACTCGAACACGCCTGCGACGCCGCGCAGTCCGATCGAGAACTCCCCCGCAGGCGGCTGGCCGTGCTCATCCGCCCGCAGGGTGTCGAGGCAGGCCGACGCCCCGCCGCCGCTGGTGCGGTGACGGGGCGTCGGGTCCGGGCTCGATCAGAGGTCGAGGCCGGTCAGCACCATGACCTTCTCGAAGGTGAAGTCGTCCATCGCGTAGCGGACGCCCTCGCGGCCCACGCCGGAGTCCTTCACGCCGCCGTACGGCATCTGGTCGGCGCGGTAGGACGGCGCGTCGCCGATGACCACGCCGCCGACCTCCAGCTCGCGGTGGGCGCGGAAGGCGGTCTGCACGTCGTGCGTGAAGACGCCGGCCTGCAGGCCGAAGTCGGAGTCGTTGACCATCGCGAAGGCCTCCTCGGTGGAGGACACCTTGTGCAGCGACAGCACCGGGCCGAACACCTCGCAGGTGGCCAGGATGGCGTCCGCCGGCATCTCGGCGAGCACGGTCGGCTCGACGGCCGCGCCGTCCCGCTTGCCGCCGGTGAGCAGCTTGGCGCCCTTGGCGACGGCGTCCTCGATCCAGGACTCGACGCGCTTGGCGGCGTTCTCGTCCACCAGCGGGCCCACGTCGGTGGCCGCGTCCCGCGGGTCACCGGTGACCTGCGCCTGCACCTTGGCGACGACCTTCTCGACCAGGCGGTCGTAGACGGTCGCGTCGGCGATCACCCGCTGCACCGAGATGCAGGACTGGCCGCCCTGGTAGTTCGCGAACAGCGCGATCCGGCTGGCGGCCCAGTCGAGGTCCGCCTCGGAGCTCCAGTCCGCCAGCACCACGGCCGCGGCGTTGCCGCCGAGCTCCAGGGTGACGTGCTTGCGCGGCACCGAGTCCATGATCTGGTAGCCGACCTTGTCCGAACCGGTGAAGGAGATCACCGGCAGGCGCTTGTCCTGCACCAGCGCGGGCATCTTGGCGTTCTCGACCGGCAGGATGCTCCAGGAGCCCACTGGCAGGTCCGTCTCGGCCAGGATCTCGCCCAGCACCATGGCGGAGAGCGGGGTGGCCGGGGCGGGCTTCAGGATGATCGGCGCGCCGACCGCGATCGCCGGGGCCAGCTTGTGGGCCACCAGGTTCAGCGGGAAGTTGAACGGCGCGATGCCCAGCACGACGCCGCGCGGGAAGCGGCGCACCAGCGCGTAGCGGCCGGTGCCGCCCGGGTCGGTGTCCAGACGCATGGTCTCGCCGTTGGTGCGGCGGGCCTCCTCGGCGGCCCAGCGGAACACCGACACGGCACGGCCCATCTCGCCGCGCGCCCACTTGATCGGCTTGCCGTTCTCGGCGGTGATCAGCTGGGCGATCTCCTCGGTGCGCTCGGTCAGCCGCTTGGCGACGTGGTCCAGCGCGGCGGCGCGCACGTGCGCCGGGGTCGCGGCGAACACCGGAACAGCGGCGGCGGCGGCCGCGACGGCCTCCTCGACCTGCGCGTCGGTCGGCACACTGACCTTCGCCACCAGGCTGTTGTCGTGCGGGTGGCGGACCTCGAAGTCCGTCTCACCGCTCGCGCGCTGCCCGGCCAACCAGAACTCGTACGTGGTGGTCACGGTCGCACCGGCCCCTTCCCTCGAAGACTTCGCTTTCCCATTCACGGTAGGGGGAGGGGGACGGCTTTCCGATTGGACGGACGGGTGGAAAGCACCCGTTCGATTACTACGGACAGGACAGGGCCGTCCGGGGCGGGGCTCAGTCCTCGCCCGCCCGCAGCGCCAGCCACAGCTCCATCCGGACGTCCGTGTCGTCCAGCGAGCGGCCCAGCAGCTCCTCGACCCGCCGCATCCGGTACCGCAGCGTGTGCCGGTGCACGCCGAGGTCGGCGGCGGCCGCGTCCCACTGCCCGTGCCGGGACAGCCAGGCCCGCAACGAGGCCACCAGGTCGCCGCGGGCGGTGCGGTCGTGGTCGCGCAGCGGGCGCAGCAGGCCCTCGGCGAACGCGGTGACGGCCTCCTCGCCGAGCAGCGGCAGCAGCGAGCCCGCGCCGACCTCCTCGTGGTCGACGGTGCGGCGGCCGCCGCGCTGGGCGACCGCGAGGGCGCGCTCGGCCTGGGCCTGCGCGGTGCCGGCGTCCTCCAGCGCGGCCGGGGCGGAGACGCCGAGCGCCAGGCCCTCGTGCTCCTCGACCGCGCCCAGGCAGGCCCGGTGCACCGAGCCGTTGTCGATGGCGAGCACCGTCAGGCGCGGCCCGTGCGCGCCGTCCTCGCGGGCGACCAGCAGCTTCTCGCCGACCTTGCCGCCGGCCTGCTCGACGCGGTCGCCGAGCTCGCCGAGCGCCTCGGCCGCCTCCGGGCCGGGGCCGGCGGCGGCCACCAGCACCCGGACGGTGCCCTCGGGCAGGCCGCCGAACAGCCCCGACGCGACCTGCCGCGCGGTGCCGACCTCACCGGCCAGCACCATCCGCAGCAGCGCAGCGCCCATCTTCTCCTCGGCCTGCCGCAGCTCCCGGGAGCGCTCCAGGGTCAGGGTGAGCAGCGCGACGGCGGCGTTCAGCACGTACCGCTCGGTCGGGGTGATGCGGTCCTCGGTGCCGACCGCGAGGAAGCCGCGCGGGCGGCGGTCCGCACCCAGCGACTGCACCACCACGTAGTCCTCGTCGGCGGTGTCGATGGTGCCGGCCCGACCCTGCAGCGCGGCGCTGGACGGCGCGGGGCGGCGGCGCAGCCGGTCCACCTCGGCGGCCAGCCGGCCGGCCCGCCGGGCGGCCCAGTCCGGGGCGACCGCGGACAGCGCACCCGAACCGTCGTACAGCGCCGCCCAGCCGCCCAGCCGGGCGGCCAGCCGACGCACGATCGCGGTGGTGCCGTCCTTGCCGAGCGCGGCCCGGGTCAGCTCCTCCTGCGCCTCGAAACTGGTGGTGACGGCCTCGTACTGCTCGGCGGCCAGCGCCGCGGAGACCGCCTTGGAGATCGCGATGAACGGCGTCGCCTCGGGCACCCGCAGCAGCGGCAGCCCGCGCTGCGCGGCCGCGTCCACCAGCGCCTGCGGCACCTCGGTGTGCGACAGGCCGACCCCCAGCCCGAGCCCGACCACGCCGGCGTCCGCCAGCCGGTGCACGTAGGCCTGCAGCCTGGCGGCGCTCTTGCCCAGCTTGATGCCGGTGGTGAGGAGCAGCTCGCCGCCCTCGAGGAAGGGAGTGGGATCGTCCAGCTCGCTGGTGTGCACCCAGCGGACCGGGCGTTCCAGGTGGTCCGCGCCGGCCAGGACCGTCAAATGGAGCGTGCTGGTACGGACGACGGAGGCGAGTGTGGGGGGCATGGCACCTTCGGTGGTTCGACCTGGTCGCGCCGTTGCGATCCGGGCGAGTGAGGGTTCTCCTCCCATTATGGACGCTCCGGACAACCCGGGATGCCGAAATCCGCCGGTCCGTACCTTCCGTGACCCAACGCTGACCGCTCCGCGACCCGCCGCCGCCACCTCCGGAGGCCGGACAGGCCCCAGGGCCTGTCCGGTCGATCTTGTCGGATCAGCGCGCGGCGTCGGGTGCCCGGCTGGGCGTGCCGGCGAAACGTCCTCGTACTGGGTGTACTTGGATGGTTGGCCGGTGCGTCCAGGCGGGATGATCCGGCGTCGCGCGCCCGGCAAGATCGGCCGGACAGGCCCTAACTGCGGAGGTCGACCAGCAGCGGCGGCACCTGCTCCCCCGTCACCGAGGTCAGCGAGATCACCGCGTGCCCGGACGGCAGCGCGTGCGCCAGGTCGGACGGCGACCAGCGGTGCCGCTCGACGTCCCGGGTGGTGACCGACTCGGTCTGCGCCGTGGTGCCGGACAGCGCCTTGCGCACCAGCCGGCCGGCCCGGCGCACCGTGCCGCCGGAGGTGTCCGGGGTGTGGGTGACGGCGGTCTCCCGGACCAGGTGGGTGCCCCAGGCCTCGGAGAACAGCCGGCCGTCCCAGGGCGCGATGCCCGGGAAGGCCATCCGGTTGCCGACCGCGCCGAACAGCGGCGCCCGCAGCGCCTCCGGCAGGTCGGACAGCGTGCGCAGCAGCAGTACCACGCCCGCGTTGACGCCTCGCAGCCGCTGAATGCCGCGGATCGTCTGCGCGTCCACGGCGGCGGTGGCGTCGTCCAGCACCAGGCCGGCGAACAGCTCGCGGTCGCCGCGGTCGGCGGCGGCCTGGGTGAACTGGCCCAGCAGCAGCCGCGACAGCATCCGCGCGGCCTCCGGGTGCGCCCGCTCGGGCAGCTTCACCCGCACCCGCAGCGGGTGCTCCAGCGCCCGCATCGCGAACGCCGGTTTGGCGCCCGGACCGCCGGAGAAGCCGGCGGCGAGCGCGGGACGGTCCAGCAGCGCCAGCCGGTCGGCGAGCAGCGCGCCCGGGTCGTCCACCCGGCCGTGCATCCGCTCGCGCTGCTGCAGATCCGCCTCGAACTCCGGCCGCCGACCCGACTTCTGCAACTGCTCCGCGAGCTCCGCCCACCCGTCCCGGTCGCCGGACAGCAGCCCGCGCAGCTCCCGCACCCCCGGGTAGCGGCCGTACGCCGCCCGGAACGGCCCGACCACCTGCTGCATCGACGTCCGCGCACTCTCCGCGCGCGACGCCAACTCGTCCGGCAGCAGCGCGTCCGCCAACCGCGCCGCCGCCTCGTCCGGGTTCGGCGCCGCACCGTACAGGTCCAGTCCGTACGGGGCGGACGGATCGCCGGGGGCGATCACCACGTCGTACCAGTCGTCCGGGCCGAGGTCCGAGTCGGCCGCGCCGACCACCACCGCGCAGGCCGCACCCGCCAGCGCCTGCAGGCACAGCGCCTCCGCCACCGGGCGGGCCAGCGCCGCGGTCTTGCCCGTGCCGGCCGGGCCCACCGCGAGCAGCGAGGTGCCGAGCAGCGCCGGGTCCAGCGCGAAGCCCGCCTGGCGATGGGTGGCCGGGTTCTTCGGCACGTCCTGCGCGACGCCCAACCGCACCTGCCGCACCATCAGGTCGTGCCGGGCGCGTCTCCCGCCGGGCAGGTCGCGCTGCTCCGAGGGGTGCGCGCAGGCAGCCGCGCCACGGCTTCCCACCTGCACGGCGAACTCCTGCCGGCCCGCCGCATCGACCCCGACACTCCGCCACGCCTGGTGCAGCCGCACATAGTCCACATCCCCGACCGCCTCACCCTCCAGCCGCCGCACCACCTCCCCGACCGGCCGCAACTCGGCCCACACATCCACCACGGGCACCGCCTCGGGCTCGGGCGGGACATCGGTGACGGTCTGCGACACGAGCGGCAGCAGGAAGCGTCGGCCGACTTCGCGCCAGCGGCCCATGCGGCCGAACACCCAGATCAGCAGGACTGCGGCGACCGCGCCGAGGAGCAGGGCGAGCGGGTTGGCAAGCGCGCTGGTGAGCTGCTGGCCGAGTCCGACCGCCTGGATCAGGAAGACCTCCAGCTCCACCACATAGGGATAGAGGACCGCGGCCACCACCAGATTGAGCGCCGCCCGCAACAACAGCGGCCCCACAGCAACATCCCCACCCCCCGCCTTCTTCGGGTCGTACGGCACGTGGTGCTGCCGGTAGACGCCGGGCGGGGCCTGGGGGCGGGGGGCGGTGACCCAGGTGGGGAGGTGGAAGGGGTTGCGGGGTGGGGGAAGGTGGGGGTGCTGGGTTCGCGCGTCGTTCAGTTCCACTTCGGGGCCCCTCCTACGTTGCCGGCGGTGCCATACCCGCTCCGCCGTCCCACCGACACACCCGGGGCCAATGTAGTGGAGGGCCCGGGGGCGGGAGCCGATCTTCGGCCACTGGCCGCGCCGGACAATTCGTACAGCGCAGCAGTACCGAGTGGCGCATGCCCCCCGAACAGGGCCGGTCGTAGCCTGCGCTTACCGCGCCTTGAGAATTTGGAGAACACACGATGAGCGCTGCAACGCCGCTCCCGCAGGAGCGCCGCCTGGTCACCGCGATCCCCGGCCCGAAGTCGCAGGAGCTGCAGTCGCGCAAGCTCGGCGCGGTGGCCGCGGGCGTGGGCACCACGCTGCCGGTGTACATTTCGCGCGCCAACGGTGGCGTGCTGGAGGACGTGGACGGCAACCGCCTGATCGACTTCGGTTCGGGCATCGCCGTCACCAACGTGGGCAACAGCGCCGAGGCCGTGGTGGAGAAGACCACCGAGCAGCTGGCCGCGTTCACCCACACCTGCTTCATGGTGACCCCGTACGAGGGTTACGTCGCGGTTGCGGAGCAGCTGAACGAGCTGACCCCGGGCGACCACGCGAAGAAGACCGCGCTGTTCAACTCGGGCTCCGAGGCCGTCGAGAACGCGGTGAAGATCGCCCGCGCCTACACCAAGCGCCAGGCGATCGTGGTCTTCGACCACGGCTACCACGGCCGCACCAACCTGACCCTGGCGCTGACGGCGAAGAACATGCCGTACAAGCAGGGCTTCGGCCCGTTCGCCCCCGAGGTCTACCGCGTGCCGGTGGCCTACCCGTACCGCTGGCTGACGGGCGCGGAGAACGCCGCGACCGAGGCCGCCAAGCAGGCCATCGAGGCGATCAACAAGCAGATCGGCGCCGAGAACGTCGCCGCGATCATCATCGAGCCGATCCAGGGCGAGGGCGGCTTCATCGAGCCGGCCAAGGGCTTCCTGCCGGCGATCGTGGAGTTCGCGAAGGACAACGGCATCGTCTTCGTCGCGGACGAGATCCAGACCGGCTTCTGCCGCACCGGCCAGTGGTTCGCGTGCGAGGACGAGGGCATCGTCCCGGACCTGATCACCACCGCCAAGGGCATCGCCGGCGGTCTGCCGCTGTCGGCGCTGACCGGCCGCGCCGAGATCATGGACGCCGCGCAGACCGGTGGTCTGGGTGGCACCTACGGTGGCAACCCGGTGGCCTGTGCGGCCGCGCTGGGCGCCATCGAGACCATGAAGGAGCAGGACCTCAACGGCAAGGCGCAGCGCATCGGCGAGATCATGCTGGGCCGCCTGCGGGCGATGCAGGAGAAGTTCGAGATCATCGGTGAGGTCCGCGGTCGCGGCGCGATGATCGCCGTCGAGCTGGTGAAGCCGGGCGGCAAGGAGCCGAACGCGGAGGCCACCGCGGCCATCGCGAAGGCCTGCCACGCCGAGGGCCTGGTCGTGCTGACCGCCGGCACCTACGGCAACGTGCTGCGCTTCCTGCCGCCGCTGGTGATGCCGGAGCACCTGCTGGTCGAGGGCCTGGACATCCTGGAGACGGCCTTCGCGGGCGTCTGAGCACCGGGCAGTACCCCCTGAGCGGCGCGGGGGCCGGACGGAAGCGGATCCCGTCCGGCCCCCGCGCGTTCCGCTGTTCGACCCAAGGTGTTCGACCTGGGCTGTTCGACCCGGGTGGAGGTTGCCCCGCCGGTGGTGAAGATGCTGTGCACGAAAGCCCGTCGGCCGTTGGCGCGCCTCGGCTTTGACGTACTGTCATCACAGATGGACAGCGAACCTCAACCACTGCCCACCTCACCGTCCGCCGTCGAGGCGGACGCATTGGACCGATCGACCGGCCGTCCCGCCCACACCCCCCGGGCCGCACGGTGCGGCGATCGCCTTGGCCGCCCCGGAGCTCTCCCCCCTGCTCCGGGGCGGCCGACTTTTGCTGTCCTGCCCATGACACTCGCGGTGCTGCTGGTGGTGATCTCCTGGCAGGTGGCGGTGGACGGCCCGCTGCTGGGGATCGACCCGGCGGTGCGCGACGCGGTGCGGCAGGTCCGCCGCTCGCTGCACTCCACACTGCTGAACCACCTGGGCGTGGCGCTGTCCGACCTGGGCGGCGGGGTGCCGGCCGTGCCGGTGCTGCTGGGCTGCGCGGGGCTGGCGGCCTGGCTGGCCCGGCGTGACGGTCGGCCGCGCTGGTGGACGCCGGTGCCGGTGGCGGTGGCCGCGTCGGTGCTGATCCCGCTGCTGGTGGTGCCGGCCAAGGCCTGGTTCGCCCGGCCGGGCCCGTTCGACGTGCCGCTGGCCGCGGACCAGTGGGGCTGGTACCCGTCGGGCCACACCGCGACCTCGGCGATCGCGTACGGGACGGCGGCGCTGCTGCTGTCCCGGGTGCTGGAGCCCGCGCGGGCCCGGCAGGTCGGGTGGGCCGCCGCGGCCCTCTGCCTGGGGGTGGGCTTCGGGCTGGTGTGGAGCGACTTCCACTGGCTGCTGGACGTGGTCGCCAGCTGGTGCCTCTCGGGACTGCTGCTGCTCGGCCTGCGCCGCCTCCTCCCGCGCCTGCTGCCCGACCGCGCCGACACCTGACGTACCGTCAATTTGCCGCGCCGTCCGGGCCATTGACGCGCCCCCGGCCCGTGCGCACCCTGTTCCCCACCCCTCCGCACGCGATCGCCGGGAGGCGAATGTGCGTTCCCCGGTCATGCCCATGACGCGCCTCTCGGCGGCGGCCTCGCTGCTCGCCCTGGCGGTGACGGCGCTTCCGGCGCCGAGCGCGGCGGCGGCGGCCGCCCCGATGCAGGTCTACGGTGCCTGGCACTGCAGCAACGACGCCTGCACCTGGGCGAAGGTCCGGGACATGGCGGACTTCGACGCCGCCAATCACTGGCTGATCGACCGGGGCGACGGCCGTCCCTCGGTGAACGTGGTGGTGCTGAGCTTCGTCAACCCGCTGCGGCTGCTGGACGGCACCACCGACGCGGGGGACGCCGCCGGAGTGCCGGTGGGCATGAACCAGCAGGTGGTGGACTACTTCACGGCCCGCGGCGTCCGGGTGATGCTCTCCATCGGCGGCATCACCTACACGGGCGACTGGGACTCCGCGCCGGCCCGGAACGGCACGCTGCTCGGCCAGAAGGCCGCGACGCTGGCGTCGAAGCTCGGGGTCGGCATCGAGATCGACTACGAGAACAGCAGCAGCCCGAACCTGACGGGCCTGCAGGCCTTCGTGGACGCCTACCGGGCCGCCCACCCGTACGACACCTCGGGCGCCGACCCGACCGCCCGGCCGACCATCGACGTCGCGGCCGGCGACCGCTGGCTGAGCGGCATCGACCAGTACGCGACCGCGCACTGGCTGACCACCGCGAACCCGGTGCTGGACTACGCCAACGCGATGGTGCCCAACAAGCAGCCCTCGGCGTCCACCGCGATCGCCAACTGGCAGGAGCACCTGGACGGCAAGCCGACCTACAGCCCGCCGATCCCGCCGCTGGCGCCGGCCAAGTTCACCGGCAGCCTGTACATCGCGGAGGGCTCGCAGGTGCGGCCGGAGTGCACGAGCTTCGCCAATTCGGTGCAGAGCGCCACCGGCAGCTGGGTGCAGAACGCCGCACCGAACGGCGCGGGCGCCAGTGCGGGCCTGCTGGGCTTCATGTTCTGGGCGGCCGAGAAGCCCTCCACCCGGGGCGTGACCACGGTGCCGCCGAACGGCTGCGCGGGCGGCGTCGGCGCGGGCGCGACGGCGTTCTCGGCGCCGGTGCCGATGCCGCCACTGCGGCAGGGCTGAGGTCAGGCCTCTTCGCCGGTCAGGCGCTGGACGGTGCCGGGCTCGCCGCCGTCCCGCTGCCAGGCGACGACCAGTTCGTCGCGGCTGCCGAAGCGGACCAGGTGGCGGCCGACCACATCCTCCAGCTGGGCGAGGTCCTCCGCGGCGCCCTCGACGGCGAGCAGCAGCGCGCCCTCCTCGGCGGTGAGTTCGGCCTGTCCGGCCTTGAAGGCGAGGGTGCCGCGGCCGGTCTCCTCGGACCATTCGGCGGGGACCTTGCGGCCCATGTGGGCGGCGAGCTGCTTGGCGTAGCGGCCGGGGCGGTCGGTGGCGACGCGGGCGGTGGAGCGGGGCATGGCGGGACTCCTCGGAAGCACGAGCGACTTAGGCTGCCCTAAGCTACTTGAATACTGAGCCAAGCTCAACATATTTCCCGGCGTCCCGATCGGCCCGCCGACCGCCGGCGGGCCGACCGCTACCCTGTGCCCATGACCTCCCCCGGCCCGGCCGACACCGCCGCGGAACTCGCCGACGCCCTCACCCGGGCGATGAAGCGGATCCGCCGACGGACCATGCAGCGGCTGGAGCCGTACGACATCACCCCCGCCCAGGCCCGGGCCCTGCGCACCCTCGCGCACGCTCCCGGCTGCGAGAGCGTCGAGACCATGCGGCTGAGCGAACTCGCCGAGCGCCTGCACATCGCGCCGCGCTCGGCGACCACCGTGGTCGACGCCCTGGAGGAGGCCGGCCTGGTCGCCCGCACCCCCGACCCGGCCGACCGCCGGGCGGTGCGCCTGGTGCTGACCGCCGCCGGGCACGGCGCGCTGGAGCGGATCTCCCAGGTCCGGCACGAGGTCGCCCAGCAGTACTTCGCCCCGGTCAGCCCTGCCGAGCAGGACGCCCTGCTGCGGGCGCTGCGGCACGCCGAAGAGGCGTACGAAACCGAGCCCAGGCCGTAGCGGGCACCGCGCCCAGCCCGATCCCGGCGACCACCAGCACCGTCGCCGCGCCCGCCGTCAGGCTGAACCGCTCGCCGAGCAGCAGCGCCGCCGAGGACATCCCGAACATCGGCACCAGCAGCGAGTACGGGGCGACCGCCGAGGCGTCGTAGCGGCTCAGCAGGTGGCTCCAGGCGACGAAGCCGAACAGTGTGGAGATCAGCCCGACGTACAGCACCACGCCGGCGCCGCCCCAGGTGATGCCGCGCAGCGCGGCCCAGTCCTCGCTGGGGCCCTCGACCAGCAGGGACAGGCCGAGCAGCGGCAGCGGCGGCACCGCGGAGACCCAGACCATCCAGCGCAGCGCGTCCGGCGGGGCGGCCTTCCGGGTCAGCACGTTGGCCAGGCCCCAGGCCACGGCCGCGGCGATGACCAGCGCGAACGCCCCGACCGGGCCGTGCACGCCGTGGTCGAGGGCGGCCAGCGCGATGCCGACGAAGGCCACCCCGAGGCCGGCCATCCGCAGCGGGGCCGGGCGTTCGCGCAGCAGGCCGGCGGCGAACAGCGCGGTGAACCCGGCCTGGCCCTGCAGCACCAGCGAGGAGAGGCCGGCCGGCATGCCGGCGTGCATGCCGAGGAACAGCAGCCCAAACTTCACCACCCCGAGCACCACCCCGACGGCGAGCACCCAGCGCCACGCCACCCGGGGCGGGCCGATGAAGAACACCGCGGGCAGCGCCACCACGGCGAAGCGCAGCGCACAGAACAGCAGCGGCGGGAAGTCGTGCAGGCCGACCTCGATCAGGACGAAGTTCAGGCCCCACAGGGCGGCGATCACGACGGCCAGCGCGACGTGGCGCGGCACCATGGAAGGGGAGGGGGAGGACGGCATGGTCAGAGCATCACCCACACCGACTGTTCAGCACCAGCGACAGTGTCTCAACACCACCGTTTAGCATTGCTGCATGATGGATCTGGGACGCCTCCGCGCTCTGCACGCGGTCGCCGTGCACGGCTCGGTCGGCGGCGCCGCCGCGGCGCTCGGCTTCACCCCCTCCGCGATCTCCCAGCAGATCGCCAAGCTCGAACGCGAGACCCGCACGGTGCTGCTGGAGCGCCAGGGCCGAGGCGTCCAACTCACCGACGCCGCACGCGGGTTGGCGGACACCGCACAGCAGGTGCTGGCGCTGGTCGAGCAGGCCGAGGTGACGCTGGAGGAGCAGCGCGGCCGGGCCACCGGGCGGCTGCTGGTCGCCGCGTTCGCCACCGCCTCGCGCGGCCTGCTGCCCGCCGTGCTCGCCGATCTCCGGGTCGGGCACCCCGAGTTGGACGTCCGGCTGCTGGAGAGCGACCCGTACCCGGCGGCCGAGCTGGTGGCCCGCGGCGAGGTGGACCTGGCGGTGGTGCAGGACTGGGCGTCCGTGCCGCTGCCGGTACAGGAGGGCCTGGACCGGCTCGACCTCGGCACCGACCCGGTCGACCTGCTGATGCCCTCCGACCATCCGCTGGCCGCGTTGAACTCCGTCCCGATGGCGGAGCTGCGCGGGCAGCGCTGGACCAGCGTGCCGCCGGGCAACATCTGCCACGACTGGCTGCTGCACACCATGCGCGAACTCGGCGAGGAGCCCGACGTCCGCTACCAGGTCGGCGAGTTCGAGTCCCAGATCGCGCTGATCGCGGCCGGTCTCGGCCTCGGCCTGGTCCCCCGGCTGGCCCGCGGCCCGCTGCCCCCGCAGGTCGCCGCCCGCCCGGTCACCCCGCAGCCGGTCCGCCGGGTGCACGCCCTGTGGCGCACCCGCACCTCCCGCCGTCCGGCCGTCACCGTCACCCTGGACGCGCTGCGCCGCCACTGGGACGCCCTCGCCCTCTGAGCGGGCGACGGGCGTCAGGCCAGCCCGACCACCAGCCACATGAACCCGACGCCCACCAGGGTGCAGACCAGGGTGGAGCGCGAGGGGTGCGGGCTGTGCGCCTCCGGCAGGATGTCGGAGGTCGCCAGGTACATCAGGAAGCCGCCGAAGAACCCGAGGTACAGCCCGAGCAGGTGGTCGGGGATGGCGAACAGCAGCGTGATCGCGGCGCCGGTGACGGGCGCGACGGCGTCGGCGAGCAGCAGCGCGACCGCCCGCCGCCGGTTGTTCCCGTACAGCCGGGTGAGCGTGTAGGTGTTGAAGCCGTCGGCGAAGTCGTGCGCGACGACGGCGATGGCGACCACCGTGCCGACGGTGGCGCCGGCCTGGAACGCGGCGCCGATCGCGAAGCCGTCCATCACGCTGTGCAGCACCAGCGCGGACGCGGCGGCCAGCCCGACGCCCTGTTCGCGGTGCCGGTGTCCGGGTCCGTGGCCGTGTCCGTGGGTGTGGCTGTGCGCGGCGTACTCGCCCTCGTGGCCGCGGTGGATGGCGACGGCCCGTTCGACCACGTGGATCAGCAGGAACCCGGCGGCGAACATCAGCAGCGCCTCGGGCACGCCGTGGAGCTTCTCGGGGGCCTGTTCCATCGCCTCGGGGAGCAGGTCGAAGGCGACCACGCCGAGCATCAGTCCGGCGGCGAAGCCGAGCACCAGGTGGCGGCGGTCGCCGGTGCGCTGCGCGACGAATCCGCCGATCAGGGTCATCAGGAAGGCGCCCGCGGCGACCAGCACGGCGGTCAGTTTCGGCCTCCCCCGACTCGCGCCAGGGGCCGGACGGCTGTGCGGACCGCTGCCCACGGCTGCCCAGTCGTCCGGCCCGGGCCGGACGGTGCCGGGCCCTGGAGCCCACTGTGCTGGCCGCTCCCCCGCCGCGCCGCCCGGCCGACCCGTCGGGGTGACGCGGCGGGGTGACGCAGCGGGGTGATGCGTCGGGGTGACGCGCCATCAATCGATGGGCGGGCCGGTCAGCCGTCCCCGGCGGCCCGGTAGACGGCGGCGAGCTGCGGGGCGCCCTGCTCGGCCCAGTCGGCGCCGAGGGCCGTGACGTCGAGCTCGAAGCCGGTGGCCAGCACCATCAGCGGGCGGCCGTCGGCGGCGAGCCGCCAGGTCGAGCCGGGGATCCGGCGGCGGATCACCGTGCCGAGGTACAGGCCGGCGTCGGTGCCCAGCCGGCGGGAGACCTGCGGGTCGTCGCGCCAGCGCGGCAGCAGCTGGTCGAGTGCCGTCAACGAGTCGACGGTGTCGTCGAGTTGGATCCCGACGGCGTCGGCGAGTTCGCGCAGCAGGCCGCACTCGGCGTACATCTCGGCCATCGCCCGTTCGCGCTCCTGCTCGACGGCGCGCCGTTCTGCGTGCTCGGCGGGGCGCCGGTCGAACCGGCGGCCGAGGTGTCCGTTCTCCACGGCCCAAGCCTGACACCTCGAACGGCGGAACGACAGAAGGCCGGACGGGACCCGCCGGGTTTCCGACGGACCGTCAGACGGTGAGGGGAAGCTCCAGGTGGGTGAGGGCGAGTTCGCGGATGCCCTGGCCGTCGACCAGGTGGATCCGCTGGTGGCGTTCCTCGGCGGTCAGGTCGATCGCCTCGTCGGCGAACTGGCCGCAGGTCATCCGCAGGCCGCGGTCGGCGCCCTCCTCGCGGACGGCCTCGGACAGCGTGGCGATCTCCTCGACGGCGACGGGCGCGGGCCCGCGGGAGGCCCACACCACCCAGCGTCCGGGCAGCCGGCTGCCGGGCTGCCCCTCGGCGGTGGCGACCAGTCCGGCCGGGCCGCGCAGCCGCACGCTCCAGTCCTCCAGGCCGCCGGCGGTGAGCACCGCCCTGACCAGCAGGGCGAATTCGCCGGGCGAGAGTTCGCCGAGCGCGGGCACCGCGGCCTCGGCGGTGCCCCACGGCACCACCGCCTCGTCCGCGTACGGGTCGGGGGTGATCACGGCGGCCAGCGCGCGCAGCCGCAGCAGCGACTCGTCGTGCTCGGCGTCCGCGTACACGCCGTCGTCGCCGAGGTGCCCCGAGTCGGGGACCAGCCGGGTGCGGGCCAGCGCGTCGCGGTCGGCGTCGACGCTGAGCAGGCAGCGCGGGGGGCGGCCGGGCTCCCGCAGCCAGCCGTTCAGCACGACGCCGGCCAGCACGTCGTCGGTGTCGACGGCGTCGGCGGCCTGCAGGGCGCGCAGGGCGAGGCGGGCGGCGAGCCGCAGGTAGTCGGCGCGGACGTCGGCGTCGGGGCGGCGGACCGGTTCGACGCTGCCGTCCTCGCCGAGCCGGTAGCCGGACAGCGCGGGGACGGTGTCCAGCGGCGGCAGGTCGAGGTCGAGGACGGCGGTGCGGGTCAGCGCCCGGAACACCGCGTGGCACGGGGCGGGCAGGTCCCGGGTGGAGCCCTCGGCGGCGGCCAGGGCGCGTTCCAGCAGCGACTCGACGGCGGCCGGTTCGGCCTGCCGGTAGGCGCGGCGGCACTGCTCCAGGCTGTCGTTGTACTCCTGCACGGCGCGGGCCCGGGCCAGTTCGGCCTCCTCGTGGGCCTGCCGGGCGGCGAGCGCTCCGTTGTCCGCGAGGTCGGCCTGCCGGGTGCGCCACTCGCGCAGCGCGCGCTGGTGGAGCAGCCGGGCCTGGGCGAGTTCGCGCTGGTAGCCGGAGTCGAGCAGGCGGCGCGAACGGGGCTGGTCGGGGTCGGTCTCGGCGGGCTCGGTCGGGGCGAAGTCGGCCCAGGCGGGCTCGAGTTCGGCCTCCGGGGCCGCGTCCGGATACGGCTTGGGGCGGTAGCTGCGCAGCTGGCTCTCGAAGTCCATCGCGGAGACCGGCTGGGCGGCGCGGCGCAGCAGGTCGGCGAGGCGTTCGTGGTCGGCCTGCACGGCGAGGCTGCGGTGGTGGGTGAGCGCGGCGGCCCGGCCGTGCGCGGTCACCGGGTCGTCGACGACAGCGGCGGCCGCAGCGGGTGCGGGCGGTGCGGCAGGCGGTGCGGCAGGCGGCACGGTGGGTGGTGCGGCGGGCGGCGGGGGCACGACGGGGGCGGGCTCCGGGCGGTGCGCGGCGGGCGGGTCGTACGCGGCCGGGAGCTCCTGCCCGGCCGAGGGCTCGTGCGCGGCGGGCGGCTCGTCCTCGTCGGCGCCGAGCTCGCGGAACAGCGAGGCGAGGAACCCGGGTTGGAGCACCGTGGCGGCGCCGTCGGCGCGGCCCTCGGATGGATGCTGCATCGGCGGTCGTTCCCCCTGCTCGTCCGGCGCACGTCGGAGGGCCGCCGTCGGCGGGGCCCGATCAGCATTGTCCCCCGCCGAACGCTCCGGGTCAGCCAACCTCCGTGGTTTGGCCGACCGTTGACACAGGATCGGCCGCGCCGCACCCCGAGCGGGGCCGACGTGGGGTCGGCCCCGGGGATCCGGTGCGGGTGCGGCGGTCAGTTGGTGCGGGTGTTGGTCAGGTGCAGTCCGATGTAGCCGACGTAGATCCGGCCACTGCCGGAACAGTCGTCCAGGTAGTGCACCCGGGGCGCGGTGCCGCCGCCGCCGATCCGCAGGTGCGCGCCCATGAACGCGCGGCAGGAGGAGTCCACGACGGCGGGGACGGGCAGCATCCGCTGGCGCTTCCACTTGCCGTGGCTGGCGACGGTGCGGGACTCGCCGCGGACCGCCTTGCGCGGCGGGAAGCGGTGGCAGCCGGGCGGGGTGTGCTCGCACCACTGCTTGAAGTCGCCGCCGGCCTCGCCGCGCACGGCGGCGTCCGCGTACTCCTGGAGCGCCGTCAGCCCGTCCCAGGTGAGCCGGGCCCAACCGGGGCCGTCCGCCTGGCCATCCAGGGCGAGCGTCTCCTTGCTGTCGCCGGTGAACTCCAGCAGCGGGAACTCGCCGAAGCGGTCGACGAGTTCGCCGAAGCTGCCCGGGCCGGTGCCGCACCGGGGGCGGCGCGGCGGGCGGGGCTGCTCGATCCGCAGCCGGCAGCGTTCCAGCCGGACCGCCGGGTGCGCGGGGCGCTCGGGGGCCTTGCGGGCCTCGGGCGGCAGCCACAGCTGCGGCACCGCGTCCAGCGGCGCGGGCAGCGCGAGTTCGGCGGCCACCCGGCGCGGTTCGCGGGCCAGCAGCGCGGCGGCGCGGCGCAGGTTCTCGTCGATCCGGCCGCGCGGCAGGACGGGGTGCCGGGCGGCGTCGGTGCGGGACGCCGGGTCGACGTCGGGCAGGAAGGTGCGGACCGCGCCGCCGTACACTTTGTGGTATTCGAGGGCCAGGTTGAACCGCGGCAGCGCGGCGTGCCCGAGCACGTACATCGAGGCCAGGCCCGGGAGTTGGCGCAGCAGCGGGCCGAGGACCGTCTCCTGCCACTCCTCGATCGGCACGGCGGGCGGGACGCTGGCCACCACGGTCGGCAACTGCCGTTCCGGGTCGCACAGTTCGTCGATCAGGTCGTCCAGCTCGGCGGGCCCGAGCGCCCGTGCGGCGACCGGCAGCGGCACCGGGCCCTCGGTGGCGTCCAGCAGCGGCAGCAGGCGGCGGACGAGTTCCGGGACGGGGACCCGGCCGTGGCCGGTCGGCGTGGGCCCGGCGGGCAGGTGTTCGGCCTCGACGCGCAGCCGGGTCGGGCCGTCGGCGTCCTCGGAGGCGAGGGTGAGGGTCAGTTGGTCGGTGCCGTGCGGAGCGGGGGTGCGCAGTCGGCGGCGGCTGTAGCGGGCTCCGGGGGCGCGGCCGGGCAGCGGGCCGTCGTCGCGGTCCAGCAGCACCCGGTCGCCGAGCCGTAGTCGCTCCGGCGGGGCCCCGGCGTCGCGGGGCGGGGGCTCGTCATAACCCTCCGCCTTCAGCCAGGCGGCGAGCAGGTGGTCGACGAGGGCGGTCGTGTCGTGGTGCGGGCGTGGTGTCGCGGCCGTCAGCCGATAGGGCGGCTGGGCTTGGTCGGTGGGCATACGCGGAACCTCCCGAGGTGCGGTGCTGCGGTCTGCGAGTCCTCCTTCCGGGCCGTGCCGAATCGCGGTGTCCTGTCCAGGAGACGAAACGAACGGGAGTGAAAGTTCCTTCTCCGGCCGTGGTTCCTTCGTTCGAGTGTCATCGGTCGGCAACCGGAACTCGCCTCGCGCGGCCTCTGCTACCCGCCCGCCCGCAGTTGATGCAGCGTGCCCGAACGCCTTGTCCGCACCGGAAATTGGCCGAAAACCGGCTGCTGTTCCGGCCTCGACCGCCCACCCGGCGGGTCCTCAGACGTCGACCTCGACGAAGGTCCGACCGGCGGGCTCGGCGGTCGCCGAACCGCCGGTCGCCTCGGCCAGCCAGGTGTGGAACTCCGTCACCTCCGGCTCGGGGACGCCCACTTCGATCCGCACCCCGTCCGCGAGGTACTCCAACCCGGCCACCGCGTACCCGGCCGCCCGGACGTCGTTCTCCAGCCGCCCGGCCCGGGTGTGGTCCACGGCCACCGACAGCAGCGCGACCGGGCGGCGCTCCAGCAGCCCGATCTCGTCCAGCGCCTCCGACACCGCCGTCCCGTACGCCCGGACCAGCCCGCCCGCGCCCAACTTGATGCCGCCGAAGTACCGCGTCACCACCGCGACCGTGTCGGTCACCCCGCGCCGCCGCAGCACCTCCAGCATCGGCACGCCCGCCGTCCCGGCCGGCTCCCCGTCGTCGCTGGACCGCTCGCGCGGCTGCTCCTCCCCGACCACGAACGCCGTGCAGTTGTGCCGGGCGTCCCAGTACTGCTTGCGGATCGCCGCGATGAACGCCTGCGCCGCGTCCTCGTCCGCGACCCGGGCCAGGTGGCAGATGAACCGGGACTTCTTGATCTCCAACTCGTGGCTGCCATCGCCCCGGACGGTCAGGTACGGCTTCGGGCTGGGCTCGGCCATGACGCTGGTGTTCTCCGCTGTCGCTCTCCATCCGGCACCGCCGCGAACAGCGGCCACCGGCCTTGCCGCCCAGCCTAGGGCCTGTCTTCGCGAGGCTGCGGGCCGTGCCTGCTCAGCGGCCGGCCAGGGCGTGCAGGGCGGCGCGGTCCAGGCCGGTGCGGGCGGTGACCTCGGCGGGGTCGAGGGCGCCGCAGTCCAGGCCGCGCAGCAGCTGGCCACCGAGGGCGCGGGCGGTGGCCGGCTCGTCCAGCACCGCGCCGCCAGACTTGGCGAGGTATGCGGTGAGCCGCGCGCAGGCGGCGTCCAGGCCCTCGCGGTGGAATGCGTACACCGCGGCGTAGCGGGTGGGCAGCTGGGCCGGGTGCAGGTCCCAGCCCTGGTAGTAGGCGCGGGCCAGCGCGCGCCGGACCAGGCCGTGGTGCAGCCGCCAGGCGGCGTGCACCTGCTCGGCGGGGCCGGTGGGGATCACGTTGGTGGAGCCGTCGGAGAGCCGGACGCCGGTGCCGGCCGCGGCAACCTGCATGACGGCCTTGGCGTGGTCGGCGACCGGGTGGTCCGGGCTCTGCTGGGCCGCGCCGACGCCGCACGCGGCGCTGTAGTCGAAGGTGCCGTAGTGCAGTCCGACGGCCCGGCCCTCGGCGGCGTCGATCAGCAGCGCGACGGTGGCCCGGCCGTCCGGGCCGAGGACGGCCTGGGTGGTCTCGATCTGGATCTCGAACCCGAGCCGCCCGTCGGGCAGCCCGGCCCGCCGCTCGAAGTCCGCCAACAGCCGTGCCAACGCGGCGACCTGCCCGGGGTGGCTGACCTTCGGCAGGGTGAGCAGCAGTCCGTCGGGCAGGCCGCCCTCGGCCAGCAGGGTGCCGAGGAAAACCTCCAGGGTGCGGATGCCGCGGGCCCGGACGGCGGCCTCCAGGCACTTGGCCCGGATGCCGATGTACGGCGGCCCGGTGCCCTCGGCCGCCGCCGCGGCCACCAGTTTCGCGGCCCGCACCGCCTCGGCGTCCTCCTCCGCGTCGGGGCGCGGGCCGTAGCCGTCCTCGAAGTCGATCCGCAGGTCCTCAATCGGCTCGCGCGCCAGCTTGGCCCGTACCCGGGCGTGCACGTCCGCCAGCAGCGCGTCGTCGGGCACGCCGAGCGCCCGGGCCAGCCGCGCGGGCGTCCCGGCGTGCTCGTCGAACACGGCGAGCGCCCGCGCGCCCCACTCGCGGACGGTGTGCGCCCCGTACGCGTCGGCCGGCACGTACACGGTGTGCACCGGCTGCCGGGCGGGCCGCTCACCCGGGTAGCGGCGCGTCAGTTCGGCGTCCACCGGTGTCAACAGTGCCTCCACGGCGGCCCGGGCGGCGTCCGAGAACGAGACGGGCCGGCCGGCTCCGGCGCGGGCGGGGACGGGGTGCGACATCCGGGGCTCCTCCACTCACCGTGCGGCCACGACGGAACGGTCCGGTGACCGTAGTGCGGCCCCGCGAAAGCGTCAATGGCCGCCCACCGGAGAACCGGAGGACGGCCACGAGGCCTGGCGTGTCCAGGAGTTGGGGCGGCGTCAGGGCCGAGCGGGGGCGGTCACCGCGCGGAGGCGGTCACTCCCGGCCCGACTCCATGTACCGCTCCTGGAGCTGGTCCCAGATCTTCTCGACGTCCTTGACGGCCACCCCGCCGTCCTGGCGGGAGCCCGGGACGCCGCGCTGCGACAGGTACTCGGCGAAGCGGCGCTCGTCCGGGTGGCGCTGGTTCTCCTCCATGTAGCTGACCAGCGCGTCGAAGCACTCGTCCGCGTTCAGCGGCTCCGCCCCGCCCGCGAACGGGCGGCGCGCCGGCGCCCCCTCCGCGCCCTCGGTGCCCTCCGCGAAGGGCGGCGTCTCCGCCTCCATCATCGCGTCCAGCCGCAGCGGCCGGCCGCCCAGCCGGATCGGCTCGACCTGCTGGTCCTGCGCCATCGGGCGGCCGCTCGGGTCGACCGGCACCGGCACTGGCACGGGCTGCGGGGCGGCCTGCGGTCCGTGCGGACCCTGCGGCCGGGCCGGGCCGTGCCCGTTGGCCTGCACCCGCTGCTGCTCCGGCCCGGCCGGGCGGTAGCCCTCCGGGTAGCCGCCGTGCTCCGGGTAGGCCTGCTCGGCGTAGCCCTGCTCCGCGAACTGCTGCTCGGCGAACTGCTGGTCCGCGTGCGCCGGGTACCCGTCGGCCGGCTGGTACCCCGACTGCGGACGGTCCGCCGCCTCCTCGTCCTGCGGACGAGGGGCCTTGAACCACGGCGAGGCCTGGCCCGGCACCCGCGCGGTGTGCACCTGGTCTGCCTCTGCCACGTGCGAGCGCACCGGGCGCGCCGTCCACACGTTGAGGTCCGACGTCTGATCCACCACCGGGGCGGCCTGCGCGCCCTCCGGGTCCTGCTGGTCCCGCAGCCGCACCGCGGCCAGCTTCGCCAGCGTCGGCACCGCGACCGCCGCCGACACCGGCGGCACCGCCGACTGCTGCTGCGCCTGGAGCTGTTGCGCCTGGGCCTGCTGGGCCTGGGGCTGCTGAGGCTGAGCCTGCTGGGCCTGAGCCTGCTGGGGCTGCGGGGCGGGCCCGGCTGCGGCCGGCCCCTGGGCGGGCGCCGACGCGCCGAGCGCCGCCGGCTGACCCTGCGTCACCTGACCGGCCGCCGGGGCCGACCGCTCCGCCTGCACCGTCTCCTCGGCCTCGATCGCCGCGCCACCGTGCCCCTGGAGCGGGCCGTCGATCCGGTCCAGCACCGTCGGGTCGAGCGGCACGCCGTACTTCGCGAGCTTCAGCGGCAGCAGTGCCTGGAACGGCGCCGACCGCCGCCAGCCGCGCCCGTACCGGAACCGCAGCTGCGCGCGGTACACCAGCCGGTTCTGCTCCAGCCGCACCGTCTCGTCGTACGACCGCAGCTCCCACAGCTTCATCCGCCGCCACAGCCGGAACGTCGGCACCGGCGACAGCACCCAGCGCATCAGCCGCACCGACTCCATGTGCCGGTCGGCGGTGATCGCCGCGATCCGTCCCACCGCGTGCCGCGAGGCCTCGACCACCACCACGAACAGCACCGGGATGACCGCGTGCATCGCCATGCCCAGCGGGTCGCCCCAGGACGCCGCCGCGTTGAACGTGATCGTCGCCAACGTCAGCAGCCATGCCGTCTGCCGCAGCAGCGGGAACGGGATCCGCAGCCAGGTCAGCACCAGGTCCAGCGAGAGCAGCACCACGATGCCCGCGTCGACGCCTATCGGAAAGGCGTAGGCGAAGGTGCCGAAGCCCTTGTCCAGCGCGAGGTCCCGCACCGAGTTGTACGAGCCTGCGAAACCGATGCCCGAGATGACACACGCGCCGACGGCCACCACACCCAGCAGAGCCCGGTGCGCGCGGGTAAGGGAAGGACGTGCCATTCGAATGATCAACCCCTGGGACTCGGCAGCTGCCGTAGGACCTGTAGCCGCCGAGTACACGTCCCCGCCCGGGGCGCACGGCCGCGGGACACCGCGGTACTGATGCGCCGTTGACAGACTCGGCCCACCGGATACTACTCGTACGGGCGTTCACTCCTGTCGGCAGGCCGGACCGGCACCACTCCTCCACTGGTCCACACCACCGCACACACCTCTCCGCCGGGCGCTACCCGGCGGCCGGCCGCTCCGTCGCGCCGTTCAGGTACGCCAGCACTGCCAGCACCCGGCGGTTGCCGTCCTCCGTCGGCGCAAGCCCCAACTTCCCGAAGATGTTGGCGATGTGCTTGGCCACCGCCCCGTCACTGATCGTCAGCCGCGCGCCGATCGCCGAGTTCGAGCAGCCCTCCGCCATCAGGCCGAGCACCTCCCGCTCCCGCGGCGACAGCCGCTGCAAGGGCTCCGATCCCGCGTTGTGCTGCAGCAGCCGGCCGATCACGTCCGGGTCCATCGCCGTCCCGCCGGCCGCCACCCGGCGCACCGCGTCCACGAACTGGTCCGCGTTGAACACCCGGTCCTTCAGCAGGTAACCCACCCCGCCGGTGCCGTCCGCCAACAACTCCCGCGCGTACAACTGCTGCACGTGCTGGGACAGCACCAGTACCGGCAGGCCCGGTATCTCCCGACGCGCCGCCAACGCCGCCTGCAGCCCCTCGTCCGTCAGCGTCGGCGGCAGCCGGACGTCCACCACCGCGACGTCCGGCCGCTCCGACAGCAGCGCCTCCAGCAGGTCGGGCCCGGTCTCCACGGCCGCCGCGATGGTGAACCCGTGGACCTCCAACAGCCGTGTCAGGCCTTGGCGAAGGAGGTAGAGATCCTCGGCGAGGACAACGCGCACGGCAGCTCCATGGTGATGGTGGTCGGCCCGCCCACAGGACTCTCGAGCGAGATCACTCCGTCGAACGTACCCAACCTCTTCTCGATCCCCCGCAACCCACCGCCGGTCTCCATCCGCGCACCCCCGTGCCCGTCGTCCGTCACCACCACCCGCAGCCGGCCCGCCCGGTACAGCACGTCCACCCACACCTGCCGGGCCCGCGCGTGCTTCGCCGCATTCGCCAGCAGCTCACTCACGCTGAAGTACACCGCCGTCTCCAACGACGCCTCCGGCCGGCCCGGCAGGCTCACCGTCACCTCCGTCGGCACCACCGCCGTCAACGCCAACTCCCGTACCGCGTCCGGCAGGCCGCGCTCCGCCAGTACCGGCGGATGAATGCCACGGACCAGATCCCGCAGCTCCTGCAGCGCCTTCGCCGAGGACTCGCGCGCCTCGGCCAGCAGCTCCCGGGCTGCCGTCTGGTCGCTCGTCATCAGGTGCTCGATCGTCCCCAGCGTCAGCCCGATCGCCACCAGCCGCGCCTGTGCCCCGTCGTGCAGATCCCGCTCGATCCGTCGCAACTCCGCCGCCTGGGCGTCCACCGCGTCGGCCCGGGTCTCCGTCAGATGCGCGACCCGCTCGGTCAGTTGGGCCCGGCTCTCCTTCGGCGCTCCACCCAGCACCCGGCACGCCAGCTCGTGGTGCGCCCGCACCGCCCTCGGCATCGCCAGCAGCCCGACCACCACCATGGCCCCGCCGATCAGCGCCGAGATCAGCAGGTTCATCGGGTGGTTGTAAATCCCGAAGAACTGCCGGCGGTCCACCTGCCCGGTCAGCCCGAACATCAATCCGCCCCACACCAGGAACATCGGTACACCCAGCAGCGCCACCACGCCCGCCGGGTTCGCCAACAGCCACAGCCCCTCCCGCCGCACCTGCCGATCCCGCACTGCCCACTGCACGAGCTGCACCAGCCGCGCCACCCCCAGCCGGCGATGGTACGACACCCCCGTCCACCAGAACCCTCGCGCGTCCTGCTCCAACGCCTCGCGCGTCGAATACACCACAGGCCAGGCATCCCCCGACATCCGCTCCACGCGTTGCCGCGTCCACGCCGCACCATGCCGCGCGAGCAGGTACAGCGCCGACGCCCCCACCGCGATCGCACTCGGCGCCGCCACGAACGGCGCCAGTGCTCCCCCGTCGAACAGCTGAACCGCCACCAACGCCGTGAACACCGCCGCCAACACCGGCACCACCGGCCCCGCAGCTGCCGCCACCGCCATCACCAGGCCCTGCCCGCAGGCCCGCGCCCCCGCCCGCAGGCGCTCCCCCGCAATGGACCTGGCGGCCCCACCGTCGAACCATGCTGTCGTCGCCAAGGCCTACTCCCCGAGAGTTGATCGCCGTCCCCAAGAACGCTCTCAGTCTCTCTCCGACCCCCCGGCCGGCACATTGGCCGTGCCACCCGTCTTTCAGGTGGACTTAACTCCACCCCGACCGGTGGTGACCGCTTCCGGGAATGCGAAAAAGCCCCCCGCCGTGAGGCGGGGGGCTTTCCCTGAATGATTGTTCGGCGGCGTCCTACTCTCCCACAGGGTCCCCCCTGCAGTACCATCGGCGCTGTGAGGCTTAGCTTCCGGGTTCGGAATGTAACC